>JAPLIC010000094.1 GCA_026389315.1 Cyanobacteriota bacterium
GATGCGACCGACCTCCAGGATGATCTGGCCGCTGCGCGCCGCTGGCTGCATGGCGGCGCCTGAGCCTTCGCGGCTGGGCACGATGCGGGTGGTGATCGCCGATGCGGGCCCATTGATCGGCCTGGCGCGAATCGGCTGCCTTGATCTGCTGCGCGCCTTATTCGGCGGCGTGACCATCACCGCCATGGTGGCGGCCGAGATCGGCATCGATGCCGACCCTGATGTCCGCGCCGATCGCAGGCCCGGTGCCTCTGCCATCGCCGAGGCCCGAGCAGCTGGGTGGCTCAGCATTGTCGAGTCAACGGATGTGCCCGATGTCGAGCCGCTCAATCCCGGCGTGGACTCTGGCGAGCGCACCACGATCGCCCTGGCTCTGCATTGGCAGGCCGCTGGCGCCCAGGTGCTAGTGATCGTGGACGACCGCTGCGGCAGGGCGGAGGCCAGATGCCGGGGGCTCCCGATCCTCGGCACCGCTGCGGTATTGGTCGTGGCAAAGCAGCAACAGCTGATTCCTGCCTGCGCGCCGCTGATGGCGGCCCTGAGGGAGGAGGGCTATTACCTCAGCGATGGGCTGGTGGCCGCCGTGCTCGCTGAGGTGGATGAAGTCTGACGAGGGATCCCTTCTAAGCCAGGTCGCCGGTGCAGGGCGGCAAAGCCCAGAGCCAGGGCAAAGCACCGTGTCCTTCATCTGCGCCCGCAGGGAGTGGGACTAGCCGCCCACTGTTCCCCTTGGCTTAACGCAGGGCAACCCGGCAAAAAGGCTCACACCGGAAGCGCCGATAGACATCGAAATCGCGCTCCAGAGAGAGGATCTCGGCGATGTCCAGGCGCTCTGAGAGGGTCACCAAGGTGAGATCGGCGAAATCACCGGGCAGATCGGCGTAGCGCTGGTTGAGTTCAGCGATGCGGGCGTAATCCTCAGGGAGCAGGTTGATCGCCTCGATGCCACCCCGGCTGACGGCCCCGAGCAGGTGGTTCTGAGCGCTCAAGGCGCGGGGATCCCCTGGATTGCCCAACAACCAGAGCACCTCCGCGATGCAGATCGGCGAGGTGATCAGTTGGGCAGCGTTCTGATCAAAGAAGGCCACCACTGCCTGATGCAGGGGCTCCTGCTGCTGGTAATAGCTGAGCAGGATTCCCGAATCGATCAGGATCCGACGCATCAGCAGCGCTCCAGCCGGCGCGCCTGAAGTTGCTCGGTGAGCAGCCGGCGCCGTTCCTGGCGTTCAGCGCTGCCCGCTGGCAGGGTGTCGAGGAAGTGATTGGGGTGGCCGCCCAACTGCGCGGTGATCGAGGGGGAGGGCCGGCGCTGTTGCCAGCGATCGCGGATGAGCTGGCGGATGAGGGTGCTTTTGTCCTGGCCTGTGGCAGCCAGCAGCTCCTGCAGGCAGCGTTCGGTTTCGCTGTCCAGCCTGACGGTGAGTGGCATGGAGCTCAGCCCCGACTTTGTACGACTAATGGGTTGATTGTAATACGGCTGACCTGATTCCGCCTGTGCTGATGCAGCCAAGCTTTCAGGCCCTTTTCGGCAGCCTGTTGCAACCAAAATCCCCAGGCTGCCTCGCGGAACCGAGCCGGATCTGAACTCTCCAGAGCGGTTGCCAGGTCCGCTCTGGCCATCTTCAGGAAGCCCTCGGCTTCAGAGAGGACCATGGAGCAGCTGCCCCTCCCGATAGGCCTGCCCGATCACATGGCTCTGCCAGTGCTGACGTTCCGCCACTTCAGCTTCCGAAAACAACAGCAGATCCAGCGACACGTCGACCATGGCCAGCCGGCGCCTGAGCTCACTGAGGGTGAGCCAGCGATCGTGGCGGGCCAGCCAGATGTCGGGGACGGTGATCAACAGGTCGATATCCGAGTCGGGACTGGCGTTGCCGCGGGCACGGGAACCGAATAGCCGCACCTGGGCCCCTGGAATGTGAGCGCCGATCGCCGCCGCCAGCAGGGGGAGGCGTGTCTCGATGGAGGGGGCAGTCGTCGCTTCCATGGAGCCAGTCTGGCAGCAGCAAAAGCTCTGGCGATTGGGGCGCAATGGCTGATTGCTTGCCTTTGATGGGCTCGGCCAGCAGGCGAGCCATGCCGCTCGGGTCCTGGATGTCCAGGCAGAGCAGGGTGGGGCCGATGAACTCCATGGTGTAGCCATCGCCCTCCACCACCAGATCAGGGATGCCCCGCAGGGTGGGGTGGCGGAACAGGATCGCGCCGGAGTCTGGATCGAGCAGAAGCTGCATCCACTTGAGCTGGGCGCTCAGTTTGTTGGATAAATCCATCGGCCAGCTCCTCGGCGATTCATCACGGTGCCCCAGCTTGAGCAGCTAGCCCCAGGAGCCTGGATGTCGTCGGCCGGAGCCGCCAAACCGGGACCGCCGCCAGGTGCTCTGCAATACCTGCAGCAGGGTGCGGGGTTCGCCAGGCCGCCGGGCCAGGGCGGCAAAGCCCAGGGCCATGGCGAGGGAGGCGAGGGCATTGCGGAGCAGCTCGGGCAGCAGCAGCAGGGGTGTGCGGGGCTGGCTGACCTCGCGCTCACGGTTGATCTGCAAGGCGGCCTGATCGAGCACGGCGCCCACCTGGGCCTTAAGCAAGGGCAGGGGCTGGGCGATGTCGGCGGGACCGAGCACGGGCCCCTGGAGGTTTTGAAGTTGCTGGTTGAGATCGGCGTTGCTGGCGGCGCCGGCCACGGCCTGGCGCAGGGCCTTGAGTTTGGCCTCGGCGCCCTGGAGGCGGAAGGCTTGGGCGTTGGTCAGCGAGCGACTGGTCTGCAGGCCGGCGATGGTCTGCAGGGGGAGGAGCAGCAGAAAGCCGAGGGCGGCGGCCACGGCCAGCTGGGAGCAGAGGCGGGCGCGGTTTTTGAGCAGCGGATCGTGGGGGCCGAGCTCGGCGGCGATCTGGAGCAGGGCCAGGCCGAGCAGGGGGAAGGGGGCGGTGTTGATCAGGGCGGCTGCCAGGCGCAACTGCCAGGCGGGATCGAGCAGCTGCAGCGGGAACAGGACTGCAGCCACCAGGGAGGCGAAGAGCACGAAGAGCACCAGGGCCACCACGCTCAGGCCTGGGGCGGAGAGGAGCACGGGGCTGCCATAGAGAGAAGGTTCAGAGCTGGGGGGCATGGCAGAACTCAGCTGTCAAAACTCAGAGAAAGATTCGCCGCACACGGCGGCCACAAAAAAGCCCCGCCGATGGCAGGGCTAGGAAGTGAATCAGCGCTGCAATCAGGCCTGGGGCGGCGTGATCAACGGAGCGGCGATGCGCTTGCGCAGGCGGCGGCTCCAGCCGAAGGCGGCACCGGCACCAAGTAGGGGCAGGGGGGCGGCGGTGGCGGCTGTGGGAGCCCCAAGGATCACCTGGATTGACTCACTGGTGCCGTTGAGGGTCCAAGTGCCGATCAGGCCCGTTGTGGTGAAGCCGAGTTTTGCGAGGGTTGTGCCATTAAACGTGGCGCTGCTGACAATTGGAGTGTTTGAGACGTACGTAGAATCAATCACAAATCCATTAACGGCAGCAAAAAAGGAAGCCGTTATTCCAGAGACGCTGGATGCGGGTACGATAACTACGGTTCCATTGAAGGACGCAGGGCCTAAGATACCGTATTGTGGCAAAATGTTACTCGGACCACTGCAGACAACTGCTAAATCCGATCTAATTGCACCATTAGCGCTACATCCACTGATGCCATTTGGCGTTGCCCCAGTGAGATTCAAGCTGCCACTCGTCTGAACTACCACATTTCCTGCAGATTCAAAAATGTTGTAGGTCAGAACGGCCTTGGCCTGCCCCTGGTTCAACAGCAGCGCAGCCGGTGCGGCCAGCAAAGGCGTAAAGCGCTTGCTGCGTTGGGCGAAAATGCGAAGCGACATGATCACTGCATGGGCATGCAAATTTGCCGTAAATATGCCCCCCCCAAAAAAAATCATGCTCCTGAGGCCAATGAAGAGATTGGCACGTGCAAAAGCTTTCCCAGGCTTTCAGTCGGTGCCTTTGGGGGGCGCCTCACTGCGCCCCTTACGCGCGCGCGTCGTCCCATCCCCTTCCAGCTGAATCACCCTGGTGCGGCTCCATAACCAGGGGCCACCGTGATTTGGCTCTGCCCTGGCTGGCTGGCTGGCTGGATCAGCGTCACCGCTATGCCGAAGCGTGGTCAGGGGTTCCTCGTCCCAGCTGGCCTGATGCGCCAACCGCCGGCGCCCATCCAGGGCAGGGCAAGCGAGTGGCACCCGCCGTGGTGCAGGCCCGTGAACTCCGGATTCCGCTGCTCGCTGCCGCCAGCAAGATCCATGCCGGTCCACACGTGGCATCAGACGCCCGCCAATCCCAAGGCGGCCCTTAGCGCCCGCTCCAGAGCGTCCATTTCAGCAGCGCTGAGCCGGGTGAGGGGGCCTTCGCCGATGCGGTTGCGATCCAGGGCCCGGGGTTGCTCCGCCATCGCCCAGCACTCGCGCAGCAAGCGGTCGCGGGCGGGGATCGGCACCCGCAGGGCTTCGGCGCCGCGGCGACGCTGGCTGGTGAGGGGCACCACCAGCAGGGTGGCGAGGCCGGCTTCGGTGAGTGCATCGGCCTGGATCACCACCACCGGCCGCACCTTGCCCACCTCGGCCCCCTGATTGGGGTTGAGGCGGGCCACCCACACCTCGCCGCGGCGCATCAGCACCACCAAGGTTCGGCCGAGGTCGCGGTCGCAGGCGCCTCAGCCCCGGCCAGGGCCTCGTTCTCCGCCATCAGGAAATCCGCGGCCAACTCCCGGGCCTCCGCGCAGGCGTCCGCATCGCTGGCCAAAGCCTCTGCGGCCAGCTTCAGGGCCGCCTGCGCCCTTCCTTCCCGCCGCTGGGACAGCAGGGTTTCCAAGGCCTCGCGCAGCAGCTGGGAGCGCGGTTGGCCACTGAGTCGCGCTTCCTCATTGAGCTGTTGTTCCAGGTGGTCTGGAAGTCGGAGGCTGACAGCACTCATGGAACGCCTCAGACATGATGCAATCAAGTTTACGAGATGCATGCCAGCTTGTATGACAGACACGCCTCCAATGTTGAGGCGATCACCTCACAGGAGCACCAACTGGCGTGGTTCGCCCAGCGTCTGATCACGACCGGTGCCACAACCAGCGGCTGTCCCGTTGCAGGGCGGTGGCAATGGCTGAGCCGCTGGCCAGCAGCTCGGCGTGTTCCGTGGGCGTGAGGACCAGGGCATCGCAGCTGAGCGGCAGCTCCGCCAGGGGGCAGGTCAGCAGTCGCTGGTGTTGGGGGCCGCTGCTGCCGGCATCGATCAGCAGCAAATCGAGATCGCTGCCGAACCCGGCGTCACCCCGCCCGTAGCTGCCGAACAGCCCTACCCGCTCCAGGCCCGGATGCTCCACCGCCACCTGTACCGCCCAGAGGCGCACCTGGTTCAGGATCTGCTCGGGCTCAGGCCAGCGCAGCAGCGATTGCGTCAACGATCGAACGGGCATGGTTCAGGGCGTCGTCGCTCTGGAGCCGCCCGAAATGGTCGGTCGGGGCCCCATCGGGCAGGCTATCGGGGTTGGAGCGCCCGAGGCCGTGGCCCCACGCCTGCTGGCCATGGCGCAGGTGCAAACCCTTGAGGGCCTTGTCCACCGCCTGATGGCCTGCGCCTGATGCAGCCAGTCGGCGGAACGATTCATCTCACCATTGTGACGGCGGCGGCTGGATCGGCTGCTGGTGCTGCAGTTGGACCTGCCCCCAGAGCGCGTCAGGATGCGACACAACGCCCAGGGCGATGGCGTCGTTCATGGTTAGGCCGAGAAATTGTCGTGTAGGCGGCGAAATCGCCGAGTACATCGTGATCAAGCTTGTTCTTACCATCCGCCGAGCGCTCACGGCGCCTGCCCCGATTCAGCCGGAAACCGTGCTGCCGGCAGCCGCACCGCCGGCTGAAATCACCCAAAGTTGGTTCGTGCTGGCACCGGGCACCTGCTGGGGATCCAGGCGTTGATCAAAGCTCACCAGCCGACCGCCATGGGCCACGGCCAGAGCTAGCAGATAGGCATCGGTGATCTGGCGAGTGCCGAGAATACGCTCCCAGCGAATCAGACCTTCCTGGAGCAGGCTGATCTGCTGGGGCCAGAAGGCATGGCTGGGATGGCCGCAGGCCTCGGCCAGACTGGCCGCCACTTGCTGGGCAGGGCCCGCATCAGATGCCTTCGAGATCGCGCAACTGATCGATTTGTTCGTTGCTCACCAGCTGTTGATCGCTGGCCGCAAAGGGACGGAATCCGGCCACAACCGCAGCACCAGGGCGCCGGGCTGGTGCCTCGCCGGTCAAGGCATAGCGCAACAGCCTCCTGGCGCCCTGGTGCTGGTGATCGTGGACGACCGCTGCGGCAGGGCGGAAGCCAGATGCCGGGGGCTCCCCATCCACGGCACCGCTGCGCTACTGGTCGTGGCAAAGCAGCAACGGCTGATTCCTGCCTGCGTGCCGCTGATGGCGGCCCTGAGGGAGGAGGGCTGTTACCTCAGCGATGGGCTGGTGGCCGCCGTGCTCGCTGAGGTGACTGAAGCCTGACCAGGGACCTTCTGAGCCAGGTCGCCGGGGCAGGGCGGTAAAGCCCAGAGCCGGCGCCAGGCTGGCGATGGCATTGCGGAGCAGCTCGGGCAGCAGGCGCAGGGGTGTGCGGGCAGATCGAAGGCGGCGCCGTGGTCGATGGCTCCGAAGTGGTCGACGCTGCTCTCGCTGCCTGGCTTGATCGCGCCGAGCGTTCGCGCGGCTGTTTACCAGACATCGGGGCACGCCACCGCCATGGCGGCTGCCGCTCCTGCAGAGAACTCTCTAACCCTCTCAAGAGAGAACCCACTTCCACTCATCTGTTGATAGACCCTAGGAGCTACATCGGCAAAGTAGCTGCTACCTGTTCGATTAGCTTTTCTGCCTGTGCCACAGAAACCCATCAGGTAGTTACGCGCCGGGGCTAAAAGCATGTCGCGATCCCTTAGCCAGCCATCAGGCGACTGCGCCAGCGCAGGCGCGGCTGCGAATAAGAGAGCGCGCAGGAAAGACGGCTTTTTCATACCCTCAGATTATGTGGAATTGTCCCGCCAAGTCGCCAAGTCTCTAGGCATGGATCATGCCTATGGATCTGGAACGATCGACTCGGTCTCGGCGCCTTCGGCTGGATCAGGCGGCTTCGGCCGCTCACCGCTGCTGCCAGGGGTTGAACAGTCTCACCCCGGTGGCCTCAAAATCGGCCAGGTTGCGGGTCACCACCACCAGGTTGTGTTCCAATGCGGTGGCGGCGATCAGGCCATCCCGGAATGGCTGGGGGTCAGGCACATGGAGGGCCGCGCTGCGACGGGCCACGGCAGCATCCACCACCAAGATCCTGCCGCTAAAGGCGGGCAGCACCGCCTGCTCCAGCCACTGCCGCAGTAGGGAGCCCTGCTGGGCATCCCGCCACTCCATCAACAGCACGCCAAGCTCCAGTTCGTGCAGCGTAATCGTGGAGAGGAAGAGGCTGCCGGGCTCCACCTGATCGGCCCAGGTGGCAACCCCCGGGTCGGACCGGCCAGCGCGCACCTTGCGCAACTCAGAAACGACATTGGTGTCGAGCAAATACATGAGAATTGACCTGCCCTTTTCAGGTCAAATCCGCGGCTCTCGCCGGCTCGGGGTGTCGGATCAGCGGCAGCTCCAGCTCCTCCACTCCTGGAAAGCACAGCAGGTCGGCGATCGAGCCTCTGCTTCCCAGCAGGCGGTGATACGCATCGATCGAGAGCAGCACATGGGCTGGCTTCCCCCTGTCGGTGATGAACACCGGGCCCTGATTGGCGGCCCGTTTAGCTCCGGCCGCATCCTGGTTAAAGGCTCGGCTGGAGATGGTTACGGCCATGGCGAGCACCGTTGCTTCGAGCAGTGTAGCAATGTTGCTACTGCTTTTCGCCCCTTCGAGCAACTCCCATGCAGGCCCCTGGCAGCCGCCAGCCCAGCGGTGAGCACCCTGTACTCAGCCATCACGGCCGCCCAGAGGCGCACTTGGTCCAGCCTGTCGTTGCTGAGGGAGTCCATCGGATGGCGCCGGGCAGGCGCGCACCCCGAGGGAATTCCCCCAGCGGCGCAGATCCTGGCGAGGGAACTGGGGAGCAATCCGGTGCCGAACCTTTAGCCGTTATTTTGGACATCTATAACGCGGCCGCTGGTTCCTGACTGGCTCCCCAGGCCAGGCGTGGCGGCTCGCGGCAATGGCAGCTGGAAGTCCTTCGACAGCTCCAGCGGCTTCCGCCTGCCGGATTACTCCGTACTCAGCCCCGATGCCGCCCTTGTCGCCCTCGACCGCTGGCAGGCTCTCAGCGAGGCCGAGCGCCGTGGTTTCGCTCCCCTCTGCCCCGGCCTGGCAGTGAAGTTGGAGGAGATCTGGGCGGGCTGACTACCGCCGCAGTTCGCGATTCATCCAGCTGATCCAGTCGGCTGAAATCTGCTTGGGACAAACGGCCTCACATTCCAGCTGGTTGCTGCAACTGCCGAAGCCCTCGGCCGCCATGCGCTCGGTCATCGCCAGGGCGCGGCGCTGACGTTCGCTCTGGCCCTGGGGCAGCTGGCCCAGGTGGGCCAGCTTGGCCGCCACAAACA
This sequence comes from Cyanobacteriota bacterium, assembly GCA_026389315.1. GTDB lineage: Bacteria > Cyanobacteriota > Cyanobacteriia > PCC-6307 > Cyanobiaceae > Cyanobium. The sequence continues at coordinate 8,563 of JAPLIC010000094.1, forward strand.
GGCTGGCCGAGGCATTGCGGCAACTGGCCACGCAGGCACCACAACCGATGCAGCTGGCGGTGTCGAAGGCACTGGCCGCCTGCTCACGACCCACCAACAGGGTGTTGGCCTCCGGGGCCTGACCGGTGTTCACCGAGCAGTAGCCGCCCGCCGCCCAGACCCGATCCAGGGCCGAGCGATCGACGCTGAGGTCCTGCAGCAGGGGAAAGGCCCGGGCCCGCCAGGGCTCCAGCACCAGCACCTCGCCATCGCGGAAGCGGCGCAGGTAGAGCTGACAAACGCTGGTGGCCTCCTGGGGGCCATGGGCCTGACCATTGATTAAAAAGCCGCAACTGCCGCAGATGCCTTCACGGCAATCGTGCTCAAAGGTCACCGGCCGTTCACCGGCAGCGATTAGCCTTTCATTGAGCCAATCAAGGGCCTCCAACAGCGACAAATCGGCGCTCACCTGCTCCAAGCGGTGGGTTTCAAACCCTCCCGGCGCCCCGGGCTGCTGCTGACGCCAGATTCGCAAGGTGAGACTCAGAGTCGGGCTCATCGGTAATCGCGCTGGCTGGCGGTGATTTCGTTGAACTGCAGGGGCTCAACCTGGCGTTGGGGCGCCCCCTGGGGACGCCATTGCCAGGCGGCAATATGGCCAAAACGGGCATCATCGCGCTGCGCTTCACCGGCGGCGGTCTGGTACTCCTGGCGGAAATGGGCGCCGCAGGATTCCTGCCGCGCCAGGGCATCGCGCAACATCAAATCGGCCAGGCCGAAATAATCCTGCAGGCGCAACGCCTTCTCCAACTCGCTATTGATGCCGCGGCCAGCACCGGCGACGGCAGATTCGTGGCAGGCCCCCAGATCAGCCACGCCGCCCTCCTCGGCAAAGGCCTGGCGCAGGTCCTCCACATCGGCAATCGCCTGCTCCAAGCGGGGACCATGGCGGCTGATGCCGCAGGCCTCAATCATCAGCTGGCCCAGTTGCCGGTGCCAGCCAGCCACAGGACGCGGCGGCCAGGGGCCGCCGCGGGGCGCCAGCAACGCCGTGATGCGGGCACCGGCCTCGGCCCGCGCCTGGCGGCAGGCGGGATGGTCCGGCCCCACCTCGGGCTGGGGCTGGCCCGCCAGCCAGGCGGTGATGGTGGCAGGGGCGATGAAATAACCATCGGCCAGGCCCTGCATCAAGGCGCTGGCCCCGAGGCGGTTGGCGCCATGCTCGGAGAAATTGGCCTCCCCCAGCACAAACAGGCCCGGCACCGTGCTCATCAAGTGGTAATCGACCCACAGCCCCCCCATCGTGTAGTGGGGCGCGGGGTAGATCCGCAGCGGCGTAACCAGGGGATCCTGGCCGGTGATGCGCTCGTACATCTCCAACAGATTGCCGTAGCGCGCTTCAATCGCTGCCTTGCCGTCGCGGGCGATGGCATCTGACAGGTCGAGGTACACCGACCGCCCCCTGGGCCCAACCCCATGGCCCGCCAGGCACTGTTCGCGGGACCGCCTTGAAGCCAGATCCCTGGGCACCATGTTGCCGTAGGTGGGGTATTGGCGCTCCAGGAAATAATCCCGCTCGTGCTCCGGAATCGCCTGCGGCTCGCGGCCATCGCCCGGCCGCGCCGGCAGCCACACCCGCCCGTCATTGCGCAGGCTCTCGCTCATCAAGGTGAGCTTGCTCTGGTAGGCGTCGCCGCTGGGGATGCAGGTGGGATGGATCTGGGTGAAGCAGGGGTTGGCGAAATCAGCCCCTTTGCGATAGGCCCGCCAGAGGGCGCTGACATTGCTCTTCACCGCATTGGTGGAGAGGTAGTAGACGTTGGCATAACCACCGCTCGCCAACACCACGGCATTCGCTGTGTACGTCTCCAGTTCGCCGCTGACGAGGTGCCGGCAAACCACCCCCCGTGCCACGCCATCGACCAGAACCAACTCCACCAGGTCGCGGCGGGGCAGCAAGTCAATCCGGCCCGCTTCCACCTGGCGCAGCATCGCCTGCACGGCGCCGTACAGCAACTGCTGGCCCGTCTGCCCCCGGGCATAAAAAGTGCGACTTACCAATGTGCCGCCAAAACTGCGGTTGGCCAGGGTGCCGCCGTACTCGCGGGCGAAGGGCACCCCCTGGGCCACGCACTGGTCGATGATCGCCGTGCTGAGCTCGGCCAGGCGAAAACAACCGGCCTCCCGGGCCCGAAAATCACCCCCCTTGACGGTGTCTCGAAACAGGCGGCTGACGCTGTCACCGTCGTTGGCGTAATTCTTGGCGGCGTTGATGCCTCCTTGGGCCGCCACCGAGTGGGCCCGGCGGGGGCTGTCGTGATAAGTGATCAGGCTCACCTTGTAGCCCTGTTCCGCCAAAGAGGCGGCCGCCGAAGCCCCCGCCAGGCCACTGCCCACCACCAACACCCGCAGCTGGCGTTTTTGGGCTGCGCTGATCAGGGGCAAATCCTGGCGGCAGCGTTGCCAGGCGCCCGCCAACGGACCTGTCGGCACTCGGGGATCGTGGCGCGCACCTACCCCTGCAGCCTCGGTTGCGGTCACGGCTGCGCCCCCCAGGCCAGGGCCAGGCTCAACAGGCAGAAACCACCCCCCAGCAGCACCGCCACCAGGCGCCCGAACCAGCGCAACAGACCCGCGTTGGCCCCATCCAACAGCCCCAGGCTGCGGTGGGCACCCTCAACCCCCTGAAACAGATGCAGGGCCAGGGCCAGCCCCGCAGCGCTATAGAGCACCCACCCTTGGGGCTGGGCCAGCACCCCCATCACGGCGGCCAGTTCGCCCCCGGCCGGGGGACGCACCCAGCGCAGCTGGGCCAGGTGCACCACCAGAAACAGCAACAACAACGCCCCGCTCCAGGGGCTGGTGCGAGCGGCCAGGGCGGCCAGCGCTTCCAGGCCACTGCCACGGCGGCTACGGCGCCCTGCCTGCACCCGAGGGGCGGCGGCGGCATTGGCCAGCGCCTTGGCCGCCGCCTTGAGGGGATGGAGCAGGAACAAAACAACCAAGGCCGCTTCCAGCAGGGGAAGGGGCCACCAGGTGTGCAGACTGAGGCTCCAAGCCTCGAAAATCCGGGGATCGACCAAGGCAAGCCCCACACCCCCCAGGTGGGCCGCAAGAAACAACACCAGAAGAAGTCCGGTGGCGGCCAGCAACACGCCTCAATCCCGTCCGTAAGTCACTGTTCTAACAGTGATTAGGTTCACCGGTAATCAGGGGCCCCATGGGATGCTGAAGGGCGTCGCAGGCTCCCTTTGCGCTGGCAGCGTCCCTCCACCCTGCTGAGCGTGTTTCTCACCCTGCTCAACGACAGGCTCGGGGAAAGCATGGTGTTTCCACTGCTGCCCTATCTGCTGGCCGGGCTCAGCAGTGATGGCCGCACCCTGGGGGCCCTGGCTGGCACCTATGCCCTGGCCCAGTTCACCGGCACCCCCTTGATCGGCGCCCTCAGCGACCGGTTTGGTCGCAAGCCGGTGATCACCGCCTGCGTGGCGGGTTCGGTCGTGGGGCTTTCGCTGTTTGCCGCCACCTTGATCCTGCCCTGGGCCCAACTCTGGCCCGAGGCCCTGGCGGCCGGCGTGCCCCTCGGTTTGCTGTTCCTGGCCCGTTTCATCGATGGACTCAGCGGTGGCACCGCCGCCACCGCCACCGCCGTCCTCGCGGACATCACCCCACCGGAACAACGGGCCAAGGCCTTCGGGCTGGTGGGGGTGGCCTTCGGCCTGGCCTTCATCCTGGGGCCCGCGCTGGCAGGGCTGTTGGCCCGTTTCAGCCTCACCCTGCCCCTGCTGCTGGCGGCGGCTTTCGCGCTGCTCAACCTGGTGGTGGTCCTCAACCTGCTGCCCGAAACCCTGCCCCCCTCCCAGCGCCTGCCCTTGCCCAGACGCCGGACGCTGCAACCCTTCAGCCAGATCGGTCGCATCCTGGGCCAATCCCAGGTGCGCTTGCTGGCCCTGGCTTTCTTTTTGTTCTTCCTTTCATTCAATGGCTTCACGGCCATGCTGGTGCTGTTTCTGCGCCAGGCCTTCGCTTGGGGCCCCGAGCTTGCCGCCCTCGCCTTTTTCGTGGTGGGTGTGGTGGCCACGGTGGTGCAGGGAGGGCTCATCGGGCCCCTGGTGGCCCGTTTTGGCGAACGCAGGCTCTCGCTGACGGGGGTCGGGTTGGTCAGTGTCGGCTTTTTGCTGATCGCCCTGGCCCAGCGCTCGACGGCGGTGCCCTTGGTGTTCGGGGGGGTGGCCTTGTTGGCCATGGGCACAGGACTGGTCACCCCCTGCCTGCGCAGCCTGGTGTCCCGGCGCCTGGAGGATGGGGGCCAGGGGGCCGCCCTGGGCAGCATGCAAGCCCTTCAGAGCCTGGCCGGATTCCTCGGGCCGCCACTGGCGGGCTTGGCCTTCGAGACCATCGGCCAACGCAGTCCCTTCTGGGTGGGACTGGCACTGATGTTGGTGGTGGGGGTACTGGTCGGGGGGCTACCCGGTCAAGCAAGCCCATCACACCAATCAACGGCTTGAGATTGCTAAGTTAATTCCACTATTCAGCCCCCAAACGAAAGTTCCAGCAATGACGAAATCCAGCGTGCCACCCGAGCTGTATATCAACCGGGAACTGAGCTGGATCGATTTTAATCAGCGCGTCCTTGCCCAGGCCCTCGACGAACACACACCCCTATTGGAGCAGGCCAAATTCAGCGCCATTTTCAGCAACAATCTCGATGAATTTTTCATGGTGCGGGTGGCCTCGCTCAAGTCCCAGCAGGAAGCGGGGCTTACCACCCTCAGCGATGACGGACTGACCCCGCTTCAGCAGCTAGAGGCCGTCCAAACAAAGTTAAGACCACTGCTCGATCAACAACAACAGCACTATCGCCTGCACCTCAAACGCTCGCTATCCGAATACGGCGTCCACCTGTTCGATTACAGCCGCCTTAACGAGAAACAAAAAGAGTGGGCCGATGATTATTTCCGCCGCGCCATCTTTCCGGTCTTGACGCCTCTGGCCGTCGATCCGGCGCACCCCTTCCCGTTCATGAGCAACCTCAGTCTCAATGTGGCGGCCCTGGTCAGTGATCCAGACACGGGCCAGCAGCAGTTCGCGCGGGTCAAGGTGCCGCAGAAGATCCTGCCCCGCTTCGTGCCGATTCCAACCGAGCTCTGCACGCGCAGCCCAGGGGCCCTGTTCACGGTGGTGCCCCTGGAGCAGTTGGTCGCCTTCAATCTGCAGCACCTGTTCCCGGGGATGACGATTGAGGGCCATTACTTCTTTCGCATCACCCGCGACGCCGACCTTGAATTGCGGGATCTGGAGGCCGATGACCTCATGGAGGCCCTGCAGGCTGGGCTGCGCAAGCGCCGCATGGGGGGTGAGGTGGTGCGTTTGGAGGTGGCCAATGAGATGCCCGACGAGATGGTGCGGCTGCTGATGGAAGGTCTGGATGTGGAGAGCGAGGATCTCTATCGCATCAACGGTCCCCTCGGCCTTGATGATCTGATGAGCCTGCTGGCCATTCCGCTGCCCCAGTTGAAGGACGAGCCCTATCAGGGGCGCACGGTGCCGGCGTTGCTGCGGGCCCAACGCAGCCAACTAGAGGACGGCTCGATCAAGCAGGAGGAATTTCAAAGCATTTTTTCTGTGATCCGCCGGGGCGATGTGCTGCTTCATCACCCCTACGACCTGTTCACCACCACGGTGGAGGAATTTCTCAACCAGGCGGCCGACGACTCCTCCGTGCTGGCGATCAAGATGACCCTCTATCGCACCTCCAAGGATTCGCCGGTGGTGGCGGCCCTGATTCGCGCCGCCGAAAACGGCAAGCAGGTGATGGCCCTGGTCGAACTGAAAGCCCGCTTCGACGAAGACAACAACATCCACTGGGCCCGCGAACTGGAGCGCTCGGGGGTCCATGTGGTGTATGGGGTGCTCGGACTCAAAACCCACACCAAAGTGCTGCTGGTAGTACGCCGCGAGAAGGGGGTATTGCGCAGTTATGTGCACCTGGGAACAGGCAACTACAATTCCAAAACCTCGACTCTCTACACCGACATCGGCCTACTGACGGTCGACGAAGACTTTGGCCAGGATCTGGTTGAGCTGTTCAACTATCTCACCGGCTTCTCCAAACAGCAGAGTTTCCGCAAATTGCTCGTGGCCCCTGTCACCCTGCGGCGGGGCATGGAAGACAGGATCCGCCGCGAGATTGACCATGCCAAAGCTGGCCGCGGAGGCCACCTGCGGGCCAAAATGAATTCCCTGGTGGATCCGGCGATCATCGCCCTGCTCTACGAAGCCTCCCAGGCGGGGGTCAAGATTGAATTGATTATTCGCGGCATGTGCTGCCTGCGCCCTGGCTTGGCAGGCGTCAGCGAAACGATCAGCGTGTCGAGTGTCATCGGCCGGTTTCTGGAACATTCACGCCTGTTTTGGTTTGCTAACGGTGGGGAATCCGAACTGCTGATCGGCAGCGCCGACTGGATGCCGCGCAATCTCGATCGCCGTGTCGAAGCCGTGGCCCCGGTGGAGGATCCGCGCTTGAAGGGCCATCTGGAAGGCTTGTTGCAGCTATACCTTGACGACTGCGGAGCCTGGCACATGCACAGCGACGGCAGTTTTCAGAAACGCCCTCTTGAAGGAACAGGCCAATTGGTGCAAAGAACCCTGATGGATCGCTGGCGGGGTGGATTGACAGCTTAATCGGCAGCCAAAGCACAGAAAAGCGCATCGCTTCAAGCCAACAATCTTCAGATTCTGAACAAAAGCACTTTCCAAATGGTGCTATATTCCCCGCAAATTCAATCGGAGGCCTGGGGTGATGGGGACACCTCTGCATTCCGCTTTCGCTCTGCTGCGCGCCAAAGGCGACGCACGGGGCAAAGCGAGCGCTGGTGACAGCGGCAGCCCAAACCAACAAGACGAGACCAAACCAACCCGCACCCGGGCGACAGCCCGAGCTGGCGCCCAGCGATCGAGCAGCCGCAGTAGCCCCGATGCCATCGGCTGGTATCTGGGCACCATCGGCCGGGTGCCGCTGCTGACACCAGCCGAGGAAATTGAGCTGGCCCACCATGTCCAATCCGCCAAACCGCTGCAACTTCTCGCCAACGATCAGCGCACACCCCTGCAGAAACGTCAAATTCGCATGGGTCAGCGGGCCCGTGATCGCATGATGGCCGCCAACTTGCGCCTGGTGGTGAGCGTGGCCAAGAAGTATCAAAATCAAGGTCTTGAATTGCTGGATCTCATCCAGGAGGGGGCCATTGGCCTGGAGCGGGCCGTCGACAAGTTTGACCCCGGCATGGGCTACAAATTCTCCACCTATGCCTATTGGTGGATCCGCCAGGGCATGACCCGTGCCATCGATAACAGCGCCCGCACCATTCGCCTGCCGATCCACGTCAGCGAAAAACTCTCCCGCATGCGGCGGGTGACCCGCGAGCTTTCGCACCGCCTCGGACGCCAACCCAACCGCCTCGAAGTGGCCCATGCCGTCGGCATGACTCCCGAGGAATTGGAGGAATTGATCTCCCAAAGCACCCCCTGCGCTTCCCTTGATGCCCACGCCCGCGGCGAAGAGGACCGCAGCACCCTCGGTGAACTGATTGCCGATCCCGGCAGCAACCAGCATCTCGACTCGATGGATCGCCTGTTGCAGAAGGAACACCTGGGGGCCTGGCTTGCCCAACTCAACGAACGGGAACAGAAAATCCTGCGGCTGCGCTTCGGCCTCGAGGGCAGCGAACCGCTGACCCTGGCCGAAATCGGCCGGATCATCAACGTCTCCCGCGAGCGCGTGCGCCAGCTGGAAGCCAAGGCGATCATGAAGCTGCGGTTGCTCAGCAACAGGCAACAAGCGGCCTGAGAATCCAGTGGAAGTCACCTTGGCGCTGGAGCCGGAATGGATTCGGCGCCAGCTGCCTGGAATCGGTGCGGTTGTTGCCTGGCTGACTCTGGTGTGCTGCCTGGCCCTGCTGGTGCGTCGCCGCTGGCCCGACCAACCGGAGTGGAGCCGCAAGGTGGTCCACATCGGCAGCGGCCCGGTGCTGTTAATCGCCTGGGGGCTGGGTATCGATCGCCGCATCGCCCTTCCGGTCGCCGGACTCGTCACCGTGCTGGCGGCCCTCAACCACCGCATCCGGGTGTTGCCGGCCATCGAAGATGTGGATCGCCGCAGCTACGGCACCATCGCCTATGGGGCCACCATCGTGCTGTTGCTGCTGCTTTGGTGGCCGGCCCAGCCCGCTGCGGTGGCGGCCGGGGTGCTGGTGATGGCCTGGGGAGATGGCTTCGCCGGCCTGATCGGGCCCAGCTGGCCTTCACCCAGCTGGCAGGTGTGGGGGCAGAAACGGTCATTGTTGGGCACCGCAACCATGGCCCTGGCCAGCCTGGGGGCGCTCGTCTTGGTGAGGCAACTGGCCCTGGCAGCGGGGTTGAGCGCGCCGGATCCCGGGGTCCTGGCAGCGATGGCATTGCTGGCTACCGCCCTGGAACAGGTGGCCTGGCTGGGAATGGACAACCTCAGCGTGCCATTGGCGGTGTCCGCCCTGTGGCGCTGGTGGTCTGGGGGCTGAGCTGGTGGTCTGGCGGCTGGGGCTTGGAGCTGGAGTTCAAGCGTGCAGGGATTGCTCACAGCGATGCATCCAGTCCTGCTGGCTGCCAAGGCCGGCCACCAGCAGGCGATCGGCGGGTTCGTCCCGCAGGCGCAATTGCCACTGGCGAATCACCTCGGCCCGCTCCATCCAGACCTCCACAACGGTATGGCGAATCAGTTCCCCATCCCAGCGACGGCAACGGGCTGACTCCAGGGCCCAGTCCAACAGGGCATCAAGCTGAAACGGCCGAAAACCTGCGTAGACAGGCCCAAGCCCATCAGGAGTGGCATTTCTCTGTTCGAGATAGAAGATCTGCAGCGGATCAGAAAGTCCACAGAACTGAAGCAGAAAGGCCATGTCCCAGACCCAATGGATTAGTGGGATGCACACCATAGGCATAGTCAACCAAAGAGATGTTCACCAAGAACATCTCACCGTCTTCGTCACTACTTAGCACTTGCGATCTAAGAGTGCCAAAACATAGTTGACACGACATGGCCGCCGCGCTTTGGGGCCATCAAGCGGTCACGAGGTGCTGTTGGCGGGCCCTGCGCACCGCCCCCGCCAGCTCGTCGAGCAGGGCCAAGGTGGTGTCCAGGGCGATGCAGGCATCGGTGATGCTCTGGCCATAGGTGAGCTGGCTGAGGTCGGTTGGGATCTTCTGGCTGCCCTCCACCAGGTGGCTCTCCAGCATCACGCCCATCACATGCAGGGAGCCGCCCACCACCTGCTCTGCCACCTGGCGCAACACCTCCCCCTGGCGGCGGTAGTCCTTGTTGGAGTTGCCATGGCTGCAATCCACCATCAGGCGGGCGGGCAGGCCCTCGGCGGCCAGCTGGGCGGCGGCGGCGGCCACGGCCTCAGGCCCGTAGTTGGGGCCGCCCTTGCCGCCCCGCAACACCAAATGACCATCGGGATTGCCGGTGGTACTGACGATCGCGGCATTGCCCTGCTGGCTGATGCCCAGGAAATGATGCGGTTTGGCCGCCGCCTCCATGGCGTTGATGGCGGTGCTGGCACTGCCATCGGTGCCGTTCTTGAAGCCGATCGGCATCGACAGCCCCGAGGCCATTTCGCGGTGGGTCTGGCTTTCGGTGGTGCGGGCACCGATGGCGGTCCAGCTAATCAGGTCGGCGATGTACTGGGGCACCACCGGATCCAACAGCTCGGTGGCGGCGGGCAGGCCCAGCTCGGCCAGGTGCAACAGCAAACCCCGGGCCCGCCGCAGCCCGGTGTTGATGTCGTAACTGCCATCGAGATGGGGGTCATTGATCAGGCCCTTCCAGCCCACGGTGGTGCGGGGCTTCTCGAAATACACCCGCATCACCACCTCCAGGTCATCCTTGAACCGGTGATGCGCCTCAGCGATGGCGGTGGCGTACTCCTGGGCGGCCGCTACGTCATGGACCGAGCAGGGCCCAACGATCACCAGCAGCCGCTGATCGCCAGCGTGCAAAATCGCCTTGATCCGTTCGCGGGCGCACTGCACGGTGCGGGCGGCGGTCTCGGTAATCGGCAGCTCCGCGTGCAGCACCGCCGGCGGCACCAGGGGCCGGGTTTCGACGATATGAAGATCGGAGGTGGGGATCATGCGGCGCGCTGGGCGTTCAGGCCGATTCAACAGCCTATCCACCCCTGATCAAAGCCAGCGGCCCGTGGGGGTGACCCAGTAATGATCGGAGCATTCATGGGACGCAACGGCGCCCAACCGTCGCCATGGGCACAAAAGGGTCCCAACAAGCCCTGAAAAGGGTTTTCGTTTGATCCCTCGCCCTAGTCGACCTACTGCAAGCCCATTGGGCCCCTTTAGCCGAGCGCCAGGTTCTCGGGATGCAGCCCCTGCCCCTGAGCGCACCCCGGCCCAGGCCCTCAGCGGGCTGCCGGCCGCGCCGCAGGCCGGCAAGTGTTGTTCATGCTGGAGCTATTAAACGCAGGCTCGTAAGTCAAATTGGCCCTATCTGAGCGGCTGTGATTACTTGACGGTCATCCAGATAACAAAGAATGTTCAGCAAACTGGCAGGAGATTGTTCGGGATAGGACAGCCATTGCCAAGATAGATGACTGAGCCTAGGCACAGGAATACGGAGAATTCGTTCAGGCAATCGAGAGGTTGCCGATTCCACACTTATTTGAGGACAACCATGTCGAACTTCAACCTCAGCCCAACCTCCAGCACCAAGGGCAGCAGCTCCACTCCCCGCCGCAGATACCCCTGGTCATCGCTGGTCCAACCAGCCCTTGGCGTCGCATTAGCGACTGGGGTGGGGATACTTACCGGTGGACAGGCACGTGCCTTGGTTGTGAATGTAGGTGGTCAAGATTGGGACGTGACAACATTTACAGGAAGCTACAACGACAATACGATTAAGTTTGTCCAGTCGCCGACGCCAGAGGGGGGAGTGATGCCTTGGTGGGGTGATTTATCCTTAGCGACTCAGTTCGCGACCGCCGTGGGACACACTCTCTTGACACCTAACTCGATCCAAACTTTCCCTGCGGGAGATACTGATGTTGGCCCCCTCTTTGCGTATTCTATTGAGCATGAAAATTCAAATGATCCTTCTACTATTCAACTGCCATACAGCATAGCGGCAACTGATTTTCGTAGCATGTTCTTATTTAACTTTTCTGTGGGTGATCAAAACTCTTTTACCTGGGCCCAAGCTACACCACTCACCCTCAGCTCGTCTGCCCTTGCCCCTGTCCCCGGCCCCGTACCTGCCATTGGTGCCTTCGCTGCCTTCGGCTTCAGCCGCAAGCTGAGGAAGCGCATCAAGCTCAGCAGTAACACCACAGCCAGCCTCTACGGCAGCTGATCCGATACCGGGCACCATTCACAGCTGCCAGGGCCTTTTTTTTCAGCGTGGGCAGTTTGGCTTTTTGAATCCTCAGCCAGCCGGTGGCACTGAGCCACCCGCTGGCCTTCAAGCAAACCAGCAGTTGCAGCGCTCTTCGTAATTAGGGCTTGCTGAGGAACCAACATCCATTGCAAGGCAGTTGATTCCAGCGACCATCTCGTGTTAAGATCGGGTGCAATCAGCCATTTCCGGCTTAGAAGAACTCGCTGGATTGAAAATGTACGTCTTTCAGAGTGCC
>JAPLIC010000082.1 GCA_026389315.1 Cyanobacteriota bacterium
CGGTTTGTTGGTTGTGCTCCAAACAGGGTCACAGACCGGCCCACCCATTGCAACAGCAGAGAACTGATGGAGGCGAACCGTCAGCCCCGGCTACGCCGGGGCTGCTCCTCCTGAGTTACACCACTCCACGGGACGCTGCTACTTCAAGACTGTCTTAGAGCTCAGGGATAAGGCCAGTGCCAGCATCAATCATTGGAACAAGGACATTTTAAAGCAAGCAGTTTATAGCCCGGGCGGGGTGAGGCAGCGGATCTCAGAGGCGGAACTTGGGGCTATCGGGCGTGATCTACAACTGCAGGTGCTGGAGCGAATCCTGCCAGAGTTGCGACAACGACAACAGGAGGTAGCCGCAGTCTTTGTCGTCCATGGTGAGGAGAACCACGGACAGCGGCATTTCGCCCAACTTCTGCATGATTGGGAGGGATGGGAAGATGAGGACGAAATTTGTCATCTTTTCCAGCCGGATTGGCCTGAAGATCCGGAGCATCTAGCGCTCTGGGTCTGTGAACTACTGGGTCATTCCGTGACGTTGGCTGAGGCGATGGACTGCTTGGTGGCCATCCTTGCCACCCGTTTAACAGAGCGCAATGTGGTGGTGGTGTTCCAGTCTCCAGGCAAGGCCCCTGACCGCTGGGACCAGTTTTCGTCAGTCTTCTGGAGGCCCCTGCAGCAGCGCCTAGGCCGAGCGGTCAGCTGCAAGGCGCGGGGCCGCCTGCACTGGTTTGTGGTGGCTCAAGAACCCTGCCAGCTCGCCGCAGCTGACCTAGATTGGGATAGTGCCCAACCCATTCCTTTGCCTGAACTGCAGCCTTTACGCCAGAGCGATGTTGACGAGTGGCTGAAGCGAAGACAGCCAAAACTCAATGGAAAGACAATCAGATATGAGCAAAGAGCGCAGATCTCCAAGGCAGTCACCCACAAAGACGGGATACCCGACGGAGCCCCCCTCTCTGTGTTCGAGCGTCTTCAAAACCAAGGTAATTGGGAATTTTGATCATGAATGATTCAGCTTCCTCCTCTGCAACTCCTGCCATGGCTGCCCCCTTCCCCTACAAAAGCTTTTCTGCCGAAGCTGCGACTGACTACGTAACCACCCCGGAGGTGGCGGAAATTGTCAATCTGGCAATCCATCTTTCACGGCCATTGTTGGTGGAGGGGGAAGCTGGCTGTGGCAAAACCCTTCTGGCCCATGCCATTGCCGCAGTCTTGGATCTGGGCGATGTGGTAGCAGTCACCGTGAAGAGCACCAGCCAGGCGAAGGATCTTTTGTATCGCTTCGATGCCCTGCGCAGGCTGCAGGATGCTCAAGATCCAACCAATGAAAAAGGGCGTTATGTGCATCCTTATATCCACCTGCAACCGCTTGGCAATGCTATTGCCAGTGGCAAACCGTGCCTGGTGTTAATCGATGAAATCGACAAGGCGGATATCGATTTCCCCAATGATCTTCTCGATGTACTTGATCGTTACGAGTTCGAGATCGACGATTTGCCCGCTGAGGAAAGCGCCCTCTGTGCAGATGATCCCAACAAAGGTTTCGGCCGGGTCGTCAAGGCCAAGCCCGGGGGTGCCAAACCGATCGTGGTGATCACCAGCAACCGGGAAAAGCCCCTGCCTGAACCCTTCCTACGCCGTTGTCTTTATATCCAGCTCACCTTTCCCACCGATCCAGCACTGCTTGCAAAAATTGTCCAGAGCAACCTGTCCCGCAGCGGTGAGCAGATCCAGGAATCCTTGATCCACCATGCGGTGCAGGAGTTCCTGGCCGTGCGCCAGCGCAGCGAGGAGTGCGGCCTGCAGAAACCACCTTCCACCAGCGAACTGGTGGATTGGGTGCGGGCCTTGCATTGGCAGCAGCGAGACCAGACCAATGTGTCCGCCAGCGAGCTGCGACCTGCCGACCACGCCATCCTGCTGAAATTGCAACGTGACCTGGAGACCTGGAAGCGTCCCAGTGATTCGGAGGCGCCGGGGTGACCAGCACGCCCCAACCAGCGAGTGTCGCGGCTTTGCCGTTGCTGGGCCTGTTCCAGCGGTTGATTGAGCGTGGCGCGACCCTTGGTGGCCGCGATTATCTCGATGGCCTGTGCGCCCTGGAGGCCGGCTACGGCGGCTGTGATCCAGGACGGCTGCGCCGGTTGGCTGAAATCCTCTGGGCCCGCACTGAGGAGGACCATCGCACCATTGCCCAGTGGTTCGCGGCGATCACGCCATTGCCCGAACCGGCCTTGGCGGACCTGAACGAGCAACTGCGGCAATTGGAAGATCGCCCCCAATCGCAGCAGCCGGGACCGCAATCCATGCCCTCTGCCCCTGGCGCCCCAGCCCCAGTCGCCGCCAACCCAGGAGTGGCTGATGCCGCCACGCCGCAAGACGACCCAGCAACGCCACGGGCCCTGCTGGCGATCGCCCCTGCCTCCACCGGCCAGGGTCTGGGCTTGCCCCGGTTGGAGGCCAACCCGCCCCTGCTTGGCAGCTATGGGCTGCAGCCCCGTCCGGTGCTGCAGATGCGTCAGTTGGCCCTGCTCTGGCGTCGTTTGCGCCGCAACCAACGGCTTGGCGTCAAACAGGAGCTGGATCTGCAGGCTTCGCTGCGGGCCCGCTGTGAGCAGGGGGTGTTGCTACGGCCCGTGCTGCGGCCCTGCCGGCGCAACACCGCCAAATTGTTGATTTTGGCGGATGCCAGTCCCAGCATGGCCCCCTGGCTGCCGTTTCTCAAGGTGCTTGAGGCCTCCCTTGCCCATGGCCGCCTCGGCGACGCCGCCCTGCGCTGGTTCGTCAATGTGCCCGGCACCACCCAGCAATTGTCTCAACAAGAGCTGCTGCGCCGCTTCGCCGGCGGCGCCGTGTTGGTGCTGAGTGATGCCGGCAGCGCCCGCGGGCTGCAGAGCCGGAGGCGGGTGCGGCGCACCAAGGCCTTTCTGGACACTGCCGCCGACTGGGGCATGCAGGTGGTGTGGATCAATCCGATGCCCGCCAAGCGCTGGATTGGCAGCAGCGCGGCCCAGATCGAGGAGGGCCCGGTCCTTATGCTGCCGCTGGACGAGGCGAACATGGCGCGGGCTGTGGATTACCTGCGCGGTGCCTGCTGATGGGGGCCCTGACGACTTCAGAGGCCTATGATGCCCTCAGCAACTTCGCCAGCAGCTACGGGCCCGACCCCCTGCTGTTGTTGCTGCACGCCTCGGTGCCGGAAACCCTGCGGCCCGACATCCTGCATCTGATCCAGATCAACTTCCTGGCGGGCCCCGCCGATCCCAGCCGCGAGGCTGATGTGCTGTTTGCGCCGTTCACAACCTGTCTGGGTGGCGATTACTACCGCATTGATGCCCAGGTGCGTTGGCATGGCCTGACGCTGTTGCGTTCGCTCTACCGCGAGGAACCAAGCGGCCGCGAAGTAAGGGTGGCCGAGCTGCTGTGGTGCCACCTGGAGCAGCTGGAGCGGGGCAAACGGATCACTGCCCAGACTTTGCTTGGGGATTACATCGCCGTGCAGCGCTGGGTGGCCCTGGCCTACCTGGAGCCCAGCGATGCGGCCCGCGCCTTCGCCCAGGCTTTGCGGGCAATCGAAGCCCAAAGCAGCGCTGACAGCAGCGCAGTCAGCATCACCGCCTATGCCCAACTGGGGGGCCTGGCGGCGGCGCTGGAGTTGCCCCTCGCCGGTGAGCCGGAATTGCTCACCTACGCCAAGGGTCTCGATGCCCTGGCCAAAGGCGACGAACCAAACGCCACCCGCCTGCTGGAGGCCCTGGGCGATCAACCGCTGCAAATCGGTGAGGTCAGCCTTAAGGCGCCAACCCAGTGGTTGGGGCATCAAGTTGAAGAGCGGCTGCGGCGGCAGCTGGAAGAACAGAAAAAGCGGGAGCTTGTTGAGCAACAACGGCAGGCTGAAGAAGTCTTCAATGAGACTGAGCGGGAGCCCGTTGCGGCTGACCCGCCTGAGGTTGTCCATGCCGCGGCGGTCGTGCCAACCGTGGGTGCAATTCGGTTGCAGAGCTTTTCCTTCACCACCTGCCTGTTGCGCAAGGAAGACAATCGTTGGAAATGGTCAACCAAGGGCAGCTGGATTGAGGAGCGGTGCATTCTGCAGGTGGAGGGCTTTTTGGAGCAATTGGAGCATGAGGCACTTCGTCAGCAGGCAGGGGCCCAGGTTGTGGCCCTCACCATGGTGAAGATTCCGTCGGGCAGCTTTTTGATGGGTTCTCCCCGGGCCGAACTCGAGCGGTATAACGATGAAGGCCCTCAGCTTGAGGTGAAACTGGAGAGCTTTTTCATGGGCCAAACGCCGATCACCCAGGCCCAGTGGCGTGAGGTGGCGGGCTGGCAGGAGCAGACGGGAGAAAAGTGGGGCAGACAGCTGAAGCCGGATCCCTCCCGTTTCCAAAGCAAGGAAGGGCAAGGGGAGACCAAGGTTCGCCTACTTGCAGGCGAGAGCAACACTGATCACCGCCCCGTGGAGGAGGTGAGTTGGCTGGATGCCATGGAGTTCTGCAGTCGCCTCAGCCAGCGCACCGGCCTTAATTACACCTTGCCGAGTGAAGCCCAATGGGAATACGCCTGCCGGGCTGGAACGACAACACCTTTTTGTTTTGGTGACACGATCACCGCGAAGCTAGCTAATTATGATGGCAGACTTGCTTACGCTGATGGTCCAAAGGGGGTCTATCGAGTGCAGACTACGCCCGTTGGGATGTTTCCAGCCAATGGTTGGGGGATGCATGACATGCACGCCAATGTATCGGAGTGGTGTGCTGACCATTGGCATCCAAATTATATTGATGCCCCGGATGATGGCAGTCCTAGAATTAATCCAAATGCAAAGATGGATGAGAGAAGGCTGCTGCGCGGCGGGTCGTGGGACAGCTCCCCCAGGGGCTGCCGCTCGGCCTACCGCAGCCTCATCTTCCCGGACTTCCGCAGCGGCACCATCGGTTTCCGCGTCTGTTGCCTCCCCCAGGACTAATTCTTTACCCTTAAACCCTTTATATCTTTACACTTGGCTGTTGGCTTTCGGCTGTTGCGTATGGCGCCGCAGGCGCCGGCGATTTTTTTAACCTCCCTGCCTGGAACTCACCTCCACCAGCCAACTCCCAGCCAAACATCTCCTATTCGTTGCCAGTATTAAGGCAAACGCCATGCATCCGAAACCGGTGCACTTGCCGCCCTACCCTATGCCATCCGTGATTTCCCCCATGGCGCCGCTGTTAGCCCTGCTGGCCCTCTTCCTCCTAATCACCGCACGCTATGGGGCGGCATTGAATCTTTGGGGCGATGAGGCCTATGCCCTGAATGTAGCGGCCAAATCTGTTGGCGAGATTATAGCTGCCGATCGCTTCCACCTGCCAACCTATTACTTGCTGTTGCATCCAAACGTTGGCTTTCTGGCGCATTGCCCGGTCCATGCTGGGCCGTGGCTGGGCGCTGTGGGGGGTTGATGATTCTGACAATTCTGCTGCCAAACTATATCTTTTATGCCACGAATATCCGCATGTATGCGTTGCTGTTTGCGGCCTCTATGGCGTTGCTGTGGACCGCTTTCCGCCTGCTGACGCCCGGCGTCCACAAGCGGCGGCGCGGCTGCAACTGGTGACGATGCCGGCGCTGGCTGGGGCGCCAGGGTTGTGACTATTCGAGCTGTAGCTGGAACTCGGCGGCGAGCCGGTTTTTGATCTCCGGCGGCAGGCTGAGAACCCCGAGCAGGCGCTGCAGCTGGGTGGCGGTGGAAGCGATGCTGCCTGTTTCCTCCTGATGGGCCACCCGGGCGGCGTGATACAGCTCCAGGGCCCGTTCGCCGTTTCCCTGGAGCAGCAAGGCTTCCGGTTCTGTGACCCGCTCCCAGTAATCCTTGGAGGGTTCGCCACCCCTTTTAACCGCCTGTTCATTGAGCCGTTCGAGCACCTTGCCGGCCAGCTCGGCAGCCTTGGGGCCATCGCCGAGCAGGGCCGCCTTGGAGGCCGCATTGATGCCGGTGTAGGTGTCCGTGGGCACCTTCTGGAAGCCTTCTGCGTAGAGCTGCTGAGTCCTTTCCAGGGCGTCACGGGCGCCGGCTTGATCTCCTTCGCCCTTGCGTTGCTCCCAAATATCGGCCCATACGGCTGCCAGGATTCCCAGGGTTTCGGTATCCCCCTGGCTGTTTTCGAGCAGTAGATTCAGTTCATAGCTGGCCTCATCCAGTCGCTTTTCGCGGCGCAGGGCAAGTCCGTACAGTTGCTTCAGGCGGATGGAACCTGGAAAGCGCTTGATCATCGCTTCACAGGCTTCAATCGCCTCCTTGTTGTGTTTGCCGCGGATCAGCAGATCGATCGCCATCGCGGCGATCTGGGCGGAGGTGGTGTAGGCGGGCTCGTCGCTCTTGAGACGCGCCACGATCTTGGCGTAGAGAACGGCCTTGGCCATGGCCTTCAGGCTTGTCGGCTCTGTTTTGAGGGTGGCATCAAAGGCCACCACCTGCCGCACCGCATCGGGGCTCAGGGGTTTGCCCTGCAGCCCACAGGTCAGTCGCACCAGATCACAGCCCATCGGGCCATCGGGATAGGCGGAAAAATCCACATAGAGCTGGCCAGCCAACAGTCCCGGTGGGTTCCGCCCATCCAAAGAGGCGACGACGAAGTTGAAGGGGAAATCGGCGCCGATCGAATTGGTCTGCTGCGTGCTCATCAGGTCAAGCTCCTTCTCCACCCATTTGGAATCTTCGGCTCGCTCAGACCAAAGCAACACCCCGCTGGCGCTGCGCTGCAGATTGCGCCCGAGCTGGGAGGTGAGCCCTTGCCCCGGCACGAGCACGAATTGATCGAGAAATACCTTGTAACCACATTGCGTCAGCATGTCGTACAGGGCGATCGACCACAGGCGATCCAGCGAGCGGTAGGAGACAAACACATCCCAGTCGATGCCTGGGGGCCGAGGGCGGGGGGGCTCGCAGAAATCAATCCAGGAATTGCCCATCGTGATGGCCTCGTTTTGCTGCCTAATGTAATCGAGATTAATCCTGATAGGCATCAATCAGAATCGACTGTGATACGACAGCGCATCAAGGCCAGGGTTTCATCGGGCAGGCCCAGAAAACGATCGAACCAGGGCTCGCCGCTGGGTTGCACCGTCGCCACCCCCACCAATAACGCCTCACCGCCAGCATCCAGGGGATGGCCCTGGCCGCGGTGGCGCTGTCCCTGCACTGATGCCGTGACCAGCTGGGTGTCGACGATCAGATCGGGGGCCGCCACTTGAGAGGCCAGCTTGAAGCGAAAGCGGGCGCGAAAGCGCAACTGCACCGCCCCGCTGGTCCGCTGCCAGCGCCCCTGCAGCTGCTCGGGCAGGACGGCAATCGCCAACCCTGGCGGCAGGGGTAAGCCCAGAAAACGGGTTGTGCGCCAGTTGAGCTCGGGAATCACCAGGCTGGCCGGGTCAAACACCAGGGCCTGCCAGCCGTCAGCGTCGCTGGGCCCCTGCTGGGCCCTGCCGCCGCCGCCATTGGCGTCGTAGCCAAAACGGGGATAGCGCCCAATCAGCAGAGCGCAGCCGGGTTGGGTCGCCAGTTCGACCGTGGCCAGGGGGTTGGAGATCATGCCGCTCAACGGCCCAAGATCAAGTTGATCACCAAGGTGGCATTGATCAGCACGATCACCACCACACAGGCCCAGCTGGCCAGCAGCAACCACAGGGGGGTTTTGAGCGGCCCCATCAGCTCGGGCCGGCTGCAGAACAGCACCAGGGGGATGGCGGCGAAGGGCAACTGCAGGCTGAGCACCACCTGGCTGAGCACCAGCAGCGGGTTGGTGGCCCCATCCCCCAGCCACAGCACCGTGGCCAGGGCGGGCACCAGGGCCAGGCTGCGGGTCAGCAGGCGGCGCTGCCAGTCGGGCAGGCGGATGTGCAGGAAACCCTCCATGACGATCTGGCCCGCCATGGTGGCCGTGAGCGTGGAGCTCTGGCCCGAGGCCAGCAACGCCACCGCAAACAACGTGCTGGCCAGGGAGGTGCCGAGGCTGGGGGAGAGCAGGTCATAGGCCTGGCTGAGGTCGGATACCGGTCCGAGTTGGGTGTCATGGAAGCGACCCGCCGCCAGAATCAAAATGGAGGCATTGATCATGAAGGCCAGGCTGAGGGCGACGGCGGTATCGAGGGTGCTGAAACCGAGGGCCTGCCGCTGCGAGCCAGCAGCCTCTGGCCATTGGCGCGTTTGCACCAGGGAGGAGTGCAGATAGAGGTTGTGGGGCATCACCGTGGCCCCGAGGATTCCGGCCGCCAGATACAACTGATTGCCATTTTTCAAACTAGCCACCTGGGGCACAAATCCCTGGGCCACTGCAGCCCAATTCGGTTGCAGCAGCAGCAGTTGCACCACAAAACATCCCCCCACCAAAGCCACAAGGGCAATCACCAGGGCCTCCAGGCGGCGAATACCGAAGCGCTGCAAAGCCAGCAACAGCAACGTATCGGCGGCGGTGAGCGCCACCCCCCAAGGCAGCGGCAAGCGAAACAGCATCTGCAAGGCGATGGCGCTGCCCACCAGTTCGGCCAGGTCGCAGGCCACGATCGCCACTTCCGCCAGCAACCACAGCGGCAAGCGCCAAGCACCGGGCAACAGGCGGGCACAGGCCTGGGCCAGGTCCATACCGGTTGCGATGCCCAGCCGGCAGCACAACGACTGCAGCAGCATCGCCATGGCACTGGAGAGGGCCACAATCCAGAGCAATTGGTAGCCGTAACTGGAGCCGGCGGCCAGATCGGTGGCCCAGTTGCCCGGATCCATGTAGCCCACCGCCACCAGATAGGCGGGACCCAGCACCCTCAAAAAGGTGCGCCAGCCGCTGGCACCAAAGGGCACCTCGACCGCCCCATCCCGCCTGGGTTGGGGGCGCAGGTCGGGCGCGGAGGGGTGCTTCAACAGTGGTGAGCCTTGCCGAGCACTGAAAGGAGACTAGGGGGGCAGGATGCTGCCTAACCCCTGATCCCGCGCATGAGCGTGCAGTTTGCCCATGAGTTCTGGTTTCACGATTCGCC
The DNA here is from genome assembly GCA_026389315.1 of Cyanobacteriota bacterium. Taxonomy (GTDB): domain Bacteria; phylum Cyanobacteriota; class Cyanobacteriia; order PCC-6307; family Cyanobiaceae; genus Cyanobium. The sequence goes on from JAPLIC010000082.1 coordinate 9,004, forward strand.
CCCTGGAGGCAGGCGACATTGCGCTGGTGACCGAGTGGGCCCGCAACGAGGGCTTTTGTCCGGGGGAGGGCGATGTGGATATCTACCGCCAGACCGATCGCCAGGGGTTGTGGGTGGGCTGCCTGGAGGGAGAACCGATCGGCTGCCTTGCCGGTGTGCGCTACAGCCAGGCCTACGGCTTCATGGGTTTGTTTCTGGTGACGCCGCCGCACCGCGGCCGGGGCTACGGCGTCCAGCTCTGGCGCCATGCCCTGGAGCACCTGGATGATGTGAGCTGTGTGGGCCTGGAAGCCGCCCCCGAGCGGATCGACGACTACGCCGGCTGGGGCTTCCGCTCCGCTTCCCCCACCACCCGCTGGCAGCTCAACTCCCTGGATATGCCATGGGAGCCGCCCCAAGACGATCAGCTAACGCTGGTCGATGCAGCGACCCTGCCGGACGAGATGGTGCAGGCCTACGACGCCAGCCGCGAACCCTCGCCCCGCCCCCATTTCCTCAGCGACTGGCTGCACCATCCGGCTGGCACGGTGCTGGCCCTGGTCGATGACCAGCAGCAATGCCACGGCTTCGGCCGCATCCGCCCCTGCCTGCTGCGGCAAGGCACGGGTTGGCGGATCGGACCGCTGCTGGCCGACAGTCCAGAGCTGGCGGAACGCCTGCTGCGGGGCCTGTTGCAGCGCCATCAAGGCGTGGTGCTGCTGGATGGGCCCGGTGCCAACCCCGCTGCCGGCTCCTTGCTGCGGCGCCTGGGCTTTGCGCCGATTTCCGAGACCCTGCGCATGTATCGGGGGTCCCAGCCCCAGGTGAGTCTGGCGGATGTTTATGGGTTGGCCTGTCTTGAATTGGGGTGAGGGGTGGGGCGCATCTGGAATGGGTCGCATCGATAGGTGGTGCGTTGCATTGGGCAACTCCGATGGCGTAGTCAGCAGCGATCTTCTGAAGGGTCATGCGGTCGCTGATGGCCGACGTGGCCCCACGGGCATTGAATTCGGGACTACTGGGTTCGGCGTTTGGGCAACTTTTGCGGAGCAGGTTTCGCTAACGGTGGGAACCTGGGTTCGGGGCGTTGCCCCGTCTTTGATGTTAACGATGGGCCTGGTCAAGAAGACCCCGACTCCCTTACCCGGTGCTTGCTTGACAATGCCTATGAGGAGTGGGTCTAGAGTGGTAAACGGAATCCGCATATCATTCATCGAATCCAATCGTTTGCATCGGATCCATGTCATAGCATGGCTTTCAAGTTATCAAAAAATCAAGTGCCTGCAGGATATGCAGCGGTGATTGGATTTTGAGTGATCTGTGGGTCCGCATATTCTATGTTCAGCAACAACGACGGAAATGGAGTAAAGCACTATGAACTTCGTGACCAACGCTTTTCGCGCTGTCATCAACGAAGCGAGAGGTGGCCAACTTGAACAGCTTCATGTGGGAGGCCTTCAACTCTTGGCTGGCAACGGTTTCTGGATGCATTCCAGCCCGGCAGGGGCCCCAGACGGGTCAGGTCTCGGTTACGAAATGAGTCGCAGTGACATCACAGTTGTGCAAGATAGGGGTCCAGACAGACTCACCATTGAGGGCCGCCTCTGCAGGTCAAATGGCTCAGGCGAGTTCTACGGCCATCGATACCGACGTGCCTATTGGTTCCAAGGATCAACAATCGAAGTTAATCACGAATGCTGGGTGTCACCGGAGGACATCCGCGAAGCCCAGGCACGTTGGGGAAATGCTCCCGCGAGTTTTTACGTATGGGCTATGCCAGTTGATGTGGTTGAGAGCCTGGATCACTTCAGATGGAATGCTCTTCAAGGTTGGCTCTTCCGCGCTCCTGATGGTAAACCTTGGGTGAATGAATCGCCGCCGCCAGTATGGGGGCGGATTCCAGCCCCAATAAGTGCTGATCCGCCGAACAACGGGTGGACCACGATTCCGGAGTATATGAGCCATCCCCCGTCCTTGCTAGTCTATTCCCAAAATGGTTTTGGGTTGAAGCGTGAGCTAGTCGAAGTTGGCAGTCTTGTCCAAGTAAACTTCTGGCACAACTGGCCAGAAACCCATTCTCGGACTGTTGAGATCGCAGTCATTGGAGGTGACCGTCAGCATATCTCTACCGGCTGGCCCTACCTGACACCCCTAAATGGTGGTGAGGTATTCAGGTTTCGGGAGCGCATAGTAGTAGGTCGATGCGACTCTGTTGGTAACTTTACGCCTATGTAGAGCCGGTGTCATACAAGGTGCCGAACAAGCCCCTGGAGTGGACACAGGGCTGATTCAAAGTCTTATCAGGGGTTCGGTTTTGGCTGTCGCCGCACCATCGCCAGCAGCGCCGTGATGTCATGCATCACCGCCTGCATGCCGCCCCGGATCGACTCAAAGCCACTCAGCCGCAGCAGGTTCAGGGC
>JAPLIC010000074.1 GCA_026389315.1 Cyanobacteriota bacterium
GCCGTTGCACCCGTTTGTGATTGACGGTCCAGCCCTCCCGCCGCAGCAGGCGGTAGGCCATCCGGCGGCCCCAGCGGATGTGCTCAGCAGCGATGTCTCGGAGACGCTGCCGGACCTTGGTCTCATCCAGATCGACGACCTTGACGGGGTGTCGTTGGGTGCTGCGGTGCTGCCCCACCACCCGGCAGACGAGGCGCTCAGACGCCCGGTAACGCTCCTGCAGGACCAAAACAGCCCTACGGCGACGCTCCTGGCTCAGAAGTTTCCCTCGGCAAGATCCTTGAGCATCGCTTTCTCCAACTCCGCTTCTGCCAGAAGCTTCTTGAGGCGGGCGTTCTCCTTCTCCAGCTGCGTCAGCCGCCTGGCCTCCTCGGCCTGCATGCCCCCGTACCGCTGCCGCCAGCGGTGATAGGACGGCTGCGTCACCTCGTTCACGCGGCAGACGTCGGCCACGGTCTTGCCCTGGGCGATCAGCTGCTCGGCGGTTTTGAGCTTGCGGATGATCTGCTCCGCTGTGTGCCTGGTGCGTTTCATGGTGGAGTCCCCGGCCCAGTCTGGCCGGCTGAAGACTCTCATTCACCCTGGACCGGTTGGCGGGGTCCACGTCAGATCCAGGCAGATGCTCTCCGCTCCAGGCCACGCTGCATCGCCAGATCTGGAGCCAGTTCCAGGGCTAGCGTCACATCACCTTCGCCGCAACAGATCACGAGAGGCGCAACGGGCTTGACATCAACTGGACGCTGCGGGCGAAAGAGGCACCGAAGCACATCAAGGAGTCCTTGATCGGCACCAGCTGAATCCTGGAGGCGACGGCCACCGGCACCCGTGACGGCAAGTCCTTCCAGGCCTCCCACTTGTTGCTCACAAGCCTTCGCACCACTCCAAAAGCACTGCTAAAGCTGGTGAGAGACCGCTCGAGCATTGAGAGCTGGTACCGGTTCCGCGACACCCAGCTCTCCATGGATTAGAGGGATGCTCAGCGGAAAGCAGCCCTGGTCGCTGGATGCTGTGAGGCAGCGATTGATGTGATCCGCCTGCCTAGCCATCGGCACAAGGCTGACAGCGATCACCCAGGCCCACGGTACTCACCGCTGCCAGCACTTGTTGGCAGAGGCGCAAACCATTTCCCGTGGTGAAAGCCTCTGTCCGTCGTGATCGCCAATCCAGCCACCGAAGCTGGTCTGGACCTAGTTAGATCCCCGTCACCAGTTGGAGTCAAGCCAGCTCCGCCACCAGGCGGATCCCGAGTGCCACCCAGATCAAGCTCTGCACCACTGCACTGCCCGGCAGGTCATCGAGAAGGCGCTGGGGGGTCCAGACGCTCAGGGCCATCAGGACCGTGAGAAGCGACTCCAGCACCCTGGGGCTCTGCAGGGTGAGCCGCCAGGAGGCCAATAGGGCAGGCACGAGCATCACGTTGTCGAGGTTGCGGTGGTAAAAGCCCACAGCCCCCGCCACGGCGCAGAGGCCGCTAAGGGCTAGGGGGTTCTGCCTCGAAATCCGGTCGAGGTGGCGTAAGCCCCACCGCCATGGTTCGCCGCTTGGATTGCCTTTCGGGGCCACCACCAAGCCGAAGGCGGAGTCTTGCTCCAGCAGCGCTTTTGATGTCTGCCTCCTCAACCACCACCACAGCACCCCCAATGCCGCCACGGCAAGGCCACCCCAGGCGGCCAAGCCGAGGCTGGAAGCCACCCGGGCGAGAACCACCAGTCCTGCCGCCGAATTGACGTTGCCGGTCCCGATGAATCCAGGCAACACCGCCAGCCAGCTGGTCAGGTAGGCCCTCGGATCGGTGTTGGTGTGGAGCAGGGCCACCGCAGAAAGGCTCGCCAGCAGGATCAGCCCTAGGGCCAGCCCTCGCCGCTGGCGCTGGACCAGCAGCGGCAGGGCGAACACCGCCGCGATCTGGGGTTTCACCATCGCCAGTGCCCAGCAGATCCCCGCCGGCAAGGTGCGATCTCGCAGGAGCAGCAATCCCTGCAGACCCACCAGCCCCATGCACACAATCGAGAATTGCCCTTGGGCGAGGGCATTGCTGTTGGCCGCGATCGCCAGGGGCGCCAAGGCCCCGAGCCAGGCGGCGGCGCGACCCCAGGCCCGCAGGCTGCGCCAGCCGATCGCAGCGAGCAGCGTTAAGGAAAGCAGACTAAGGCCCTGGATCAGCCAGGTGCCCTGGGTGGCCCCTCCCCAGGCAAAGAGGGCGCCGAACAGCGGCAGGGCCCAGGGCAGATACACGCTTGTGCGGAAATGGGGGAGGGCTCGCTGCTCCGGACTTGCCAGCCGGTGGGAGGGATAGATCCCCTGGGCAAAAAGGCGCCACTCGTCGAGGCGCTCGTAGAGGTCGGTGTCGGAGTAGCGCCAGCCCAGAATCAGCCCCTTAATAGTGGCAGCAAGTCCCAGCAGCCCAAGCAGAACGAGACCGGTGACCACAAGGATGCGCCGCAGACCTGGCCTGGACGCCAGCCAGACGGGCTGTCGCAGCGGAGTGCCGGCAACCTGGGCCAGGGCCATCAGGATGTAAGTGAGGCTGGAATAGGCCAGATACAGCCCATGGAGCCCCACCCCAGCGCAAGCCTCGATGGGGCCGCCGCACTGCAGCAACAACGCATAGAAATACCGGTTGAGGAGCAACAGCAGCCCCAAGCAGCCCACGAAGATCGCCAGGGCCAAGGCCCGCAGGCCGGGCAGCGCTGCACTCACCAGGGCGAGCGGCAGCAGCAGGCTGGCGGCGGCACTGAGCCGCGCCGCCGTGGTGAGATTGAGGGTGGTCGGTAGCTCGCGTCGCTCCTGCAGCAGGCGGCTCCAGGGGATGGCACGCTGCCGAATGTCGGTAGTCACCATCGAGCGGAGGGTCCAGCGCTTGTGGTGGGTGCCCTGAATGGAGGGATCGAGTTCGATCCGGTTGCCGGCATCGCTGAGGCGCAGGCCGAATTCGATGTCCTCGATGCTGGGACGCTGGTACGCCACAGCGTCAAAGCCGCCCGCAGCCTGGAAGGCCTCGCGGCGAACAGCGCCGCAGCCGGCCCAGAAGGTGGTGGCGGCACCGCGGTGGCTGCTGTGGGTGTGGTGGTGCAGCAGGTTGCGGAAGCGGCTCACGACCCCCGGGGCGGCGGGGCGGTCGTCGTAGCTGCCGAACACTGCCGTCAGGGTTGGATCAGCGCGGAAACGGGCTCGGATGCGCTCAATCGCAGCGGGGTGCAGTTCCACATCGGCATCCACGAACAGCAGGATCTCGCCGCGGGCCGATCGGGCGGCCAGGTTGCGAGCGGCGGCAGGCCCCTGCCTTAGGCCCGTATTCAGCAGAAGAGCCCCGCTGTCCAGCAACCAGGCGGGAGGAGCTGGCGGCAACCCGTCAAACACCACCAGGGCCTCGTCGCCGGACTCCAGCCCGGCAAGGGCTGCCCGGGCGCAGCGACAAAAGGTGTTATCCCAGCCGATGGTGGGCATCACCAGGGTGAGGGAGGGTGACGGCATGGGGTGATTGATGAATCTGACGGGTTCGGTGGATGGTCGCCTTATTCAGAGCGGGGGGAACGGTTCCAACCTTGCCCTTCAATGGTCTGACTGGATTGACAGGCCTCGCGATTCCAGAGCGCGGCACAAGAGCCGCCAAGGCGAATCAGCTCAGCATGGTTGCCCCGTTCCACGAAGTGCCCCTGATCAAGCACCGGAATTTAATCGGCGTGGCATACCTAGCTGAGGCGATGGGCAACGGAGAGCACCGTCATCGATTGGGCCACCTTGACGAGGGTGGCAAGGATGCGGGCTTCGCTCAGGCTGTCGAGGGCGCTGCTGGCCTCATCCAGAATCAGGAGCTGGGGCTGTCTCAGAAGAGCGCGAGCCAGGGAAAGGCGTTGCCGCTGCCCTCCGCTGAGCTGGAAACCCCTTTCGCAGATTGTGATGTCGTATTGATCTGGCAGGTTGAGGATGAAGGATTCCGCGTCGGCTGCCCGATGCTGTAGCGGCTTGCACAGCCATAGCTGAGGCTGAGCAAGTGCCGATGCATCGCGGGAGTGATCATGCGTTGACAACGGGCGGCGAACCAGCCGATCGCAGGACCGTTCACGTAGCGCGCCAGGCTCATCAGGGTCTACAGGCCTACGGCGCCCAGGAGCAGCAGCAGAAATTGCTGGCCGCGATCGAAGTTCTGCAGGACTTGGCCCAAGGGTGCCAGCAATCCTGATCCGCTGGACAGGCCAGGCGACTTGCTTCCATTGAGCAATTGTGAAGCCTGAAAGATCACCACGAAGGTGAGACCTTCGCTGAGGGCCAGGAGCAGATTGGAGCTGATATTCACTGCCAGGAGCGGCCATTCCTTCAGGGCGGCCTGCCTGTTCAGCAGTCCAACTTGGGTTCCGGCCGGGCCACTGAGTCGAACGAAAGCGATCCGATTCAGCAAACGGAGAGCATTTCGCCGAAACAGGGTTGGATGAGAAGCCATAAATCTATTATCAAGATTCGTTCTTGGAATCGCTCTCCAGATATTCGGCATCCTGATTCACCTTCCAAACATCGTACTTCTGTTCATCGGCCAGGATGTTCTTCACGGTGAGCATGGCAGTCATCATCGAGTGATCCTGATTGTTGTACTGGTGCATGCCATTTCTGCCAACAACGTGAAGATTGAGGCAGTGCTTCTTGATGGTTTCCTGAAGGATGTTTCGGCAAGCGCTATAATTATCGTCGTAGACGGGATAGGCTTTGGATTGACGCACAACAGCCCCGTCCACCACATCGCCTGGCTGAACAAGTCTGAGGATCTCCAGTTCCTGGGTAGCAAGGCTGATGAGCTCCGCATCCGTTTGCTTCCAGAAGGGTTCATCCGTGCTGGTGAAATATTCCATGCCGTAGCAGGCCATGGCAGGGTCAGGAACCATTTCCGGAGACCAATTGGCAAAATTCTGGATTCTTCCCACCTTCAGTTCAGGGTCGTGAATGTAGATCCAGTTGTCAGGGAAGGACACGCTGGGTCTGACGATCAAGGCGACGGTTAAGAAATCGCGGTAGCTCAGACTGGCTGCTGCTTCGAGAGCTTCGGCAGGAAGATTGGGGTGGATCGTCTGGATCAGCCAGCCTAGGGGGGCCGAGCTGATCAGGTGGTCCACTTCTACCTTGTTGATCACAGCATTGCACTCAAATTCGACCTGCCACATCCCACTTTCTTTCCTTTCGATTCCGATGACTCTGGTACCCATTTGGATGGTTCCCCCCCCATCCTGAATCTTGTCTGCGGCTGCTTCCCACAGCATGCCGGGGCCGAGACGGGGGTAGCGGAAAGATGTGATGAGAGTTTTGATCACTTTGCTGCGGTTCTTCCCCTTGCCCAGGTCCATAAAATTAGCTGAAAATAGGGCATTACGGACAACCTTGCTCAGGGAGAGGCCTTTGATACGCTGGGCCGCCCAATCCGCCGATATTTCCTTGCATGGCATTCCCCACACTTTCTCTGTGTAACTCTTAAAGAACATCCGATAGAGACGTCCGCCAAACTTTTGAGTAAGCCAATCCTCAAGATTATTCGGACTTGATATTTGGAATAACTTGGCTTTAAGATAAGAGGCGAAGGTTAGGGCTGCTTGTCGTTTGCCGATATTATCAATGACCTCTGCGGCATCAAGAGGATAAGAATAAAATTTACCCTTATAGTAAATGCGGGAGATACGTTCACGGGTCAGGAAATCATCGGGAAGAATCTCGGTCCAGAGATCCTCCACCTCCTGGGATTTCGAAAAGAAGCGATGTCCACCAATATCAAAGCGGTAGCCCTTATACATTACTGTGCGCGAAATGCCGCCGACACAATGCTCTTCAATCTCGAAGATGACAAGTTTTAGTCCAGCATTGCTGAGCAAGTATGCTGCCGTCAGGCCTGCAGGGCCCGCGCCGATGATACCGATGAAAGGGCGTGGCTTTTGCACCGCTTATCTTTCAAAGTCTAATGTACATTACCACAAAGACGGCAACGGCAGGGTGCGATTTTTGGTAGGTGTTCAGGGGTCGGGACGTCCCTCGCGGGACTGCATGCCTGACAGCTCATCGCTGAGCGATCAAAAAGCAGTGCTCTGTGCTGCTGATTCAGGGATCGGGCAGCAGTGACGGCATCACCCCACCGTGATGATGGACAATCCAGGCTTGCTCCTGGGACTGCCAGACATCACGGCCCTGTTGTCTGAGGCTGGTGGTGACGGTGAGCAGTCGGCTGCGGCAGATCGCACCCTGGCGGGATTTGACGCCATGGCTGATTTTTCGCTGAATCACCGACTGGCGCAGGGCACGTTCTGCAGCAATGTTGGTGGGCTCGATTCCACAGGTCTCCAGGAGGGTCCAAAGGGCATCCGCCACTTGGAGGATCTGCTGACAGGTGCGCACCGTCTTGGCCCATGGCGTTCGTTCGCCTCGTTGGACACCCAGCTCCACCACCCGCTGCAGCGTGGCCACAAAGGCCTGGCGGATCGGCTGGCAGCGTTGTTGCAAGCCGGGCCAGTTGATCGTTCCATCCTTGTAGCGGTGCCAGTGATCAAACAGCTGTCGCTGCAGGTCCAAAAGTTCCGCACCGAACTCGGCGCTGGCGCCCGGGCGTTCGGCGATGGCGTTGAGATCGCGGATCAGGTGCGCCCAGCACAGCTGGCGTTGCTGACTGGGCAGGTGGTTGTAGGCCGAGAAGCGATCGCTCACCACAATCCCGCCAAAGCTGCTCCCCAGTAGCTCGATGGCGGCAGCCGTCGACCGACTCAGGCCTGGATGAACACCGTCACCACGGCGGGGACCATGACCCACTGCCAGCCCCGCTTTCCCGTGGGATTGTTGCCGTCGGCATTGCCGGTGGGGGCGCCGGTTTCATCCACGTAAGCCACCGGCTGCTGACGGGCAAATGCCAGGGCCTCCTGCATGGGCTGCTCCAGCGTGGCGCTGATCCGCTCGCGGATCGTTGCAATCGCTCCACGGCTGATCTCCACCCCCAGCAGCTGATCGAGCCGCGCCTAGGTCTTGCTGAAACTCAACGGGAAGGCACTGCCCAGCAGACCCACCAGGGCACTAAGCTTGGGGCCGTAACGGCTGGCCTCCACATCAGCTGGCAACAAGGCGCAGGTGCTGGTGGAACAACAGGGGCAGACCAGGCGATGCAGACGGTACTCGATCACCAGCGGCGTGATCGGCGGGATCTCGACCACCTGATGGCGCACGGGCGCTGGATCCTCTCCCTGCAGCAGGGTTCCGCAGCGGCGGCAGGACTCCGGGTGGTGCTCCACCACCTGATGCACCCGCTCGATCGGCAGCAGCTCAGGCCCCGATCCAGGATGGTCAGGCTGACCGCCGCGCTTGCGGCTACTGCCCTTGCACCGCTCCGGCGGCTTAAACCCAGGGCCGTCACTGGAGGGAAGCTTGGAAGAGTTGCGCGAGCTGCGGCCGATCCGCTCCCGCAGGCTGGCCAGTTCGCTGGCCAGGGCGGTGAGTTGGCTGCGGAGCTCATCGTTCTCCTGTCTGAGAGCCTGAATCTCTTGCTGTTGAGCGAGGATCAGCGTTCTGACGCTGGCTGGTGTTGCCAGCCAATCCGCTTCTGGTATCCCGGAAGGAGGGGTGCTCATCACAGGCGGTCTCTGCCTGTGTGCAAACGGGAATCAAGCTCCCGTCAAGGGTTCAGCAGGGCTGAAGTTCGCAATGAACCGTCCCGACCCCTTAACGGTTACGATTTTTGAATGTGATTACCATCTGGCGCAACTCAACAGAGAGTTCCCAGACTGACAGCAGGTTTCAGAATGAGTAACTGAATACGATCCTGGAAACCCCAGGCCATCCGCGCGAGAATACCGCTGTAATCGCTGGCGCGTACTTGGTTCATGGGCAGCAAGCAGCCCGGGTTTGGAGATTACGAGCAGGCCACGGCTAAGAAGCGCACCCGTCGCGAGCGTCTTCTGGCCGAGATGGAGAAAGTGGTGCCCTGGAAAGCGCTGATTGATCTGACCATGCTGGGAATCCAGGTGCCGTCGATGCGTCGTTTCGAAGGGATTGACATGATCAGCGATCGGATCCCTGATTAGACCACTATTCTACCGTTCCGGCACCTGCTGGAGAAGCATGATCTAGGCCTAAAGATCTTTGAGGTGGTCAAAGCCCACCGGTTGCTCTGCTCTTTCGGCCTCTGGGCTGCCGGCAACCACCGACTCCGAGCGAGGCCTGGACCATGGGGCCTGGATGCCCTTGCGCGTTCTGTTTCCCGCCGCGGATGTGCCGGTGGTGCCCCTCTCGATCCAGCATCACGGCGGGCCGAAGCATGCTTACCGCGTCGGCCAGCCCTGGCGCCGCTGGCGGAGCAGGGCTGGCTGATCGTGGCCTCCGGCGACATTACCAACAACCTGGGCAACTGGCAGCAGACCCGCCGTAGCGGCGGCGTCGACACCAGCTATGCCCAGCGCTTCTCAGGCTGGGTGGCCGAGTAGCTTAACGTTGGGCAGGTGGATGCATTGCTGCACGTCCGGCAGCAGCACCCCGATGCCCACCAGGCCCAGCCCCGCGACGAGCACCTGCTGCCGCTGTTCAGCGCCCTCGGTGCCGCCGGTCCCACGGCCCAAGCTCGGGCGATTCATCGCGGCATCAGCGATCACGTGATCTCAATGGACAGTTACGCCCTTCCCATGGCTCAGATCTAACCGCCAAAGAAGTCATGGGGGAACCGGTTAGTTTTCATGATGCCTACCGCTGTGAAGTCGCATCCGGGGCCGATCAGGACAGCAGGGGCTTAAGGTGGGATTTCCCAGAACCTGAAAAGTTTTCGAAGCACCCTATAACAGCTGAACTGGACGCTTCATCAAGCTATATTCAAAGTTTCGAGGTGTCCCCAAGCACTACAAGATCTCCCAGTAAGAGGGGCCGATCGCCGGGGATGGCTGGATCGGGGTCGGAGTGTCTGAGAAGGGCAAGGAGACCTATCTCAAGACGCTCGCCATTGAGCGGCTGCACATGGAGGAGAATGCCGGCAAGCTCGTGCATGCCGGCAGCGACCGCGCGCGCCGGTGTGGCGCTGGCGGAGATCGTGAGCAAGCCTGATCTGCGCACCGGCCGGCAAGCGGCGGAATACGGCTCGGAAATCAGCCGCATCATGCATGATCTCCAGAAGGCGTGTAAGCATGAGATCCAACGCCAGATCCCGACATCGCCACCAGCAGGCCCCTTAATGCCTACAACACCTCAATGCCAGAACGGCAGCTGACAACCTAGCCAAAGAGTCGGTGATCCATGGTAACATTAATAGAGAGGGCATGCTGAATGAAAACCATCAGAAATTCAAGAATTCTTATTGAGTGCGGCGACTCACTCCTGTCCGGAATCAATACAGGTATTCAGAGAGTTGGCAGAAACCTCAGCCAACACGTTCCAAATGTAGCAAACGATAATGACATGGCAGCCCACGTCTTAATCCACGGATTTTACGGCTGGTGCGATGCAGGACCTTATGAGCGCTGGCTTGCTCACTACCAGTGTGTTCATGGCAACTTGCCAAAGGGGTGGCTCACAGTGAACGCGCCCTACATGAGCGTTGAACGATTAAAACAGCGGCTACGCGCTCGTCTGTACAAAACCAGATTTCAGCTTAGGTTCAACCGATACGGCATGGCCAATATCCTGGAGCCCCAGCCAGGCGAAGGCGATCTGCTTGTCATCGTGGATCCATTCTGGAGGGATGGACTAGTGAGCCTGGCCAGGAAGGAAAAAAAGAAAGGCGTTGCCATAGGCATTGTCTGCTATGACTTGATTCCGGTTTATCTGCCGGAGTGCACGGCGCCGTCGGTAGCCAGTCGCTTCAACAAAAGTCTTCAGGAACTCCTGGGCATCGCCGACTTCTTCATCACGATTTCTAAAACCGTTTCCGATGATCTAAGGCGCTATGCCGCAGGCGTCATTGGCGAAACAGCGGCGGCGTCCATACGAATTACGTCCTTCAGTCTTGGCTCGACAATCCATGACACGAATATTCACTCCGATCTTGTCATACGCTCAGAGTTTCAGGATTTCATGGAGAACCCAGCGGAATCAAACAAGCCTTACTTGATGGTCGGCACAATTGAGCCACGAAAGAACCACACCCTCGTTCTGAACGCGTTTGAACAACTCTGGACACAACATCCTGATCTCAGACTTTGCATCATCGGCAGAGAAGGATGGCTCTGCGCTGAGCTCATCAAGAACTTGATTCTGCATCCCAAGGCGGGCAAGAACCTGCTGTGGATTAAGGATGCTACCGATTTCGAACTCAACTATTCCTATCGCCACGCCAAGGCCCTAATCATGGCCTCCAAGGCGGAAGGATTCGGGCTTCCGCTGGCAGAAGCTCTGCAGCATGGCCTCACCGTTCTCGCCAGTGATATTCCCATCCATCGGGAAGTGGGGCAAGGCGCTTGTCAATACTTTCCAATTCTGAATCCGGATGGATTAATCGCAGCCATCAGGGATCTTGAGAACAGGGTCCCGCGCCCTGCAGAACCCTTCACTGCTCTCCCCCTCCTGCCTGATTGGCAGGAAAGTGCATGCGAATTCCTGGCCATCTGCAAACGCTATCAAAGTGAGCTAAATCGTCCATGAATGGCAAATCACTGCGCATCTTGATCATTGCCCCATATCCCGTCTATCCGGCTTGGAGTGGGGGAAAGATCCGAATTGTTTCCCTGGCTCGGGCGCTGGCAGGTCAAGGGGCCAAGGTCACGGTACTGACGCCTTACTACACAAGGCAGAGAACAGCGATGCCAAATAATGAGCCATTCCAGTTGCGACAATTTCCCTATCCATTCCTCATGCCTGCTCTGCTGACAGAGAAGCCGTTTCCTTATTCCTATCTCAGCTCATTCCATCCGGGACTATCGATGCTTATCAAGCATCGCTTCAGACACTACGACATTATTCATATCGAGCAGATTCAACTCGCTCAGTTACTCAGCAGCATGCCTAAAGGGATACCGATTGTACATGGATCCCAGAATGTAGAATACGATTATGTGAGATACGAGTGCCGCGCCAACTGGGTATGGAAAATAGTCAGAAAGCGTATTCGCTCTCTTGAGGCACGCCTGATCTGCGAGAGTGATCACACTGTGGCCGTTTCAGCCGGAGATCGAGATCGCTTGGCGAAGCTGTATGGCGTCTCGGCGGAGCAGATCAGTATCATTCCAAATGGGATTCGAAAGCCAAAGCCTCTCGGGAGTGACTGCAGTGCTCTCCTGCAGAGGCTGCCAGCAGCTCACAGGTTTCCGCTTCGTACTCTCTTCAGTGGCAGCGATGTTGAGCACAATCGCATTGCTGTGAGATTCCTGATTGGCAAACTGGCTGTGCAGCGTCCTGATCTCGGCATCATCATTCACGGCTCCTGCGGCAAACAGTTTCAAGGCAAGGCTGTTCCAGATAACGTCATCTTTGACTCTCTTGATTCTGGCTTCGCTGATCATGCAGTGCCAGGGACCATTGCGCTGCACCCAATCGTAAGTGGTGGCGGCACCAATCTCAAATTGATCAATTATTTAAGTCACGGGTTGCCGGTAATCTCTTCGCAGTTTGGGATGAGGGGATTTGAAGAGTTTGCCGATTGCATCATGGTTTGCGAACCCGAACAGATTGCTACTGTTATTGGTCGCGTGCCACTGCCGCCAGCCCCAGACCCACAACGCCTGGAGCGACTGACCTGGGATGCACTAGCCATTGATGCGCTGTTCATCTACAATAAGCTGATCAATGAAATGGCCAAAGGTCATCACAATGGCGTGAGCATATAAAGGGCTTGAAGTGAAGGCTCCCATCAGATCTTATTAGAAAAGTCGTTAACGATAATCTGTTCGTACGAGCCTTTACTGATATCAACACAGGTTTTTTAGGTAGATTTCCGGAAAGATGAAGAAGATTCTTCTACGAAGCAATTCGGCAGTGTCCCTTTGCGTGGTATAAAACCAGAGGCCCGAATGCCCTGATCAGAGGGTGAACAGGGTAGCATGACAAGCTGTCATTCCAGAGGTGCTGATGCACCTCACTTCTCCACTATGAAACTAGACGATTAACTTGTCAAGTTTCTCGTCGGATCGTAATTGTGTTGTCAGCGGAAGTGGTCTGTACTGGCGGGGGCGTCCCGCCAAGTGGTGTAAACCCCTGGGCTCAGCACCGGCGTAGCCGGTGCTGAGGGTCCGTTGCTCAGAGCCCCTGCGGGGGAATGGGTGGGCTGGTCTGTGACCGAGGCCTGTGCCCTACCACCTTCTTGAGACCAGACCATGCCCATTTCTCATTCCGCCTCTGAGCTGGTGCAGCTGCTTGGCAGTGGCACTGCCGGCGAACTCATCCCTGAACTGGTGCGCCAGGGCCTGCAGGCCTTGATCGAGGCCGAGGCGACAACTGCCCTCGGTGCCGATCGCCATCAGCGCACTGACCAGCGGCGCGGACACCGCAATGGCAGCCGTGATCGCCTGCTGGCTACGCCAGCCGGCGACATCCAGCTGCGCATCCCACGCTTCCACACCGGCAGCTTCTTCCCATCGCTGCTGGAGCCCCGCCGGCGGGTGGACCGGGCCCTGTGGGCGGTGATGATGGAGACCTACGTCTCCGGCGTCTCCACCCGCAAGGTCGACGAGCTCGTCGCCGCTCTGGGCTGCGAGAGCGGCATCTTCAAATCGGAGGTACGTCTAACTCGATGCGACGTATCTCCACGGCCGTGATCCGGCCCGCAAGCAAGTGATCTCCAGAGCCGTGATCGTGGCGGTCGGCATCACCGCCACGGGCCAGCGCGAGGTGCTGGGGATCGAGGTGGGCGACAGTGAGGACGAGGCGTTCTGGACCGCCTTCCTGCGGCGCCTGCGCGAGCGCGGGCTCTCGGGTGTGCAGCTCGTGATCAGCGACGCCCACGCCGGCCTCAAGAAAGCCATTGCGCGCTGCTGCCAGGGCACGACCTGGCAGCGCTGCCGCGTCCATTTCGCCAGGAACCTCCTGGCCAAGGTGCCGAAAGGCAGCCGGGACATGGTGGCCGCCGCCCTGCGATCGGTGTTCGTGCAGGCCGAGGCCCAGGCCGTGGAGCAGCAGTGGGATCAGGTGATCACGATGCTCACGGAGAAATTCCCAGCCGCTGCATCACTCAAGGAGCATGCCAGGGAGGACGTTCTCGCCTTCCGGGCCTTCCCGCCAGAGCACTGGCGCAAGATCTGGAGCACCAACCCACTGGAGAAGCTGAACAAGGAGATCAAACGCCGCACCCGCGTTGACGGCATCTTTCCCAACGACGCCGCGATCATCCGCCTGGTGGGTTGCTGCCGATCCCAGAGACCGTCAGGCCACCAGCGGCCTGCATCCCGGCCGGCCCCCACTGCTGGAACAGGAAGCCTCTGCTTCTGGCGTTCGGCCTCCTGCAGACGCGCGTACTCCTCGGGGTTGATCTCCGAAAAGCGGTTCAGCTGTTGCCGCAGGGTGCGGATTTCTTTTTCGAGCTGGTTGCTCTTGCCCCGCTCGGCCCGCAGGGGCTCGGTGAGACGGCTGTCGTCCAGCGGGGAAGCACCGCCTTCAGATGCAGCAGTGCTGGAGTTGTCGCCGCCGCTGGCAGCAGTGCCGCCCTGGCCGCCGGCGCCGTTGGGGTCGCCCGTAGGACTACCGGCGGTCGTGGCCTCGCCGGGCTGGCCGGTGGCGGCGTAGATGTCGTCAGCACCCTGGCCGCTGGCGGCGGCGGAGCTGGAGGTGGAAGAAGCAGTGGCAGTGGACTTGACCCATCGCAGCTGTCGTGGATGAGCACCCCATCCGGGCTGTGCTCACCGCCTATTGCCACTGACCCATCCGTGAGGAGACCGCAGCGACAAGAGAACCGGACGCGCAGCGCCACTTACTGTTCGACTCAGATGCCTGTCCCCTGTGAAGCGCCTCCTCTCGATTGCGTTGCTCGCTGGTGTGGTATGGGCCGGGTGCGGTGCCATGGCCTGTGAGAAGCACATCAACGGACACCAGAACAGCAGCGACACCAACACCGAAGGATCCAAGAAGTAGGCGCTCTTGGCTCCTGCCCAGTTGATTCACCCCCGCGAAAGCTCCAGCTGCCTGGCCAGCCACAGCTCCACGTCCTCATAGGTGTAGCGGACGAGGTTGCCCAGCTTCACGAAGGGAGGCCCGTAGCCACTGGAGTTCCAGCTGTAGATGGTGGAGAGCGAAACGCCCAGATACGCCGCAAGGGTTTCGGGGGTATAAAAGCCAGCCGGCAGGCTGGTGGTGCTGGTGTCGGCGTTGGCGGCGGCGCGTCGCTTGGGGATGAACAGCCAGCTCCCCAGGGGCAGTTGATCGGACGGGCGGTTGGGGATGGTGGGGTTGAGGCCCCGCAGGGTGGTCACGGTGGTGCCGTGGCGCTCGGCGAGCACGTTGAGGCTGTCGCCCCGGTGCCGAGGACCACCACCCGGTTGGGCTTGAGGGCGGTCTGGACCCGTTCGCCCAGCAGTGGTTGGGCGAGGGAGCCGGTGCCGCCGGCGCCCTAGAGCCCGCCGAACTCGGTCACCGAGAAGGCCGCCAGCTGCACTCGGCTGGGGGAGGGGAATCGGCCAGGGGAACGCAGCTCAGCCAGCGGCCCCAGCCACACCGCTCCGAAGCACGGGGTGAGCAGCGCCGGGGTGGTGGCAGACACCGGCCGGATGCCCACGGTCGACCAGGCCACATCGGCGGCCAGCCAGTCCCAGGGTTGTGAGGGCTTCAGGGGCAGCACGGCGCCGCGGGTGAGGTAGCCCTCATAGGTGAAGTCACCGGTGTCCAGACCGGGGGCGGTCTCCTTACTGGAGATCCCCCTCAGCCGCTTTAGGAACACCTCAAACAGGAAGCGCCCGGTGCGCTCGGAATCGAGCACGCCAGGGATGACGTTGGAGAACAACAGGATGCGGGCGTTGACGTAGGGCTGCAGCGCCGATTGCGTCAGCCCCCCGGCCGCGGGTGTGACCGTCACGGCTCGGCTCCTCTCCAGCGCTGCGGTGAACCCACCGCCCTGACCGTTGAGCAGAGGATCCCGGCTCCAGTTGGCCAAAGTAGGCAGCATCAGCAGCAGCGCCTGGGCATGGCTTGCCCGCTGGCGGCGCAGGGCCGCTTCGATCGAGAGGCCCTCGCCTTAGCGGGTGATGGTATCCTCGCAGCAACTCGGTGTCGAACTCGATCACGTCCGCCTTCTTGACCGGCAGGGTGCCGTCCTCCGGCAAGGCATCAGGGCCGACGGCCTTGCGGCGGATTTCAATCGGCGCCTGCAGTTGCTCCGGGCCCAGCCCCGCAAGCTCGGTGTGGATGGCGGTGATCGCATCCAGTCCCGCCGGGCGGGGGGATGGCATCGGGATAGAGCTCCTCCAGATCCGCCATGGCGTCGTTGATGGCTCGGATCGCCGGCATCAGGGCCGGGATCGAGAGGGCCACCCGGATGGCTTCCAGGTCAGCAGCCCGCCAGCGGTTGGGCGAGTCGGCGGGGGTCTGGCTCATGCGGCTATAGGCGCGGCTGCCTCCTGTTGCCGCGGCAGTCCAGGGGCCAGCAATCGCTGCCAGACTTCCACCAGGAGGCCGATTGGAGCATGAACGAGATCCTGTTTGTCGTGGACGAGGCTGATGACGGATCCTTTCGGGCCAGCGCCGTGGGCGCGGCCATCCACACGGAGGCCGACAACCTGGAGGAGCTGCACCGGGAGATCCGGGATGCCGTGCATTGCCACTTTGAGGAGGGAGAGGCCCCGCCCCTGATCCGGCTGCATCACGTGCGGCAGGAATTGCTGGCCCTGTGAAGATCCCCCGCGACCTCAACGGTGCGGACCTGTCTAGGCGGCTGGCGGCCTACGGGGACAGCATCACCAGGCAAAGCGGCAGCCATATGCGCCTCAGCCGCGAGGCCGCCGGGGGGCAGCAGCACCTCACCATCCCGGCCCACAAGCCCATGCGGGTGGGGACTCTCCGGCAGATCCTCAAGGATGTGGCGAGCCAGACCGGATTGAGCTTGGAGGAGGTTGTTCAGTCCATAGGGCGCTGAGCAGCTGCCGCTTGATCGATGGGCGCGTCGCGTCCCTCCCCAGCCCTGGTGGCCGGGCTGTCATCCAGCGTGAGGCTGCTGATCGCATTGGCTGTCGCCAGGGCCAGCTGGTGGCGCAGCCGTGGTCACCACCGGCTCATGGCAACGCCAGCAGCTGGTGGACTGGGGGGTCAGCGCAAATCGGGTGGTGGGCCAGCTGCACGCCTGTGACGGCACTCCAGAGGTGAGCAGCTGCAGGCTTCTTGCCCGCCTCAGCCGTAAAGCGCTTCAATCGCCGCCTCGTCCCGCTTGGCAATTCGATCCCGCCGTTGCTTGAGGGTTTGGGTCAGCAGACCGTTCTCGATCGTGAAGGGCGCAACAACGGCCACACCCGCAAGCCGCTCATCGGGGCGGGACCCCGCTCGGGCAGCCAGAACCCGGTTGAATTCGCGGCTCAACGCCTTGAGCAGCGCCGGATCGGCCGGCAGTGGCCCGGCCTCCCCAGCCTCGGACCCCTTGGAGACAGGCAAACCCTGGGCCGACGCCCAGGCGGCGAGGGCCTCGGCCTTGGGCACCAACAGCAAGCCCAGCTGGCGGCGATCCTGGCCCACCACCATCACCTGCTCGACCATGGGTAAGGCGGCCAGAGCGTCCTCCAGGGGACCGGGCTCAATGTTCTCGCCACTGCTCAACACAATCGTGTCCTTGGCCCTGCCGGTGAGCACCAGGGTGCCATCGGCCAACAACAGTCCCAAGTCACCGGTATCAAACCAGCCCTCGCCATCCAGCACCTTGGCGGTGGCCTCCGGTTTGTCCCAATAGCCCGCCATCACCTGGGGGCCCCGGGCCAGCACCAGCCCGCGCTCGCCGATCGCCAGGGTCCGGCGGCTTTCCGGATCCACGATCCGCAGGGACGTGTCCGCCAGGGGCTGGCCCGCACTGCCGCGGCGATTGGCCCACTGGCGGCGGCAGGTGAGCACCGGGCTGGTTTCGGTGAGGCCATAGCCCACCAGCAATTCGATGCCCACCGCTTCAAAAAAGCCATCCACATAGGGAGCCAGGGCGCCGCCACCGCTGATGGCGGTACGCAGCCGACCCCCCACCAGTTGCTGACGCAGCCGGGGCCACAGCTGGGCCGCCGCCAAGGCTTCGGCCGGCCAGCGGGCCAGGCTTTCGACCCGGGCCCGCAGGCGCGTCGCAGGCGCTTCGGGGGCCAGGGTCAGATCACGGGCGGTGCGGCCGGCGGTGTGGAAGGCCCTGCTGTTGGCGAGGGCCGCCCGCAACAGCCGCTGGCGGCCAGGGGGCATGGCCGCCAGGGCATCCTCAAAGCCCGAAAGGATCGCCTCCCAAAGGCGCGGGACGCTGACCATGTAATGGGGACGAACCCGCTGCAGGTCATTCTTGAAATGGCGCAGGGTTGTGTAGGTCTGGCGGCAGCCGCAGGAGAGCAAGAAATATTCGACACTGCGCTCATAGGCATGCCAGATCGGCAGCACACTCAAGACTTCGTCGCCCGGCTTGGGATCGACCAACACCCCCAGACTGCGCACCTGATGCAGCAAGTTGCCATGGCTGAGGGGGACCCCTTTCGGTTCGCCGGTGGTGCCAGAGGTGTAAAGCAAGGTGGCCAATCGATCTGCGCCGCCGCTGGGCGCCGCCGGCAGCGTTGCGGCGGCGCCCCGGGCCATGAAGCTCGCCCAGCTGAGGCACGGCAAGTTACCCGGGGCATTGGCGGGGGCTTCCCCCTCCAGCAGCACCACGAACCGCAGGCGCTGGCAGGCCCCAGCATCTAACGCTAAACGAGCCAGCAGGGCCGCCGATTCGACCACCAGACCCACCGAGCCCGAATCGGCCAGGATGTAGCGCAGTTCTTCAACAGGGGCGCCACTGCCGCGCACCGCATTGGCAGCGCCACAGCGCATCAGCCCCTGGTCCGCCACCAACCACCGGGGGCCGTTTTCAGCGAACAGCGCCACCACCTCGCCACCGCCCAGCCCCAGGGCCGCAAAGCCGGCGGCAGCCTGGTCGATCCGTTGGCGCAGGGCGCTGAAGCTGACGGTCTCCTTGTCCTCGGTGTCATGGGGGGCCTCCAGGGCGACGGCATCGCCGTGCTGGCGCTCCAGTTCAGGCCAGAGCTGGTCGAGCCCCTGCAGGGCGCTCCAGTCATGGCGGCGGGCCTGGGCCTGCCCATCTAGGACCGGACTCGACCAGTGGATCTCGGCGGGCAACGCCATCAGCTAGCGGCGACGTGCCCAATGGTTACCACCCCGGCAGCCGTTCTGCCGACTGCGGTGGGCGAAGCGTTAGATCGAAGTGACGGCCAAAGGCCGCAATCAACGGCGCCCGCAGCCCCTCGGCAGTCAGATCAGACCGCCAATCGCAAAGCCTGCCCACGGGGCGATCCCGCAGGCCGCAGGGCACGATCGCACCAAAAGATTGCAACGAGCAGGAAACGTTGAGGGCCAGGCCGTGCTGGCTGATCCAGCGCTTGGCCCCCACGCCGATCGCCGCCACCTTCTGGCCCTCCAACCAGACCCCCGTCAGGCCCGCACAGCGCTCGGCCGCCAGGCCGTAGTCCCCGAGTAGGTCGATCACCACCCCTTCAAGCGCCCGCAGGTAACCATGCAGATCGGCGCCATGGCGGCGCAGATCGAGGATGGGGTAGAGCACCAGTTGGCCAGGACCATGGTGGGTGACTTCACCGCCGCGGTCGATGCGAAACAGGGGCAACGGTGGCGACTCAACGTCAAAGCCCAGATGATCAAGGCTGGCCCCACGGCCAAGGGTGTAACAGGGCTCGTGCTCCAACACGATCAGGGCCTCGGGGCCGCTGGGGGCCTCCAACAGGCGCTGCTGCAGCCGCCGCTGCCAATCCCAGGCCCGGGGAAAGGGCACCGGCGCCAAGGCTTCAAAAAGGATTGCGGATCGTTTCGTGGCCATCACCCCCGTTCCTAACCTGGCAGAGCATGAAGCGCCCTGCGATGCGATGAAGCTTCTGATCCACGGCCGCAATCTCGAGATCACGCCCGCCATCCGCGAGTACACCGAAGCCAAACTGACCCGCGCGATCCACCATTTCGAATCCTTTGTCAAGGAGGCGGATGTGCACCTCTCCGTGGCCCGCAACCCCAGGGTTTCCCAGCAAACAGCCGAAGTCACGATCTACGCCAATGGCGTCGTGGTTCGCGCCCAGGAACGCAGCGAAAACCTCTACGCCAGCATCGATCTGGTGGCGAGCAAACTGGCCCGCCAGCTCACCCGCTACAAAGACCGCATCCAGGCCCGGGAGCACGGCAACACCCCGCGGGGCGCCATCCACCTGGGCGAAGTGCCCGCCATCGACCAGGACATCATCAGCACGGCCAGCTTGGTGGAAGGCAAGGAGCCGGCCCTGCCCCAGCGGGGGGTGCGGCGCAAATATTTCGACATGCCAGCGATGTCCCTCGACGAGGCCCTGCATCAGCTCGACCTCATCGACCACGATTTTTATGTCTTTCGCGATGCGGCCAATGGCGACATCCAGGTGGTGTATCACCGCAACCACGGCGGCTTCGGAGTGATCCAGGCCAAAGGAGCGTGAGCCGCGACCTACCGGACCTGGCCCCACTGATCGATCACGCCCTGCTGGATCCCCACCAGGGCCATGGGGCCATCGAGCGCTGCTGCGATGAAGCGCGCCATTTCGGCTTTGCCGGGGTCTGCCTGGCCTCCCGTTGGTTATCCGTTGCCCGGGAGCGACTACCGATCGGGGGGCCTGTGCGGCTGATTTCGGTGCTGGGCTTTCCCTTTGGGGCCATCCCCGCCGCCGTGAAACTGGCCGAAGCCGAGGCCGCCGCCGATGCCGGCGCCGACGAACTGGATGTGGTGCCGGACTTCGGCGCTCTGGCCGATCGGGACAGCCGTCTGCTGCTCGACGACCTGGCGGCGATCACCAGCCTGGGACTGCCCGTCAAGGTCATTGTTGAGAGCGGCCGGCTGGAGGCCGAAGCCCTCGAACTGTTGGTGGAAGTCAGCCTCGATGCCGGCGTCCGCTTTCTCAAAAGCGGCAGCGGTTTCGGTCCCCCGGTCACTGTCGCCCAGGTGCAGCGGCTGCGGCAACTGGCCCGCGGTCGCGCCGGCATCAAGGCCTCCGGGGGCATCAACAGCCTGGAACTGGCCCTTGACCTGGTCGAAGCCGGCGCCACCCGCCTGGGCACCAGCCGGGGCGTGGCGCTGATGGAGGCCCTGCGGCGGGGTCCCCAGCGCGAAACGCCCGGGCTTGAAAGGCCTTTGCCGTAGGACGACCGTGGCCGATCGCACCTTGGAGGGCCTGGCCCTGATCAGCCGCCCCCTGGGCGAAAACGATCGGCTGTTGACCCTGCTGAGTGAAGCCGAAGGCTTGACCCGTTTGGCGGTGCCTGGCGCCCGGCGCCCCCGCAGCAGCCTGGCCGCTGCCGTGCCCTTCGCCCTGCTGCAACTCCAGGTGGGGGGCGGTCGGGGCCTGCAGCGGGTGCGACAGCTGCGGGTGATGCGGCACTACGGGCACCTGGGCCAGCGGCTCGAAACCCTGGCCGCCGCCCAGGCCCTCGTGGAGCTTTGCCTGGCGCTGGTGGCCGAAGCAGCAGCCCCTGGCATCCTCGCCGACCTCCTGATGCAGCTCGGCAGGCTCGAAGACGTGGTGCAAGAGCGCAGCCACCGCAGCGAAGCGCTGGCCATTGCCCTGCAAGGCAGTGTGCACCTGCTGGCTTTGGGCGGGTTTGCCCTGCCACTGCAACACTGCGCGCGCAGCGGTGATCGCCTCGATCCCCCCATTGGCGACTGGGAATGGCGCTGCAGCCTGATTCCCAGCGAAGGTCTGGTGATCGGCGCCCAGGCGGGCGCCCGGGTGCTGCTGAATGCCTCCGAGCTGGCCCTGCTGCAGCGTTTGCCCAGGCCCCAACCACCGCGCCGCCGCGACGGCGGCCTGATGGGACCGGAAGCGGTCTGGCTCCATCTGCTCGACCTGGTGGAGGCCTGGTGTGGTGAACATCTCGGCCGGCGCCCCCGCGCCTTCAGACTGCTGCGTACCGGCTTTGAATCCATGCCCCAGTCCATGCCGGAAAAGTCATGACCACGGATCCAGACAAAACAGCACGGGGGCTGGGTGGCGTGCTGAGCCGGGATGGCTTCCGCCGGCTCTGGATCGGCCAGATCTTCTCCCAGCTCGGGGACAAGTTCTACATCGTGTTGATGGTGTTTCTGATCGCCCAGTACTGGGTGACGGACACCCCCGGGGCGGATTCCGCCCTGGCCGAGGCGGCGGCGGCCATCCGCATCAATCTTGAATCCCGGGCCCAGGTCATCACCCTGTTGGCCACTGGAATCTATGTGGCCAATACGGTGCCGGCCATGCTGCTGGGCACCGTGGCGGGGGTCTGGGCCGACCGCTGGCCGAAGCGCTCGGTCATGGTGATCTCCAACGGCGCCAGGGCAGTGCTGGTCTTGCTGGCGCCCCTGGCCCTGCTGCCGGGTCCGGTGTGGCTGGGCCTGAGCTGGGGCTACTGGGCCCTCGTCGGCATGACCTTTTTGGAATCGGTCCTCACCCAGTTTTTCGCCCCGGCTGAACAGGCCGCCATTCCCTTGCTGGTCGACAACCAGCAGCTATTGGCGGCCAATTCTGTCTACCAGACCACCAGCATGGCAGTCACCATCGTTGGATTTGCCGTCGGTGATCCGGTACTGCGGTTGCTGCATGGTCTGTTGGCCACGTTGGGCCTGCGCCACGGCGAATTCCTGCTGTTGCCCCTTTGCTACGGGCTTGCGGCCCTGGTTCTGGCGGGCATCAACCTGAACGAACCGCCGCGCCAACCTCGCAGCGCCACCGTCTGGCAGGAAATTGGCGAGGGTCTTGTGGTCCTGCGGGAGCGCCGCAGCGTGCGCCAGGCGATGCTGCAGTTGGTGCTCCTCTACAGCCTGCTGGCCGCCTTATACGTGCTAGCCATTAGTTTGGCCGCCGCCATCAGCCAGTTGGGGCCCACCCGCTTTGGCACCCTGCTGGCCATGAGCGGCCTGGGTCTGGCCCTGGGGGCCGTGGCGATGGCCCAACTGGGCGACCGCTTCAGCCGCAGGCTGCTGGCCAGCACGGGGCTGGGCACCATTGCAGCATCACTGGTCTTGCTCGGTCAGTTCCGCGGACACCTGGCCGTCACCCTGCTCCTCTGCGCCGTACTTGGCGTGGGCTCAGCCTTGCTGGCGATCCCGGCCCAGACCACGATTCAAGAAGACACCCCCGAAGACCAAAGGGGCAAGGTGTTCGGGCTGCAAAACAACCTGATCAACATCGCCCTCAGCCTGCCCCTCGCCTTAGCCGGCACGGTGGTTTCGCGATTCGGCCTATTACCCGTGCTCTGGGGGCTGGCAGCCCTGGCGGTTCTGGCGGCCCTCAGCGAACAGCCCTGGCGTGGCTGCTAGCTTGCTGATCTGAACGAATCGCATCGGTGTCGCACATTGCCTGGCTGGGCAAGAAATCCCCGTTCTGCGGCAACGTCACCTACGGATTGTGCACTACGGAAGCCCTGCGGCGCAGGGGCCATTCCGTCAGTTTCATCCACTTCAACACCCCGCCCGCCGGACTTGGCCGCCACGACTCCAACGAAGACGAAAGCCCGACTTCTTTGGCTGCGGCCTTGGCCGACGAAAGTGCCGAAGTGGTCACTTTGCCCTACTTGGTCAAATCCCAGGTTTACACCATTCCTTCACCGGGGGCCCAGCGGGAATTAAGGGAATCGCTGGAGCGGTTGCGGCCGGATCTGGTCCACGCCAGCCTCACCCTTTCCCCCCTGGATTTCCGGCTGCCGGATCTCTGTCAACAGCTGGGATTGCCCCTGGTGGCCACCTTCCATCCGGCCTTCGATGCGGGGCTGCGCAACCTCACCGCCGGTACCCAGCAGCTCACTTATCAACTTTATGCCCCCTCCCTGGCCCGCTTCGATCGGGTCATCGTGTTTTCGGCGCTGCAGGCCGATCTGCTTGAACGGCTCGGGGTACGACGCGAGCGACTGGCCATCATTCCCAACGGCGTTGACACGAACCTGTGGACCCCCGCGCCCCACTTCGACTCACCAAGCCTGACGGAACTGCGCCACCAGTTTGAGGGGCGCCGGGTCTTTCTCTACATGGGTCGCCTCTCCACGGAAAAAAACGTCGAGGCCCTGCTGCGGGCCTGGCGGCTGGTGCGTCCCGAGGGGTGTGTGCTCCTGATCGTCGGCGATGGCCCCTTGCGGGGGCTGCTCCAATCCCAGGCCGAAAATGATGTGATCTGGTGGGGCTATGAAGCCAGCCTGCCCCGGCGGGTCGCCCTGCTGCAGCTGGCCGAAGTCTTTCTGCTGCCCTCCCTGGTGGAGGGGCTCTCCTTGGCCCTGCTGGAGGCCATGGCCACTGGCACCGCCTGCGTCGCCACCGATGCCGGTGCCGACGGCGAAGTGCTGCAGGGGGGCGCTGGCATCGTGATCAGCACCCAGGGGGTGACAACCCAACTCCGCACTTTATTACCCGTCCTGCGGGACCAACCGGTGCTAAGCGCCGAACTGGGGCTGCGGGCCCGGGCCCGGGTCCTGGAGCGCTACACGCTGGAGCGCAACATCGACGCCCTTGAAAAGCTTTACGCCGAGCTGACGCTCCAAACCATTGCTGTCTGAAGCCTTTCGGTGAAGGTCTTGCCGCGGCTGAATCAATACCGCTCCGGCACCGGAGCCCGCCAGGTGAGTGCCACTCCGTCGGCGCGCAGTGCGCCAGCCCGCTGCTCCAGGCTGCGGCGATCGACACGCCACAGTCGATAGAGCCCAGCCCGGCCCAGCTCCTGCACCTGCAGGCCTTGCCAATGGGGAGCTGCGGCCGTGGCCTGGTCGATGACCACAAGAACGCTGGGCTGCTGGTCTGGGGTGGTGGGAATTTGGCCCCGTCGACGCTCGTAGCGGAGGCGATCCGCCAGGTTGACGAGCCCCCGGGGCTTCACTCCCTCGTAGATGACCAACCGGCGGCTGTAGTAATGCAACGAGGGCTTGAGGATGCCCACCATCGCCAGCGGTTCAGCCGGAGGGCTTTGGCGCAGAACGGCCGCCGCCATCTGGCGCACCGGCAGGCCCCGCAGCCGATCCCCCAGGCTCCAGGCAGGAACCAGCACCAGGGGCACAAACAACAGCAGGGGTGCCTGCAGGGCAAGCAGCCGCCAAGAGGCGTGCTGCTTGCCCTGCGACTTGCCTTTCCAAAGGCCCTTCCAGAGGCCAAGGACGGCTGCCAGCAGCCAGAGAAAGGCGGCCAAAGGCAGCAGACCCGAGGCCAGCAAATCGGGGCCCAAGCTGGGTAACTCCGGATCCCGAATCAGGGGCAGCCAGCGGGGCGCGGCCAGGAACACCACGCCAATCAACCCAGTGATGGCCAAGCTGATCCCCCAGGCCCAGCGCAGCGCCCGGTCCGGTTGGGCCGCAGCCACCAGGGCGACCACCAGGGCCGCCGCTGGGGTCGCCGGCAGCCAGTAGCTCGGCAGTTTGGTGGCGGCGATGCTGAAAAACAGCAGGACGGCCAGCAGCCAGCAGGTGGCAAAACGGGCCAGGGAGGTTGGCGGCGGCGACCGCAACGCGGTTCCCCCTGACCACCGCCCTAACCAGCGCATTTGCCCCAAAGTGCGGCCCAGGCCCAGCAGCAACAGCGGCGTCGCCGGCAGACTCGCCACCGCCAGCACCGGTGCAAAAAACCACCAAGGTTGGAGATGGTTATTCACCACCCCGGCAAAACGCTGGAAGTTGTGATAACCAAAGAAACTGCGCCAATAGGGCTCCCCCTCCTGTCCCAGCGCCAGGACGTACCAAGGCAGGGTCACCATGGTGGTCAGTGCCAGACCCCGCAGGGGCCGGAGGCTGCGCAGAACCCCCCCCGGATCGCCCTGAAACCAGCCAAAGGCCAACCAGGTGAGCGCCGCCAGCACAACTGCCACCGGTCCTTTGGTCAGGACCGCCAGGCCCAGCAACAACCAGGACCACCACCAGTGCCGACCCCCCGAGGCATAACTGCGCCAGCCCCACAACAGCGCCAGGGCCAAGGTGGCAGTGAACAGGGAATCACTGACGGCCGTTCGGCCCCACAGCAACGCAAGGGGCGAAAGGGCAAAGGCCAGGGCGGCCCCGAGGGCCGTGGCCGGACCGGTGGGCGTGTTTGATGGGGTTGCCGCCAAGGCGGGCTGGGGCCAGCGCAGCAAGGTGTCACAGAGGGCCAGCATCACCAGCACCGCCCCGAGGGCGGAGGGGAAGCGGGCCGCCCAGGTGCCCAGCGGATTCCAGGCCATCTGGGCCGGCAGGCCATAAATCAGCCCCATCAGCCAGTACACCAGGGGTGGCTTGTCGTAACGGGGCAATCCATTGACCCGGGGGATGAGCCAATCCCCTGTTTCGGCCATCGCCCTTGCCGCAGCGGCGAACAGGGGAGGGGTTTCATCCACCAAACCCGTGGCGCCCAGCTGCCAAAAGAACACCAGGACTCCAAGCCCAAGGGTCAGCAGCAGCCAGGGGCCTTGGCGGCGGCGCAGGAGAGGATGGACTTTCAAGACTTTTCCTCTGATGAGAGGTTGGACCAGCGTCCCTGCCATAGGGGCTGGCGCTGGTGAATCAAAAGCACAGACAGGAGCGCCAACGCGGCCCCCAGCCACTGCAACGGCCGCAGGCTTTCCTCCAGAAACAGGAGTCCACTCAACAAGGCGAACACCGGCGTCAAGAAAGTAAGGGCCGTGAAGCCGGTGAGATCGCCCTGGCTGGCAAACCAGAAAAAGAGGCCGTAGGCCAAGGCACTGCCCAGCAATGACGCATAGGCCATCAGCCCCCATTCGCTGGCCGTCCATTGGGGCCAGAACCCCAGGGCCTTGGCGGCCCAGGGGCCGCCGTCGCCGGCTGGGGCCTGGGCCATCCAGGCCGCTCCCAGCACCAGGGGCAAGCCGCCCAGCAGCATGTGCCAGCCCGTCACAACCAGGGCATCGCTGTGCTTTGTGGCGAAGCGGCAGAGCACCGTACCCACCGCCATGGCCGCCGCCGCCCCCAGCATCCAGAGCTCTCCGTGGCTCCAGGCCTGGAGATCACTGACCTGGGGACCCTCAAGCCACCAATGGCGCAACAGGTCGGCGGGCAACCCGAGGCAGAGAATGCCCAGCACACCAACCAACAGGCCAACCCAGCCCACCGGGTTGATGGCCTCACCAAAAAGGGCACGGGCCAGCAGGGCCACCAACAACGGCTGGGAATCGATCAGAACCGAACCCAGCCCGGCACCACTGCGGCCCAACCCCACGGCCAGCAGCCCTTGGAAGAGGGCGCCGTCAACGGCGGCGAACAACAACAGCCAAGGCCAATCTTGGGCGTCCACGGCCAGGGGCCGACCCAGGGCAACGGCCACAGCCAACAACACGACACCGGCGGGCAGCAGACGCAGGGCGGCCACCATCAAGGGCTGGGCCCCGGCCAATAATGGTGTCATCGCCGCCATCGCCGTTCCCCAGAGGGCAAAGGGCAGCAACATCAGAAGCCAACGAAGGGCTGGCGTCATCGGAACCTGGTGGGGGTGGTGAACCGCGCGGAGCCCTCCAAGACGTCGCAACCGGCCCACCTTTTTAGGATCCTGCGATTGCACGTGATGCTGATGCCCTGGCCCTGGCGCCGAAAGACCCGCAAAACCCTGGCGCGCATCGCCATCGAGGGGGCCATCAGCGGCAGCACCCGCACCCGGGTGCTCAAGGCCCTCGAGGAGGTGGGCCAACGGGAATGCCCGGCCCTGTTGCTGCGTATCGACAGTCCTGGCGGCACCGTCGGCGACAGCCAGGAGATCCACGCGGCGGTCAGGCGCCTGCGCCAAAAAGGCTGCCATGTGGTCGCCGATTTCGGCAACATATCTGCCTCCGGAGGGGTGTACGTGGGGGTGGCCGCCGAACGCATCGTGGCCAATCCGGGCACGATCACCGGTTCGATCGGGGTGATTCTGCGGGGCAACGACCTCTCGCGGCTGCTCGAACGGGTCGGCATCCGCTTTGATACGGTCAAAAGCGGCATCTATAAAGACATCCTGTCCCCTGATCGGGCCCTCAGCGAGGACGAACGGCAGTTGCTGCAACAGCTCATCGACGCCAGCTACGACCAGTTCGTGGCCGCTGTCGCCGAGGGACGGGGTCTTCCTGAGGCGACAGTGCGTCGTTTTGCCGATGGGCGGGTGTTTACGGGCTCCCAGGCCCTTGCCTTGGGCCTGGTGGACGAGCTGGGCGATGAGGAACGGGCCCGGCGCCTGGCGGCGGAACTGGCGGGACTGGATCCGGAGAAAACGCGCACGGTTGAATTTGGCAAATCCAGCAAACGGCTGCTGGGTCTGCTGCCGGGCCGCGCTTTTCTGGCCACGCTGGCGGAGGCCGTCACCCTTGACCTCGCCTGGTCCGGCCACCCCCTGTGGCTCTATCGCCCCTGACCATGGTCATGAATCCTGCCCTCGTGCTGCGGGCCCTGCGCGGGGCCACCACCGCCAGCGCCAATACCAGCGAAGCCATCTCCGAGGCGGTCAGCGAACTCATCGAGACCCTTGTACGTGATAACGCCCTGGAAGGTTCCCGCCTGCTGTCGGTGACCTTCTCGGTGACGGCCGATCTTGATGCCTGCTTCCCTGCAGCCATCGCGCGGCGGCGTAATGATTGGGATGCCGTCGCCCTGCTGGACTGCCAGCAGATGGCCGTGGCCGGCGATCTCCCCCGTTGCATCCGCCTGCTGGCCCATGCCTGGATGGAAGCGCCGCGGGCGTTGGTCCATCCCTACCTCCGGGAGGCCTCCCGGCTGCGGCCGGATCGGGCCCGGCAGGCGTCCTGCGGCGAATCGGTGATCGCCGATCCGACCAGCTGCCCTGCCGACCACTAGATCCGCCCTTGGCCAGGGGCCCTGTTGAGAATCAAACTCCCAGCCACCCCTTGCATGTCTGCCATGTCCCGTCTCGCCAGCTTCCTGCGGCCCTGGCTACTGGGACTCAGTGGAGCGGCCTT
Organism: Cyanobacteriota bacterium; assembly: GCA_026389315.1. GTDB lineage: Bacteria > Cyanobacteriota > Cyanobacteriia > PCC-6307 > Cyanobiaceae > Cyanobium. Next base: position 27,981 of record JAPLIC010000074.1, read on the forward strand.
GACCACGACCGCTGGCTTGGGCTCCAACGCGCTGCCCGCCCTGGCCCAGGCCACGCCTGGCTTGATGGAGTTTCGCTGGGAGAACAATAAGGACTACCGAAAACTCTATTTTTTTCAGAGTGAAACAGCCCGACTGAAAAGAGCGGAGTATTACTTACTTTTGCGGCCAAAGGATCGTAAAACGGCAATTCTTAAATTAACAATTACAATTCCGCCCACTTTTAACACCAGCATTGAGTCCAAGCGACTCAAATTTTGTAAGATGGTTGAGGGTGGCATGCTCAAGCGCACCCGTTGCGAAAAAACCATACCCGCCACAATTGAAGTCGCCGCCAATGGACGTTCCATCGACATTTTTCCCGACACACCGGTTTCCGACAAAGACACCATTGGCCTTTACATGAACATATTCAACCCAGACACCGCTGCCATGTCGCAGTTCAATGCCCTTGCCCAGGCCCCTGGCCAGCTGCCGATTTCCAGCTATCTAGGCAGCTGGCTGATTCAAATCGACCCCTAGGTCATCAATCTATTGGTCATCGGGCTATTGGTTATCGGGCTATTGGTCATCGGGCCCAGGCAGGACCTTCAGCCAAGGTCCAGGGGCCGCCAGACTGATAGGATGGCTTGCTGAATATTCAAGGTCATGACCAAACGCACCTTAGAAGGAACGAGCCGCAAACGTAAGCGGGTTTCCGGGTTCCGGGTTCGCATGCGTACCCACACGGGTCGCCGCGTCGTGCGGGCACGCCGCCGTCGTGGCCGGGCAAGGCTGGCGGTCTGAGGGCCGCAGGTGGTTTTGCCCCAAAGGCACCGGCTGCGGGGCTCGCGGGTCTTCAACCGCCTCTATCGCCAGTCCCAGCGCTTCCATGGCACTTCGATGATGCTCCGTGTCATGGAGGCCCATCCAAACCTGTTGCCCCCCCCCGAGTGCCACAGACCATCATCTTGGCGTTGCGCCGTTGTCGTAAGCGGCAAAGTCAGCAAAAGGGCCGTGGTGCGCAACCGCCTTCGCCGTCTGCTGCATCGCCATCTGCTCGCCCTTGATCCGACCCTGCTTCAGCCCAGCTGGATGATGTTCAGCCTCAAACCAGGCAGTGCCGAGACGGATCCGGCCCAGCTCCTGGGAGAATGCAATCACTTGTTGCGCCTGGCAGGATTGTTGCAATGACAAACGCCACCAATTCCAGTGCAGGCCCCGCCAGCGGCCTTGATGGCCCAACGGTCCAACCGGTCGAGGCCCCTGCGCCGTTGCCTGCCGCCGCCCCTGCGGCCCCAGCGCCTGCTGCAGGCGGCGGAGCCACCATCAACGAAACCGTGATCTATGAGGGCGGTCCGGCCCTGGGCGACCTGATCGGCAACCTGCTCTTTGGCTTGACCATCATCGGCATTCCCTTCGCCGTCGCCGCCCTTGTGCGGGCCCTGTGGGTCCGCTATCGGATCACCAGCCGACGCATCACCGTCAACGGCGGTTGGCTCGGACGCGATCGCACCCAGGTCGTGTACAGCCAGATCCGTGAAGTGCGTTCCGTCCCCAGGGGATTCGGCAGTTGGGGAGACATGGTTCTGGTCCTCGACGACGGCTCCAGGCTTGAGATGCGGGCCATGCCCCGTTTCCGCGAACTGGAGACTTATATCGAAGAACGGCGCCGCTCCAGCGCCAAGACACCCAAGGGCCAGGGATCTCGCCCCAGCTCCGGGTTTTCCCCCCTGGAACGCACCAGTGCCTGAGCGGCACCACCCAGCCCAACTTCCAATCCCCAAGGGTTCCCAGTCCCGGGCAGAAACCGTACCGTCAGTCGCCCTGACGCTCCGGCACACTGGCAAGCGACCGGTTCCCCTCTCACCCAGCGCTCCCCTGACGTGATCGGCTACATCTCCGACAACCTTCTGCTTCCGATCCTGGATTTCTTCTATCGCCTTGTGCCGAGTTACGGACTGGCGATCATCCTGCTCACGGTTGTCATCCGGCTAGCCCTGTTCCCCCTCAGCGCCGGGTCCATTCGCAGCGCCCGCCGCATGCGCATCGCCCAACCGGTGATGCAGCAACGTCAGGCCGAAATCAAGGCGAAGTACGCCAGTAACCCCCAGAAGCAACAGGAGGAGCTGGGCAAGCTGATGAAGGAGTTCGGCAACCCCCTTTCGGGCTGCCTGCCGTTGGTCGTGCAGATGCCGATCCTCTTCGCCCTCTTCGCCACCTTGAGGGGTTCACCGTTCGCTGATGTGCCTTACACCTTCAACCTCAAGGTGTTGCCCGCCGACCAAAGCACCGCAATCGAAGCCAAGCCCTTCAATACCGCCAGCCACTCCATCTTCGTCACCGCAACCCACCACGTGCCGGTGATTGGCACTCTTGAGAACGGCACCAAGCTGGGGGTGGGTGAAACCGACCAGATCCAGCTCCACACCAGGGAGGGGGCCAGTTTTGACAGTGTGCTTTCCGAAGTTGAAAACGGCCAGGCGTTTGCACCCAGCTGGGCGGTGACCAAAGGCGAAGGGGTCGTCTCAGTCGATCCGGATGGCACCATTCACGCCCTGGCCCCTGGTGACGCCGTTGTCGAAGCCAAGGTGCCTGGCCTGGCCGCCCGCAGCGGCTTCCTGTTCATCAAGGCCCTGGGCCAGGTGGGCTTCCTGACCGACGGTTCGATCAACTGGGACATTGCCTTCCTGGTGGCGGCCTTCGGCGCCAGCCTGTTTGTCTCCCAGATCCTTTCGGGCATGGGCATGCCCGCCAACCCCCAACAGTCCACCGCAAACCGCATCACGCCGGTGATGATTACGGCGATGTTCCTGTTTTTCCCCTTGCCCGCCGGGGTGCTGCTTTACATGGTGGTTGCCAACATCTTCCAGGGGCTGCAGACCTTCTTACTCACCCGTGAGGCCCTGCCCGAGAACCTGCAGCAGATCCTCGATAAACAGATGCAACCGGCCACAGCCACGGCCGGAGGCGCCGCTGGAACGACCAACCGACTGCCGTTCGAACCCAAAGGCAAGAAGTGAGCCAGTCCGCCTCGCCGTCTTCCCCGGGCGACGATCTGCAGCCGGTGCCGTTGCAGGAGTTGCGCCTTCTCTCTGGAGGGCGCAGCTGGACTGTCGAGCAGCAGATTGGGGAGCTTGAGACCCTGACTCCTGTGCGGGGCTATGTCCAAGTTCTTCACCACGGCGGCGTGCTTGAGGTGCGTGGCCAAGCTGAAACCATCGTCACCCTCTGCTGCGCCCGCTGCCTGCAGCACTTCAACCATCCCCTCAGCGCCTCCGCCCAAGAATTACTCGAAATCGACGCCTCCCTAGCCGCCGAGACCATGGGATTGGCCAGCGCCGAATGCGACGATCGACTCGATCCTGTGGGCTTGTTTGATCCCCAGCGCTGGATCTTCGAACAACTCAGCCTGCAGCTACCCCTAGTCAACCGCTGCGGCAGCGACTGCCCCGGTCCAGAGCGCTGGAGTAGCGACGCCCGAGCGGGCGACCCGCGTTGGGCGGCCCTGCGTCACCTCAGCACGTCCTGAATCCAGGCCATGTCCCCGACCCTGGCCGACCAACTGGATCTGCTGATCCGCGCCCGCACCCCCATCCTTTGGATCCGCACCCTTGAGGAAGAGCGAGTCGTGGTGTTGCTCCAGGAGCTGGCCGAGCGCCTCGGCCAGCGCTTCTTGTTGCGCTGGGACTTCATCAGCGGGCTCAGTGGCCCTCCGGACCGCATCGGCGAAGCGGCCCGCAACCCCGCGGCCGCCCTGGAATTGCTGGGCACCCTGCCACCAGAACCCGCTGCCCTGCTGCTACTCCAGGATTTCCATCGCTTCAGCGACGATGCCGGCATCTGCCGCAGATTGCGCAATCTGGCCTCCGAATTGCCCCGGACCTCTCACACCCTCGTCATCACCGCCCCCGATTGGCAGGTCCCCGCGGAACTGGAAGACGGCGTCACCCGACTCGATCTGCCCCTGCCTGATGCCCAGGACCTTGGCCGACTGCTGGGCAACATCGCCCGCGCCAGTGGCGAACCGCTGGATCCTGCCGTGCAGGAACAGCTCACGGCCGCCTGCCATGGCCTCAGTGAACAACGGGTGAGACAACTGGCGGCCCGGGCCTTGGCGCGGCGAGGTCGGCTGGGCCCGGAGGATCTGGCGGAGGTGCTGGAAGAAAAACGACTCGCCATCGCCCGCAGTGAGCTGTTGGAGTACTGCCCGGCCGAAGCCAGCCCCGCCGATATCGGCGGCCTCGATGGGCTCAAACATTGGCTCGCCCAACGGCACCGTGCCTTCAGTGAGGAAGCCCGCCGCTATGGACTGCCCCTGCCCCGGGGCGTCTTGCTGGTGGGTCCCCAAGGCACAGGCAAATCCCTCACCGCCAAGGCCATCGCCCACAGCTGGAACATGCCCCTGCTGCGCCTCGATGTGGGCAGGCTGTTTGCCGGGTTGGTAGGGGCCAGCGAAGCGCGCACCAGGGACATGATTCAACGGGCCGAGGCCATGGCCCCCTGTGTGCTGTGGATTGATGAGATTGACAAGGGCTTTGGCGGCGATGGCCGCAGCGACGGCGGCACCAGCCAGCGGGTACTGGCCAGCCTGCTCACCTGGATGAGTGAAAAAACGAGCGCGGTGTTCGTGGTGGCGACAGCCAATGCGGTCGAACGGCTGCCCCCTGAACTGCTGCGCAAGGGCCGCTTCGACGAGATTTTCCTGCTGGAGCTGCCAGATGCCAACGAAAGGCGGGCCATTCTCGACCTGCAGCTGCGCCGCCGCCGGCCCCTGCATGCCTTACCCCTGGAGGTGCTGATCGATCGGACCGAAGGCTTTTCAGGGGCCGAACTGGAGCAGACCGTGATCGAAGCCATGCACCTGGCCTTCGGAGACCACCGCGAGATCGTCGAAGCCGATCTGATCACAGCGGCCTCCCAGGTGGTGCCCCTGTCACGCACCGCCCGCGAACAGCTCGAGGCCCTGCGCCAATGGGCCAGCAGCGGCCGGGCCCGCTCCGCCGCAGGCCGCTCTGCGGCGGGCCCCTCCACCGCCGCCGCGACCTAGGCCCTCCACCGCCGACGCGACCTAGGCCCTCCATGTAACGGGGCTTGAAGAAGTCCCACACCAGGTAACAACACCTGGCCCCAGGCCAGCTGTCAGGGGCCAACCCCCGTAGGGTCTGGCCAGTGCACCGCCCTTGCCGTGACCCCCACCCCCGGACCCGAAAGCCGCTCCGCCCTGATGCCCCAACTGGCGGTGGCCTGCCTGGGTGCCGGGGTGGTCACCAGCCTGGCGGTCGCCCAGGGCCAAAGCCCGATGACGGCCCTGACCATCACCCTCTTTTCGGCCCTCGCCGCCGTGGGTGTCGGCCAGGTGCTCTGAGGAGCACGGCCTTTGCCCTCCTCCGCCTCTTCCGGGCCTGAGCAACTGCGCAGCCAGATGCCGGCCCTGGCGAACAAGGTCTATTTCAACTACGGGGGACAGGGTCCCCTGCCCACCCCCTCCCTGGTCGCCATTCAGCACTGCTGGGAAACCATCCAGGAGCTGGGTCCCTTCAGTGAGGTGGTCTTCCCTTACGCCAGCCGCACCATCACGGAGCTGCGCCAGCGTCTAGCCCCATGGCTTGGGGTGCCGCCACAACGACTGGCCTTCACCGAAAACGTTAGTTCCGGCTGTGTGCTGCCCCTCTGGGGATTGCCTTGGCAGCAGGGCGATCAGTTGCTGATCAGCGATGCCGAGCATCCTGGCGTCGTGGCCGCCTGCCGTGAACTGGCCCAGCGCCATGGCATGGAGCTGGCCAGCTTGCCCGTCCAGGATCTGCTGGCTGATTCGGACAGCGCCAAGGCAGCGGTGTTGGAACGCCTCGAAAGGGCGCTCACCCCCCAGACCCGACTGGTTGTCCTTTCCCATCTTCTTTGGAACACCGGCCAGGTGATGCCGATTCCGGAGGTGGCGACGCTGTTGCAATCGCGCCGACCCCGGCCTTGGCTGCTGGTGGACGCGGCCCAGTCGTTTGGCAGCCTGCCCATGGAGGGTGCGGCTGATGCGGCCGATATCTACGCCTGTACGGGCCATAAATGGTGTTGTGGCCCAGAGGGACTCGGAGTGGTGGCCGTCTCCGAGCGACTGTTGGCCGAAGGGCGACCCACCCTGATCGGCTGGCGCAGCTTGAGCCAGGAAACCCAGGCTGGCAGTGGGGTGCATGCCGATGCCCGTCGCTTTGAGGTGGCCACCTCCTGTTTGCCCCTGTTCGCTGGTCTGCAGTGCTCGCTGCAGCTTTTGGCAGGGCAAGGTTCGGCTGAAGATCGGCTGGCCTTGATCCGGGAGCGCAGTCTTCAACTCTGGCAAGGTCTCCAGGCCAGTCCCCACTGGCAACCCCTGCTGGAGGTTGCGCCGCCGGCCGGGCTGGTGAGCTTTACCGGGCGGGGCGGCAGCAAGTCAGCCAGCCAACAACCGAGCCCCCGTGCCATGGTCAGCGCCCTGGGCCAAAAGAGCATCTGGCTGCGCAGCTTGGAGAGCCCCGCCTGCCTGAGGGCCTGCACCCATCTCGTCACCCGGGCCAGCGAGGTTGACCACCTGCTGAGCCAGCTCAACCGACTCGCCGAGCTGGCCTGACCCCAGCGTCCGGCTGGCTGCTTCCTGACCGAGGAACACCCACTGCCCCACTTCATTGCTGCGGTGGGCACTCACTTGCTTGGCGTTCAGGCCACAAGCCAGAAAAAACTCAAGCCATAAAAAAAGGGGGCTGCCCCCCCTTTGGTCTTTGCTGCTACGGGAAACACCCTTGCAGGGGAATCAACCTGCTGCGTCGGAGTCAAGGAAGCTGGCATGGAACCAACCCGCCAACAGGGCGCCGAGGATGGGGGCCAACCAGAACAACCAGAGCTGGCCAACGGCTTCGCCACCAACCCAAAGGGCCACGCCGGTGCTGCGGGCGGGATTGACCGAGGTATTGGTGACCGGAATGCTGATCAGGTGGATCAGGGTCAGGGCCAAACCAATGGGCACACCACCGAAGCCGTTGGGTGCCAGCCGATCGGTGGCACCGAGAATGACAAGCAGGAAGAAAAACGTCAGGATGACTTCGATCAGGAAGGCTGCCCAGAAGCCATAACCACCGGGGGAATGGGCGCCCCAGCCATTGGTGGCCAAAGGATTGCTACCGCTGAAGCCACTGAAGCCTTCGCGGCCACTGGCCACGGCGACGATTACACCGCCGGCAATGATGGCGCCAAGGACCTGGGCCACCACATAGGCCAGCAAATTGGAGCCGGGAAATTTACCGCTGGCCCACAGGCCGAAACTAACGGCGGGGTTGATGTGACAGCCTGAGATGTGACCAATGGCAAAGGCCATGGTCAGCAGGGTCAAACCAAAAGCGAAGGACACTCCGAGAAAGCCCAGCCCCAGGGGATTGGCGGCGGCGTTGTCGTACGGGAAATTGGCAGCCAAGACCGCGCTGCCACAGCCTCCCAGCACAAGCCAGAAGGTGCCGAACAATTCAGCAAGAAATTTTTTGGAGAGAGGAACAGCGGAAGCCATTCAGAGGGAAGTCTGCAACTGACTTACGGATCATCGCAGATGCCACGAAAGGCGCAAGTTGTTGTGACATCTGCAACACATTTGCCAAAGCACAGCGACCAAGTGCGAGGCGGACTGCATTTCAAGGTCCATCGTCCGTTCTCAATTCCTTCGTGCTTTCTGAGGATTGCTTTGGATAGGATCGGGCCATTGCCCTAGGGCTTCAGTCTGGATTCGAGCCGTATTTGTGTGCTTTTCAAAGCCTGCGCCGGTCAAGCCGCAGCTCTTGGTTCGTAGGTCCGTACCTGGACTGCGTTTTGTTGGAGTTGCCAAAAACGTTCTTCGGGATATGGTTGGGGTGTCGGCTCGACTTTCATTCGAGGCATCTCGGCTGGGAACGGGCTACACTTATCCGTAAGGATCATTCCCTTTTTCTTACCAACCCAAGCGGGTCCCTCAGCAATGCCCAAAGCGCCCCACTCCCTTTCCAGGCTGATGGTCGCCTCAGTCGCCACCCTCACCCTGTTTGGCGCCGCCAACCAAGCCTTCGCAGCCACCACCGAAGAGCGCATCAAGGCGGCTGAAGCCAGCTGCCTTGAAGCCGCTGGCCAACTTGGTTGGCGTACCGACCTGGCCAAGGTCATCTCCGCCAAGGAAATCAGCGCCGAAAAGGTCGAGGTCGTCTACGACCTCACCAAGGATGGCAAGAACACGGCCCGCCTGACCTGTCCAGTCACCAACGGCAAGGCCACCTTTGCTGCACCGGCTGAGACTGCCGCTGCTCCCGAGCCCGTTGCCGAGCCCGCTCCCGCTCCTGCCCCCGAGCCCGTAGCCGCAGCTCCCGCAGCCAACCCCGTCAACCCCTGGTGGTTGCTGCTCCCCCTTGGTCTGGCCCTGGCCTCCTGGGCGGCCCTTCGTGGTCGCAACGAAGTTGCCGACGTCGAACCGATTCGCAGCGGATCCTACGCGGCTCCTGCCACCACCACCCCAGTGGCTACAACCACCACTGGCCGCCATTGGTTTGTCGAAGCCAACGCCCCCGACGGCACCCTGGAAGTGCGTGAGCATGCCGACTATGCCTCCACCATCCTGCGTCGCGTTCGCAATGGCGATTCCGTTCAAGTGACCGGCGTCCGTCGTGGCGACTGGCTGGAAGTGGTTCAAGGCGGCTGGGTTCGTGAGGACCAACTCCGCTACGACCGCACCGCCATTCGCTTCAGCTGAGTTTTTTCAACTGAGCTGAGCCCACCGAAGCCTGAATGGCTCTACCCTTGGGAAGAACCGGCCAAGCTTTGATCGATTCCGTTCCAACCCCCGTGGCAACGCGGGGGTTTTTTGATGGTTTGGCTGCGGATCTTCTCCGCAGCTGGCCTTCAGGCTTTACGGGCTTGCAGCGCCCGAGAGGCCTCTTCCCGATCATCGAAGTGGATCTTGGTGGTGCCGAGGATCTGATAGTCCTCATGGCCCTTGCCTGCAATCAGCACCAGGTCTGTGGCAGCAGCCTCGGCAATGGCTGTGGCAATCGCCGAGGCCCGATCCACCTGGACTTGCAGCGGGGTTCCTGCCGGGATGCCGGCCAGCACATCCTCGAGGATGCGCTGGGGATCTTCAGTGCGGGGATTGTCGGACGTGACGACCACCCGGTCGGCCAGCCGGGCGGCGATCGCCCCCATCTGGGGCCTTTTGCTGCGATCGCGATCACCGCCGCAACCAAACACGCAGATCAGGCGACCGTCGGTGAAAGGGCGACAGGCCCCCAGGGCACTCGCCAAGCCATCGGGGGTGTGGGCGTAATCCACCAGCACCGCCGGAGCCGCGACGCCCTCGGGGGCAAGCACCTTCTCCATGCGCCCGGGCACACCGCCGAAGCTCGTCAGCGCCTCCAGCAAGGCAGGCAGGGGTAAATCCTGCAGCTGCAGCACCCCGACGGCCTGCAGCAGATTCATCAGGTTGAAGCGGCCCACCAGGGGGGAATGGAAGGGACCATCACCGCGGGGGCTGATCAGGTGGCCCCGCACGCCGTCCTCACCCATTTGCAGATCGGCGATGCGCAACTCGGCGTTGGTTTGCTCCAACGAACTGCCCCAGCAGGGACGGCCCGCTGCGACCAACTGGTCGGCCAGGCGCCGCCCCCAGGGATCATCGCTGTTGACCACAGCGGTACCGGCCAGCAGGGGCGGAGCAAACAGCCGCGCCTTGGCCGTGAAATAGGCCTCCATGGAGAGGTGGTAATCGAGATGGTCCTGGGTGAGGTTGGTGAACACGGCACCAGCGAAACGGCAACCCGCAACGCGCTGCTGGTCGAGGGCATGGGAGCTGACCTCGATGGCGCCGATGCGGGCTCCCGCCGCGGCGGCCTGGGCTAGCTGGGCCTGCAGCACATCCGCAAAGGCGGTGGTGTGTTTCGCGGCGACACGATGGCCGGGCCAGCGATTTTCCAAGGTGCCGAACAGGGCCGTGGGCTGGCCGCAGCTGGCCGCCAGATGCTCGATCAGGTGGGTGGTGGTGGTTTTGCCATTGGTGCCGGTGACACCAATAAGGGCCAACTTCGAGCTGGGATGGTTCCAGAAGCTGGCGGCGAGCTCGCCCGCCCAATACGCCACTGGCTCCGAGACCACCACCACGGGGTCGTCCGCCGCCGGCGGATCGGCGGCGGCGGCGGCGGGACTAATCACCGCCGCCGCCGCCCCGGCGGCCAACACCTGGCGCCAGAAGGATCCGCCATCCACCTGGCTGCCGGGCAAGCCAACAAAGAGGGTTCCGGGTCCCGCCTGGCGAGAATCACTGCTAAGGCTGGCGATCGACGGGTTGCCAAGGCTGGGGGGCAGGGGCAAACCCACCTGATTCAACAGCGAATGGAGCGGCTGGGTCATGGCAGTGCCGGAGAACACAAGCTGGCGCCATTGTCGGCCGTGGCGGGACAGAGGCGGCAGGATTCAGGCCACGCCCTGCTGGCGCAGCCACTCTTGAAGGCGGGAACCCGCCAACCTGGGCGGCACCCAGGGCAGCTCCCGCATGGCTTGGGGGCCGACAGCAGGCAGGGCCAGCAACGGCACCCGCTCGCCATAGCGGGCCTGCAGGGCGGGGTCGCCATCGATATCCACCAGTTGGAGGCTGGGCGCCGGATCCAGGGCCTGCAGGCGCTCGTGCAGCCCCTGGCAGAGACAACAACCCTGGCGGGTAAATAGCAACAGATTCAGCATCCGGGATTCAGCAACCGAGATTCAGCTTCGTCAATCCAGCATCAGTCCGGCACCGGATCGCAGCCGCAGGGAGTGAAAGGGTGGCAACGCAGCAGTCGCCGCAAGGTCAACCAGCTTCCACGCCAGGCCCCATGGCGCCTGATGGCCTCCAGGCCATAGCTGCTGCAGCTGGGGATGAAGCGACAGCGGGGGCCCAACAAGGGCGAAAGCCAGCGGCGATAAAGGCCGATCAGACTCAGCAGCAGCCAGGCGATAGGCCCTTGGACCCCTGGCCCGGGGGCCGCCGGATCCGTCGTGGCCAACCCTGGGCAGAGGGGCTCGGGGGCCGGCGAGGCAAGAGGGTGGAACCCGAGAGCTTTCGGGCCAACCGATAGGATCGACCGTTGGTGCGTCAACGCAGCTGCCTGGGGATCTCTCCAGCTTGCCTTGCCGAGGACCCGTACCTCGTGACGCCCGTTCCATTCGCCTGTTTTTTTCCCATGTCTCGATACCGCGGCCCTCGACTGAGGATCACGCGGCGCTTGGGAGACCTTCCCGGTCTCACCCGTAAGTCCGCCAAGCGGGCTTATCCCCCCGGTCAGCACGGCCAA
>JAPLIC010000033.1 GCA_026389315.1 Cyanobacteriota bacterium
ATATTCAGCGATCAGGGTTTATAGTGGTTTAATGGGGTTGAGCAATCAGCCTCCAAGCAGTCATTCTCCGACTGCTCCTGTTCACCCTCCAAAAGGGTCCCAGGACCTCCTGAGTTACACCACTCGAAGGGGCGCTACCACCTTGTGGTTCCGCAACACCTGGAACAGCTCCGAGAAAGGTGCCAAGCCAGTGCTGCTGCAGCTAGCAGCCGAAGGGCACAGCGTGGTGCATGCTCACCTGGGGCCTGCGAATGAATTACAGGATTGCAGCGATTACTTTTTCTACAGCGAGCCGGGCGGGCAGTTGCTGTTCACTGATAACGAAACCAATCATGAACGGTTGTTTGAAACTCCAAATTCCAATCCCTTCGTTAAAGACGGCATCAACAATTATATTGTTCATAGCCATAAAGATGCTGTGAATCCCAGTGGCAAGGGAACAAAAGTCAGCCCCCACTACGATCTGTCGGTGCCAGCCGGAGAAACAACGGAACTTAGATTCCGACTGACGACAGCAGCTCCCGATCAACTTGGTGATCCATTTGATCAGTTGTTCGAGCAAACCTTTGCAAACCGAATTCAAGAGGCAGATCGTTTCTTTGCCACTGTGATCCCCCCTTCAGTCCTGGCCGATAGCGATCGCACCAATGTCATGCGCCAGGCACTCGCAGGCATGATGTGGACCAAGCAATACTTCCACTATGACCTTGATCAATGGCTGCGCGAGCGCAATGTCAATCCATGGTCTGCTCCTGCCGAGCGGCGTCACGTGCGCAATAGTGAGTGGTCTCATATGCACAATGCAGATATTATTTCAATGCCCGACAAATGGGAGTATCCATGGTATGCCGCCTGGGATTTGGCCTTCCATGTCATTCCGATCAGTTTGATTGATCCGGAATTTGCCAAAAAGCAGCTCAGTCTTATGCTTCAAGAGGAGTATTTGCATCCAAATGGTCAGATCCCGGCCTATGAATGGAACTTCAGTGATGTCAACCCGCCGGTCCATGCCTTTGCAACATGGGACATTTACATTCGTGATCGCCAGCTCAACAACGGCGTGGGAGACTTGCAGTTTCTGCGTTTTGCTTTTTCCAAATTGCTCATCAACTTCACGTGGTGGGTGAATCGCAAAGACGCGGGCGGCAATAATTTGTTTCAGGGTGGTTTCCTTGGCCTTGACAACATTGGCGTGTTTGACCGCAGTTCCCCCCTGCCGACCGGAGGTCACCTGGAGCAGGCCGACGGCACTGCCTGGATGGTTTTTTTCAGTCAGCAGATGCTCCAGATCGCTGTCGAATTGGCCCTGCACGATCCCCTCTACGAAGACTTCGTCATCAAGTTCTTCGAGCACACAATGTGGATCTCCGGTGCCATGGACCGGATTGGCACAGACCAAGATGAACTGTGGGATGAAGAGGATGGTTTTTTCTACGATGTCCTGCAGTTTCCTGATGGCACGGCCACCCGCATCAAGGTGCGCTCTCTGGTGGGTCTGCTATCCCTGATGGCCGTGGTTGTTTTCCCTCAGGAAACCCTGGACAAATTGCCTCGCTTTCGGGACAAGTCGCAACGGTTTTTTGACAAGCACCCTGAGCTGCAACACAACATCCACCTCGCCACCCAGCCCGGTGAGCGGGGCCGGATGTTATTGGCAATCCTCAACGAAGATAAGCTGCGCCGCGTGCTTGCCCGAATGCTCGATGAATCTGAATTCCTGGGTGAGTTTGGCATTCGTTCCCTTTCCCGCCATCACCTGGAGCATCCTTACTCTTTCAAGCATGATGGAAACGAGTATAAGGTGGGCTATGTGGCAGGAGATTCAACTTCAAGCATGTTTGGTGGCAATTCAAACTGGCGAGGCCCGATCTGGATGCCTGTCAACTATTTGCTATTGAGAGCCCTGCTGCAGCTCTATGGCTACTACGGCAATTCATTTAAGGTTGAATATCCCACCGGATCGGGCAGTTATCTTACTTTATACCAGGTATATACGAAAGTTGCCGAGCGACTTGAAAAAATCTTCCTGCAGGATGCAACTGGACGTCGTGCCGTTAATGGGAAATATGAGAAGTTTCAGACCGATCCCCATTGGCGTGATCTGATTTTGTTCTATGAGTATTTTAACGGCGACAGCGGCGCAGGTATTGGTGCCAGCCACCAAACGGGATGGACAGGTTGTGTGGCCAGGATCATGCAGACGTTGGGATTCTTCACACCGGAGATGGTGTTGGATGCAATCGCCTGTGGAGGGGTTTCCAAATTCACAGGTGAACATCCTCTTGAGGGCCGATAACATGAGTCAGTCCCCTCATATCGTACTTGCTGCAAGAGCCCGCCTAGGTGAGTGCCCGGTTTGGCAGGCAGTAGGTCAGAAACTGTTCTGGGTGGATGTTTACAATCACCGCGTTCACCAGTTTGATCCTGCCACTGGCAAGGACTGCTTCTTTGATACCGGAGATGTGGTGAGTGCCATCGCCCTGGCGGGAACGGATCGTTTGCTGATTGCCCTGAGAGATCGATTGGCTTGGTTGCATCTGCCAGCCGGCGAAGTAGAGATCATCCATCGAATTGAGTTTACCCACCCTGTGGATACTCGCTTGAATGATGGCAAATGTGATGCCCAGGGCCGTTTCTGGATCGGCTCCTGCAGTGATCATCCTGGTCAGGCGGCACTCTACCGATTCGATCCGGATGGTTCCCTGCACATCATGGAAACCGATTTGACCATTGCCAATGGTCTGGCGTGGAGCCCAGATGGGTTAACCTTTTATTTGACCGATTCAGCTCAGCATAAAATCTTTGCTTACGATTATTTGGCTGAAACTGGCTCAATTGTTAATCGCAGGACTCTGATTGACCTCAGTGCCGAAGCAGTTGAACCCGATGGTTTGACCATTGACAGCGATGGAAATCTGTGGTCAGCCCTCTGGGATGGATGGTGTGTTGCTTGCTTTGATGCCAGCGGTCAAGAACGATCGAGGATTCTACTGCCGATTCCACGCCCAACCTCTGTCACTTTTGGTGGTCCTGATCTAACGAACTTGTACATCACTTCGGCGTCCGTAGGCCTGAGTCAAAAAGAGATCCAAAAATGCCATACGGCTGGTGACCTCTTCTGCCTTGCTGCCGTTGGCCAAGGAATGCCTACCCACTCATTTGGGCCCAACCCCCAGCCCGTTCTCTGATTCGCTCGGGCGCCCGCTGACTTTCATGCCCAACTGGCGTTGAAGCAGGAAATGGGGCTGATCCGGGAAATCGCAGCCGATGGGCAGGAGCTGCTGGAGGCGGAGATATCCTGATTCAGGCCAACCGTTCCAGCCCCCTGGGTCACCCGGATACCCAGGACAGCGGCGATGTCACCGGAGCGATGGGGGCCAAGCCCCAGAGCGGCCATCGCCCTCAGGTAATCCTATTCTCCAGGAGGGCAATTGATCGAACCGCAGGTGCAACAAGCTGCGACCAAGTGCCTGAGCGGCCAGGCTGCTGGCCATCTCCCCCTTGTCTTCCGTGGTTGAGAGGATCTTTTTTAAGCGGCTGTTCCGAGAATCCATTCTATTTATGTAGCGACCATTGCATCGCAAGGCGCCAACCCTTGTGTTGGCTTGGCCGGAGCGATCTCCCCAACCCCCCGAACCGCCCATGCCCTCTCCAGCTCGCCTCCAGGCCCTCCAAACGATTCTGCAGCGGCCTGCCACGGCGGTCGAGCCGCCGGCCCCCCTGGAGGAGATCTGGGCCAGCGATGTCTTCGGCCTCGAACCCATGCGCTCGGCGCTGCCCAAGGGGGTGTTTCGCTCGATCCAGCGTTCGATTCGCGAAGGCAGCAAGCTCGACCCCTCGGTGGCCGACGTGGTGGCCCAGGCGATGAAGGACTGGGCCAGCGCCCGCGGCGCCCTCTACTACGCCCACGTTTTCTATCCCCTCACCAACCTCACCGCTGAAAAGCACGACGGCTTCATCGCGCCCCAGTCCGACGGCAAGGCGATTGCCGAGTTCTCCGGCAAGCTGCTGGTGCAAGGTGAGCCCGACGGCTCCTCCTTCCCCAACGGCGGCCTGCGCACCACCTTTGAGGCCCGCGGCTACACCGCCTGGGATGTCACCAGCCCCGCCTGGCTGATGCGCACCCCCAACGGCGTGACGCTGTGCATCCCCACCGTGTTTGTGAGCTGGACCGGCGAGGCGCTCGACAAGAAGACGCCGCTGCTGCGCTCCAACGCCGCCATGAACAAGCAGGCCCAACGGCTGCTCAGGCTGCTCGGCGAAACCGAGATCGCCCCGGTGAATTCCAGCTGCGGCGCCGAGCAGGAGTACTTCCTGATCGATTCGACCTACACCACCCTGCGGCCCGATCTGCTGCTGGCCGGCCGCACCCTCTTCGGCGCTCCGCCGGCCAAGGGTCAGCAGTTCGACGACCACTACTTCGGAGCCATCCCCGAACGGGTGCAGGTGTTCATGCAGGACGTGGAGGCCCAGCTCTACCGCCTCGGCATCCCCGCCAAGACCCGCCACAACGAGGTGGCGCCCGGCCAGTTCGAGATCGCCCCCTACTTCGAGGCCGCCAACGTGGCCACCGACCACCAGCAGCTCACGATGACCGTGCTGCGCAGCACGGCGAAGAAGCATGGCCTCACCTGCCTGCTGCATGAGAAGCCCTTCGCCGGCGTCAACGGCAGCGGCAAACACGTGAATTGGTCGATCGGCAACCCCACCCAGGGCAACCTGCTCGATCCCGGCAAGACCCCCCACGCCAACCTGCAGTTCCTGATCTTCTGCGCGGCGGTGAGCCGCGGGTGGCATTGCTTCGGCCCCCTGTTGCGGGCCGTGATCGCCACCGCCAGCAACGACCACCGCCTCGGCGCCAACGAGGCACCGCCAGCGAGCATCTCGGTATACCGCGGCAGCCAGCTGGAGGATGTGTTCAACCAGATCCGCAGCGGCCGTCTGGA
>JAPLIC010000051.1 GCA_026389315.1 Cyanobacteriota bacterium
AATCCACTCGCTGCTGGCGCCAGCCAGTAGTGGTGTGGATCAACAAGCCACCAGAAGGCGACCAATCCGACCAGGCGCTACCATTTATCCAGGCCGCCTGAAAGGCAGCCAAGGAGTGACACCTTTCCTGAAAGTCACCGCTGGCGTCCTCTGAAGTGGTGTAAACCCCCCGGCCCCCCATGCCGGCTTAGCCAGCTTGGGGGGAGCATCTCAGGCGACTGGCTCCGGCTGGTGTTGCAAGAGGTGGGCAGGTCCGTTTCCCTGGTTCGAGTCCTACCTCAACCAGACGAACCATGCCCAAGACCCATTGTGCCGCACCTGAGCTGGCCTCGCTACTTGATGGCAGCACTGCCGGTGAGCTGATTCCCGAGCTGGCGCGTCACGGCCTGCAACAGCTCATTGAGCTGGAAGTCACCGCTGTGATCGGTGCCGACCGACACGAGCGCACCGAGGAGCGGCAAGGCTACCGCAACGGTTACAGGCAACGCAGCCTGACCACCCAAGTGGGCGACATTGATCTGCTGATTCCCATAGACCGAAGGTCTTCCGCTTGCGATAACTGCGGGCCGGCAGCTTCCTGCCCTCGATCCTTGAGCCACGCCGCCGGGTGGACCAGGCCCTCTACGCCGTGATCATGGAGGCCTACATCAACGGCGTATCCACCCGCAAGGTTGATGCCTTGGTCGCCGCCCTGGGTTCCCAGAGCGGCATCTCCAAGTCGCAGGTGAGTCCCATCTGCCAGGAGATCGACCAGCAGGTGCAGGCTTTTCTTTGCCGGCCCCTACAGGAGAGCGGCTATGCCTACGTCTACATGGACGCGACCTATCTCCACGGCAGGCTGGGCAAGGCCCTGCAGGTTTGCTCGCGGGCTGTGGTCGTCGCCATGGGAGTGAATGTCGACGGGCGTCGTGAGCTGTTGGGCCTCAAGGTGGGCGATAGCGAGAGCGAGGGCTTCTGGAGCGAGTTCATTGCCTCGCTAAAAGAGCGCGGGCTCACTGGGGTCAAGCTGGTGATCAGCGATGCCCACGGGGGTCTCACAAAGGCGATCCGTCGCCAGCTGCAGGGCTGTGTGTGGCAGCGCTGTCGCGTTCATTTCGCCAGAAATCTTTTGCAGCGTGTCCCAAAAGCCCATCAGGGCATGGTCACCGCTGCCCAGCGCAGCGTGTTCGCGCAGGAGAACGCAGCCGATATCCTCAGCCGCTGGGATGATCTGGCCGTCTCACTGGCGGAACGCTTCCCCAAAGCTGCTGAGCTAATGAACGAGGCCAGAGAGGAAGTGCTGGCCTTCCGTCACTTCCCTGCGCAGCACTGGAAAAAGGTCTGGAGCACCAACCTGTTGGAGCGGGTCAATAAAGAAATTAAGCGCCGCACCCGCGTCGTCGGCATCTTCCCCAACGATGCCGCGATCACCCGCCTGGTAGGGGCGGTGCTGCTGGAGCAGGACGAGCACTGGCAGCTGGAGGGCCGCCGCATGTTCTCCGCCGAGAGCATGGCCGCCATCCCGGAACTGGAGGATCTTCCGGCCCTGCTCAGCGCAGCCGCCTGAGAGGTGCAACACGCAGGCCCCAGGTGAACGAGGTCGCAGCGCCCCCACAGGGCGCAGCGACCTCGATCACCGCCCGGGGGCCGGTGGTGTAGCCCCTAGCCAGTACAGACCACTACCGCTCAGAACACAATTGCAATCGGACGAGAGACTTGACAAGTCAATCGTCTAGTTTCATAGTGGAGAAGTAAGGTGCATCAGCACCTCTGGAATGACAGCTCGTCATTCCACCCTGTTCACCCTCTGATCAGGGCATTCGGGCCTCGGGTTTTACACCACACAAAGGGACACTGCCCCATGGCCAGAACTATACATCAAGGAATCCTCTTTCTTAAGCAAAGACTTATATGAGTAAACAATCTATTTCTCGAAACTTATCGTACTGGTTTCATGTTGGCTTATGGCGATTGGCAGCACCTTTAATTAAGGTATTAGGATTAGACCGTCTTTTATGGAAAAAGTATGTTTCGGACAAGATGATATATGAAGGATGGCAAACAGCCCTTTCTGAAGTTGAAGCTCATGCGCCATTTTTTAAGGCAATTAAATATAGGCCAAAGTATAATGCTTCTTTCGATCAAGAAAAAATCCTTTTGCATGCAGCAATCGCTGTTGCCAACTTTCACTACTTTTGTTCTGATATAGAAGCTTATCGACGTTCAGTTGAGAGGATTGGGCTATATCTTAACTATGTCATACTTACCAACGAATACGAAGTAAAACAATCGGATATCTGGGCAGAGTATCTCCATGCTAAAGCATCTGTAGAGATGATATTTGGCAATCCAGCAATAGCTGCTTGTATTAATAGCGAGGTTAAAAAGCTATACCACCAAAAGCAAAGACTTACTCTTGAGGAAATTACTTATGAGGGTTGTACAATCTGTTGTCGTATGGAGTCATTGACTGCTGATGAAGATTATCTTTTAACTGCCATAGATTCACAGCTAAAAAAGCTTTCTAATGACTTGATAAACTTTTCATCAGAAGAAGGACGAAAGCCCGATGACCCAGAGTTGAAAACTACTGATTTTTACATTGCGATGCTTCGTTGCAAGGCTCAAATGTATATGGAGAAGCCAGATGTAGCTATTCTTCAGGAAAACATCCAAAAGGCAAAAAAATCCAAAGACTTTATCTCTGGATTTGATCTTGAAACATATAACGCTATTGTTCCTTTGTATAAAGCAATACTATCTATGCACAAGCAAGATGCGGTCAAACAAACCAAAGGCTTTTATGAGGCTTTTCTACTAGCCTTTGAGAAAAGGCGAAACCCACACTTCTGCTTGATGCGCATACCTGATCGAATTCTTATCGATTTAGCAAACCATGTCAAAAAAAACAGAGCTTTTTCTAATCAAACACTCAAGACCCTAAAGAGAAGAAAAAATTTTGAGTTTTTATCTAAAGTTGTCATTGTCGCTATTCTGGCTATTTTGCTGCCTGCCTTTGTTAATTATTTTGTCATCCCGTTACCTCAAATTGGTTTTGGATTCGTAAATGAGAAAAGTATATGGTTCTTCAGCCTGGGCTTAACTACTGCATTTGCATCATTAATTATTACATGGATTAAATTTTTAACAGAACGTTTTGATCGAGGATTGATATACCCATCAGCTTTGCTTGGGGCTGATATTATCTGCGGTTTGTATTTTGGTTTGGCAACTCCCCTGATTGCTGCTGCTGCTTCAGAGATGATTAAATAAAAAAGCTTGGTGTTCTTGCTCAAACTTTACCTGCGAGAAAGTCCAACAATTCAAATGCAGCGGACTAGCGAAAGCCGCTGGTTCTGGGTTCAAGGTTACTTGCCGCCGCTGATTTGAGCCGTTAGAACGATCATGGCGTTTGGATAACTGTTAAGTTGACCCGAACCAGTCCGTCCAACAATCACCCTATCTACAACCGATACAACAACAAACTACGCCCAACCCCGTCCTGCAGCAACAGCGAACGTTTGTCAATATTCCACTGTCTCACCTGATCCAGTGCTTTTAGGTACTGCTGCTCGAAGGCCATCACCTCTAAAGCGCAGGCCATCTTGGTGCTCACCAGTTGCGAGAAGCGCAGCTGGTCGCCAGCCAGCTGGAAGCCCCCCAGCAGCCGATTGCAGCCGCTGTTGCCGCTGAGGCGCTCGCTGCCAGTGGCCAGCAGCAATTCCGGTGGCCGGCACGGCGGATTGATCAGAGTCGGGCCATCTTGTGCCTGCAGCGCCTGCAGCTTCCAGGCGATGCCACGCAGGGTCGGTTGGGCCCGATGGGCCGGGGCGGGGTTTTGGTCCGATGCCATTGGACTGGTTGCCATTGGGGTAAATGCCATTTGAGGCTGCGGGCAGCCTTGGCCAGGATGGGCCCTGCCGAACGCCTCCACCACAAGAGTGCGACGAGGGCCCTGGCCAGGTTGGGCAGCGGGGCGTTGGCTGATTAGCCCTTTCAGGCTTACCAGCAGGGGCTGACCTGGCCCGCTTGCAGGTACAGCGCTCCGGTAGGCCTGCAGCAGGCGCTTGTAATCGCCCTCCAACGCCACCGGCAGCCGCTGGCCGGTCATACACAGCTGGATGGTTGGCCCTTGAGGCAGGAGGCGAAATAGGCCCGCCAGGAACAGCCGTGGCGATATCGGCTCCGGCACGGCTAGCCGCTGCAGCCGGTCGTTGTGTCCCGATCGGATCGGCTGGCCTTCTAGATCGAGTTTGCGCAGCACCGCGCCCCCCTGCAGCGGCTGCAGAAAGACCGGCGCCTCCCGGCCGCCACGTAACACCAGCCGTTGGCCGGAAGGCTCCAGGCGCCAGCGGCCGATGTCGTCGAACGTATTTGGAGCGGGCCGATTCAGCCAGGTTTGACGTAGTTGGTAGCTGCCATCTGCGGCCAGGTCCACCTGCCACAAGGTGCTACCACCGGCGTTGGGCAGCTCACCGCGCCAACTGGCCGGCAAGCGGCCCAATGGGCCCTGGCCTGGGGGCGAGATCCTGGTGCGCCCCAGCACCCGGGCCGGTGCATCGGCGATAGCCGCGTCGATCAACACCACTTCCAACACCGCATCCGGCGGCAAGGCGATCGGCTGCTGCAGGCGGGCCGTTCCGGAGAGCTGGCCGGCCCAGACGGCAGGGGCCAGCAGCTGGCTCGCCACCAGCAGTACGGCCAGGTGCGCGGCGGGCTGCAGGGTCACTGTGGTCAAGGGCAGGGTTGCTTTTTGAGAAGGGGCATCGCCCCCATTAAGGGCCCCCCATCAATCAGCAAGCGTCGCACCCTTTGAATCACCGTCTAGGGGACCCCCAATTACAGCCGGGGCAATTCCGCCAGCGGCAACGGCGCATGTTGGGGATGCAGCGCCGCCCGCTGCTCCCCGGCCACCAGGCGATTAAGGGCATTAACAAAGGCCTGGGCCGCCGCAATTACAATGTCTGTGTCGGCGGCATGGCCTGAATAGAGCACCCCACCGGCCCGCAGCCGGATGGTTACATCACCCATGGCATCGATGCCTTCGGTGACACTTTTGACCGAAAATTCCACCAGTTCGTTGGGCACCTGGGCCAGTTGATTGAGCGCCTGGCAGACCGCATCCACCGGCCCGGTGCCGATGCAAGCCTCGCTGTGTTCGCTGCCATCCTCCATTTCAAGGGTGACGGTGGCGGTCGGCAGCAGACCGGTGCCGCAGCTCACCTGCACCCGTTTGAGGCTGAAACGGGCTTCAGCTTGCTGTTGCACCTGCTCGCTGACGATCGCTTCCAGGTCGCGGTCGGAAATCTCCCGTTTGCGATCGGCCAGTTCCTTGAATCGGGCAAAGGCATCGTTGAGGTCTTCGCCAGCGAGGTTATAGCCCAATTCTTCGAGCCGGGCCCTGAAGGCACTGCGACCAGACAACTTGCCCAATGAAAGGCGGTTGTCGCTGAGGCCGATGGTGCGGGCATCAATAATCTCGTAGGTGAGACGATTTTTGAGCACACCATCTTGATGGATTCCCGATTCATGGGCAAAGGCATTGGCACCCACAATTGCCTTGTTGGGTTGCACCGCCATGCCGGTGAGGTTCGACACCAGCCTGGAGGTTTTGGTGATCTCTTCGGTGCGGACCCCCGTCAAGGGGCGGCTGTCCTCACTGTCGCGGCCGAGGAAGGGGTTGAAATAACTGCGGCGCACATACAAGGCCATCACCAGCTCTTCCAGCGAGGCATTACCAGCCCGTTCGCCGATGCCATTGATGGTGCACTCCAGTTGGCGGGCGCCAAATTTGACCGCCTCAAGGAAATTGGCCACAGCCAGGCCCAAATCATTGTGGCCATGCACCGAAATCACCGCCTCGTTGATGTTGGGCACCGAGCGGTTGATGCCGGCAATCAATTCGCCGAATTCAGCAGGTGTGGCATACCCAACCGTATCCGGAATGTTGATGGTGGTGGCGCCGGCACTGATGGCGGCCTCAATCACCTGGTGCATGTATTCGGGATCGCTGCGGCCGGCGTCCTCGCAGGAGAATTCGACATCGTCCACCAGCGAACGGGCGTAGGCCACCATTTCGGCGGTGATTTCCAGCACCTCCGCCCGGCTTTTGCGCAATTTGTGCTTGAGGTGGATGTCGCTGGTGGCAATGAAGGTATGGATGCGGCGCCGCACCGCAGGCGCCACGGCCTCGGCGCAGGCTTTGATGTCTCCCTTGGCGGCCCGGGCCAGACCGCAGATCACCGGACCGTCCGCCGTGCCGACAGCGGCGGCGATCCGTTGCACGGCGTTGAAATCGCCGCCGCTGGCAAAGGGGAAGCCGGCCTCGATGATGTCGACACCGAGGCGGGCGAGCTGCTGGGCGATCGCCAGCTTTTCTTCCAGGTTGAGGCTGGCACCCGGCGATTGCTCGCCGTCCCGCAGGGTGGTGTCGAAAATGAGGAT
This sequence comes from Cyanobacteriota bacterium, assembly GCA_026389315.1. Classification (GTDB taxonomy): domain Bacteria; phylum Cyanobacteriota; class Cyanobacteriia; order PCC-6307; family Cyanobiaceae; genus Cyanobium. The sequence goes on from JAPLIC010000051.1 coordinate 6,424, forward strand.
CCGGCCTGGATCACGCGCCATGACAACCAATGGGCCGCTAAGCGGACTGACTATGAGTTGAGCCTATTGTAGGGGGCAAGCGGCGAGCGCTCCGCCCCAAACCGGCATGGCTCGCTGGCGACAAGTGACCCCATGGCTGGCGATCGGTAGGCATTTCAAAAGCTTTTTGGAACATTTGGAGCCTTGGGGCTCCTGAGAAGGCAAACTTTCTGCACCGTCTCATTGCTGAGACTCACATCGGCCCATCGAACTGGATGTTTGCAGCCCAATCCAAGTCCGCGTTTACTCCAGAGCTGGGTCTGCGTTCAATGGCTATTGTGATGTCCAAACTGGCGCCATTCATGGCCGGCTCCTCGCAACAACTTGAATATAATATTGAATCAAGACAGAAGTTCTTTAGATTTTCACCGCTTGCCCAGGATCATCTGCTTTCTCTGCATATATGTCAGGAATTGATCGAGCCCCAGCAATCAGATGTCGTGCGTATCACTCTGGTTCGTTTTGCCGCTGTCTGGATGGCGGCCTGTCCCCGGGAAATTTTTGGCCAGCAAGAGCCCCTTCCCTTTCTCGATGATGAAGACGAGTCGGAAATCCTCCAGATTGAGCGCCGTCTCAAGGATTTTGTCGCTCTCCATACGACCTCTTGCCATAGCTTTGCCATGCATCAACAACCTTGGGATCCAGGGCGGTCCCTTGGGGTCTGGGCCAGCTTCACGCTCCAAGATCCCCCCTGCTACCTCTGGACTCCAGCTCAGACCTGAGCTGAAGAGGGCGAAGGACGGCGCACGATTCCCGTGGTTGCGTTGTCGACCTTGGCAAGTTGGGGCAGCAGGGAAGCCAGATCGACAAAGCGATCGGCCGCATTGCGCAATTCCCGGGCCACCATGCCCTCGGTGCTGAAAACGATGATCGTTAGACCCTTGGCCCGCAGGACCTCCACCAGCCGGTCCAGGTCCCTGCTGCCACTGAGTAGCCAGACCTCTTCGCAGCGATGGGCCACGGTCAACAGGTCGATCGCCACCTCCACATCCAGATTGGCCCGGGCGTATTGGCGGCTCTCCCCTTCCCCCCCCAGCTCCCGCAAGGGCCGGGTGCGCACGGTGTATCCCAGGCTGGTCAGGGCATCGCGGAAGGGACGCTGGTCATTGGAATCCTTGAGGCCGGCATACCAAAAAGCGCTCCCCAGCTCCACCTCTCCCTCTTGACGGGCTAAATCCATCAAGCGGCGCGGATCGAAAAACCAACCCAGTTTCTGCTGGGCATAAAACATGCTGTGCCCGTCAACCGCTAGCACCCGCCGCCGCATTGCTTCGCCAAAGTGTTGTTTCACCAATCGGTTCTGATCCCCTCTTCGCGGCCAAGCCTAGAAAGCTGACCCGTAAAGTGAAATTGTGTTGAGGTGACCATGGCCGTAGGCGAACTGGCCCTGGTGCTCCATGCCCACCTTCCCTATGTCCGCTCAGGGGAGCCGGGGTCCCTGGAGGAGGACTGGTATTACCAGGCCTTGCAGGAGTGTTATCTGCCGCTGCTGCAGGTGCTGGAGGCGGCCGCCGCCGATCCGCAGCAGCGACCCAGGCTCACCCTCGGCCTTTCCCCGACCCTGCTCTCCCTGCTGGCTGACGAGGAGCTGAACCACGGCTTTCTGCCCTGGCTGCAGCTGCGAGTCGAGTTGCTGGAGTTGACCCCCCCAGAAAACAGGGCAGCGGCACAGCACCTCGGCCACACCCTCGCCGCCACCATCGCCGATTGGCAGCACTGCGACGGCAGGCTGCTGCCGCGCTTTTGGCGCCTGCAGGGCTTGGGGGTGCTGGATCTGATCACCTGCGCCGCCACCCACGGCTACCTGCCCCTGCTGAGGGACTGCCCGGAGGCCGTGGGGGCCCAGCTGATCACTGCCGTGCGGGAACACGAACGCCTGATCGGCCAACCTCCCCTGGGCATTTGGTTGCCGGAATGCGCCTACTACGAGGGTTTGGACCAGGCGCTCGTCCAAAACGGCCTGCGCTACAGCGTCCTGGACGCCCATGGCATTCTTCACGCCGTACCCCGTCCCCGCTACGGCGTTTATGCACCGATCTGCAGCCCAGCGGGAGTTGCTTTTTTCGGCCGCGACAGCAATTCGACCCTGCCGGTATGGAGTGCTAGCGAGGGCTATCCGGGCGATGGGGCCTACCGGGAATTTCACCGCGACCTGGGTTGGGATCTGTCCGAGTCCCAGTTGGCCGAGCACGGAATCCGCAGCAGTCGCCCCCTTGGCCTGAAATTGCATCGGGTGACCTCCCAGACCTGTGAGCTACAGCACAAGGCCCCCTACGAACCGGCCGCCGCCGCCCTGAGGGTGCGGCAACATGCCGCCGATTACCTCGCCGGTCGGGCCAGTCAATTACACGATCTGGCGGCCTCCATCGAGCGACCGCCGCTGCTGGTCGCTCCCTTTGACGCTGAGTTGTTTGGCCACTGGTGGTTTGAAGGGCCGGCGTTTTTGGCCGAGCTGTTCCGCCAAGCTCCCGCCGCTGAGCTCCGTTTCACCACCTTGCGGGAGACCTTGGAAGCGGAGTTGACCCTCCAGCTCTGCCGCCCCTCGCCCTCCAGCTGGGGACGGGGGGGCTATCACAACTACTGGCTCAATGAGGCCAATGGCTGGGTTGTGGGGGAATGGCAGCGGGCCTCCCGGGCCATGGTGCGCCGGGTCAACCGGGGTGTGGGCAGCAGTGACCATCGGCTTTGGCTGATCCAGGCCGGTCGCGAACTGCTGCTGGCCCAGAGTTCCGACTGGAGTTTCATTCTGCGGGCCGGCACCACCACCGAACTGGCCCGAGAGCGGATCCACCGCCACCTTGATCGTTTCTGGCGCCTGATGCAGGCCATCGACAAAGGCACGGATTTGCCACCCTTGTGGCTGGAATCAGTGCAGCGCGAAGATGGATTGTTTCCTCTCCTCAGCGGCGCCGAGTGGGCCAGTCCCCCCCAGAGTTCAACCTGACCTCCAAACCATGATCGCTGCCAAGGATCGCGACACTTTGTTGAGCCAGTGCCACAAACTGGCCAAGGCCTATCAGGTCGTCGATGGCGAGGGCTTTCGGTTGGCCTCCGTCGATCCCAACGACACCCTGCACCTGCAACGGGATGACAAAGCGATGGCGATGCAGCGGCTTAGCGAAGGCACCAGCCTGCTGGCCGAATTCCAAGAACGCCTCTACGCCCAGGACCGTTGGGGCGTGTTGCTGATTTTCCAGGCGATGGACGCCGCCGGCAAAGACGGCACCATCAAGCATGTGATGTCTGGGGTGAATCCCCAGGGCTGCCATGTGACCAGCTTCAAGGCACCCACCGCCACCGAACTGGACCACGATTACCTCTGGCGCTGCCAACAGGCCCTGCCGGAAAGGGGGCGGATCGGCATCTTCAATCGTAGTTATTACGAAGAGACCCTGGTGGTGCGCGTCCATCCAGAACTACTGCAAAAACAGCAATTGCCTCCCTCCTTGCTGGGCGACGACATTTGGAAGCGGCGCTGCAGTGAAATTCGCCATTTCGAAGATTATCTCAGTAATAATGGAATCATTGTACTCAAATTTTTTCTGCATCTCTCACGTAAAGAACAAAAACGTCGCTTTCTAGAACGGCTTGATAATCCTGATAAGAACTGGAAATTCTCCCTCGGTGATATTCATGAGCGGGCCCACTGGGATGCTTACATGAAGGCCTATGAGGAGATGATTCAACGCACCGCCAGACCGTCAGCCCCATGGCATGTGGTGCCAGCCGACAACAAATGGTTCACCCGCATTGCGGTGGCCGCCTCGATCATCGATGCCATGGCCCGTTTGGATTTGCGGCTACCCCACCTGGGCGAAGAGGCACGCCGTCAACTGGAGGAGGGGCGTCGCCTGCTCTTGGCCGAAGACTGAAGCCAAGCCGAACGATGGCGGCTCTGTTGTAATCCCAAGATCAAACTGACCTGCGGCGATCCAGGGCACCGGTGGGGGGGGATCCGCCCCCGGGGACCTGTGGCCCCTGGCTAGGGTTTCCTGACCAGGTGGGGCGAAGGCCCCTTGCGATGCTCGCTTCTTTATTTACCAAATCCTCTCTTTTCGGTATTGGCATCGCCTTCAGCCCCTTGCATATCGGGGTGGTGACCCTTCTGTTACTCGGACGCTCACCCTTGAAACGGGCTTTTGCCTATGTCCTGGGTTGGACTTTGGCCAATGTGATGGCGGTGCTGCTGTTAATGCTGGTGGGGACTTCGCTGGCGATCAGCTTGGAGCATGGCGGCCGGGAGCAGGTGCTCATTGACCTTTTGGGGGCCGGCGGTCTTTTGGCCCTGGGTTTGTATCAGCTCACTCCCCAGGCCAGTCTGGGTGAAGAAGGCATGGCGATGCGCCTGATGAATCGCCTTCCCGATGTCAATACCGCCTTGCTGGTTTTGATCGGCGCTGGGGCCGCCTTATTGACCCCTGAAAACCTGGTGTTCTATTTAAAAGAAGCCGGCTTGATGATGATCAATCATCCTGGCTTTAAGGCCGATCTTGAGATTACTGCTATCTATGCCTTAACGGCTAGTTCTTTATTGCTCTTACCCCCTTTGGCCTGGATTGCCAGCGGCGGCTCCATTCGCGATTCGATTGCTAAATTAGAAGAATGGCTGCAACATAAGGCCGAGTGGTTGGTCGGCATTATCGCCCTTGTTTTTGGGGCTTACCTTCTATACGAGGGGCTGCATGGTCTGGAATTGATCATGGGCTAGGCCGGGTTTTTGGCTGTTGAGGTTTTTGCAAATTAGTTTAGAGAATTTGATCGAGAAACCGCCTGGTTCGTTCGTGCTTGGGATTCTTGAAAAACTGGGCGGGAGGCGCTTCTTCCACCACACTACCCTCGGCCATTAACACCACCCGATCGGCAACCTGTTCGGCAAATTTGACTTCATGGGTCACCACCACCATCGTGATGTCCTCATGAGCCAGTTGTCGCATCACATCCAGCACTTCTCTAACCATTTCGGGATCCAGGGAGCTGGTCGGTTCATCAAACAGGAGGATCCGGGGCTCCATGCACAGGGCCCGGGCGATAGCGACGCGTTGCTGCTGGCCTCCCGAAAGCTGACCGGGGAATTTCTGGGCCTGCTCCTTGATTCCGACCCGATCCAGCAGGCTGAGCGCCTGGGCCTGGACCTGGGCGCGGGGCCGTCCACGCACCAGCGTTGGGGCCAGCACGAGGTTGTCGAGCACCGTGAGATGGGGAAACAGATTGAACTGTTGGAACACCATGCCCACCTCCCGGCGGATGGCATCAATCTGGCGCAGGTCGTTGCCCAGGCTGTTGCCGTCGATGCGGATCGTGCCCTTTTGAAAATCCTCCAGGGCATTGAAGGTGCGGATGAAGGTGCTCTTGCCAGACCCCGAGGGACCCATCACCACCACCACTTCGCCGCGATGGACCGTGAGGTCCACACCGCGGAGGGCGTGGTAGCCATTTGGGTACCACTTTTCGACCCCGCGGGCCTCAATCATCAAGTTGCTGGGGCTCGAAGTCATGGCCGGCTAGCGGATTGAGAGAGAGTCTGGGGATCAAGGCGTTTTTCAAGGGCCCGACTGCCGAGACCGAGGGCGGCACAACAGGACCAGAACAACAGGGCCAGGGTGAGATAAACCTCGCGGTTGTTTCCCAGAAATTCCGGGTTGGCCATCACCGTCCTGGCAACCCCAAGCAGTTCCAACAGCCCGATCAACGAAAGCAGGGTGGTGTCTTGAAACAAGGAGATGAATTGCCCCACCATGGCAGGTAAGGCCACCCGCAAGGCCTGGGGTAACACCACACGCACCAAGGTCTGAGGATAGGAGAGTCCCAGGGAGCGGGCCGCTTCCGCCTGACCCTTGGGCACCGCTGCCAAACCGGAGCGCACCGCTTCAGCCAGATAGGCGGCGGCGAAAAAGGTGAGCACCCAGGCGGCCCGCCAGATGCGGTCCGGGGCCAGCCCGCCGGGCAACAGAAATCCGAGGATGTTCTGGCCAAGAAACAGCAACGTAATCAGGGGAGCACCCCGGATGAATTCGATGTAAACCACCGCGCTCCAGCGCAGCAAGGGCAGATCACTGCGCCGCCCCAAGGCCAGCAGCACGCCGAGGGGAAAGCAAAGCAGGATGGCGAAACTGGCGGTGAGCAGGGTCAAAAGCAAGCCTCCCCACTGGGAAGGCGGGACCGGCATCAGCCCCAGGCCGCCGCTGATCAGCACCATGCCGATCAGGTAGAGCAGGGGCCAGACCAGGGGAAACAATCGCAGCAGGGGCCGGCTGAGGTGGGAACCAAACCGTCCCGCCAGCCAGCGACTGGCCCCTAGCAAGGCCGCCAGTAACCACCAGCGGCTCTGCAGGGCCGGCGCCAACCGCAGGGCCCACGGCACCCAGAGCGCAACCGCTGCGAGAAGCCCAAGCACGAGGCGATCGTTACGGGGCCAGAGTTGGCCCTCCCGGTCGGCCCGGGGATGGCTGCGCAACAAACCCCAGCTGACTCCCGTCGCGGCCGTCAGCAGGGCCGTGAGCAGCCATAGCCGCCATTGCTGGGCTTCGGGATAGCGACCCACCGCAAACAGGGTGCTGTTGGCTTGAATCACCGCCCATTGGGCCTTTTGGCAGGCCCATTGCACCAGTCCCACCGCCGCAGCGCTGATCAGGGCGATGAGCCCGAGGCTGAGGGCCCCATCGGCGGGGGTGGCGAAGAGGTCGGCGCGCAGGCGCCTCAGCAGCAGGTTCATCTCAACGCTCCCTGATCTGCACGAGACGGTTGAGGCCATTCATCACCACTGAAATCACGAGATCCAGGGCTAGATAGGCCCCCAGCAACAGCAGATAAACCTCCAGGGCCCGGCCTGTTTGGTTCAAGGTGGTTTCGGCGACGGAATAGAGATCGGAGAAGCCCACCGCCACCGCCAGGGATGAATTCTTGGCCAGGGAAATGTACTGGGTGTTGAGGCCTGGAACGATGACCCGCAGGGCCTGGGGCAGCACCACATGGCGCAGGGTGGGAAACCAGCCCATGCCGAGGGACGTTGCCGCTTCCCATTGGCCCTTGGGTACCGAGGCGATGCCGCCGCGGACCACTTCGGCGATGAAGGCTCCCGAATAGATGATCAGGCCGCTCAGCAAGGCCGCGAATTCAACACTCAGGCGCCAAGGGGCCTGCCAGACGCCATTGATGAGTTGGGGCAAGGACCAATGCATTCCCTGGCTGAATCCGGCTAGATAGAGTCCAGACTTGGCCAGGACCACCCCGGGGATTTGTAAGGCAGCAGTGCCATTCGGCAAAGAAAGGAAGACGACGAAGTACCAGAAGATCAACTGCAATAACAGGGGGATATTGCGAATTATTTCCACATAGGCCCGGGTCAGACCGCGCAGCAGGCCATTGCGGCTGAAGGAGGCCATCCCAGCCAGGGTGCCCAGCAGCGTGGCCCCCACCAGGCCGCTCAAAACGGCCCGCAGGGTGTTGGCTAAACCAGCGGCCAGGCCACGCCAATAGGGCTGGGCGGCATCAAAAGGAAGGAAGGATTCCGAGATGTCGAAGCCGGCCGGTTCTCCCAACCAGCGCCAGCTGAGCAGCATGCCCCTGGCGGTGAGGTTGTGGACCAGGTTGCCCAACAAGAAAGCGATCAAAACCAGGAGCAACAGCCCTACAACCCCCTGCACCAGCCAGGGAATCACGCGCCGATCCCGCCACCAAGGGGGATGGTCGACCCGATCAAGCAAAGCCTGAGGCTTTCGCATGGAGGCTCAGCGGAAGGGAGGTGAGTACATCAGCCCCCCCTTGGTCCATTGGTTGTTAACGCCCCGATCGAGTTTCAGCTTCGATGCCGGGCCGACATTGCGATCAAAGATTTCGCCGTAATTGCCGACGGCGCTGATGATCTTCACTACGAAATCAGCGGGCAGCCCCAGCTGTTTACCGAAATCACCTTCGACCCCAAGAAAACGCCTGAGATCGGCCTGGTTTTTATTGGCCTTGGCCTCCGCCAATTTGCTGGTGATGTTGGCCTTGGTGATACCCAGTTCTTCGGCCTGAATTAATGTGTTGACTGTCCAGCGCACGGCATCCGCCCAGGCCGGATCGGCATTGGTGGTGGCCGGAGTGAGGGGCTCCTTGCTCATCACATCTTTGAGCAGCGTGTGGGCCCCCGGATTGGGGAAACTGGAGCGTTTGGCTGCCAGTTGGGAACGATCGCTGGTGACGGCGATACAGCGGCCCCCCAGGTAAGCCGCATAGGTCTGGTCGCCGGTCTGGAATTTAAGAGGGGTATAGGCAACCCCGATCTCCCGCATGCGGTCGGCCAGGTTGAGTTCGGTGGTGGTGCCGCTCTCGACACAGATCGGTTTGCCCGCCAAGGCCTTGAGGGTGGTGATGCCGCTGGCCGCAGGCACCATCATTCCCTGACCATCAAAGAAGGTCGTTGGGGCAAAACTCAAGGCGTTGCCGCCGGGGGCATCCCGGCTCAAGGTCATGGTGGTGTTACGCGACAGTAAATCCACTTCACCGCTGGCCAGGGCGGCAAAACGCTCACTGGAATTGAGGTCGCGAAACTCCACTTTGCTGGCATCGCCAAAGATGGCAGCGGCCATCGCCTGGCACACATCCACATCCAGGCCCGAATAACGGCCGTCGGGTCCCACAAAACTGAAGCCGGGCAGCTTGCCATCCACTCCGCAAACCAGCTTGCCCCGACCCTGGATCATCGCAAGCTTGGCGCTCTGAACGCCGGTTCCCCCATCCTGGGCGCAGCTTGCCAACAACCCAACCAGCACAAGCGGTAGGGCCCAGGCACGGGTTGGTCGGAAGGACATGCGAAAGAGCCAGCAAACGAAGCCGCATTGTTGCAGGTCAATCCCAATCAACCAACAATCCTTTCCTGGTCCTGATCGCCCCTGGCGGCCAAACGATCAGCACTTGCCCAGGGCCCCTGCCATGCGCATCACCTGGGCCATGGGGGCCACATCATGAACTCGGATGAGATCGGCGCCGCGCGCCACCGCCAGGGCGCAGACCGCTGCCGTGCCCCATATGCGGGCACACGGGCGTGTTTCGCCCACAACTTCACCGATGAAGCGCTTGCGCGAAGGCCCCACCAGCAAGGGCAGCCCCGGCGCCTTGAGTTCGTCGAGCCGCCGCAGCAGTTCGAGATTCTGGTCCGTGGTCTTGGCAAAACCGAGGCCGGGATCCCAGATCAGTTGTCCCCGCACCACACCCGCCGCCAGGGCCCGCTGGCTGGCTTGCTCCAGCTCCTGGCGCACGTCCGCGACGACATCGTTGTACTGGCATTGCTGGTCCATGCTGCGGCTATCGCCGCGGCTGTGCATCAGCACCAAACGGCAGCCTTGGCCAGCCACCGCCTTGAGCAGGCTGGGGTCCCGACGGCCGCCGCTGACGTCATTGATCCAGTCCGCGCCGGCCGCCAGGGCCGCCTCTGCCACCGCCCCCCAGAAGGTGTCAATCGAGAGAATCGCTTGCGGCCGGGCGGCACGGATGGCGTGCAAGGCCGGCAGCAGCCGCTCCAGTTCGGTCTCTACCCCCACCTCCGCTGCGCCGGGACGGGTGCTTTGGGCCCCCAGGTCGAGCACATCCGCCCCTTGACGCAGCAGACGCTCCGCCTGGCGCAGGGCCGCTGCCGCACCTTCGTAGCGGCCGCCATCGCTGAACGAATCGGGGGTGAGGTTGATCACCCCCATCACACCGGCGCGCGGGCCCCAGGGGAAGTGCATCGCTGTTGTTTTCCCGATTGACCGGTTCGTCCCAACCAGTCTTCCAGCCAGGACCCGAGGTCGAGCTTGGCTGGCCTTTTCTGCCGGGGGCAACGGGTCGACTGGGCAGGTGAACGCAGATGCGCTAAGGATGCAGGGCGTCGCCTCCCCATCCCGCCTTGGCCACCCGCTCGCGCCCATCCCATCTGTCCCTCCTTTTGCTGGGATCCCCCCTGCTGGCCGCTCCCCTGGCCGGCACCCTTCCGGTTGCTGCAGGGACCGCTCCAGCCAAGGCTGCCGCAGGGTCTGGGGCGCCGGCTGCCAAGGGGGTGGCTCCAGGGGCGGCGATCCCGGCGGCTGGGGTGCCGCTGCAGCCCTGTGCGGCTCCCCAGCCGGGGCGATACGTGCTGATGAGTCAAGGGAATCTGCCAGCGGGGCCCTATGCGGCCTTGCTGCAGGAAACCTGGAGCGCCGATGGCCAAATCCGCGGGGTTCGTTTACAACGTACAGGCCACGAATTTAGCGAGGCTCCCTATACCGGTCGTTTCGAACCAATCTCCCTCTGTCGGGTACGTATTCAGCGCACTTTTGCTAACACATTACGCCAGAGCCAGGCGGTTCTTGACCTGAACGGCATCCCCCGTTATTCGATCGGGTTGCTGCCCGATGTATTCTCCATATCACGCTGGTTCCGGCAACCAAATACGGCTTGCACCGCCAGTCTTCTCAATGGAGCCGCTGTGAGCCAGCAGGAAGGCGCCAATTATCGCCAGGGCGCCTGGCGCCGCAACGGTACTGTCCAACATGAACGCTGGAACAACGGCACCGTTCGTGGAATTGCCATTTCCAGTTATGGCGAGACGGTGGAAGAAGCCACCTACCAGGGGACCTTGAAAGTTGGTCCCGATTGTCTCGCCACAATCCACCAGCGTGATTCCCTTGATGTCGACTGGAATTACAGAGGTATCGTGTTGGCGGATGGATCGGGATATCTCTATCTCCAAACCGATCGGGATGACCTCAATGTGGGCTATATTGAGCATCTGCGCCCATGAACGTTGCCCCTGAGGAGAGCCTCAGCCTGCGGCGCCCGGACGACTGGCATGTGCATCTGCGCGATGGCCATCTGCTGGAAGCAGTGGTGCCGCTGACGGCGGCCGTTTTCGGCCGGGCCATCGTCATGCCCAACCTGGCCCCGCCCCTCACCACGGTGGCGGCCACCAGGGCCTATCGGCAGCGGATCCTGGCCGCCTTGCCCGAGGCCAGTGGGTTCACGCCGCTGATGACCGCCTATCTCACCGACAGCATTGATCCCGCTGAGTTGGAACGGGGCCAGCGCCAGGGGGTGTTCACGGCCTGCAAGCTCTATCCAGCCCACGCCACCACCAACGCGGCGGCAGGCGTGAGTGACATCGGCCAGCTGACGGGGGTGCTGGAGGCGATGGAGCGCTGCGGCCTGCCCCTGCTGATCCACGGCGAGGTCACCGACGCCGAGGTGGACATCTTTGATCGCGAGGCGGTCTTCCTGGAGAGGCACCTGGCGCCCCTGCTGCAGCGCCATCCGGGCCTGAAGGTGGTGCTCGAACACATCACCACCGCCGATGCGGTGGACTTCGTGGCCACCGCCGGCCCCAACCTGGCGGCCACGATCACCCCCCACCATCTGCATCTCAACCGCAATGCCCTGTTTGCCGGTGGCTTGCGACCCGATTTCTACTGCCTGCCGGTGATCAAGCGGGAGCGCCATCGCCTGGCCCTGCGCGCCGCCGCCACCTCCGGCCATCCTCGTTATTTTCTGGGTACCGATTCGGCCCCCCACCCCCGCCACGCCAAGGAATCCGCCTGTGGTTGCGCCGGGATTTTCAATAGTCCCTACGCCATCGAGAGTTACGCCACCGTCTTTGAGCAGGAGGGGGCCCTGGATCGCCTCGAAGATTTCGCCAGCGTCTTCGGGCCCCGGTTCTACGGCCTGCCCGTCAACGAAGAGCGCATCGTTCTGCGGCGCAGAAGCGTGGAGGTGCCAGTGCGGCTGCACCTGGCCGATGCCTCGGGCAATGACCACGCCCTGGTGCCATTCCATGCGGGCCAACGGCTGCCTTGGTGCCGCGAGCGGGGGGGGCAGGATGGGGGCGTCTGATTGTGATGCCGTGGTCGCTCCGCGCCCCCCTGCCCCACTGGCCACCACGTTGAGGGGGGCCGAACTCCTTAACAATCCACAGCTCAACAAGGGCACCGCCTTCAGCCGCCAGGAGCGCCGCGCCTTGGAGTTAGAGGCCCTGTTGCCCTGGCAGGTCGAGACGATTGAACAGCAGGTGGAGCGCTGCTGGCAGGCCTTCGACGCCCTGGCCAGCCCCATGGACCGTTACACCTATATGCAGACATTAAGGGAGCGGAATCTCATCCTGTTTCACCGTTTTCTAGCCGAACACATCGAAGCAGTGATGCCGATTGTCTATACCCCAACCGTGGGACAGGCTATTCAGGGCTTCAGCCAGTCCTACCGCAGTCCTTCCATGGGGGTATATCTCACGGCCGATCAACAGGACCGCTTGGGGGCCATCCTGCGGCAGGCCTGTACGCCGATGGGGGGACAACCAGGGGACAACCGCCCCGACCTGCTGCTCGTGACTGATGCTCAGGGAATTTTGGGCATTGGCGACCAAGGGATCGGAGGGATTCACATCTGCCAGGGAAAGTTGGCCGTTTACACCCTTTGTGCCGGTCTCGATCCCCGCCGGGCCCTGCCCGTGATGCTTGATGTGGGCACCGACAATCCCGACCTGCTGGAGGATCCGACCTATCCGGGGCTGCGCCAGCCACGGCTGGAGGGCGCCGCCTACGACGCCTTCATGGAAGCCTTCATCCAGGCTGTGCGGGAGGTTTGTCCTGGTGCCCTGGTTCACTGGGAGGACTTTGGTGCCGGCAATGCCCGTCGGGTCCTGGAGACCTTCCGGGAGCGGCTGCCCAGTTTCAATGACGACATTCAGGGCACCAGCGGCGTCGCTGCCGCCGCCATTCTGGCCGGCTTAAAGGGGCTGGGGCAGCTTCTGGAAGACCAACGCATCGTCATCTTCGGGGCCGGCAGCGCCGGCTGCGGTATTGCCGATCGGCTGATGCGGTTACTGCAGGCCAGGGGGCTGGACGCCCAGCAGGCCGCCGACCGTCTGTGGATGATCGATCGCCAGGGCCTGGTTCACGCCGGCCTGGAGGGGGGCCATGGGGCGGTCCAGCCTTACTGCAAACGCCCTGAGCAGGTGGCCGACTGGCCCCGTGATCGCCAGGGGCAGATCGGCCTCCAGACCGTGGTGGAGTGCCTGGCTCCGACGGTGTTGATCGGCACCTCCACCTGTGCCGGTGCCTTTGACCAGGCCGTGATTGAAGCGCTATGCCGGGGCTGTCAGCGTCCGATTGTGCTGCCCCTCTCCAACCCCACGCCCCTGGCGGAAGTGACACCCGAAAACCTAAGGCGTTGGAGCGGTGGTCGCGCCTTGGTCGCCACCGGAAGTCCGTTTGCAGCGGTCGAGATGGACGGGCGTCTGCGGGAGATCGGACAGTGCAACAACTGCTTTGTGTTTCCGGGCCTGGGCTTCGCGGCGGTGGCCGTGGGGGCAAGCCAGGTCAGTGAGGCCATGATCGATGCCTGTATCGGGGCGTTGGCCGATGCAATCCCCGCCGCCCATGATCCCGACGCCCCCCTGATGGTGGGCCTTGATCAAGTGCAGCAGGTGTCCACCGGCGTCGCCAAGGCCGTGGCCCTGGCGGCGGTGGCGGAGGGGCTGGCCCGCAGGGCGACCACCGAAGCGGAGGCCCTGCAGTGCTTGCAAGCAGCGACCTGGCGGCCCATCTACGCGGAGATCACGGCCCTCTGAGTTGTCCTAGGGCCATCGCATCGAATAAGAGCTGTTACATCGTTACTCAGCACGGTCACAATCTGCTTCAAATTCGTTGCAGAACCTTCCAAGGGGTCCTCTCCACTCAGGTGCAACCATTGGCGATGGGTTTCTTCGTCCAGCTCACTGAGGCCATCTCCCGTCACCAGACCTTGCTAGTGACCGGATTGGACCCCAATCCGGAGATGTTGAACACCTGGGCCCAGGGAAGGGGGATGGGCGGTCGCTCGTTTCTCTCCCTGGCCAGGCATTGGATCAAGGCGGTGATTGAAGCCACCGCCGACCATGTATGCGCCTACAAGCCCAGCCTTGGCTTTTATCAGGCCCTGGGTCCGGTGGGACTGGAGCTGTTGCGGGAGGTGCGCGAGCTGGTGCCGCCGGGCATTCCCCTGATCGTTGACGCCAAACACGGCGACCTCAACAGTTCCTCGGCCCTGGCCAGCTACCTGTTCCGGGACCTGGGCGCCGATGCGGTGACCCTGTCCCCACTGGCGGGACAGGACATCGCCGCGCCGTTCCTGCTCTATCCCCAGCGGGCGGTTGTGGTCACCTGCCACAGTTCCAATCCGGCGGCTTGGCGCATTCAGCACCATCCCAATGAGCAAGATCCCCTGTATCTGCAGGTGGTGAGGGAATGTCAGTTGTGGGGAACACCAGAGCAACTGCTGCTTGAAGTGGGCACCAGCGATCCGGAGGTCCTGGCCAGGGTGAGGCGGGAGGCCCCGGAACGGTTCTTGATCCTCAGGAGTCTCTGGGCAGAAGAAGATCGCCTTGTCGCCCTGCTTGAGGCCGGTCTCAGCGACAGCGCCGATGGTTTGCTGTTGCCCTTACCCCAAAACCTTCTGGTGGAGTCGGACATCGCCGCCAGGGCCGCCGCCCTCAAGTGCCGCATCGGTGAACAGCGGGAGCAATGGCTGCAGCGGAGCTCCCAAAGCCGGCAGGACTCGTGCCAGTTGTGGCTTCCCCAACCCACCAGCACCAGTGGCCCAGGGCGCAAGGACAGCGGGAGTCGCGAGGTTCCCAAGGAACAGGAAGTCGTCGCCGAACCCCACGCCGAGCTCATTATTGATTTGTTCGATATCGGTTGCCTACTGTTTGGAGAGTATGTTCAGGCTTCGGGAGATGTCTTTAATTATTATATTGATCTACGACAGATCATTTCGGACCCGAATCTTTTTCATCGAGTTCTTCATGCCTATTCCCTGGCCATGGCCGAGCTCGCTTTTGATCGCATTGCCGGCATTCCCTACGGCTCCTTACCCACCGCCACCGGCCTTTCCCTCTTGCTCCACAAGCCCCTCATCTATCCCCGCAAAGAGGTCAAGGCCCATGGCGCCCGCCGGCTGATTGAGGGCGATTTTGAAGAGGGTGATCTGGTGGTGGTGGTCGACGATGTGTTGATTACGGGCGGAAGCGTGCTGGAAGGGATCGCCAAGCTGGAGAGTTCTCGTCTCCAGGTCCAGGATGTGGTGGTGTTCATCGACCATGGCGGCGCCAGCGACCGCCGGGCTCGCCAGCGGTTGGAATCGGGCGGCTATCGGCTGCATGCGGTGCTGGACATCGAGCTCATCACCCGAATCCTGCACGGCGCCGGACGGCTCGACGAGGCCCAAGCCAGCCTGCTGGCCCATCGACGCACCCGGGGAACCGAGGTGGTCCCAGGCAGAGCCTAGGCTTGTTCTGCGCCCCAAAATGTGTGTTGGGCGCCCCCGATTCATGCAGGGATCCGGATCCGCCGCCTCAGCCACACCGCCCACCATCGGCGAACTCGAAGCCAAATATTCTCTCTATTGCAAGGCCATGCGCCTGCTGCTCAAGGAGGGCCGCAGCCGTGATCAGATCATCCGCACAGTTTGTTGGAGTCGCCTAGAAAAATTGCATCTATGTTTGCCTAGTCGCTACAAATCTCCCGATTATCTCTACGCGGTGCTCAAGCGTGATTTGACCTAACCATCGGGGTTGCCTGCTAACTCCCCCTATTCCGGTATGGGGGGAGGGGGGGGTGGCGGCAAAGCCCGGCCGAGGCCGACAACGGGTGGAGGGGATGGCGGCAGGCGTCGCGGGGTCAGGCCCGAGGGCCAGTTTCCCCCGGGCCAGCTGTTGGTCGTGCCGAAGGCAGCGCGATGCAGGGCGTTGAACTGGCTCTGTCGATATGCTGCCCCCTCCGATCCGGCGTACTTGCCCCAAAGGCCCTCCCAGAAGAAATAAATCACACCATGGCCCCTGCTGGCGGCCAATTGCACTTTTTCGGCGATGGTGCCCATGTCCGTCGTGCGCGATCCGAGACCCGCCAGGACGCCGATTTCGACGGGCACCCCCCAGCTACGGGCCTTGATCAGGGCCGCTTGGTTGAGATCGTTGGTAAAATCTTCCATGGAGTATGCGTAGTTCTGCACCACCAAATCATCAACTAGGCCACCCATGGCCCATAACTCCCAGTCCTGGAGCCATTCATTGAAAGCCGATCGATAGGGCCCGGGCGAGAGGCTGACCACCGGCCGTTTGCTCGTGGGAGCCTGTTGGAGGCGAATACGCAACTCGCGCATCAGGCTGGTGAGGTGATAGCGGCGCCAGCTCATCCAGTAGCGATCTTTGGGGTTGGCTGGCGGTTCGCGGCCGGTGGTCTGGCGATACAGCATGCGGGTGTAATTGTCGTAGCCGAGGTCCACTGGCCAGGCGAAGTGATCATCCAACTGGATGCCATCGACGCCGCAGCGCTGCACGATCTCCATGATCAGACCGATGAAGCGCTGCCTGACTCCGGGATGGGCCGGGTTGAGCCAGACCCGCAGGTCCTTGAGGGGGGAGGTGCGCAGGTCGGCTCCATGCAGGGCATAAAGGGCGCTGCCATCGGCACGACGCAGCACCCAGTCGGGATTGAGACGCACAACCTCGGCATCTCCTGGTTCCATCAGGCCATATTCGAACCAGGGCACCACCTGCATGCCATGGCGTTGGGCTGCCTTGGTGATGTGACAAATTGGATCCAGATTGGGGTTGACCGCCGCCAGGGTGGGTTCCAGAGGGGCATAACGGCTGCGGTGAAACGTGGCGCCGCGACTCCAGACGTTTGGGTAGATGGTGTTGAAGCCCGTGGCAGCCAGTTCGGCCACCGCTGCATCAATCCGCTTGGAATCGTAATAAAGGGGACTGGGGCTGTTGGTCATCCATACGCCTATCCGCCGTCCCCGGGGCTGGGGCAAGGTGCTGACACCGTCTTTGGCCAGGCCGGCCGCCGGTAGGGCGACCATGGGTAAGAGGGAAGTGACCAGCAGGGTAAGGCTGACTGGCAGCAGACGTTTGAGGTAGGCGCGACGAGCCAGGGGCGGCGCCGGATTGGCGCTCGGACCTCCGGCGGGGCCCGGGCGAAGCATGGTTGCCACAGGAATCAGCGGAACATGGAGCTCACCGAGCTTTCTTGGTGAATGCGCCAGATGGCTTCGCCCAGCATATTGGCCACCGAGAGCACTTGGAGTTGGGGGAAGCGCCGCTCAGATGTGAGGGGAATGCTGTTGGTGACGACCACCTCTTCAAACAAGCCGGGCACCGAAAGGCGCTCCACCGCCGGAGGCGAGAAAACCGCATGGGTGGCGCAGGCCAGGACCCGGGCCGCCCCGCGGTGCCGCAATAGCTTTGCTCCCTGGCAGATGGTGCCGCCGGTGTCAATCATGTCGTCAATGAGGATGGCTGTTTTGCCATTGACATCACCAATCACAGTTAGGCTTTCAGCAACATTGTGACCCGAGCGGCGCTTGTCGATGATCGCTAATGGGGCGTCGTTCATCTGTTTAGCGAAGCCCCGGGCCCGGGCCACACCGCCGACATCAGGAGAAACCACCACCACCTCGCCGAGATCCCGGGTACCGAGGTAGTCGACCAGCACCGGTGAACCATAGATGTGATCGCAGGGAATGTCGAAATAGCCCTGAATCTGGGAGGAATGAAGATCCATAGCCAGCACCCGATCTACGCCGGAAGTCACCAGTAAGTTGGCAACCAGTTTGGCGGTGATCGATTCGCGCCCGGCCGTCTTGCGGTCGGCACGAGCATAACCATAGTATGGAATTACGGCGGTAATTTGACGGGCTGATGCTCGACGACAGGCGTCAACCATAATCAACAGCTCCATCAGGTGATCGTTCACCGGGGCGCAAGTGGGCTGGACAAGAAACACATCACAGCCCCGGATTGATTCCTGAATTTGGATATAAAGTTCGCCATCGGCGAAGCGTTTGATCACCCGAGGACCATCTGCTACGCCCAAGTAGTAACCGATTTCTTGGGCCAGTTCTGGATTTGAGGTGCCACTGAAGAGGCGCAATCTTGGGCTGTCTGCCGGCCCGTGGGGCTGGTAACTGCCCGACTCGAGCCTTTCAGCAGTCGCGAATGTCGTCACAAGGCAGCGGGCAGGTCGCAGCGTTTCAATGTTAGAAGCGTACCTGGCACCACCCTCCCCCCCACCCCATGGCGGCCTTGATGTCGTTGCCCCCGATGCAACTGCTTGTCTTGGCCCAGGGGACCGCTGGGAGTCTGGGGGGCTCGGCGGCCTGCCTACCTGCCGCCGTAGACCGGCTGGCCCATTTGCTCGGACTCCCTGTGCGGACCGTCGCCAGCGGTGCAGATCCCCTGAAGGTCATGGCCCAGTTATCGCGCTGTCCGGATCCCTGGCTGGCGGCCCTCCCCCTCGATCCCGGTCTCGGCCTGGACTCCGGTGGCCATTGGGCGGAGTTGCTGGGAGCCTGGCGCCAGCCCAGCCTGTTGGTATTGGACCACGCCCAATTGGCCACGGGTTTGCCTGCGGCAGGGACGGCCCTGCTGCAACGCTGGCAGGTGCCCCTCGTCGGATTGATTCAGTGGGGCGGCCCTTGGAATCCAGACGCCCGCCGACGCGATGGTCTGCCCTGGTTGGGTTCTCTTGGGGGTCAGCCTGCTGAGCTGATGGATGCCCCTGGGGTCGCGTCGGCGAACGATAGTGACGAAGGTCTGGGTCTGAGGTTGCGCCGGCGTTGGGCCCAGCTCGATCGGCTTGGGGTGGCCTGAGACCCTGGCCTTGGGCCTGGGAGGCGTAGGGGCGCTCACCCTAGGAGCCTGGGGCAGGCCAGAGTTTTTGCGAGGGTTTGGCATCAAGCTGGCGCAATTCACCGAAGTCCTTGTTGGCGGGTAAAAGCGGCAGGCTGGCGAATTGAATCGGTTGGCTGACATCAAGGCCAGCGGCAAACAGGCTGAGGGTCTCCTCGACAGTCAAATTGGTCTCGACTTTGGGCTTTAAGGTGTTGATCAAGGCGGGCAAGTTGGCTAGCTGATCGGCAAGGGCCCACTGTTCGCGCAGACTTGTTTCCACCAGTTTGTGGTTGCTGCGCCGACCCGATTCCCCGAGGTCCTTGTCGCGGAAGCGCAGCATCTGTTCCACCTGTTTGCCATTGAGACGTTGGAGACCCGTCTGCAGATCGATTTTGTAGTTCTGGGCCTTGTCTTGATAGTTCATGGTTCGGGTGGGGCTGATTTCCAGACCACCAACACCGTCGATGATCTGGCGCAAGGCCGCCCGGGGCAGCACCACAAACCGGTCGGGCTCGGACGGGTTCATGCCAAGCACATCCCGCACGCCATCGGCAAGCAAGGCCACGCCTCCGCGGCGATAAAGGTCGGCAAGCCGGCTGGGTTCCTTCTCACCAGGAACCATCACCGCCAGTTCCACCGGCAAGTTGAGCACCTGGAGGGGCCCCTTGGGGTTGACTCGCACCAGCAGCAGGGCGTCGGAATTGGCGGGGCCCTTCGGTGCCGCTGCGGTTTCGCCACTACCCAAGTGCTCCGCATCGGTGCCAATCACCAGCACGGTGACCGATCGCTTCGGTCGAGCCGCCAAGGTGGCAGGAGTGACATCAATTTTGAGCCCTTCGGAACGGTCTTTTTGGGGCCAGATGGTGCCCAGCAGGGAGCCTCCGACCAGGGCCCCTGCCAAGGCGAGGCTGGCCAACCCCAAAGCGCGGGGGGAAGGCCGGGGCAGAGAGGCCAGGCGCTCAAGCCAGGTGGGACCAGGCTCCGGGGCCTGCCTGGCCGCCTTGGCCGACGGGCGAACCGGTCGCGAGCGGGAGGGAGGTCGGGGATCCCGGCGGGGTGGCATGGGTGACGGGGCAGAAAAATCGGTTTTCCAGTCTCCCCCACCGGCCCAGTCGAGTCGTCCGCTGACCCCGCCCAGGCCTCTCGCTCGATAGGTTGAGCCCCTTCATTCCTGTTGCGCCATTGACCAGCGCCCCTGCCGCCTCCGAATCGGCCAGCCCACCCCCCGAGCGGCTGGCGCCCCATCAAAGGGCCCGCCCGATGGCCAAGGGCAGTCCCCGCCCCGCCAAGGATCTATGCAGCGATTGCGGACTTTGCGATACCCGCTGGGTGGCCTATGTGCGTCAGGCCTGTGCCTTTCTGGAGCAGCGCTTTGAAGCCATGGAGATTGCGGCCCACGGCCGCAGCAGGGATCTGGACCAGGAGGACGAGCTTTACTTCGGGGTGCAGCAACGGATGTTGACCGCCCGCTTGCGTCAGCCGATCGATGGGGCGCAGTGGACCGGCATCGTCTCCCAGATCGGCGTTCGTGCCCTTGAAACCGGACTGGTGGATGCCGTGCTTTGTGTCGGCCAAAGCCCCGAAGATCGTTTCACTCCCGTGCCCCGCCTGGCCCGCACCCCCCAAGAGGTGCTGGAGGCGCGGGTCAACAAGCCCACCCTTTCCCCCAATCTGGAGGTGCTGGAGCAATTGCCGGCAAGCGGCATCAAGCGTCTGTTGGCGATCGGAGTGGGTTGCCAGGTTCAGGCCCTGAGGGCGGTGCAGGCCACCCTGCCCCTCGACCAGCTCTACGTGCTGGGTCTCCCCTGTGTGGACAACGTCAGCCGTGAGGGTCTGCAGACCTTTCTAGAGAGTGCCAGCCGCTCAGCTGCCACTGTCGTTCATTATGAATTCATGCAAGATTTCCGCATCCATTTCCGCCACAGCGATGGCAGTACGGAAACGGTGCCATTTTTCGGGCTCGATACGCCACGGCTCAAGGATGTTTTCGCCCCCAGTTGCCTGAGTTGCTTTGATTACACCAACGCCGGAGCCGATTTGGTGGTCGGCTATATGGGCGCTGGTTTCGGCAGTCAATGGATCACTGTACGTAATGCCCTCGGACAGCAGCTGCTCGATTTGGTGGAAGGTGAGTTGGAAACTGGCCCCGTTTTCAGTGCTGGTGACCGTCGGCAGGCGGTACAACAGGGCATCGGGGCCTACGACAAGGCCCTGCGGCTGCCGATGGCTTTGGCGGAGCTGGTGGGCTTTTTTGTCAAACGCTTCGGGCCGAAGGGCCTCGAATACGGTCGCTTCTCGATTGATTCCCATTTCACCCGCAACGCCCTGTGGCTGCGGCGCCACCACCCAGCCATCGCGGAGCGCCATATCCCTGCCTTCGCCAAGCGCATCATTGCCGCTTACCGGCTGCCTGAGTCGTGAGCGGCCTTGTCACCCCTCGCCAATGCGGGGTGCTGCTCCATCCCACGTCCCTGCCGGCGGCGAGCGGTTGTGGCACCCTGGGGGCCGCAGCCCGGGAGTGGGTCGCACTGCTGGGCCGTGAGGGTGTGGGGGTCTGGCAGCTTCTGCCCGTAGCCCCCCCCGACGGCACCGGCTCTCCCTACAGCTCCCCCAGTGGTTCGGCGCTCAATCCCTGGCTCCTCGACGCTGATGATCTGGTGGATGGGGGCTTTTTGACGTCGCGCCAACGGCAAGACTTACCCCCTGCCGCCAGCGGCGATCGGCTCGAACCGCTGCAGGCCGCGCAGCGGGCCGAAGCCATGGGAGTTGCCTTGGCCCAGGCTTGGCCGGCCCAAAGCCTCGAGCGGCAGGCGGAATTCCGCCGCTGGTGCCGCAGCCAGGCCCCATGGCTGCAGGACCACGGCCTGTTCATGGCCCTACGCCGCCGCCATAGCGGCCAACCCTGGTGGCAGTGGCCTCCGGCCCTGGCCAAGCGCCAGCGGCGAGCCCTGGGCCAAGCACGCCAGGAGCTTGCCCCGATTCTGTTGCAAGAATCCCTGCTGCAATGGCACCTGCAGTGTCAGTGGCAACGGCTCAAACATTGGGCCCAGGGGCAGGGCGTTCGCCTGGTCGGTGACCTGCCGTTTTATGTGGCCCACGACAGCGTTGATGTTTGGTGCCATCCGGCCCTATTTGTGCTGGAGCCTGATGGAACGCTGGCCGCCCAAAGTGGCGTGCCGCCGGATTATTTCTCAGCCACGGGCCAGCTCTGGGGAACCCCGGTCTACCGCTGGCGGCGCCATGCCCTGCAAGGCTTCCGCTGGTGGCTGGATCGACTGCAGCGGCAGTTGGAGTTGTTCGACCTGCTTCGCCTCGACCACTTCCGCGCCCTGGAGTCCTACTGGAGCGTGCCGGGGGGGGATTCCACGGCCGAGAACGGCCATTGGGTGCCTTCGCCGGGGGTCTGGCTGTTGCGGTTGCTGCACTGGCGATGCCGCCGCCGCCATCTGCTGCAGAGCGATGGCTCGCTGCCCTTGATCGCCGAGGACCTGGGCGTGATCACCAAGGAGGTGGAAGATCTGCGGGATCGGTTCAAATTGCCAGGGATGAAGATCCTTCAATTTGCCTTTGATGGCAACAGCGATAATGGCTACCTGCCTGCTAACTACAGGGGCGATCGTTGGGTGGTGTACACCGGCACCCATGACAACGCCACCACCAATGGCTGGTGGCAGGGCCTGGAGGAGCACCAGCGGCGCCAGGTGGGCGAGTTGTTGGGAGATATGGTCGTTGCCCCCGGATGGCAACTGGCGGAGTTGGCCTTGGGGTCCTGTGCCGAGTTGGTGGTGGTGCCCCTGCAGGACCTGATGGGTCTAGATGATGGGGCCCGCTTCAACACTCCAGGCACGGCCAGCGGCAACTGGAGCTGGCGTCTGCAGGAGCCGATCGCCGCCCTGGAGGGCCACCTGCATGGTTACGGCGCCATGGCGGCCCGCTACGGCCGCTCCGGCGCTGCTGGGGCTGGGTCTTCCGCCCCGGGCGGCTCCAGCTGATCGGGCCCTTCGGAGGGCAGCTTGGGCGCCTTGCTCAATCCCGAACGGGGACCCTGGGGGGGTATGGCGGGGGGATAGCGGTAGCGGCCCGCTTCGGTGGGGTCGGGGGAAAGGGCCAGGCCATTCCAACGCACGGCCAGCGCCGGTGCGGCGGGATTGAGATTCAGTTCAAAGGGAGGCAGGACCGGCAGGGTGAGCTCGCCCTGGACACCCTCCAAAGTGGTCCGGCGCCCCTCGCTGTCCTTCAGTTGCAGGCGGGTGGGACCGTTGAGGCGTATGGAAAGCCAACCCAGGGAAAGGTCGACGCCGGCCTGTTGGGACTCCTGCCGCCACTGGCGCAGGGCCCTGCCACTGGCTGCGCTCCGCAGCGGCAACACGTCCTGGTAAGCCCCTGCCAGCAACCCTTGGTTGATTTCTGGGCTGGTTGTGGTTGCTTGGGCTGGCAGGGGGCCCGTGGTTTGCAAGCCATGCTCGATCAGGCGCCGTTGGCTGAGGTTGAGCCCGTAGAGCAGCACCAGTCCCAACAGGCCATAGAGCAAGGTGCCCTGCCAGCTGGTGAAAACCTCGATCGAACCGGGCGTAAACCGTTGCCGCAGCTTCTCGCGGCGGGCTGCCACCGCGTTGCTGGCGACGGTGGGCAGGGCCGCCCCCAGGCTGCCTGGGGTGAGCTGAAGCCGCTGCTCGAGCAGGGGCAGCATCGTGCGCAGGTAAGCGGGTTCGGGAAGCCGGTCGCGCCAGCCCCGTTCCAATGCCTCGAGCACGGCGGTGCTGATGCGGGTTTGCTGGGCGAGGTCCCGCAGACCCAATCCCTGGGCTTCGCGGGCATCGCGCAGCTGCTGTCCTGTGATCAGCAGGGGATCTTTGGGCGGATCGATAGCGCCGCCGCCAGGGGGGTGCCGCCCCCGGGTCCAACGGCGGGTCAGGCCAGCGAGCAAGGAGGGCAGGGACGGCGGTGTCAGGAGTTGGGCAGCGAGCCCACCCATTCTCCGCCTTGCAGTTCTCCTGCTTGCACAATTCGCCACTGGCCTTCCGCCAAGGAGCCCAGGCGCAGCGGGCCGATGGCCACCCGCCGCAGGTCCAGCACCGGGTGGCCCAGCAGGGCAGCGGTGCGACGAATCTGACGGTTGCGACCCTCAACCATGGTCAATTCCAGTCGGGTGCTGTCGGCGGCCTGGCCTAGAGGCTTGATGGCCACAGGTTGGCTGCCGAGTCCATCAAGGGGGACACCGAGGCGCCAGCGTTCGAGGGTGGCTGGACTGGGCTGGCCGCGCACCTGCACCTGGTAGGTCTTGCGATGGCCGTAGCGAGGGTGGGTGAGGCGCAGGGTGAGGGCGCCATCGTTGCTCAGCAGCAGGGCGCCCCGGCTGTCGCCATCAAGGCGCCCAACCGGATGGAGACCGGCGTCGCGGGCCATATCGGGGGGGAGAAGGTCGAGCACGGTGGACCGGCCCCGGGGATCGTGGCAAGTGCACAGCACCCCCTTGGGCTTGTTCAGGAGCAGGGTGAGGGGCCCTGGGGCCTTAGGCAGGGGGATGCCGTCGACGCTGATGCTGTCGCTGGCGGGGTCGGCCTGGTCCCCCAAAGCCGCAACGCGGCCGTTGACCCGCACCAGACCGGCCCCCAACCATGCCTCAGCGCGGCGCCTGGAGCCCAGTCCGGCCGCAGCAATGAGCTTTTGCAACCGTTGAGCGCCCATAGGTCCATTGTCACTCCCCCGGCAATCCGCCCCTCCAGAGCGGAACGATTCCGCCAAAGGGTGGTATTTTTGCGAAACAAAGGTGTTTCGAAAGCCAGGCTCCATGCCTTCGATTCTTTTGGCCACCAATTCCGCCTCCCTGCCACCCACCGGAGATTTGTTGCGCTCCTACCTGCGCGACATCGGCCGGGTGCCGTTGCTGAGCCACGAGCAGGAGATCACGCTGGGCCGTCAGGTGCAGGAGCTGATGGGTTTGGAAGAGCTGCGGGAGGAGTTGGCCATCAGGGCCGGTGGCGAGCCCCCTTCCCAAGAGATGCTGGCGGCGGAGGCGGGGCTGAGCCCGGCGCTGCTGCGTCGTCGTCTGCAGGCGGGCCGTCGGGCCAAAGAGCGGATGGTGGCGGCGAACCTGCGCCTGGTGGTGAGCGTGGCGAAGAAGTACACCAAGCGGAAC
>JAPLIC010000092.1 GCA_026389315.1 Cyanobacteriota bacterium
AGTTGAACACCTGAAGGATCTCTATCTTGACCTTTCAGGCGACCTCTCGCGCGGCACATTATCCGTCTGCTGTTGGATAGCTCGTCATCAGAACCTTAGGCCTTCCCATCGGAGATAACTGACTGTATGCAGAACAATTCCATACACCAAACCAGCCTCTCTAAAAAACTATTCAAACTCCGAAGTTTTTGCGGGATGATGATGGCCAGCATTAGCCTGAGCGGAGGGGATGGACAGAAGCCCCCGGCGTGACTACAACGTATCCACCCTTCTGTGAGGCGATCGTGGTGCGGGCAAAGCTGGTCAAAATCGGTCACTCCAGAGTGATCCGTCTCGCCAAGCCGCTTTTGGAGGTCGCGGGGCTGGCGGATGAAGTTGAAATTGAGGCTGCACCTGGTGTGCTGACAATCAGACCATCGCTGCAGCCAAGGGCAGGCTGGGCGGAAGCGGCAGCCGCCTGCGACGCGGAGGGTCTTCTCGATGAAATGACCACCACACGCTTTGACGACGAAGAGTGGGCATGCTTATCAGTTTCGTGTACCTTACCGATTTGACGACAAAGATGGCCATGTGGTGGCTGATCAGCTGAGGGCAGTCGACAGAGATTGTTTAGTTAAACGTCTGGGGATTTTGCCCGATGCCACCCTGACTGAAGTCCTTAGTGTTTTGCAGGCTATGTTTGCGATGTAGCAGCCTGGTTAATACTATCATTCACTTGAGCCGCCTCCTCAAGTTCTCTATGGATAGTTCCATGACTCTGCGGCCAGTTGATGGCGAGCGTTAGGCACACTTAGATGTCAAAATGTTGCCGTGGCAATCTCCAACACGTTTGCCCACGTGGGGACTGGGCCACCCATTCAAGAAAATGGTGTAAAATTCTGAATCAGTCGTTTGCTTCGGAGGGTAAGTGACCAAAAAGAGTACCCATGTCGTCCCTCGCAATGTTGGATGGGCTGTCAAAAAGGAAGGGGCCTCCCGAGCATCCAAGAACTTCACGACCCAGGCTGATGCGGTGAAGTTTGCCAAGGAACTAGCACAGAAGGAAAAGGCCGAGCTGTATGTCCATAGGAGAGACGGCACAATCCGTGATCGCTTAAGCTATAGAAATGATCCATTTCCGCCCAAGGACAAAGCTTAGCCAGAGATAGATGGCGTTTGATGACAACGTCTTTATTAATTGTCCCTACGATGTGGAGTATCTTCCGCTTCTACGCCCACTTGTCTTCACGGTTTTATACGCAGGCCTGAACCCTAGGCTTGCTTCCGAGCGACTCAACTCAGGCGAGACAAGGATAAGCAAGATTGTTGAGCTGATTCGCGAGTCTCGTTATGCGATTCATGATCTCTCTCGGATCCAAGCAGCCAGGAAGGGAGAGTACTTTCGGCTAAACATGCCTTTTGAATTGGGCTTGGATGTGGGCTGTGCAACTTTTTCATCTGATCGTCATCTGCGTGAGAAGCGTTGCTTGATTCTAGAGAAGGAGAGATACAGATATCAGATTGCCATTTCAGACCTTTCGAGTTCTGATATTGAGGCTCATCACAATGATCCAGTTCGTATTGTTCAGGTCGTTCGAAATTGGTTGGTGAACGAAGTAGGTCGCGACCTCCCAGGCCCATCAGGCCTCTATGATAAATTTAGTGTCTTTATGGGCGAGAACTTTGATCGACTCATGGCATGTGGGTTTACCAAGGAAGATATTCGCGATCTGCAGATTGCAGAGTTAATGAAATATATGCGAGAATGGTTGGATGCCACTACACCAAACAGCGCCTAACATCGCCATCAACCTGAGCCGCCACCTAAAGTCTTTCTTACTGTCCTATCTCACTGCGACCTGGTGATGGCAGGCGGTGCTTGGCACAAAATCGCTGGCCATTGACGCTTCAAGGCACCAAATTCTCAAGGCACCAAATTCACCAGTTTCCCCGGCACCACAATCACCCGCCGCGGCGCTTGGCCTTCCAACCACTTCTGGGCGATGTCGCTGGCGAGGGCCAGCTGTTCGAGGGTGGCGCTGTCGGCATCGGCGGGCACATCAAGGGAGCCGCGCACCTTGCCCTTGACCTGAATCACCAGGGGGATGGTGTCCCGCACCAGCGCCGCAGCATCGGCCACGGGCCAGCGTTGCCGGTGGATGCTGCCGGCACCATCGCCATCGCCCCCGCTATCGCTATCGCCCCCGAGCTTCTGCCACAGCTCTTCGGCCAGGTGGGGCGCAAAGGGGGCCAACAGCAGCAACAAACTGCGCAGGGCCTCCTGGGCCACCCCCGGGCTGGCCGCCTCGATCAAGCCGGCCATGGCGTTGGAGAGTTTCATCAACTCCGAGATCGCCGTGTTGAACTGCAGGTTGCCCTCCAGATCCGCTTGCACGGCCGTAATTGCCCCATGCACCGCCCGGCGCAGCTCCCGATCGGCCTCAGAGGCGGCAGGGGCTTGCACGGCCAGGGGCGCCAGGGTCAGTCCCCGCTGCAAACAGCTATCGACCAGCCGCCAGAGGCGTTGCAAAAAGCGAAACTGGCCTTCCACATCGGCATCGTCCCATTCCAGATCCTTTTCGGGCGGCGCCTTGAACAGGATGAACATCCGCGCCGTGTCGGCGCCATAGGTTTCGATCACCTTGGCCGGATCGACACCGTTGTATTTCGACTTGGACATCTTATCGTAGCTCACCTCCAACAACTCGCCGCTGATCGGATCGCGGGGATCGTTGGGATCGCTGACATCGGCCGGGGCCACGTAGCGATTGCTGTGGGGATTGCGGTAGGTGATGCCTTGCACCATCCCCTGGGTGAGCAGGCGTTCAAAGGGTTCGCCGAATCCCAGCAAGCCCCGATCCCGCAACACCTTGGTAAAGAAACGCGAATACAGCAAATGCAGAATGGCGTGCTCAATGCCGCCGACGTATTGATCCACCGGCAACCACTGATTCACCGCCTCCCGGCGGAAGGGCACCGTGCTGCAGTGGGGATCGCTGTAACGCAAGTAATACCAGGACGAACACATGAAGGTGTCCATGGTGTCGGTTTCGCGCCGGGCCGGACCCTGGCAGCGGGGGCAAGGCACATTGACCCAGTCCTCCAGTTGGGCCAGGGGCGAGGCACCCTTGCCACTGAAGGCGACATCCCGGGGCAACTCCACCGGCAACTGCTTTGCAGGCACCGGCACCACACCGCAGCTGGGGCAATGGACCACCGGAATCGGGCAACCCCAGTAGCGCTGCCTGGAAATCAACCAATCGCGCAGGCGGTATTGGCGCCGCGCCTGGCCCCAGCCCTCGGCGCTAGCCGCGGCCGTAATCGCCTGGCGGGCCGCCGCCGAGCTGAGCCCATTGAAACGCTCCGATTCGATCAGCACCCCCTCCTGGGTCCAGGCTTCGCCCAGGTAAGCCTCGGCATTGGAACCTTCCGGGATGATTACCTGGCGCACCGGCAGCTCATGGCGGCGGGCAAACAAAAAGTCCCGTTGGTCATGGGCCGGCACCCCCATCACCGCGCCCGTGCCGTAATCGGCCAGCACGTAATCGGCGATCCAGAGCGGAATCTTGGCGCCGCTGGCGGGGTTGATCACGTAGCTGCCCAGGGGCACTCCCCGTTTGGGGCGATCCTCGGCGGTGCGCTCCTGCTCGCTCTGGCCGGTGACCAGATCGCAGAACGCCGCCACCGCCAGGGCCTCCTCGGGGCTGGTCAGGCTCTCGACGCGGGGATGGTCCGGGGCCAGCACCAGATAGGTGGCTCCATAAATAGTGTCGGCTCGGGTGGTGAAGACGCTGATCGGCTCCGCCACAGCGCTCCCGTCGGGCGCCACCACGCTGAAACGCAATTCAGCCCCTTCAGAGCGGCCGATCCAGTTGGCCTGCATCGTGCGCACCCGCTCCGGCCAGCCCGTCAGGGAGGGGAGGTCGTCCACCAGGGCATCGGCATAGGCGGTGATGCGCAGAAACCACTGGCGCAACAAGCGTTTTTCCACCTTTGCCCCAGAGCGCCAGGACCGCCCTTCGCCATCCACCTGTTCGTTGGCCAGCACGGTCTGGTCGATCGGATCCCAGTTGACGCTGGCCTCCTTCTGGTAGGCCAATCCGGCATCCAGGAACTGCAGGAACAACCACTGGGTCCAGCGGTAGTAGTCGGGATGGCAGGTGGCGATCTCCCGCTTCCAGTCGATCGAAAGGCCCAGCCGTTGCAGCTGGCTGCGCATCTGGGCAATGTTCTGC
Source organism: Cyanobacteriota bacterium (assembly GCA_026389315.1). Taxonomy (GTDB): domain Bacteria; phylum Cyanobacteriota; class Cyanobacteriia; order PCC-6307; family Cyanobiaceae; genus Cyanobium. The sequence goes on from JAPLIC010000092.1 coordinate 4,215, forward strand.
TCGGTCCAGTCCGCCGGATTGACGCCCCTTTCAATCGCCGCGTTCTCCGCCGGCAACCCGAAGGCATCCCAGCCCATCGGATGCAGCACGCGCCGGCCCCGCATGCGCTGCACGCGGGCATAGACATCGGTGATCACATAGTTGCGCACATGGCCCATGTGCAGGCTCCCCGAGGGATAGGGAAACATCGAGAGGGCATAGCAGGGCTCTCCCTCGCCCTGCTCCGGGGTGTCGTCCAGATCGAGTTCGCGCCAGTGCCGCTGCCAGCGCTCTTCAATCGCCTGGGGGAGATAGCGTGAAGGGTCGCTCAAGGGGTGGGCCGGCATGTCCACAGCGATGGTGCCATAACCCCATCGCAAGCCGCCGCAGCGGATGGGATGGCCAGACTCAGCGCAGGCAACGCACCAACACCACCGATTCGCGGTTGATCAGCAGCAAGGACTCCCCCATCGGCTCCCGCAGGGCCAGATAGTGCACGTCCTGCCAGGCCAGCACCCCCTCCAGGGATTCCCCCGTGGAGATCTTGATCTGCACCGGTTTGTGGTTGCGAATCAGATCCTGAAGATGGCGAATGCTCGGCAGGGAGGTGTCGAGTCGCGGGTGTTTGGCCTCAAAGGGGCTCTGCATAGGATTGGGGCCCTATCGCGTGAAACCGTTGCTGCCGTCTTCCCACACTCCCCTGGCCGGATGGCTCGCCAACGGTTTCAGCAAATACCAGGGCCTGGGCAACGACTTTCTGCTGATCGATGCCCGAATTTTAAGCGAACTTGATCGCCCGGACCCAAACCCAGAAGCGATTCGTCGAATTTGTGATCGTCGCTACGGCATTGGTGCCGATGGCCTGATAGCGGCTCTCCCGCCCCGGGAGGGGGGTGAGCTGCGCATGCGCATCTTCAACGCCGATGGCAGCGAACCGGAGATGTGCGGTAACGGCATCCGTTGCCTGGCCAGGTTTCTGGCCGACCGCGATGGCGATGCTCCGGGCCGCCGCTGGTTGATCGAGACCCTGGCGGGCACCATCATTCCCGAGCTTCAGGCGGATGGCAGCGTGCGGGTGGACATGGGCCCGCCCTGCCTGCGCCCGGAAACAGTCCCCACCACGTTGGCGGTGGGACCGGCTGGTTTGCCCCAGGGCGTCTTGATGGTGGCGGGTCAGACCCTGGCCGTGGCCGCCGCCGGCATGGGCAATCCCCACGTGGTGATACCGGTGGCCGATCTCGATGCCGTTGATCTCGAAGCGCTGGGGCCCCTGCTCGAGCACCACGAAGCCTTTCCGGCCCGCACCAACGTGCATTTCGTCCAGGTCCTCAGCCCCAACCATCTGCGCATGCGGGTCTGGGAGCGGGGGGCGGGGCCAACCCTGGCCTGCGGCACCGGCGCCTGCGCCACCCTGGTGGCCTGCCACCTGCTTGGCCTGGCCGAGCGGCGGGCCCGCCTGGACTTACCCGGTGGCACCCTGGAAATTGAATGGGATGGGGCCAACGGACCTGTCTGGATGACCGGCCCGGCCGAGGCGGTCTTCCATGGCCAGCTCGCCCACGGGGCCGTGCCGGCCGAGGCCGAGCCGGCCAAGACCGAGCCGGCCGAGTCCAGCGACGCTGAGTTGCCCCAGGCCGCCGCCATCGACTGCGCCGTGGCCTGCGTCCAGGGCTGCGTGCGGCCCGAGGCCTGCCCCAACGCCGAGGCCCGGGCCCGGGTGCAACAACTGCTGGAAAGGCGATCCCTTGATGAATTGGTGGCAATTGCCACCAACTCCCTAGAAGACCGGCTGCTGGGTCGCTTGCCCCGCGATGGCGGTCGGGCCGGTTGAGGGCGTGGCCCCCGTAACCGGCGATGCCAGAGGGGCCGCCGAGAGCCCCTGGGATCTGGCTAAATACCTCGATACCTGCGCCACTTCGCCCCCGAGCCAGGCGGCGCTGGCGGCGATGGCGGCGGCGGCCCCCCTGGTCTGGGCCAATCCCTCCAGCCTGCATGGCTTCGGGTTGGCGGCGGCGGAAGCGCTCGAACGCAGCCGCAGCAGCCTGGCCCACCATCTCGGCGCCCAACCCGACGAGGTGGTGTGGTGCTCGGGGGGCACCGAAGCGATTCAGATGGCCCTGTTCGGCCTGGCGGCCCAGCACCCCGTCGGGCGGCTGGTGATCTCGGCGGCGGAGCATCCGGCCACGGAGGCGGCCGCCGCCCGCCTGCAACAACAGGGCTGGCAGCTGGCCCGGCTGCCGGTGGATCGGCACGGCCTGGTCTGTCTTGAGCAACTGGAGCAGCTGCTGCAGCCGCCAACGCGCCTGATGTCATTGATCTGGGGGCAAAGCGAGGTGGGCAGCCTCCAACCCCTGGAGACAATTGGCGCCCAGTGCCGGCGCGCCGGCGTCAGCCTGCATGTGGACGCCGTGCAGGTGGTGGGCCATCTCCCGATTGATTTCGCCTCCCTGCCGGTGGATCTGCTCAGCTGTGCCGCCCACAAACTGCAGGGCCCCCGGGGCATCGGCGCCCTGCTGGTGCGGCGGGGCCTCAACCTGGAGCCCTTATTGGGGGGGGCCCAGGAGGCGGGCCGTCGCGGCGGCACCGAGTCGGTGCTGCTGGCCATCGGCTTTGCCGCGGCCCTGGCCGCAGCCCAGGAGCGCTTGCAACAGCACGGTGGCCTCGATCCCCTGGCCGAGCTGCGCGATGGTCTGCTGCAGAACTTGAGCTCACTGCCTGGTCTGCGCCTCAGTGGTCCGCAACCCGCTTCGGGCGCACGGCTGCCCCACCACCTCAGCCTGCTGGTGAGCACGGCGGCTGGCCGGCCCCTGGCCGGTCGGGCCCTGGTACGGGCCCTCTGGCGCCAGGGCTACGCCGTCAGCAGCGGTTCGGCCTGCAGTGCTCTCAAGGGCAGTGCCCTACAGGGCGGGGCCGGCTTCGGCGGGGCCGCCAGTCCGATCCTGTTGGCCATGGGATACGAACCCGAGGAGGCTGCCAGTGGCTTGCGCCTCAGCCTGGGGCCCTGGCATCGGGCCGCCGACCTGGAGGCCCTGCCCCGGGCCCTGGAGCGGGCCCGCCAGGAGGTGGCAGCGGCTTGATGAATCCCCAATTCAATGCCTACTTCCAGCCCGCCAGGGGGCCGCTAGGGTCCGCCCATTGATGGGCTGTGCCCATGCTGCCCCCGGATTTGCGTTCGGCCGAAGCCGAAACCCTCACCGCCGTCCGCTCGGCCCTGGCCGCGGAACCCCGCGGCCGCTGGACGGTGGAATGGCGTTTTGAAGGCCTGCGGCTGCTGGCGCCGGCGCTGCGGCTGGCGGGGGAGTTGCTAACAGAAGCGGGCCGGGGGGGGCGGCTGCTATTCGCCGACGAGGGCGCCGCGGCCCTGGCCCGGCGCGAATCCGAAATCCTCGCCCCCCGCATCGCCAGTTTTGGCGATGAGCGCCGCCGCCAGGGCGAGGCTGGCGGCGTTGGTGGTGGTGGTGGCGCTATTGGTGGCGATGGCAGTGGCGAAGGCAGTGGTGCGGGTGGCGGCGATGGTCTGCTGCTGCTGGTGGCCCCCAGCCAGGCGGAATACGACCTGGTGGAAGCCCTCTGCGGGGCGCACCGGGGCGCGGTGCTGCTGCTCAATCCAAACCTGGAGGATGCGGCGGTGGGCATCGGCAGCGTGGCGCGTCAGCGCCGCAAGGGATTTCTAGCCACCTGGCAGACGGCCTATGCCCTGCTGCCCGATGCCGAATCGACCCTGCGCCGCGCCCATCCGGGCGACTGGGAGCTCTACCGCCTCGACCCCGACGGTTACCGCCTGGTGCGCAGCTTCGAGCGGCGGCCCGATGGCGAAAGCCGCGCCGAGGCCCTGGCCGGCGAGGGCGGTGGGGGTCTGGCAGGCCAGTTGCGGGGCCTGAATGATCTGCTGGAGGGATTGCAGCGTTGAGGGGGCTGGTGGGGTGGGGCGAGCCTGACTACACTTCGGCCACCTTCTTTTGCCCATGGCCACCGAACTCCCGTCCAACCGCTCCTGGAGCCTGGTGGATCTGGCGGCTGGCGCTGCCGTCCTGCTGGCTGCGGTCGGGGTGCTCTGGAGTCCGAAGCTGAGTGGCGCCGTCGATCGCGCGACGGGGGCCCTGCAACCCGTCACGGTCTCGGTGGATGTGCGTGGGGTGCCCTCCGCCAATGCGGCCAACCTGATCCGCCAGGCTCAAGAGGAAGGCAAGGTGGCGATCGTGATTCGCAACTCCCCCCACGGCAAGGTCAAGATCAAGCAGGTGCAACCCCTGGAGCGGCGTCTTTCGATCCTCACGCCCGACGGCCGCCTGGTGAGCGCCCCCGATCCCAACCAGAAGACCTTTGGCAGCTTTGATGCCCGCTTCATTCTGGAAGCCCAGGGCCGCAAAACCGGCGGCGGGGTTGTTTTTGGCAACCAGACCATCAAAATTGGCGCCCCAGTCGAGCTGGAAGGAGCTAACTACCGCTTCAACGGCACGGTCACCGATATGAAGCTTGGCTCCATCTGAATCCCATGTCCTCCCGCCCCCCGTTTGCCATGCCTGTTTTTTTGCGGCGATCTCCTCGCTCCGGCGTCCGCTTGCTGCTGGGAGGCTGGGCCTTGGTGAGCTTGGCCGCCCCCATGGCCGCTATGGCCTATCCGGGACTGCCGGCCCCTGCCAGTGTCAGACCTCACCGGTTTCCGGTGGCCGCCCTGCCGCCCCTGCCCTCGGGCCTCACCACCCCTGTGTTGCAAAGCCAGGTGAGCTGCCCGGCCCTGCAGGCGCGCCTGGAATCGATCCTGGCCGGAGAACGGGGGGTGTGGAGCGTATCGATGGCCGACCGCAGCGGCCGTCTGCTGGCTGATGTCAACGGCCAGCAGCCCCGCTCGCCGGCCTCCAACCAGAAATTGGTGACCACGGCCTTCGCCATCGATCGCCTCGGCCCGGACTACCGGCTCAGCACCCAGATGTGGCGATTGCCCGATGGCACCTTCCGCATCCTGGGCCAGGGGGATCCGGACCTGGCCGTGCCCCATCTGCAACGCTTTGCCCGCCTGGCGATGAATTCGGGCGGTGGCCCCGGCATCCCCGGCTCGGTCGTCAGACTGGAGCTGGCTGAAGAACCTGCCCAGACCTGGTGGCCCCAGGGCTGGAAAGTGGGTGATCGGGCCTACGCCTACGGCGCCCCGATCACCCGATTGGCAATCACCAGCAATGCCATCGACGATGCGGTGAGCAATCCGGCGGCCCGGCTGCGCACCTTGTTACAGCGCAGTGTGGCCCAGGAGGGGGGTGATGTGCGCATCGCCATGGTGTCGCCCCAGGCCCCCTTGCCCCAAAACGCGGTGTTGGTGCATCAGGAACCCTCCACCTCGATGCTGGGGTTGTTGAGCCTGGCCAACACCGAAAGCCACAACTTCACCGCCGAGGTGTTGCTGCGCCAGGCGGCCGGCAGCTGGGATCTGGATCGGGCGGCCCGCCTCGAAACCGGCTGGTTGATGCAGCAGAACCTGCCGATGCAGGGGGTGACCATCTACGACGGCAGCGGCCTGGATCGTTTCAATCGGCTCACCAGCCGCTTCATCACGGCCCTGTTGCTGCGCATGGATAACCATCCCTACGGCCGATACTTCCTCGGCTCGATGGCCATCGCTGGCCAGAGGGGCACCCTGCGCAACCTCTACAACGGCACCAGCCTCGATGGCCGCGTCTACGCCAAAACCGGCACCCTCAGCGGCGTGCGAGCGATTTCCGGCCAGCTGTTGACCGCCGATGGTCCCCGCTATTTCAGCGCCATCTCCAATGGGGGCACCACCCCGAACCAGACGATTGGTCGAATGCTGCGCCAGGCCCAGGACACCTCCCTCTGCGGCGGCGGCTATAGCGCCCAGGGCTTCTCAAACCGCGGCAGCGACTATGGCAACTCCTACTGATTGCCCTCTAACTGGCTGCGCTCCAACTGGTTGCGCTGCTACTGATTGCGTTCGAGCCAGCCTCGCAACTTGCCGGGGTTGAGCAGGCCGGCGGGATCGTTGCTGACTTTGGCCGCCACCTGGCCGGCATCGACCAGGCCGAGGCCGCCATCCTCCACATAGATGGTGTGGGGGTCAAACAACTGGGCGCCCAGGGATAGGCAATCGGCGATCAGGTCCTCCAGCCTCTCGATGCCGTCAAAACGCAATAGGGGCAGCCCCGCCAGCCGGTTTTCGCCTTCCGAGCGCACCCCCTCCATGTGCCACAGCAACACCTCCGGCCCCCAGCGTTGCCGCAGGGACGCCAGCATCGTTTCGGTCGGCCGGGGCAGCATCAGTTGCAGATAGGTCCAGCCGGGCTGCTGACTGCGCCAATGCAGGGTGGTGTGGTTCCAGGTGAGCTCCCGCAGGGGCAGGCCGCGGCTGACGCTTTCGGCCTGGTGCCATACCGAGCTGGCACCGCGATGGCGCAGCCAGGGTTCGAGCAGGGGCGTGGCATCGGCGGCGGCCAGCAGCAGCAGGCGGTGCCCCGAAGCGGCCGGGGCCCCACCAGGCGAAGGCAGCGATGCGGCCAGCGGCGCCTCCAGCAGGCAAAGACTGTTGAGCAGCAAAGCCGTGGCCGGCAACTCCTGCGCCACCGCCACGGCCGCCTGCCAATCATCAAAATCCACCACCCATTGCCACCAGGCCACCGCCTCGGTGGTGGCCATGGCCAGGGCGGTGATCAGGCCATTGCAGCCGTAGGCGTGGTTAAGGGGTTCACAGGCCTCCCCCTTCAGCCAGAGGCGGCGCGGTTCCGCTTCCACGGTGATCACCTCCAGAGCCAGCAGCTGGCCCGGATCGCGCAGCATCCCCCAACGCAGCGAACCGATGCCGCTGGAGCCACCGCCGATGAAGCCCCCCAGGCTGGCCGTGCGCCAGGTGCTGGGGGCCAGCCGCAAGGAGCGCCCCTGCAAGCGCAACTCCTGATCGAGATTGGCTAGAATGCAGCCCGCCTCCGCCACCATGACGCCGCTGGCTGGATCCAGCTGCCGCAGGCGATTAAGGCCCATCAGGTCGATCACCACACCGCCGCAAAGGGGCACGCACTGGCCGTAGTTGCCGGTACCCGCACCCCTGGCGGTGAGCGGCACCCCATGGCGGGCGCAGGCCCCAGCCACCGCCATCACCTGCTCCACACTCCGCACCCGCACCACCAACTGGGCGATGCGGCCCGCCAACAGGGGCGTCAGCACCGGCGAATAGTCGTGGCAATCGCGCGAGTAGCGGGTCCGATCTGCCGGCTCCCTCAGCAGCGTCAGGCTGGGATCTTGCCGCTGCAGCTCCAGGGCTAACGCCTCAATGCGCTCGGCCGCCACCGGATCGGGCAGTGGCGGCAGGGCGGTGCAGGGCATGGGGAGTGGGGGGTCGATTCCTGATCATGATCGCGGGTTCGAGCCGCCCAAGCGCAGCCGCCCAGCCATGAACTGACAGGCGCTAGCCGTTCAGGCAGCTTGAACGGAAACAGCCCTCGTTTGTCGTGGTCTATGGCGCCAACGCCCCTACCGCTGCCCCCACTGGCGTTCTGATGCCTGATCAGGCAGTCTGAGGGCAGATCTTGCGCCCGCCATGCCAAGGCCCTGTTACCGGCAGGTTCCCTTGTCCATCGGTCCTGATGCAGCATCGGCACCTGGAGGTGCTCTCCCTGGGGCCCCTGCCCTGCTCCTGGCCGGGTTCACAAAGGTGTTCCGCAAGCGCCTTCAGGTGCCGGAAGAAGACCCTTCGATCGCGGACCAGAGCCTGCAGAAACACCATCAAGACTGGATAGAAGCATTTCTTGTGCAACAAATGAACGGGCATAGTTACTAGTCAAGAAAGCCGCCGGTATTGAAGGAGTAATTGCAGTTAAAGCAGCCCATTCAGCACAACGAGAGACGCCAGAAGGCAAGGACAGCATCTGTCGATCTCTCCTACATAAGACCGGAGCGTTAAGATGACGTTGCTTTCTTTGGCTTGCAGTCCTGAGCCGAATGCTGCCCTTATCGCGGTGTCGCAATAAACGCCGTTCATAACTCTGCGCTTGACATAATCAAAGCCAACAGTCATTATCATGTGAAGAATAACTTGCTCCAGGATGAGTACTCGACCTTGTAGTTTCGGCACTAACGGAATAGTAGCGATTGACTGATACAAGGCGGAAAGACATCGCTTATCTCCTGTGAGAACAACTGCGCCTGGCGACGCAAGGGCGGCCGAAAGGAGCTGCGCTTCGCCGGAATCGACCCCAGGGCAAGTGGCAAGTAAATCTTGACAATCCAAATCAATTCCCAGTTCGGCAAGATACGTTTGATTTAATTTTCTGCATGACGAGACAAAATTGATTGCTCGAGCTTGTGCATTGGCCTCGGGGAGTCTCTTGCTTAGTTGATACGCGAGCGACGGTAAACAAGCGAAATCTGCATTGTCATTCAAGAACAAGGTTTGAAATGGTTCCAGAAGATCAAGGGCTGCAAGCTTGATAATTATGTCATTGTCCGCAAATATCTTCAAGGCTGCTTATTTGTCCAGTCCAAGAGCCCTTACTACTAACTCCCGCTCTTCAGCAGATAAGACAGATAAATCACCTTTGATTCTTAAGGCATCAAGCATCAGGGGTTTCGTATGCTCGTCGGTAATAGACGGCTCCTTGAGCGCGGCTCTGGCAGTTGGCCAGGCTGCGTTCTTAGTGGCTTGATCAACGGCATTTAAAGATCGCTCCCAAGCTGATTTCAAAACCAAGAAACCTGCGTCAACGCCGATTAAGGATTGTTCTTTGATGGCTCTTGCCGCTAACTGTTTAGCATTAATTCTCGGTGTCATTCTAATAAAATCGCTCATTGCATTCTTGTTCTCGCCTAAAATTAGCGAAAGCGCCCATTCGTTGGCGGCGACTTCCTGATCAGAAATGCTGTTTAGGTCACAGCTTTCCTCGATAAATGCAGCATCTCCTTGCTTGACGTGCTCTAGTGCTAAATGAGCTAGCTCATGAGCCAAGACAAATAGACCCCATGAAGTGTCTTTTGCATTGCCTCTTAAAAAGATAAAAGGTCTATCCTTTTGCCAGGTGATCATCCCAGTAAACTTTAGGGCAGAATTGCTATGCAAATCTACTGCCGGGAGAACAACAATTCCCAAGTGCCAACAGTACGCCAGCAACGACTTGAAGTCTAACTTCTTGGAAGATCTAAGTATATAATTTCTTATTTGTGTCGGGTCAAGTTCACTTGCGACAAATGCGGGGTCCTTAGGAAGGCAGGCTTCAACTTCTAAAGCGATTTGCTGGTTGACGGATTTTGCAGGCGCTATCCTTTCTTCTGCGAGAACGGTTCCAGTAGCCGGCTTATATCTGGCGGGGCTCGGATTGCAAAATACAAGGGGCTCTGTTGGATCGGCCAGAGATCTGCTACTTATGCCTAGAGCTTTGCCAAGAAATAGCGCCAGTTCAGGAAACACATCGGGGTCTTTTTCGGCTTGGTCGCATACCCACGAAGGTAAGATAGTAGACTTGATAAACTTTCGAGTAAAGCCAATTTTAGCAAGCCTTGAGTATACAGATGCTAAGCATGGCTCTCCGCCATGCTGAAGCGGGCGGGCATCCAGGTCGGGCGCCGGAGGAGAGTGGGCTTTTGTCTTCATGTGTGAGACTCGCTTTTCTTCCAATTTATCATTTCTGGGCCAGGATGTCAATTGACGTAAATTAGTTATCTTTAGGGCTTTATTAGTCCAGTGGCGTCTGACCGTTCTGGGCTCTTAGCCGGTTAAATCGGCTATTGCACTGTTGTGAATTTTGGTATGCCAGGTTGATACTGCCAAATATTAGTGATGTAGGTGGCAAGCTCTCAAGGTCAGGTATGTGATGAGATTCCGGGAGGAATGTACGCGACGAACTGATACTTATGCCCACTTTGTATTGTATATTCATCTATACCACCCCCTCTCCATCAACTCCCTTACGCTGATCGGGTTCAGGACTGTCGCACAAGTCTCCCAGTCAGCGTCTTCCACCTTGCTGTACTTCTTGTCTAAGGTTGCGCGTGGCGGCGGTCTGGTCGATCAGCTCGGCGATTTCGGCCTCGTCGTTGAGGGCTGCTTTCACCCACACGTCTTCTAGGAACTGATGCAGCAGGGACACCTGGAGGTGCTCCCGCTGGGGCCCCTGTTTGAGGGCAATCAGGAAGAAGCCAAGCCGCATGAAGGCGATGGCTGACCTGGTCATTACCACCCAGGACGACCGGGGCGGGTCCTATGGGGATGCCCCCTACCGCTGTTCGTGAACCAAACCGAGTACGGCAACGCCCTCTGCCTGCGCTTCCGGCAGTAGGCGCACAGAGCACCCGACCCCTTACCGGCCAAGCAGCCCACCCCCCGGCGCCAAAGCGGGTCCCCCTCTCCCGTCTGGCGCCTCCCAGGGGCGCACAGGGGTTAGGTGGGTGGCTGGAGAGCTTGGAGTTTGGCTTGGATTTCGGGTTCGGGAAGGCCCATGGCTTGAAGAAGGGCGATGTAGTTGCCTCCCACGGATTGGGTGTTGGGATGATCTAAGCCTAGGCTCTGCCGGAAGACTGTGAAGCCACGGGCCATCAGCGGTTCCGCCTCCGCCAGCCGGTTGGTGGCCTGCAGCAGCCCCGCCAGGTTGTTGAGACGAATGGCCACCTTGGGATGGTCATTGCCGTAGCTGGCCTCATCGATCGCCAGGGCACGGCGCATCAGCGGCTCCGCCTCCGCCAGGCGGTTGGTGTCCTGCAGAAGACTCCCCAGGTTGTTGAGGGCGGTGGCCACATTGGGGTGGTCATCGCTATAGCTTATCTCAAAGATCTCCACCACCCGGGCCATCAGCGGTTCCGCCTCCGCCAGCCGGTTGGTGGCCTGCAGCAGCCCCGCCAGGTTGTTGAGACGAATGGCCACCTTGGGATGGTCATTGCCGTAGCTGGCCTCATCCATCGCCAGGGCACGGCGATACAGCGGCTCCGCCTCCGTTAGGCGGTTGGTGGCATAGAGATGCCCCGCCAGGTTGTTGAGATCGGTGGCCACCTTGGGATGGTCATTGCCGTAGCTAGCCTCATCGATCGCCAGCGCACGGCGCATCAGCGGCTCCGCCTCCGCCAGGCGGTTGGTGGTCTGCAGAAGACTCCCCAGGTTGTTGAGAGCCGATGCCGTGGCGGAATGATTGGGCCCAAGCCTGTGCTCACTCCGCTCCAAACAAAGCTGATGCCACTTGAGGGCCTCGGCAAAGGCGGCCTGATGCTCCGCCACCCGCGCCAGACCTGTGGTGGGCCAGGGCAGATTGTCTTCATCCAATTCCTCGGCCAGTTGTTCCGCCACTACCTGGATATGGGGCAGGAAAACCTCCAATGCCTGCACCTGCTTCAGGGTGAGCGTCTGGGGAATCCGCTCCCGGCAGACTCCCGCAACCGCCGCTGCCAGTTGTTTCCGCCATCGGACCACCAGTTCCAGCTGCTCCTGGCTCTGCAGCCTGAGGAACTGCCGCACCAGGGGATGCAGCTGATACAGCCCCGGCCCAGAACGTTCCAGTAACTGGGTCCGCAGTAGCTCGGCTTGCTGATCGCCAAAGGCGCTGCCCTCCTCCAGCTCCAGCTCCGGCAGACGGCAGGCTTCTACCAGCTCCCAGGGGATCACCGCCGGAGCCATCACGCTCAAGAGCAACAGCAGGCTCTTGGCGGGGTCGGTGAGGGGCTCCCAGCTGATGAGCAGGGCTTCCACTACGCCCAGCTTTGCCCCCAGCTCAGGATGGGCTTGCTGGAGGGCTTTCGCGGCTGCTCCCTTGGCCTGCAGATCCTGCACGGCGACAATTAGATAGGCGGGCGCGTTGACTCGTCAGATCTGTTACTCCTGGTATGTTTGTTGACTCATTTGAAATGTTCCTTTTGTGGAGCGCTCGGCATCGGCTGATCGCAGAGCCCAGCATCAGCGGCGCCAGCAGCTTCTGGAGGCCGCCCGGAGCCGCTACCCAGCCTTGAGCTATCAGGAGAAGGGTGCCCTGGTGGATGAGCTGGTTGAGCTGAGCGGGTTTCACCGCAAATCGGTGCTGCGGTTGTTGCGCCAGCAGCCGGCGGACCATGGGGGTCCACCGGCTCGTGCTGTCGCTGGTCACGATTCAGCTGATGTTGGCAGGAGCCGCCGTTATGGCCCCCAGGTGGTTCAGCTATTGGAAACGCTCTGGGAGGCGAGTGACCATCTCTGCGGCAAACGCCTGGCGGCGGTACTGCCCACACTGATGACGGCGCTGGAGCGCCATGGCCATTGGCACGTCGATCCGGATCTACGGCAAAAGCTGCTGCAGATCAGCCCGGCGACGATCGATCGACTGCTGGCACCTGCCCGCTCTGCGCAGGGTGGTCAGCATCGCCGCCGCCGTACACGCGTCGTCACCGGGGTAAGGAGGCGCACCACGGTGCGCACATTCAACGGATGGAAGGATGTAGAGCCGGGCTGGTTTGAGATGGACTTGGTGGCCCACTGCGGCGGGCGCATGGAGGGCCCGTTTCTGTGGACTCTTGTTCTCACCGATGTGGCGAGTGGCTGGAGTGAATGTGTGCCCTTGCCCAGCCGTGATGGGCTGCTGGTGCGCTCTGGGAGGTTGTGGGGGGTGTGAGGGGGAAGGGTGGGCTTTGGTTTGGGCGCTTGGAGGATCGTTTGGGTGATGGCTAGATCCCTGCCCGCTCTTGCATCGGTCACGGTTATGTTCTCCGATCCGCCCACTTCCACAGTTGAGCCCGAGGGAATCAGCTCGTCCGAGCCCGGATCTGATCGGGGTGGCTCTGGCTGGGGCATTGGCAGGCAGAGCCAGCGGAGTGAGACCCGTTCCAACCTAATGAAATGACCCTGGTGCGGCAATCGTTAGCTCAACCCCAGCAAGCACGATCGTGCCAGCTTGCAGAAGTGGCGCCACACTGGCGAGCAATGAGCCTTTCCAGGCGAGGCGATGGCAGAGCTGCTCCCGATCTCGTCGCCCCTTGCGGCGGAACGCCAGCTGGATGTGGTGTTCGTCCATGGCCTGGGCGGCGATCCCATCGAAACCTGGCGCAGCGGAACGGATGAAAACACCTCTTGGCCCCACTGGCTGGCCCTGGTGTTTGGAACGCAGATTGGGGTGTGGTCGCTGGGCTATGCCGCTGCCCCCAGCAAGTGGCAGGGCATCCCATTCTTTAGAGGTAAGGATCCCGATGCGGGGGCAGCGATGTCTCTGCCGCGGCGGGCTGAAAACGCCCTGGACCGGTTGGTGAGTGCAGGCATCGGGCAACGGCCGGTGTGTTTCATCACCCACAGCCTGGGTGGCCTATTGGTGAAAAGCATCCTGCGCCGCTCTGCCGATTCCGAATTCGCCCCGGAGCGGCTGCAGGTGGTGGAGCAGTGCCGTGGGGTGCTCTTTCTGGCCACGCCCCACCACGGTTCGCGGCTGGCGGATCTAGCGAATGCCCTCAAAGTCTACCTGCCCAGCGTCAGCACGCTCGACCTCAAGGACAACGATGACCACCTCATGGATCTGTATGAGTGGTATCGGGGGTATGCGCCCAGCCACCACATCCTCACGCGCAGCTACTACGAAAACGAAAAGACTATGATGAAAATTGTTGTTCCGCGCTCGTCTGCCGATCCAGGAGTGAGTGGACCCTCTGCTAGAGAACCCACGCCGGTGGATCGGGACCACCTGGAGATCAGCAAGCCCCGCAATCGGCAAGATCAGGCTTATATCGGCTCCACCCAGTTAATTCGTTTGATCCTCAGCGGTGAGGCTCCGAAATCAGGGCCTGGGCAGCCTGTTCCCAACCTGCCTTCCAACCCGCCAGTGCAGGCGCCTCAGCCTGCAGCCACCAACCAGGTGACGGTCAGAGGCAATCGGAACATCACCATGACAGGGGTGAGTGCTGGAGGCAATCTCAGCGTGGGCAACTCAATCCAGGGAGACTATGTGGCTGGGGACAAGTTCAGCGGCGACAAGGTGATGGGAGATAAATTCACAGGGAATAAAATCATCAATACCCTGGCCCCTCCAAGTACCGGACGAGCTACTAATCCAGGAACCTCCCCACTGAAACCAGGCCCCTGGCGCGTGTTTCTCTCCCACACCTCCGAACTGCGCCAATATCCCCAAGCCGGCTCCTACATCGCCAAGGCGGAGCGGGCCGTCAGCGCCGCCGGCCACGCGATTGCGGACATGGCGGACTTTGCCGCCATTGATCAGGCGCCGGCCGCCGTGTGTGAACAGCGGGTGCGGGACTGCGATGTGCTGGTGGGCATCTACGGCCTGCGCTATGGCTCACCGGTGCGGGATCAGCCGGAGGTGTCGTACACCGAGCTGGAGTTCATCACCGCCACGGAAGCTGCGATGCCGCGGCTGATCTTCGTGATCAACGCCGACTCCGAAGAGCTTGGCCTGCCCCCCACAGCCCTGGTCGACCGGGATTACGGCGACCGCCAAGACGCCTTCATCCAGCGCGTCAAGGACGCCTACCTCACCCTGCAGTTCTTCCGCAACCCCGACGACCTCAAGGGGTTGGTGGAACGCTCGCTGCGGGAGCTGGCAGAGTCGGCGGCAGCGACGGCTTGATCCGAGGGCTCTGGCCATGGCCGCAGTTGAACCCCATCCCAACGCAATCGCTGACGATGGCCAGGAGGCTGCTGATGATGCTCGGGCTGGCATGCAGCCGTCTGGGCATGCGGTGGCTGGTGACGGCAACCAACTCCTGAGCCAGGTGAGCGCCGGCCGCGATCTCACCCTCGGCGACAACGTGGCAGGCGACATGATCGCGGGCGACAAAGTCGATGGCGACAAAGTCACAGGCGACAAGGTTTGTCGCGACAAGATCCAATTCGTCGTCGCCGACGCCCAGCAGGCAGCGGATGTCGCCCGTTCCCTGCGCTGGAGCTGGCCCCAGCCCCTCGAATTCGGGCCCTACCGGACTTTCCGGCGCGAGGGCTTCGTGGGCCGCTCCTGGCTGTTCGAGGAGGTGCGCGCTTGGGCGATGGCGGAGGGCACCGCGGCGGGGCGTCCCAGGGCCCAGCTGATCGAGGCCGAATACGGGGTGGGCAAATCGGCCTTTCTCGCCGAGCTCGTCGACACCCAGGCCGCCGGGGTGCCGGTGGTGGCCCAGCACTTCTGCCAGTTCGACGCGATCGCCACGTTGGCGCCGGGGCGCTTTGTGAGCAGCATCGCCGCCCAGCTGGCCGCTGCCCTGCCCGGCTACCGCGCCGCGATCGAGGCGGAGGCGGCCGCTGGCCTGCGCCAGTTGCTCGAAGCCCCGGACAACGACCCGATCGGCGCCTTTGATCAGGCCGTGCTGGCGCCCCTGGAGGCCATGCCACCGCCCGCCAGCCCGCTGCTGTTGGTGGTGGATGCCCTCGATGAGGCCCTGGAACACCGCCCCAGCAACGACAAAGCCGCCCGCGTCACGATCGTGAGCCTGCTGGGCCAGCGGGCCCAACGCTTCCCCCGCTGGCTGCGGCTGCTCGCCACCGCCCGCCCTATGCCGGCGGTGCAGCAGCCCCTGCGCCAGGCCTTCGTGCTCACGTCGCTCAATGCCGAGGAAGCCCGCAA
Organism: Cyanobacteriota bacterium; assembly: GCA_026389315.1. Lineage (GTDB taxonomy): Bacteria > Cyanobacteriota > Cyanobacteriia > PCC-6307 > Cyanobiaceae > Cyanobium. The sequence continues at coordinate 19,700 of JAPLIC010000092.1, forward strand.
CCTTGCCGACCTCGAGGCCTACGCCGAGGCCCGCTGCCAGCAGCCGCCCCTGGCCGCCCTGCTCGCCGCCGCCGGCCTGGGCGTCAGCGAGGTGGCCACACGGCTGCGAACGCTGAGCGGCGGCAAGTTTCTCTACGCCGCCTTCGTGCTCAACGAGTTGGCCTCCGGCGACCTGCCCCTGAGCGATCGCGCCGACCTCGAAGCGCTGCCCGCCGGCATGGACGATTTCTATCTCCAGGCCTTCGAGCGGCGCTTTCCCAACGACCAGGCCTACGACCAAGTTCGCGAGCTGCTGGCGCTGCATAGCGTGCAACGCGATCCCCTCTCCCGCCGCGAGCTGGCGGCGATCTTGAACTGGCCTGAGGCGCGGCTGCTCGACCTGCAGCAGCAGCTCCACGACCTGCTGCGCCTGCGCAGGAATGATCCCGCCTATGGGCCCAAGGAGTTTCTGGCGAGCTTCAACCACCCCTCCCTCAGCCGCTGGCTCACCACCACAGACGAACACTCCGGCTATCCTCGCGCCGGCCGCTTCTCGATCGACCCGGAGGCCGCCGAGGCGGCGATCCGCCGCTGGGCACTGGTCGAGCTGAAAGCGGACAGGGCCCACACCTGGCCCTACCTGGTGCGGCACCTGGCCAGCCATCTGTCGCAAGCCGAACGACCGGCGCTGCTGGCGGGCTTGCTGGGGCAGTTCGCCTGGCTGGAGGCGCGGCTGCGGCTGGCGGGGATCAATGCGCTGCTGGGGGATGTCGCGATGGCGGCCCCCGCTCCCTGGCTGGAACGCCTGGGGCTTGCCCTGGGCCAGGGGGCCCACGTGCTGGGTGACAGCGAGGGCTGGCGCGGCCATGAGCAGCTGGCCTCCCAGTTGTTGGCGCGGCTGGCGGAGGAGAACGACAGCCCCCAGCCAAGGCGCCTGCGCCAGGAGGGTGCGGACTGGCTGCAGCAGGCTGGCGGCGCGGCCCCTCGCAGCGCCAGCCTGGTGGCGCCCGATGCTCTGCTGCGCACATTTCCGGTGGGCAGCGTTGTGACTGCCTTGGTGGCCCTCCCCGATGGGCGCCTCTCCTGGTGCTCTGACAACACCATCCGGCTGTGGGATCCGGCCACGGGCACCTGCGAACGGGTCTTCAAGGGGCATCAGGGCTCGGTGAACGCCCTGGCGGTGCTGGGCGATGGGCGCCTCGCCTCTGGCTCTTTTGACAACACCATCCGGCTGTGGGATCCGGCCAGCGGCGCCTGCGAACGGGTCTTCAAGGGGCATCAGGGCTCGGTGAGGGCCCTGGCGGTGCTGGGCGATGGGCGCCTCGCCTCCGGCTCACTCGACAACACCATCCGGCTGTGGGATCCGACCAGCGGCGCCTGCGAACGAGTCTTGAATGGGTATCGTGAGTCGGTGTACGCCCTGGCGGTGCTGGGCGATGGGCGCCTCGCCTCCGGCTCACTCGACAACACCATCCGGCTGTGGGATCCGGCCAGCGGCGCCTGCGAACGGGTCTTCAAGGGGCATCAGGGCCCAGTGTTGGCCCTAGCGGTGCTGGGCGATGGGCGCCTCGCCTCTGGCTCTTTTGACAACACCATCCGGCTGTGGGATCCGGCTACCGGCGCCTGCGAAAGGGTCTTCGAGGGGCATCAGGGCTCGGTGTGGGCCCTGGCGGTGTTGGGCGACGGGCGACTCGCCTCCGGCTCTGAAGACACCTCCATCCGAATGTGGGATCCGGCTACCGGCGTCTGCGCAGCGGTCTTCGAAGAGCATCAGGGCTGGGTGATGGCTCTGGCGGTGCTGGCCGATGGGCGCCTCGCCTCTGGCTCATTCGACAACACCATCCGGCTGTGGGATCCGGTCAGCGGCGTCTGCGAACGGGTCTTAGAGGGGCATCAGGACTGGGTGTGGGCCCTGGCGGTGTTGGGCGACGGGCGCCTCGCCTCCGGTTCACGAGACAACACCATCCGGCTGTGGGATCCGACCAGCGGCGCCTGCGAAAGGGTCTTCGAGGGGCATCAGGGCTGGGTGACCGCCCTGGCAGTGCTGGGCGATGGGCGCCTCGCCTCCGGCTCAGACGACAACACCATCCGGCTGTGGGATCCGGCCAGCCCCGATAGCGCTCCCCGGGTGCTGTTCGTGGCCGATGCCGACATCACCGCCCTGATTGCACACCCCACCCGCCCCCTGCTGATCGCCGGTGACTCAAGCGGTCGCCTGCACTGGCTGCAGTTGCCTCAATCCCTTTGATGCCGATGCCTACACGGCTGTGATTCTCACCACATCACCAACCCAACCGCTCCAATCAGCGCTGGGCCTGCCGCTGCTCCAGGTTTCTCCCCCATGAAGCCAGGCCCCTGGCGTGTGGTTCTCTCCCACAGCTCCGAACTACGCGCGAGTTCCCCAGCGTCGGCACTGAACAGGCGGGTGCGCCGCTCACTTGGCCAGACTGCGAACCATCCACCGCTTCCCCAGGCTTTGCGCCCCTCCGCGAGACGCGAACCCCACCGGAGTGGCTGGCTTGCGGCTCTGGCCCTGGCGATCGCCCTGGGAGCAGCGATTCGGCCCAGCCACGCAGAACCCAAGACCCCTGCCGCCGCCAGCCCTCCGGCCGCCCAGGGAGGCAAGGACAGCAACCCGTTGCTCGCCTTCGCCCGCGAACTCGGTGCCCCGGCTTGGCTGTTGACCGCAGGCGGGGTTATGGGGGCGATGTTCCTTCTGGGGGTACCCTTTCGGAAGAACCTCAAGGCCTGGCGGGAGAGTCTGGGCCTGAAACCAGAGCCGGCCTCAAAAGGATCACTAGCACCGGAACCCTTGCCGCCGGCGCCAGGGGCGCCAATCGCCGGCCAGACGGTGAGCGGCAATGACAACCAATCCCTCCAGCAGACCAGCGCCGGGGGAAGTGTGACGCTGGCCTCAGGCGGTGCGGTGGTGCACAACGAGTTGATTACCAACGCCCAGACGGTCAACTACGTCTACCCCGCCAGCGAACCCAAGCGCCAACGAATTTTTTTCCACGATCGCCCCGCCGCCCAAGGGGGTGGGCGTGATGGGCCGGGAAGACGAGCTGGAGGATCTTGATCAGCGCCTGGGCGAGCCGGGCAACAACCTCCGGCTGGTGGTGCACGGCGAATCGGGGGTGGGCAAGAGCGAGCTGCTGCGCGAATACGGCCGGCGCCATGAAGCCCGCTATCCCGCCGGCCGCTACTGGATCGATTGCCGCTTGAACCTGGCGCAGGAGCTCGCCAACCTCGGCCGTCAGTGCTGGCAGATGGCGTGGCTGGAGGGCCCCCTGAAGGAGCAGGCGATCGAGGTGCTCCAGCACCTGGCGAAGGAAAAGGTGTTGCTGCTGTTCGACAACGCCAGCCACGAAGGGCAGGTGCAGCGATTCCTGCCTCCCGCTGGCCAGGCCCATGTGCTGCTCAGCTCCACCTCGCGGGACTGGGGGCCGCCGCTGGTGGAGGAATGGCGACCCGAGGGGGTGCAGCGTCTGGATCCCCCTACGGCCCTGGAGGTATTCGAAAGCGTCGCTGGTAAGGCGGTGGCGGAGCAGGTGGGTGAAAGGGTGATCGCGGAGCTCGGCGGCCTGCCGGTGCACCTGCTGCCCACCGCCCGCACCCTGGCCCGCAAGGCTCGCCACGGCCGGCTGAGTGAAGGCCAACTGGTGCAGTTGAGTAACGAGGGGATCGATAGCTTCTCGCTCGCCTGGCAGGCCCTGGAACCCGCCGCAAGGCTGTTGCTGCAGGCGGCCGGCCGCTGGTTCAACCCCAACGCCCTGGTGGAAGGGGAACTGGTGGCGGCGTTTGCGGAGAGCTTCCAAGGAGAAGCAGTGGTGCGTAACGCGGTGGATGCCTGCCGTGATCTGTACCTCCTGCAGGGGGAAGGGCGGCTCACAATTCACCAGTTGCTGGTGCAGTTTGTGCAAGCCCAACCGCCGCAGCGGCTTGCGGGTATCGGCGCGGAGGAGCTGGCGCCAGCGGTGGCGGCGGCCCTGGGAAAGGCGGCCAAACGCTTGGAGGAGGCCCCTGCTGATGGCGATGCGCTCGCGGCTCTGCAGTGCCACCAGCTGGGCTGGGACTTTTGGCAGCAGCACCCAAATGGACCGAGCGCAGACAGGTGCCATCACATCGGGGAAGCGCTATTCGTCATGGGGCTGTTTGTGGAGGCGAGCCACTGGTTTGAGGCGGCGGCGGACCTGATCCGCCACGCAGAGGAGCTCGACCACCTGGCCCTGGGCGACAACCTGCATTCGCTGGGAAACTGCGCCTTTCAGCAGGGGGAGTGGCCCGCGGCCGCCGGCTGGTATGAGCAGGCGGTGGCGGAGGCCCGCCAGGGCGACCTGCACGGGCGGGTGGACCACGAAAGCCTTGGGACAAGCCTGCATCAGCTGGGAATGTGCGCGTGTCAACAAGAGCAGTGGCCCGCGGCGGCCGGCTGGTATGTGCAGGCGGTGGCGGAGACGAGCCAGGGTGACCTGCACGGGCGGGTTGACCACGAAAGCCTTGGGAGGAGCCTGTATCAGCTGGGGTACTGCGCCTATCAGCAGGAGCAGTGGTCCGCGGCGGCCGGCTGGTGTGAACAGGCGGTGGCGGAGAAACGCCAGGGCGACCTGCACGGGCGGGTGGACCACGAAAGCCTTGGGAGGAGCCTGCATCAGCTGGGACACTTCGCCTATGAGCAAGGGCAGTGGCTCGCGGCTGCCGGCTGGTGTGAACAGGCGGTGGCGGAGGCACGCCAGGGCGACCTACACGGCCGGATGGACCACGCAAGCCTTGGGAGGAGCCTGCATCAGCTGGGACATTGCGCCTTTCGGCAGGGGCAGTGGTCCGCGGCGGCCGGCTGGTGTGAACAGGCGGTGGCTGAGAAGCGCCAGGGCGACATCTTTGGTCGCGTAGATCAGAGCAGTATTGCTATTTCGGAAAAAAGCCTTGCCCTATGTCGCAAGAAGATGGGCTTGGCTTAACCAAATCTCTGCATCTACTGCGGCATTGGACATGGAAAAAATGAGAATTACAATGATCTAGCAGAGGTTTGATCCATGGGCCTCGGCCCTTTGGCATACTCGTCATTTCTGGCAAAAAGTGGATTCTGGCTCTCGCCGCAGACCTGGCTGAATCACAGTTAGTCATTCGAGTTAGTCCATCACCCCAAGCCATTCACCATGCTCATCGGAACCAAATTACTCGCCTCAGGTCAAGGAACTTGGCGATGTCTCGAAATCCGATCTTGTTCGTTCCGCCGGCTATGTCAGCACCAAAAAGGACGGCATGGAGCGGCTTAACCTCACCGCCTTTTGTGGGGTGCTGCTGGAAGCAAAAGGTATGCACTTTGGCACCTGCAGCAGTGGCAGCAAGGGGAAGCCAGGCCGCAGCCTCAGCTATACCACCAAGATCCAATTCAACGGCAAGCTGATGGTAGGCAAGGCCTAAACCGTCCGGCTCGGCCTGGAGCCCGGCGATGAGTTCGAGATCATGCTGGGCCGCAAGCTGATCCGCCTGGTGCCGGCGGGTGGGGCCGACGAGGAGGATTAAACCTACCACTTTTCCAGGAGCTTCTTACACTTGATCTTCCTCAAGTTCGACGGATACTGGGAAATGGTCGCTGTATCCTTTCGTGTTGACATTCTTCTGAAAGTCTCCTTTTGGCAGCCCAAATCGGATCGGACCTTCACTTAGCCTGTTATCAACCATTTCAGGGAACAACTCTATGCGAGCTGTTTCTTCTTTAACTCGTAATGGACTGGAGGAAATTAAAAGGCCTTTTGAGGCTAGCAATTGGTCAAAAACGTTGCCATTTCCATTGAAATACAGAGTGCCACTCAATAATTTTTGATTTCCTTTGCGATCGATTCCCTCTTGCTGAAGGTATCGCCAGGCGAGGTTGTAAAAACGGGGGACAGTCTCAGTGCGCTCTACATCACCTCGCTCCCTTGTGGCTTCGGCATGAATAACAAGCGATTCATTAAAGGGATCATCGTTGAAATCACCCATCGCAAGGATTGGAATGTTTTCTCCCAGTTCTTCCCGAATACGGCTGTGGAAGTAGGATAGCGTTTCCCCGGCTGTCATCCGGTAACCCTGGCTTTCATAACTTCCGCCACTCCGTGATGGCCAGTGGTTACAGAGCAGCACCAAAGGTTGGCCGGCTTTGGTTGTGAAAGTGGCTTGGGTAATATCCCGTGTACCCGTACGTCGAATCACGAAGTAATTGAACAATGTTGCAGGATCATGCCCGTATTCCTGTTTGTCATACAGGAATGCGGTATCGATACCACGCTGATCTTCATTTGAATCAGCATGAACTGGGATGTATTGCCGACCAACCAGCTGTTCATTAAGCTTGCCAGCTAAGGCATCCAGAACAAAACGGTTCTCTACTTCGCAGACTCCAAGGATATCAGGGCCCTTTCCGCTGTTCATCTGAGAGATAATGGAGACAAGCTGAGTTATCTTTTGATCCAATAACTCAGCCGTCCAACCTTTGAGGTCTGCAGCTATGCGCTTGGCCAACCACTCAGGGCGATCCTCGAAATCCTGAGGAGCGAAGAGATTTTCAAGATTCCAAAAGGCAATAAAGTGCTTGGCCATGGGGTCCTCCTTTCGCATAGAGATTCTGGAATTCTGGCTGGTTTTTGGCGAAGTGTGGGTGCTCTAGAGAACTCATGGTCAGTAATCCTCAGTCTCTAGCGGCTGGACACAAGCCAGCCATGAGCGGTTGATGGCGGAAAGCAGTGGCACATGTCTTTCGATTTCCCCAGCCGACCGGTGCGTGAACCGTCTGCTCCAGCGGGTGAACCACAACGAGAAGCGGGAAGCGCAACTGGAGAAGGATCCCTATCGCGTTCTCCTGAGTAATTGAGGCACTTGGGCCGGTTCAACAGATTCGGTGATGGGTTGCGTCTCGCCCCATGGCCTGCAAGCGGCAGTGCATCGGGGCGCCAACTGGACCAAGTGGTTGTCCTGTAAGGGGCTGAAGTTGTCGTCAGAGGCGAGCAACAGTGTGGGGTGCCCATCCTCAAGGGGAGGGCCAGGAGTGATGGCTTCCCAATTGTCCGGCGACAGGCCTAGGGCCTTGAGGTCCCAGGACATCAGGGGGGTCAGGGTCGCGGCATTCCCTGCCGCAGTGATCGGCTTGGGCATAAGGTAAAGAACAAGGCGATTGCTCCATTGATCCGGCGCCTGGAATCGTCTTTGCAGCCCAAGCAGGGGTGCCTCAAGGGGAGCCTCGGGCAGGGCCAGCAGGTCGGTGAGGCCCCAGCCATCACCCTGGGGAAGTCGCAGAGGCTGCAGTGGTTTGGGGTCGCCGGCCGGTGACTCCATGCTGGTGCCGAGGGATCAGCCCAGGACACGAACCATGTCAGGGGGATCCTGTAGCAGGGCGGATTCGGCCGCCATCAGCAGCACCGCTGGCTTGCCCTGCCGCAGCAACAGGGTGAGGGACTCTGGACCCCTGTTGGAGTCGAGTCCCCGGCCTGGAGCTGGCTGCCACTCGGCAGGCATGGGAATAGCCAGCTCCAGCTCGCCGCTGCGACGGTCGAAGCGCAGCAACTGGGGGGGACGCTCCGGGATGCGACGGGCCTCGCTCACCACCCAGAGGCCCGCTCCCCCTTAAACGCCAGGCCCGCTCCATCGATGCTCTCCGGCAGGGTGGCGCCTGTGCCACTGCGCCAACTCACCACCCCCAGCGGACGGAGCGGCGACTTGCCGAGCTTGCCGAGCTTGCCGAATCCGCTCCATCCGACCAATTGGCCCAAGGGGGCGTAACTCAGCAGCCAGAGCTCATCCCGGTCGGCGCGATAGGTGGCCGCAGAGAAGCCTCCAGAGGGTTGTCCAGCGCCATCAAGCCTCGGCAGACGCACCTCGGCCACCTTGTCCCAACCCGCCGAGAGCGGACATGGCATCAGGGTTGATCAGCGGTTGCGGTGTTGAGCAACAGGGTCATGCATGGGGTGCAGCTGATCAGGTAACCAACGGATCCCGGCCGCCTTGCGCGGCTCCAGTTGATTTCAGCTCCAGCCAGTCTCGAAACATCTCAGGCTCCAGGATCCTCGTCACCACTGACGAGTGCCTGGACCCTGGCGCCGATGGCCAGATCCAGGAAGTTCTGATCCTGTGGATCACGACAGCGAGGCTGGTCATCTGGCAGCGCCTCCAGCCAGGTTTCGCTCCAGGGCAAGAGATCAGCGATCAACGCCCCGATTGGCTCGCTGCTGAGGCGGAATTTGGGGTAGGTGAGTACGCGCAACAGTTCCGCGGTGGTGCCGTTTTCGATGTCGGTTGACGCCAGGCTCGCGCCGTGCTGTGGCATCGGCTGCGATGGCAGGGCGCCGGTGATGCATGGGCCCGAGTCGGGCTCCGGATTCAGGCGTTGGCGGCCAGCCAGGTGTTGAGATCGGCCATGCCCTCGAAATCCAGCAGGGCTTCGGCCAGGGCCTCCAGCCGCTCCAGCGGCAGGCTGCGGATCGCACTTTCATGCTCCCCGGTCAAGAGCCCGCAGCGGCGGCTCAGCTGGCGCAGGGTGACCTTGGTTTCTCCTCGGGCTTCCCCTGATGCCTCACCCCGCCCAAATATTTCGCGGTAGGCCACGCTCTGGGTGAAGTCGTCGAGGGTGATGCCGCCCATGGCGCAGAGCTCCTGGATTGATCGGCCGTTGAAGCGTGCCACCAAGATAGCGGCGATCACGTCATCGATCTCGGCGGCGCTGCTGCTGCCAGCCACCCGGGCCCGGAGGGCGGCGCTGGTGGCGATTGCACCCGCTGCTCCACAAACTCCGCCACTGGGGCAGGATCGCCGAAGTTGAGCTGGCGGGAGGGGCAGAGCACCACCACCCGCCAGTGGTTGATCGTGGGCTCCTGCTGCACCAGGCGGGCGGTCTCGGCGTAGAGGCGCCGCAGGAAGCCGCCGTCGGCGGCCATCTGGGCTTCAAGAATCAGCGCTGGCAGATCGGGCCGCTCTGGCGGCGGTAGGAACAGCCCATCGAGACGGTATTCGCGCTCTTTGAGCACCGGCGCCGAGAAGGTGTAGCCACTGGCATCTGGGGGCAGATCGGGCAGCAGCGGCAGGATCCGATCGGGTTGGTGCTGAAAGAGCCAATAAAAGAGCTTGTCGCTGGCGACCACAACGGCGTCCTGTGGGCGGGTGCTTCAGGCGTTGGCCGCCAGCCAGGCGTTGAGATCGGCCATGCCCTCGAAATCCAGCAGAGCCTCCGCCAGGGCTTCCAGCCGCTCCAGCGGCAGGCGGCGAATCAGGCTTTCCTGCTCCCCACTCAGGGGGCCGCAGCGGCGGCTCAGCTGGCGCAGGGTGACCTTGGCTTCTCCTTGGGCTTGACCCAGGGCGACGCCTCGGGCCTCACCTAGGGCGACGCCTCGGGCTTCTCCTCGGGCCTCACCTAGGGCGACGCCACGAGCCTCCCCCCGCCCAAAGATCTCGCGGTAGGCCACGCTCTGGGTGAAGTCGTCGAGGGTGATGCCGCCCATGGCGCAGA
>JAPLIC010000013.1 GCA_026389315.1 Cyanobacteriota bacterium
CCTCAGGAAGCGACTGCAGAAAGCCGATCAGATCAGAAGGCGACGCGGGCTTGGACAAGAGAGAGGAGCAATCCAACCGAGGACAGCAGCCCCGACAAGGCACCGCAATCGCCCTTGTGACTGACTTTCAGTCGGCCCTGGTGGTGGCTGTGCAACAGGACCGCATCCAGATCGTTCCAGTGCCCTTCGGGCCCGGTGGAAAGGCAAAGGCCACAGTCCATATGGCGGTATCGGATGCTAGCGGTGATTCGGCGGTGATCGAATACCTCAGTGGCAAACCGGTGATTCACCATGGCCGACAGTATCAGGTGATGACGAACAGCCCGGTGTACAGCGAGCAGTTGAAGCTTAATGCCTTCTGGGCTACCAAGGATCGTACTCACGACCTTCCTGGCTCGATCCAGTCACCCGACCGCTTTGTGCGGGGTATGTACTACAACGAGCAGTTGCCGCCCACCACCGATCCACGCCAAGCCCTGGCCGGCGTAATGAGCGTGATGCGCAACATCTCCGTTCCCTGGGGCACCCCCGATCCCGAGCACCCCAACATATCTCCCACTTGGTGGCGCACCCTGCTCGATCAGAAGAACGGCGTTTATTACTTCGATTCAGCCCTCTCCCCACAGATGGTCTGGCTGAATCTGCGCCAAATCGATTTCAGCCCCGGCAGCGGTGTCCGCGCCATCGCTATCGAGAGCAATCCATCCCTTCAGGGCAATCTCAACGCCCAGCTCAAAGTTGCACCCCCGATCTCTTTCCTGGCTCCAAAACCCTAAGCCAGCGGCCCTAAGTTCAACTCACTTCTAACGGCTACTTCTCTCCACGCACCAGTTCCACTGACCATCCTTCGAACATAGAATATGCGGACCCGCATATCACGCGAAATCCGGCGATTGCTGCATATCCCACAGGAACTTGATATCTTCGATGGCTTGAGAGCCAAGGCTATGGCAGGCATCCCAGGGAATCGATCTGGTTCGATGAATGATATGTGGATTCAGTGTATCACGCTTGAACCACGCTTCATTGGCCTTGTACAGCAAGGACCAGGGTAGGTCGAGCTAAGGGTGATTTTTCGGATCTAGAGATAGGTTAAGCCTGTAACTTGCACGAAGAGCGATTATTCGTTTTGTGCCTTCACTGAGCTTGTGCGTCTGTATTCTGTTATTTCTCTGCAGAATTCTGTATGGGTGATATGTGTAATTCTCTTTTGAGCTATTGTACTTGAGCCACGAACTAGGATGCACGCACTTGCCAAGTGCCCTCGATTGCCCAGCCAGCAACTATCATATCCATGTAGATATACCGTGTCTACTAGTAAACTTGATACCGCTAACGTGCTGTTGCTTGGCTAATCCCCTGCGGTATAGATTGCAATCCACGTATGCAAGTTTACTCAACTAATGCAACCCTAACTTCAAAGCCGCCAACTGCTATCTAGATTGTGGTCTATGGTTCTGTGCAGGGTCTCGGCCCATCAGTTTAAAGCCGATCTTCTGGGCTAATTATTCCTCCGGGTCCACGATTCAACACATGCGTGTAAATCATTGTTGTCCTGACGTCGGTATGGCCCAGCAGCTCCTGGATTGTGCGTATGTCATAGCCAGCCTCCAGTAGGTGGGTAGCAAATGAATGCCGAAATGTATGGCAACCTGCTGGCTTGCTCAATCCAGAGGCGAGTACGGCTTTTCTTACTGCCTTTTGGATCACACTCTTGTCTAGGTGGTGCCGTCCCTGGGTGCCAGTTTGTCGGTTTCTCCAGCGATACTGCTGGGGGAAAACCCATTGCCATACCCATTCCTGTGGGGCCGAAGCGTATTTCCTTGCCAGGGCATCTGGTAGCAATACTTTGCCCCATCCCTCCGACAAGTCTTTTGCATGGATACTTTTCACCATTTTTAGATGTTGTTGGAGAGGCTCCACAAGCCTTCCGGGCAGCACGGTTCTCCTGTCCTTGTTCCCCTTCCCAGCCCTCACAATTACTTCCCGTCGTTCAAAATCCAGATCCTTGACCCTCAACATCATGGCTTCCTCAATCCTTAGTCCTGTGCCATAGATCAACCGAACCACCAGGGCATTGACTCCTGCAAGCTGGTTCACCACGCTTCGGACCTCTCCCGGTGTAAGGACCACCGGCAGCTTTTTAGGGCGATGTGCTCGCACAAGGCCATCCAGGTTTCCAACATCCGATTTCAACACGTATCGATATAAAAATAGTAGGGCTGAAAGCGCCTGATTTTGAGTTGACGCACTTACTTGCTCCACCACCGCCAGATGGGTGAGGAATTGGTGGATTTCAGTCGTGCCCATTTCCCTGGGATGGCGCTGGTGATGAAATCGAATGAAGCGACGAATCCAGCTTTCGTAGGTTTTGCCGGTTCGGGGTGCGTAACGCCGCACCCTCAGTTCGTCTCGGAAACTTTCCAGCAGCTTGGGCCGCTGGGGGGATGGAGCGGGAACTTGTGTCATGCCATCAGTATTCCCAGCCTCCGTCCCTGCACCTGGAGAACTGGGTGCCCACAACTTTTTAAGCAGAAAAGTTCAAGCAGCGGAACCCGCTGGCGCTCAACCCAGAAACCCCTGCCGCACCTCCCCACACTCTTTAAGCACCCCCTCCAACCCCCGCCAATCCTCCAGCTCCACCAACCTCTCAAGCCCAGCAATCGCCTGCCGATAACGCCCCAGCGCCGCCAGCACTTCGCCGCGATTGCAGCGCGCCATCAACGTGCCCAGTTCCGGATTCCCCCCCCCAACGCGGGTGGTGTCGGCAAAGCCACTCGACGCCAGATCCCGCACCAGCCCCCCCAGGCCGCTGGCCTGCCCGCCCCCGTCAGCGGTCTGCAGCAACGCGGCCCCCACCAGCACCGGCAGGTGCGAAATCAGCGCCACGGCCCGGTCGTGGGATGCGGCATCACAGCAGAGCCAGCGGGCGCCCACCGTTGTCGCCAACTGGCGCACCGCATCGAGGGCCTCCGGGTCGGTGTCGGCGTCGGGCGTCGCCACCCAGGGCCGCCCTTGAAACAATCCCTTTTCGCCCGCCTCCACCCCCGCGCGGCTGGTGCCCGCCATCGGATGGCTGGCCACAAAACGGCGTAGCCGGGGTCCCCAGGCCGCCAGGACGGGTTGCTTCACCGAGCCCACATCTGTCACCACCGCCTCGGCGGGCAGGGCCGACAGCAGGGCCGGATCGGGCTCCAGCAGGCGATCGAGGGGTAGGGCCAAGATCACCAGGCAGCAATCCGCCAGCACCGCCGGGTCCGTATCCACTCGCGTGGCCAGGCCCCGTTGCCGCGCCCGCTCGGCGGTGGATGGGCGATGCACCAGGGCGTGCACCTCCGCCCCGGCCTCCTGCAGATCGAGGCCCAGGCAGCCGCCGATCAGGCCCAGGCCCACGATGCCCACCGGCTGGGAGCGCCCCAATGCTGTCATCAACGCTGCCGTACCGATATCTGCCCCTTCCTACGATCCATCGATGTTGGAAGCCAGCGCCCATCACCACCTCAAGGCCCTGCTGCGGCGGGAGGGTGCTGAGCGCTGGCCCCACCACCTCAGCCTCAGTCGCCTGGTGGCCCGCAGCCTGCGGCGGGGCGACCAGACACTGCTGCGCCTCTCTCCAGGCACCGATCCCAGCTGGTGGATCAGCCTGCTGGTGCCCTTGGCCCTCAGCGAAACCCCCCTGGCCCTGGTGGTCAGCGATGAACGCCGCCGGCGCCTGTTGCAGGTGGAGTGGCCCCGGCTGCGGGCGGCGGGTCTCGATCTCCCCTGTTGGGAGGGCCCCGCCGCCCCGCCGCCCCATTGCCTCTGGTTGCTCAATCCCCAGGAGTGGCTCAGCGTCTGGAGCAGCGCAGCCTTGGCCGATCGCCAGTTGGTGATTCCGGAGCTGGAAATGCTGGAGCCGCGCTTGCGGCAGGCGATGGCGGTGGTGCTGGAGCCCCCGGACTGGGACCGGTTGATACGGGCCCAGCCCGCCGCCGAAGCCAGCCTGCTGGCGTTGCACGAGCGCCTCAGTCGTCGCCTGCTGGCCCAGCCCCGCCATCCCCTCGCCCCAGCCCGCCAAGTGGTGGCCCTGGCGCCGGAAGACGAGGCTCCCCTGCGCCATCTGCTGCCCCTGTTGGCGTCCCCCCCCGCTCCCTGGCCCGCCTGGCTGGCCGCCGCCGATCCCCATTGGTGTGGTTGGGCCGTGGTCGAACCGGCCCTGCTGCAGTGGCAGTTGCATCGCCAGCCCCTCCAGCCCCTGCGCGAGCTGCTGGGCCTGCTCCAGGGCCGTGGTGCCGTACTGGTCGGCGAACTCACCAGTGAGCGCAGCGGCGGGGTTTCGGCGGCCAGCCTCGGCCTCAATCCCCAGGTGGTCGTCGATCTGGCCGATCCGCCCCTGGCCGACCCCCTGCCCCTCTATCTGCCCCTGCGCCAGCCCCTGCCCAACAGCCCCCACTACGCCGAGCACCTGCTGGACCACAGCCGCCGCCTGGTGCTGGGCCAGGCCGGACTGACGGTGGTGCTGTTGGATGACCAGGCCCTGCGGCTGGGGCTCACCAGTGCCCTGGCGGCCGAATTTGGCCGGCGCGTCTGCCACGAGGACACCGCCCCCGAAAGCAATGGGGTGGTCTGCTGCCGCTGGAGTTGGTGGCTGCAAAACCAATCCCGCCTGCCGCTGCCGGCCCAGGTGGTGGTGGCCCTGCTGCCGATCGCCAGCCTGGAGGATCCGCTCACGGCCGCCCGGGTCGCCCAGCTGCGGCGCCAGGGCCAGGATTGGTTCCGCGAACTGCTGCTGCCCGAAGCCCTCAACCTGATGCAGCGCGGGCTGGCGGGCCTCAGGCGCGGCGGCGGCAGGCTGGCGGTGCTGGATGGCCGGCCCCGTAGCCGTGGCTGGGGCCGCCAGGTGTTGACCGCCCTCGAGCCCTGGGAGCCCCTCACCCGTTTGTTACCCGGCTGAGCACACTGGGAGGAGCGTCCCTAGGCTCATCCCAGTTGTTGCCTGCCTGGATGGGGGAAGCCAAGCGTCGCGCCAGCCAGGGGTTGCCACCCCGCCAACCCAAGCCCGTTAATAAGTCCACCACCAAGGGCGACGCCAAGAGCGACGATTCACCCCGTTTGCTGCCCTGGCTGCCCCTGAGTCGCAACCAGGCCGATCGGTTTGTGTCGGTCAGCACCCGTGGCGCCTGGATTGGCATTTCGGCCCTGGTGCTGTTCTGGCTGACGGTGCGGTTCATCGGGCCGGCCGCCGGCTGGTGGCACCTCTCCGATGGCTAAGGCTCCTAGCAGACCTCCGGTGGGCAAACGCCCATCCCTGGCCCCTGAAAACGGAAGAAAACCTTAGGATTTTCAAACCTCCCCCCTGGGGCCCATGTTTCCCCGCCTCGCTGAGCAGTACCGAGCCCTGATTCAGGATCTCGTCTTGAGCCTTCAGGCCCTGGCCGAATCCATGCGTCAGCAAGGGCTTGTCGCCACTTGTTATCTGTGCCGCGATGACTTTGATGGCCAAGGGGCCTCCTTTGTGGCCGACCTTGGCGATGGCCACCTGGTGCGTTTCCTGGTCTCCAATTTCGGCATCAGCTGGGTGGAGTCCCGCGACGGCCATGAGCTCGTCAAGCTTGAGGGCGCCGATGCCATTCAGGAGCTGCATCGGGTGGCTCGCATCTTGCAGGCAGGCACTTTGGTTGCTGCCCTGCCCGTGGCCGACGCGGCATGAACGCTTGGCCCAACATCCAGAAGGGTGTTGGGCCATCAGCTATTTGGGCTTTTGCCTCGGGCCAGAGGACTCAGGACTCAGTCCTCTGGCATGTCGCTGAGGACCAGGCTTTCGTCTGCCGCTTCCTCCAAGGAGTCCTGATCGGCTGAGCTGGCGGCCAACTTGGCGGCCGCCGCCAGGGGCTTCATTGAATTGGCACTGACCTCCTGACCCTCCGTGAGGCGGCGCCGGGTCTGGACTTCGATGGTGTCCTTGGGGCCGGGATTTTGTTCGAGCCAAGCGATCGTGTTGTCGCGGCCCTGGCCGATGTTGTCACCCTCGTAGCTATACCAGGCGCCCTTGCGGGTCACCACCCCGGTTTCTTCAGCCAGGTCGAGCAAGCAGCCCACCGTGCTGATACCCCGACCAAAGAGGATGTCGAATTCGGCGATGCGGAAGGGTGGCGCCACCTTGTTTTTGGCGACCTTGACCTTCGCCCGGATGCCGTATTCCTCGGTGCCCCGTTTCAGGGTTTGGATGCGGCGGATATCAAGCCGCACCGAGGCATAAAACTTGAGGGCGTTGCCCCCGGTGGTGGTCTCGGGGTTGCCGTAGGTCACGCCGATTTTCTGGCGCAGCTGGTTCAGGAAAATGACCGTGCAACCCGATTTGCCGATGTTGCCGGTGATCTTGCGCATCGCCTGGCTCATCAGCCGCGCCTGGCTGCCCACGGCCAGGTCCCCCATCTCACCCTCGATTTCGGCCCGGGGCGTCAGCGCGGCCACCGAGTCGATCACAACGATGTCGACCGCAGCGGATCGCACCAGTTGGTCGACGATTTCCAGGGCCATCTCACCGGTGTCGGGTTGGGACACCAGCAGATTCTCGATGTCCACCCCCAGGGCTGCCGCATAGACCGGGTCAAGGGCATGCTCGGCATCGACGAAGGCCGCCACGCCACCGCGCCGTTGGACCTCGGCGATGGCATGCAGGGTGAGGGTGGTCTTACCGGAGCTTTCCGGTCCATAGACCTCCACCACCCGCCCTTTGGGGTAGCCGCCACCCAAGGCCAGGTCAAGGGTGAGGGCCCCGGTGGAAAAGGTCTCGACCCGCATGCGGGAGGCATCGCCCAGGCGCATGATCGAGCCTTTGCCGAAATTGCGCTCGATCTGGGTGAGGACCAGGCCCAGGGCCTTGTCCCGCTCGGCGGCGGCGCGGATATCAGCCGCCGAGGCGCTGCCGGAGCTGGCAGAGGCGGCGGCCTTGGAATCGACAGGCATGGGGGGGGATAGGTGATGGGAACGGGCTGTGGGGCCAGACGTGCCCGAAGTGGGCGCCATCCTGCGGCCTTCTCTTTATCAGTGCCACCAGTCGGGGCCGGCGTCCCAATCGCGCGTAGTACGGCCGTACTCTAGCGCCCGTGGGCGGCAATGCCAGGGGCTGGCGAGCCCCAGGTTTCCAGGGGGCCCAGGAACTGGCTTGCCTCCAGCCAATCAATACCCAGGGGGCCAAGCCCCTGGTCATCGCCGGGGGCCAGATAGCCCCAGGCCGCCAGCCAGCAGCGCACCGCGGCCAATTCGGCTCTGGCGCGCACCTCAGCCAGGGTGGCCCGCCGATCCTCGATGAACCAGATGGGGCCTCCCCCGGCTTCCGGTGCGGCCAGCAGCCGTTTGAGGACCTCGGTTTTGGGCCCCTGTTCGTGGCCATCCAGGCCGATGGGCCGCAGACCTGCGGCCTCCAGCAGCTCGCGGCTGAAGGCCGCCCCCTTGGTGGTGAGCACCCGCCAGGGGGCGCCCTCCTGACTGAGGCGCTGCAGCCTCTCGACCACCCCCGGGTAGAAGCGGTGGCGGGCCAGCCAGCCGGCCCGATCGGTGGCAATGGCATCGGCTCGCACCTGCTCAAGGGCCCGTTGCAGCGTGGCCGGTTGCCAGCCCCAGCGCTCCAGGGCCCCTGCCAGCAGCCCGGCGTAGCTGGCGGCAGTAGTTGGCACAGGGGCGGGCGTGGCGCGGCCCAGCTCGGCGGCCACCAGCACCATCTCCCAGCCCTTGTGGATCAGGGGGCGAAGTTGGCGGAAGGCCGGCGGCACCGCCTCCGGCAGGGGCTGCTGCGG
This sequence comes from Cyanobacteriota bacterium, assembly GCA_026389315.1. GTDB lineage: Bacteria > Cyanobacteriota > Cyanobacteriia > PCC-6307 > Cyanobiaceae > Cyanobium. Next base: position 7,779 of record JAPLIC010000013.1, read on the forward strand.
GGGGGCTCCCAGCAGCTCCAGGGCGGCGCGGCGGGACGACCACCAATATTCCTCCATGCCATCGACCAGCACGCCGTCGAAATCAAAGACGAGCAGCGGTGCCGGAACCAAGGACACAGCAGGAGCTCCAAAACTGGGCCGCTAGGATTCGAACCTAGGAATGGCGGGACCAAAACCCGCTGCCTTACCGCTTGGCGACGGCCCAACGAGAGAATCTTCCGGTGGGCTGTCCGCTGGCGAACAACTTGCGGGGATTCTTGGCACCGATTGACACCGGTACCAAGCCAGTAACCCACAGCGGCCGGTCCTTCGTCAACTCGCCCTGCGGCTCAGGCGGGAAACACCCGCAATCGCTGCTGGTTTCCCTTGCCGAAGACGGCGCAGCGCAGGCGATAACGGCCCACCAATTCCAACTGCATCTGCCGCACCCGCTCGCTGCGGGGCAGCAGTTCGACCGGGCGACCCTCCGGCAGCACCACCCGTTCGACGGCCAGACGGCATTCCTCCAGGGCCGCATGGCCGTCCTCGAGGGCGCGGGGTGGGGCTCCGGCGGCGCCGTCGCTCCCGTCGCTTGGCTGGGCTCCTGCCTGGGCCGTTGCCTCGTCCCGGCCAGAGCGGGCCAGCAGGCGCTCCAGGGCCCGCTGGATCAGATGGGGGCTATCGCTTTTGATCACCAGGATCGGCCGACCCGCCGCCTGGGCGCGACGACGCAGATCCGGGTCCCGGCCCAGTTGGCCCCGCACGCTCAACACCACTTCGGCCTGCTCCACGTCGGCGACCAGCCGCACCGGTAGCTGACGGGCGCGGATGATTTCCTGCAACCGGGCTGGGGCCATTCCCAGGCCGCAGAGAAGCAGCGGCTCGGGCTCGGTGGCGCCAGCAGCGGCCCTTGGCTCGCTCAAGGGCGCCACCATTGGCTCCACCAATGGCTCGTCGGCTAGCGCCCGACGGTGGGGGGCCTGGGCGGTGGGATCGGGCAGGGGCACGGAGGCCAGGGGACGGCGGCTGGCCGGTCGGCGGGGGGGCGCGATCTCGCCCCAGGAGCTGCTGGAGCTGCTGGCGCCATTGGGCCCCGGCGCTTCCGGGCCGGACTCCTGCAGGCGCCACTGGCCATCGGCCTGGAGCTCCCGGATCTGGGGCCGGGGGGGCTGGCCGCGCAGCAGTTGGTCCACCGTGGCGGCCACATCCCGATGCACCAGCCAGCGGTGGCGGCTGTGCATTTCCACTGCCTGGGAGAACGTCGGTTCCGCCGCCCGTTCCAGCACGGTTTTCTGGGTGCGGCGGCGGCGCGCCTCCTCATCGCCCAATGTGACCGATTCGATGCCGCCAACGAGGTCGCTGAGGGTGGGGTTTTTGATCAAATTGGCCAGGGCATTGCCGTGGGCTGTGGCCACCAACATCACGCCCCGCTCGGCGATCGTGCGGGCCGCCATCGCTTCGGCGGCGGTGCCGATTTCATCGATGACGATCACTTCGGGCATGTGGTTTTCGACGGCCTCGATCATCACTTGATGCTGCAATTCAGGCTGGGCCACCTGCATGCGCCGCGCCCGGCCGATGGCCGGATGGGGGATGTCACCATCACCGGCGATCTCATTGCTGGTGTCGATCACCACCACGCGCCGGCCCAGCTCATCGGCCAGCACCCGGGCGATCTCCCGCAGGGCTGTGGTTTTTCCAACCCCGGGCGGGCCCATCAGCAGCAGGGATTCGCCGCTGTCCAGCAGGTCGCGCACCATGGCCACCGTGCCGAACACGGCCCGTCCCACCCGGCAGGTGAGGCCCACCACCTCGCCCCGCCGGTTGCGCAGGGCGCTGATGCG
>JAPLIC010000011.1 GCA_026389315.1 Cyanobacteriota bacterium
ACCCCAGTTGCACCTACAACGCCCGCACCCCCCTGCTGCGCTGCGCCGTGCTGCCGGAGGGCCCCTGCGAACGCTGCGCCCACTACAGCCGCCGCTGAGCTTGGTCGATGGGGACGATGAATGGGTGCTGGCCAGCGCCGTCCTTGCCGAGGCCGACCTCTTAGGCACCGGCGATCAAGGCGTCCTGGCCTGCACCATGCCGCCCTTGCCTCTGTTCACGCCACGGGCCTGCTGGCTGCACCTGCGCGGACCAGGCTGATGGTGCGATGAATGAAAATAATTTTCCAGCAATTTGCTGATCCGCTACAGACTGCGGGTGGTGTTTCTGGCCTCGATCAAGGCCGATCAGCTGGTCTTAGGGCCCCTAGTACTTGAAGGGATTGAAGAATTCCACACCGAAACCGTCGAAGTGTTTGACGTTGCGCGTGAAAACGGTGAGCCGCTGCCCCAGCGGCCCTTCCGGCAGAAGACATGGATCGCTGCGGCTTTCTCTAGGAACGCGATCGTGGACCTGCCTGAGGCGGAGCGTGTCCAGCTCGATGCCCTTTGCCGCCAGCGGGGGCTGTCGCGGGCCGAGGCGCTGCGCCAGGCGCTACGGCTCTGGCTGGAGCAGCAGAAACCCAGTCACGGCGAGGTCTTCGGCCTGTGGCGGGATCGACCGGAAGGGTCTCTGGAGCTGCAACAGGCGCTGCGGCAGGAGTGGGACGCGCCCTGATGCTGCTGCTCGACACCAACATCCTGATCGACGTGCTGCGCGGCGAAGCCATCGCCCTGGCCTGGCTGGAGCAGCAGGAACACCCGGCCATCAGCGTGATCAGCTGGATCGAGGTGCTGGTGGTGTGGAGGCCTGGTTGGACACCTTATCCCCGCTCACGTTGGGCGGGGTGCTGTATCCTCACCAGCTCTGAGAGCTGGTGAGGATCAGCCCGCCCAGATCTCCTCAAGATCCACCACCAGGCCAGGAAAGTGGGGAGTTGCATCGAGGTGGCTGGCCGCTTCGATCCGCCGGGGCTGGGCCGGTGGATCCGCCAGCGGTTCCCAGATTTCCACCGCCCGCTCTGCCGGAATCAACAGCCAGCCAAGGCGGGCGCCGTTGCGCTGGTAGAAGGCCATTTTCTGGCGCAGGGCCGTCAGACCGCGGGGGCCTTCATCGCTGGGACTCGCCAGTTCGACGACTAGATCGGGGCAGAGGGGGGCGAAACCGCGGCGCTCGGTGTCGCTGAGGGCCTGCCAGCGATCGAGGGCCACCAAGGAGGCATCGGGGCTTAGCACCGATTGATCCGGCAGGCGGAAGCCGGTGGAGCTGTCGAAGGATTTCCAACTGCCATTGCCGCGAGCCCATGTCTTGATTTGAAAAGAGAGTTCGCTGTTGCGAGCGCCCGTTTCGCTGCCAGTGGGGGTCATCAGGATCAGGGAACCATCAGCGGCCAGCTCCAGCACCGCCTCGGGATTGGCCTGGCATAGCTCAGCAAATTGCTCGGGAGTGAAGCGCAGGCCCGCACAAACCAAGGCCGGCAGGTGGAGAAACTCCGGCAGGACGGCGCCCGCTTCCTTGCCGGACGGGATCTGCAGGGGGCGTGGCGGAGCGAGCATTGCCCGGCGAGTGTGCGGGGTTTCAGGCTAAGGGCGGTGGAGGCAAGGTGATCGCGTTGCCGAATCACGCCCTGTTGAAGCGGCTGCTGGCGAGCGGCCATGACACCAACGATCACAAGGTCCTTGCCCAGGTCCGGGAGAACGGTGGTCCAGAACGCCCGAATGATTGGGCCGGGCGCCGGTGGCCTCCAGGCTGCGACCAGGTCGGCCTAGACGACCACCTGGAGGGACGGACGCTTCCGGGATCGTCCTCGACTAGCCTCGCTAATTAAATGCCAAAGACTATTATTTTAAAACTCCCTGGCACACACCGGGGAAAATCAACTAAATCTTTTACGAATTCCAGATGTCTACCCCCCCCCCTTCCCAATTCCAGCCACCGCTGGTCACCGCTGGCCAAGCCAGCCCTAGCTGCCGTTTTGGTCTCGGGGTTCATCGGATTGACTGCTGGTGAGGCCCACGCATTAGTGGTAAATGTGAATGGTCAGAATTATGATGTGACTACATTTACTGGAACCTACAACAACAATATCAGCAAATTTGCAACGGCTGCCAATGGTGGAGTGATGCCTTGGTGGAACGATAGTTCGACTGCTGACAGTTTCACGTCTGCCGTCAATACCGGTCTGGGGCTACCAAATAGCTTTAACTTTGCTGGGCCATACTTTGGGTATGCTAGTGGAACTAATATTGCATTTGATTATTGGAGTCTAATTTCGAGTTCTGTTCAACCTGGTGGTGTAGGGAAAGACCTTACTAGAACTTGGGCCCAGGTTACTCCTGCTGCACCATCCTCACCCGCTGCCCCAAGCCCCCTGCCGATCTTCGGGGCCGCCGCCGCCTTCGGTGCTAGCCGCCAGCTGAGAAAGCGCATCAAGCTTAGCGGTCATTCCCTGCCCAGCACCTACGGCCTCTGATCCCAACCCTGGCACCTTCGCGGAGGCTGCCAGGGCCTAATTTTCCTGGGGCAGTCGGGCTTATTTATCTACCCGCCAGCGGACGGCTCTGGGCCACCGCTGGCCATTGATTCAGGCCTCCAGTTCCAGCTGTTTCCTACCTGGTTAATTCCCAAGTGCTGGCCATGGCCCCTGGCCTTTCCTCCCGCCAGCGGGTGTCGTGGAGCACTGGCGGCCTACACGCCCATAGCAGGCGAGGCCCCTGAAGCGATGGCCTGGGATCCCATCGGGACAGAGGTCTAGGCGTGGTGCCCGTTGTGGCAGCGATGCGCCGAGTAAGGCAGCAAGGACCCCTGATTAGATTACACACCCTCTGGGCCGGACCAGAGGCCCGTGCCTCACGCGGCAACCTGAACCGCTTCCAGCAGGCGCCTGGCCAGGGCTTCGCCACTGCGCATCGCCCCCTCCACCCGCCCGAAGCCGGGGCCCTCAATGAAATCACCGCAGAACCCCACCCGGCTATGGCGGCAGAGGGCCAGGGCCTGGGGCAGACCCGGCAACTGGGGAAAGGCGGCCCCCCAGCGCATCAGTTCGCTATGGACCCCGGGCCAGGGGGTGCCCTCGGGCGGCGGCGCTCCTGGAGGCTCGGGCAACCAGGCCGCCAGGGCCCCCTGCAGTCCATGCTCTAGGGCGGTGATCACCTCGGCTTCCCGTTGCTGGGGTGGCGCCATGCCCAGATGGCTGGCGACCGACGAGCGGGAGCCATAAACGTTGAGATATTCGGCGGCAACGGTGGCGGTGGAGTGGGCCACCACCGCACAACGGCCATCCTCCAGGGGCTGAATCGCCACGCGACGCAACCCCCAGCGCTGTTGGGCCGCCGTCTCGAAACTGAGCAGCCGGAAGGGCAGGGCCCGCCACGGGGCGGCTTCGCTGGCCTGCACCACCATCAACAGGTTGCTGCGGGCCTCAGCCCGGATCGAGGCGATCGCCGCCAGGCTGTGGTTCAGCTCCGGATCGGCCCGTTCGGCAGCCCCTACCGCCAGGGGCAGGGTCTCCCAGCCGAGCACCAGCCGGCTGCGGGGATGGGCCAACCAGCTCTCCGGCGCTATCCAGCAATTGCCAACCGCCGTCCCTGCTGGTCTCCAGGTGGCGCACCAGGATGCCGTAATGGGCTTCGATGGCGCCCCCGGCCAGGGCCAGCAAACCGCGACAGAGATGTTCCATGCCCTGGCGACCGCGATAGAGCTGGCCCTGGCAGAGGGGATCCTCCAGCCGACCCGCCAGACCGCCATTGCGGTCCAGGCAGGCCAGGGTGCCCTGCCAGGGTTCGATCCAGCCTCCCGCCAACAACGGCGCCAGCAGGGCGGGATCGGGGCTTGCGGTGATGTTGAACAGGGGGGCGCCGTGGTCGATGCGCAGGTGGCTGTCCTGGCGGGAGCGGCGCGTGGCGGTGCGACCGCCGGGACCGCGGCCGCTTTCCCACAGGCTGATCCGCTCCGCTGATCCGCTCCGCTGACCAACCCTGACGCCGCAGGCTGGCCACCAGGGCACAGGCGCCGACACCGGCTCCGATCACGGCGAGGTGGGGTGCATCGGCCCTGGGCCTGGGCGAAATGCTCATCAAAATCGCTGGGATCGCCCCAGCTTGACGCAAGGGGCAGGAATTGGCCGTGAATTGGTCCAATTCCCCGTGCCGGAGGGGCTTGCTCTGGCTGATGCATCGCCGCTGCCTCCTACCGCGACCACCAGCTTCAATCGCTGCTGAGGCGGCTGCAGACCCTGTTCCTGTCGATGTAGACCGCCCTGGCTCTTGTCAGCCGCTAAGGCCCGATCTGCTTGCTTGCCATCCGCAGCTGGATCTTTGAGATAGAATTGAGAAAGAAAATAAACGATTAGCATGAACAATGCTGAACATGTCAATCTGCTAATGCTCACCCCTTGCGAAAGACTGCTGCTGGCGCAAGACTTTTGAGATAGCCTGACTCCAGAGAATTTCCCGCTTACTGATTTGCAAAAAGCCGAACTTGAGCGCCGAAAATTGTCTTATCGAGCCAACCCGGATTCTTGCAGTTTATGGAAAGATGTCCAGCGCCGCATCATTGATCCGCATGGCTAAAACTATCATCTTTACCCCAGAAGCGGAAGACGACGCTTATCGGGGAATTGTCGACGCCCTGTCGTGCGAAGCTTTCCTTTATTGATCATCTACGAAAATTTGCAACGGGTCGAAGACGATCCCGAAACCACGGTGGTGCAGCGTGCACCCATCTATCTCCGCGCCGAAGCCCCCTTAAGAGGGATGGACTGCAGCTGCGGCACCTGCCGCATGGGGTCAGACCCTGCCAGCTCGATGGTGTCCTTTGAGGGCCGCTGGCATGAACTGGCCAACCCCTGGATCGCTGATGCAAATGTCTTTCCAGGTTGGCCGGCCGTGGGGCCCGGGCTGACGGTGATAGCGAATGCGTTGCGGATTGGTGAGGCGATTGGGGGGGTGTTGGGGTTAGTGGTTTTGGCGTGATGACGGCAGAGGCTGAAAAGATAACGAGACCGGGATTGTTGTAGGATGTCTGTATTCCTAAGTACTAAGTCCTGCATCTTTTTGATTCAAATCATGTCTTTCGCGCGGAGGCACGGGAGATTGGTTGTGTATCGCAGCGAACGGTGTTATGCGGACACGAATAAGTTGCCCAGGATCGTGCGAAGGAGTCTAGAAAACCTTGACTAAAATAGGATTTTGGCCATGTTGCCAGTTGGCCTCATCGGCTTTATATGCTGTCAAAGAAGCTTAAAATGGGTTTTTATGAGGATCCGCCTAAAAACAAGTTAGAAAGAACTAAAATCCATCAATGGCCAAGGGACCCCAGTTCACCCGATACATCCTGCCCATCCTGCATGCTCTGCGGGAGATGGGTGGATCGGCCACTGCAGCTGAGGTAACAGATGCGGTGATTGAGCGTGAAGACCTCCCCGAAGAACTTCTAGAACAGACCAATAAGAACGGCCAGTCAAAAGTACGCAACCAGATTGCGTGGGCTCGTATGTACCTCGTTCATTCAGGACATATTGACTCATCTCTTCGCGGCGTGTGGAGACTGACTGACAAAGGTCAGCATGAAGACCTCAAGGCTTTAGACGTAGCATCATTATTCAAGGGTGTTCAGAGCACCTTCAAAGGGCCTCAAGATGAGGGCTCCACTCCAAAGAGTGCGGCATCTGTAGAGGCTACAGAGAGTCGATTGGAGGCTGAGGAGACTGCCCTTCTGCCAGTGATCAAGGCACTTAGTTCTGAGGGATTCGAGCGCTTATGTCAGCGCCTTCTAAGGGAGCACGGTTTTCAGAATGTGAGGGTTACTGGCCGTTCAGGGGATGGAGGCATTGATGGAGAAGGGATCCTCGAGATAAATCCACTTCTGAGTTTTAAGGTGTTATTTCAATGCAAGCGTTATCAAGGATCGGTTGGCGCAAGCATGATCCGGGATTTTCGAGGAGCCCTTGTTGGGAAGGCTGATAAGGGTATTTTGTTGACCACTGGGAGTTTCACAATGGATGCCAAGCGGGAAGCAATTCGGGATGGCGCCAATCCCATCGAGCTCGTTGATGGGGAGAAGCTTGTCAGAATGTTTGAAAAGCTTGAGCTTGGTGTCAAGCCAAAGGTTGTCTATGAAGTGGACATGGATTTCTTCAATGACTTCAAGTAGGATCTTTCTAACATCCAGATACAGAAGACGGGAGCGGGAGTGGCTTGTCAACCCGAGAAGCCCCTTCCCGCTTCTGATCTGGAGCGTTAGGGCGCTTGCAATTTCTTCCCGCAAGCAAAGGAGCGGCGTATGACCGTATATCTCTTTGCATACAATCTGATCAACGAGAAGAAGGGAACCTTCGACTACCAGCCACTCTGGGCTGAGCTTGAGCGCCTTGGTGCTCAGAGAACTCAGTTCTCCCTGTGGCTACTCAGCGCGGACAACACCCCCAAAGAGGTCATTGACCATTTTGCGACGTTCGTCGACAAGGACGATCGTCTTTAGGTTACGGCGGTGCGCAGGGGCCAGCACTGGTTCACCAACGCCGTCGTGGGCACAAACAAGTGGGTAGAGTACAACGAACAAAGATAAGATCGCGCGTCAGCCGCGATCTTATCTGGCGTTGGATTAGTGTACAATCCCGTAAGTAATTGCTAGAATGAGGAGTCTCTCCCAAGGGTAGTCGTTCCATGGCAGTTGGTCGCCCGATGCAGCCGCTGGTTCTCAGCGACGACCAGGTTCAGCAACTCCAGAGCATCGCCAACTCAAGGTCGTTGCCCCATGCGATCGTGCAGCGGGCGCAGATCGTGTTGGCTTGCGCAGCCGGCGAAACCAACACAGCCATTTCCAAGCGGATGGGCTTGACGGGCATGACCGTGGGCAAATGGCGTCGGCGTTACCGGGAG
>JAPLIC010000014.1 GCA_026389315.1 Cyanobacteriota bacterium
CATCACCACGGTGGTGTGATGCCATCCCTGCTGCCGGATCCCTGAATTTGGCGACACAGAACACTGTTGCTTGATCCCTCAGCGATGAACCATCAGGTGTGCAGTCCTGCGCCGGGGCATCCCGACCTCTGAACGGGTACTGAGAAATAAATGCTGTCGACCCAGGCCGGATCTTCGAAGGGAGAAACCGGGGTAGCGGCATCGCCCGTATTGAGCGCCCTCCAACTGACGCTGACGGTGTCGCCGGGAATCAGCCGGGAGGGGAGGTTGAAATAGTCGTCGACAGCCAGGTTCGGCAGGGGCGCTACGACAGCCAATTCCACTGGCACCTGTTGACCGGCGAGGATGACCAGTCCATGGTCGACCTCCTGCTTCAGCACCTTGAGTTGTGCGGCTGTCAGGCTGCGCCCTTGCACCAGCGCTGCCCAGATCGCTCCCTCGTCGCCGGGACTGTCGGAGGGATTGAAGCGGTCATCCAGATAATGACCGATTTCCTCGAGAAGGACATCCTTCAGCAGACCCGGTGGGCCAGTGAGGAGGCTCTCGGCCAGCAGAATGCGGGGCGGATTGGACGCATAGGCCCCATGGGCGATTGGAAGGGTGGTGTCGGCGACAACAGAGACAGGTGGCAGGGCTGCCAAGGCGGCGAGATAGGCTTCACTGGAAATTTCTTTACCGAAGGCGCTGACGCAGGCCTCATTGAAGCGAGAACTGATACGGAAGCTCTCGAGCAGCTCAAGCGCTTCGGCAATGGCCCACTGAAGAACTGAGGAAGCCATCGACGAAAGAGTAATTGTAATATTTCTGTAATTTAGCACTCAGACTTGCTTTTTGATAGCCAGCATTGATCAGATTCGCTGATTTATCAGAATGCGCTTGCAGATCCGGCGCCAGCACTGACCTGGAGGGACGTTGCGCTCCAGGTCGTTCGTAACAAAACGCCATAAATCATCCCCACCGGCTGGAGCTGTGGGGTCGGATTAGCCTGTTGCTTAGGTTCCAAGGACAGCCCTTAGAGAGACTCAGCCAGCATTGACATGTGTTTCTTTATCAGCTCCCTCCTGCCGGACTCGGCCAATATCAGCGCACTGGCCGAGGTCGTGGAACGATACGGCCGTGCGTTGAAGCCCCAAAGCAATCCCGACCTGGAAGCCCAGCTGCAGCCCGGTGAGCGGCTCCTGCTCATCACCGCTGGGCACTGCGACTGCGGCACAGCCTTGGGGGCCCTCGAGCGCAAGGCGGCTCTCCTGGAGCGCCGCCGCAGGTCGGACGAGCGGAAGGAGGCAAGCCTGCGCCGCAAGGGCTGGGGAGAATCCAGGATTCAGCGTTGGCGCAACCAACAACAGAAGGTCAGCTCCGGGCATGATCCGCAGGCCGGGCTGATCGACTGGGAGCGGTTGCTCACCGACCTGCTGATCCAGCCCCGCACGCCTTACGTCGGGCTGCTTCTGCACTGGTATGGCGGGGGGTTCGACGAGCCGATCGCCCTACAGGGCCGGGTCTCCCTGCCGCTCTGCGCCTAGAGTCTCGGCCGGCTCCGCGAGGACGTTCTCACCATTTTCCGGGTCGGCGGCGAGGCTGGGCATTCAGCTCCGCTGGCACCCGCATCGGTATGAACAGCCCACTGCTGCGCTGCCGTGGTGGCTGCTCAGGCCTCCAGGCTCTCGCGCACGGTGCCCGCATCGCACGCGATCACCACCTCGCGGCCCTCCAATCGAAAGCTTGCGTAGCCGGGATCGTCGCCTCGGGGCTCACCATGGCTGAGCCGGGGCCTGCCGTCCTCCGTCCAGCGGGCCTCGAACGGCAGAAAGGAGCCGTGATGCCAGAGCAAGCGCGCGCCGAAGGCGCGGCCCATGGCGAGCACGCGCTCGGCTGGGTCCATCCCCTCGGGGGGGGCCGCTTCCTCGCCCTCGAACAAGCGGGCATAGGACAGCTGCAGGGCCTCGGGCTCCAGCGAAGCGGCCCGCAGCACCAGTAGGGAGGCCTCGGGATCCACTCGCAGACCTGCCGGCACCCGCAGCAGCAAGGCGTCGCAGAGCACTCCGAAGCCATCCAGCAGCTCAGCCAGTTCCAGGCTGCGTCCATCGCAGGACTCCAACCGGATGCCTTGGCCGCCCCAGGGCAGTCCCACCCGGCTCACGTCGCCCCAGGCGATACGACGCGAGTGGCCGAACCGCAGGCGCTCGACGCCTGCTTCGTCGATCACGATGGTGTCCGCCAGGGCTGTCACCACCAGCACCACCCCAAGCAGCACGAAGACCAGGAACACAAGGGCCGCCTTGGGGCCGCCACGGGCGGGCGGCGACTGCCAGGCGAACCAGGCGCACAGAGAGAACAGAAGCATGCAGCCCAGACCGAGGCCCGCCATCCAGAGTGGATAGACCAGCAGCAGGCGCGGCGGCGTGCCCCGGGCCCGCTGCCGCCGCCGGGCTGTAACCCGCGCCATCCAGTCCAGGGCGATGCTGATCAGCGAGGCGGTGAGCAGGGCCTGGATTAGGTGCGCCATCCAGGCCCAGGGCCCCTGGAGGCCGCTGGCTGTGGCAAGGAGCGCGGTCGCTGGCATCGCATTCATCGCTTCCGTCTCATTCCCCCGAAACCGCCAGGGCCACTCGGGCGCTCTCCCGGGCCAGGGAACCGTGGCTGGGTGAGCTGATCACGGCCCGCAGTGCCGGGGCGGCAGCAGGCGGGAGGGGCCGGATCCGCCCCAGTTCCCAGGCGGCGGTAGTCGCCAGCCAGGGCTCCTGCAGGGCCGCGATGATCGTGGGCAGACAGGTTTCGCAGCGGATCGCCGCCAGGGCGCGCAACGCGGCTTCCGCCACTGCGTCGCGGCACACTCCCTCACGCTGTTTGAGGTACTCAGGCGAGCGGCGGTCGAGGCTGCGCAAGGCGGCTGCCACCTCCGCCTCCTCAAACACATGCCGGCTGCGGTTGGGGTGCTGCCGCTCCAGACGTTCCACCACCGCCCGCCTCGCCAGGTCTTGGTCGAGGGCCAGCACGGCCTGTTGGCAGGCGCGGGCGCGTCCGGGCCGGTCGGCGATGCGCGCGTCCAGCACGGCGGTGATCTGCCCGGCCTGGTTGCTGGCCAGCGGACCCAGCGCTTGCAGCGCCTCCAGGGTGACCCGGGCATGGGCCGGCTGGGTGGCCAGCACCCCGGCCAGGGGTCCCAGGGCCCGCTCGTCGCCGATGCGCCCGAGAGCCTCGATCACCGCGCTCCGCACGGACACGATGCCGACCCCCGTGTAGCCATAACCGGTGTCGCGATCCCCAGGGCCGGAGTCGAGGGCCCGCAGCAGAGCCGGCACGGCGGGGCGGGCGGCCGGCCCCATCTGGCCGAGACAGCGGGCCGCATCGGCCCGGCTGGTGAGGTCGTCGTCGCCCTCCATCAGCCAGCTCAAAAGGTTGGCGGGGAAGGCCCCATCCCGGCCCAGGTTGCAGCGATCACCCTCCGCGCTGAACCGGAACGCCCCCCCCTCAAGCTGTCCGACCAACGCATGTACTGAGGGAAGCTCGAACTCGCGCTGACAGGCCAGCAGGCCGATCAACACAGCAGGAACGGCCAGCCATGCCCACATCCCGATCACCGCTCTGACCATGGTGTTTTCTGATGGTAGGCGTGGCGTGGTTCTCCACCAAGGCTGAGCATGAGGAGTTTGCAGAAAAATCCAACAAAGGTCGTTTTCTCCCTTCGCAGAGTTCATGTCTCGCTGATTTTGACGTCAGACACGCCTTCTGGCGCTTTGAAGCCATTACTTTCCGACTTTTGGAGGACAACTCCACTGCTGTTGACCCGACCACTGTCCCCTAGGTGGCAGAACGAAACCCGTCCCTGGGGGAGCTGCTGGCCCTGTTCGACCCCAACGACCCCAACGTCTCCCTACATCAGCAGATCGGCGCCCAACTGCAGCCGCAGCGGCACCACCTTCATGGCTTCGGCCCCTCCACCAGGCCCTGGAACATCACCAAGGCGTCCACATAACCCAGCCGCTTGTGGAGGAATGCCCCCGGCAACGTGCCGACCACCTGAAAGCCGTTGCGCTGCCAGCAGCGGAGGCCGGCGCTGTTGGTGCTCACCACCAGGTTGAACTGCATCGCCCGGAACCCCAGCCGCTGCGCCGCCTGCAACGAGTGCTGGCAGAGGCGGCTGCCGATCCCCCGCCGCCGCGCCTGCTCGGCCACCACATAGCCGGCATTGGCCACATGGGCGCCGCTGGCATCCACAGCCACCATCACCGCCTGGCTCTGTTCCACCCAGGCCACCTGGGCCTCGGCCTCGCTGATGGCCGGATCGTGGGGGAAGGTTTCGCCGGCGCGGAACACCGGCTCCAGCAGCGCCCACACCGCCGGCCAGTCGGCCGCCTCAAAGGGGCGGATTTGCAGTGGTGTGGGCAACGGAGCCAGGGGTTTGGATCAGCAGCTGGGCCATCCTGACGCTGCCACTGCGGCGCCTCTGCAGTCGGACGCTGCTGCAGTCTGACGCCGCTGCAGTGCGACGCCGGCCTCAGCGCACCAGCAGCCCGATCGGCCCCAAGGCCACCAAGCCGCTGCCGAGAGCGAGCAGCAGGGCCGCTGCATGGGTCCAGGCAACAGGCAGGCGCCGCAGCAGCAGGAGACTGCCTCCGCTCACCAGCACTGATCCGCTCAGCGCCCCCAACCACCAGAGCGCGGCGGAACCATCCACCGGGGCCTCCAGACCATGGAGCATGGCGTGCACCGCCACGGCGGCGGCCACCAGGGCAGCGCAGACGCCCAGCCGGGGGCTCTGCTGAGAGCGCAGGCCGCGCAGCACCAGCACCGTCACGGCTGTGATCGCCAGGGCCGCCAGCAACTCCTGGGCGGGCAGGGTGCCGCCCAGCGCCCCGAACACGCCACCGCCGATGGCGCCAGCCAGGGCCCAGAGCAGCAGCTGAGGGGAGATCACGGCGCCAGCGGCTCCGACCGACACCAACATCAGCAGGTGATCCACACCGCTGATCGGGTGCAGGAAGCCGGCGGCGATGCCGCCGTGGGCGAGGCCATGGGCTTGGGCGGGTTGGGCAAGCAGCAACGCCAGAGCTGTGGCGCCGCCGGCCAGGGCCAAGGACCTGGCTGAAATGAGTGAAGTCATCGAGCAATCCGGTCCGCGCCGGAAATGAAAGGTCTCAACACGGCGAGCGTTCTGACTGAGAGGGCCATGGCCCCCATCACAGCTGCGGGACAGCGCCGGAATCGGCTCAGGACGAACCTGCACCCCACCGGACTTTCCTCGTTGCCTCCAGGGCGTGACCCGCTGGAAGGGTGATGACCATTATGGAGCTGAATAGCTGCAGTGTCCAAACCAGCATCATGGTCTCCAGTGCTCGCGGCTTGATGGAGACATGGATGATTATTTCAAGCAAGCCGCCGGCCCGGCGGTGCCCTGGAGACTCTGTTCCATGCTTCCGCTGCGTTCCACGCTCATCGTTCTCGGTCTGGCGGCTCCGCTGGCGTCCCACGCCGCCAACCTCGACATGGCGGCTGTGAACCGCTACGCCAGCCAGGAGCAGGTCACCAGCATTTCCCAGTTCTCGGATATCAGGCCGGGCGACTGGGCTTTTCAGGCTTTGACCAACCTGATCGAGCGCTACGGCTGCGTCGCCGGCTACCCCAATGGCAGCTTCAAAGGCGGCCAGGCGATGACCCGCTATGAGGCTGCCGCCCTGCTGAATGCCTGCCTCGATCGCGTCACCGAGGTGACCGATGAGCTCAAGAAGCTGATGCAGGAGTTCGAGCAAGAACTCGCTGTGCTGCGGGGTAGTGTCGATGGCCTTGAAGCCAAGGTGGGTGAGCTGGAGGCCACCCAGTTCTCCACCACCACCAAGCTCGGCGGGCTAGCGACGTTTGTGGTAGGAGCCAATGCCTTCTCGGGATCGGCTGTCAACACAGGGGTCAACACGGTCAATCGGGCAGCGAATGAATTCACGGGTCGTCCCCGGACTCCCGTAACTCTGCCCAATGCCACCACGTTCAACTACGACCTGCAGTTGACGTTTGATACAAGCTTCACCGGTAAGGACCTGTTGCGCACCAAACTGCGCGCCGGCAACTTCGGCCAAAGCGTGTTTGGAGGCGAACCGCACGCCCTCGCCCTGGCTGTACTTGAGGCCGCTTTCGAACAGGATTGTGGTTCCGAAACAGACTGCGGTGACGTCGTCGCCATCGACAAGCTCTACTACCAGTGGCCCATCGGCAGCGGCTTCACCGCCACCCTGGGTGCCCGCGTGGGGCAGGAAGACATGCTGGCGCTATGGCCCAGTGTCTATCCCTCTGACACCATCCTCAACGTGATGACGGTGAATGGGGCGCCGGCGGCCTACAGCAAGAATCTCGGTGCTGGCGCAGGGTTGTGGTGGCAGAACAACGGCTTCAGTATCAGTACCAATTACGTGGCCGCCAATGGCGACAGCGGCAATCCAAGTGTCACGGCAGAGGACGGTGGCGGTGGACTTGGCAACAGGAATTCCGGCGCCACCGGCAGTGTGCAGCTTGGCTATCAGCAGGAGCAATGGGGCCTGGCTGCAATCTGGACCTACGTGCAATCAGAGACCCAGTTCGTTCCGGGAACCACCCCGTTCACCCACAGCGCCATCGATCACAACAGCGATGCCGCCACCAGTGCCTGGGGCCTGAGCGCTTTCTGGCAACCGCTGCGCAGCGGTTGGCTGCCATCCCTCAGCCTGGGATGGGGAATCAACAGCACCACCTACAGCACGTCCCAGCCCCGCGGCAGTCTCAGCACCAGTCAGTCCTGGATGGTGGGTCTGCAGTGGACCGATGTGTTCCAGAAGGGCAATGACTTCGGCTTTGCTGTGGCCCAACCCGTCTTTGCCACAGCGCTGACCGATGGCGTAACTCCCAACGACGGCAACTATGTGTGGGAGTGGTGGTACAAGTTCCAGGTGACCGACAACATCTCGATCACACCGGCTCTGATCTATCTCAGTCGCCCCCTCGGCCAGGTGACACCAGCAGGCGAAAGCTTCAGCCAGTTCGGTGGCCTGGTCAAGACGAGCTTCAGCTTCTGATCGGACGGTCAGGGGAGTCGTCAGTCTTGGAGGAGGGCGCCGCCGGGCTGTGGTGGTGCTGGCCCGGTCGGGCTGGTTTGCGATAGCTGCCTGAGCCGCCGCCGCCACAGGCCAGGGCATCGGGCGTGGATGCCAGCAGAGCCAGGAGCAGGGCCAAGCTGAGGGTGCGCGTTGGTTTCATGCCTCCAGTATCGCCCGATCACTGGAGAGTGTGGCAGGTTTGTCTCGTGGCCTGGCCTGCCTAGGCTGGGAAAGCTTCCACCCGCTAGAGGGTTATTGCCTTGGCCAGCCAGGGATCTGTGTCAGCCAAACCCGCTGCCGGCCTGCGCATTGGCGAGGTGGCCAGGCGCACTGGCCTGCCGGTGAAGACGATCCGCTACTACTGCGATGAGGGATTGCTCCAGCCCAGGGCCCGCTCCGAAGCTGGGTACAGATTGTTTGACGAAGAGAATCTCGCTGAACTGGCGATCATTCGTTCCCTGCGGGCGATCGATGTATCGATTCGCGAGTTGGCCAAGATTCTGGAGGTGCGGCGAGCTGGTGTCTGCAACTGCTCTGTGCTGAAAGACAGCATTGCGGCCAAGATGGAATCAATCAACCTGCGCATCGATGAGCTGGCCGCCAGTAAAGATGAGCTGGCGCGGCTTCTGGCCAGCTGGCAGGACTGCGGTGGCTTGAAGCCTGATCGTTGATTGCCATGGGCTGCTGCCAAGCAATGACATCGTGTTGAACCTTGTGCTCTCGGCAGGCTTCGCGGTTGTTGCCTTCCTCTACGCAGTAGTGGGGCATGCCGGAGCATCAGGCTATATCGCTCTGATGACACTAGGCGGCCTGGTTGCTGAGACGATCAAGCCTGTCGCCCTGATCCTCAATATCGTGGTGGCCAGCATTGGCTGCTGGAATTTTTTGAGGCCAGGCCATTGGCCCTGGCGAATGATCTGGCCAGTCTATCTATTGGCAATTCCGGCATCATTCCTTGGCGGCTGGCTCAATCTGCCCGGGATATGGTTGCAGCGCTTGATTGGAGTCGTGCTGATGTTTACGGCGTGGCGGTTGGGCACTGTGAGCAAGGACCCTGCAAGCCTGCTTCAACCCAGTGGTTTGGTTCTGGTGATCAGCGGGGGCGTCCTCGGCCTTTTGGCTGGCCTTACCGGCACAGGTGGAGGTGTATTCCTGACGCCCCTGCTTCTACTGGCCAAGTGGTGCGACACCCGCCAGGCTGCAGCGACATCGATCCTGTTCATTCTGATGAACTCCGTGGCTGGCCTGGCAGGTCTTGCCCTGGCTAATCCAACTGCGCTCACAGCAGTCCTGAACCCGTCGCTGCTGGGATGGATCGCGGCGGTGCTGATTGGCGGCAGTTTAGGCTCAAGACTGGGCAGTCGTCATTGGCCCGTGGCCTGGATCCGTCGAATTCTTGCCATCGTGTTAGTACTGGCTGCGCTGAAACTGCTTGGTTTGCAGCGTTGAATGCCTCCTGAATTAAAGCCACAAAAGGCGATCGCCCATGCGCTTCCTGCTTGAGCCCCTGCTGGCGGAGGATGAGCTGCAGGACCTGGTCAGCGTCCTGCACGACCCCGCTGCCCCCTGGATCGATGGAGCCAGCACCGCCGGCTGGCATGCCCGCGATCTCAAGCGCAACCACCAGCTCGATGGGGAATCGCCGCTGCATCAACAACTCTCGGCACGGCTTGAGGCGGTGTTGACGGCCCAACCGCTGGTGCAAGCGGCCGCTTTTCCGCGCCGGATCCACGGCCTGCTGTTCAGCCGCAGCGGCGCGGGAGAGGGCTATGGCCGCCATGTCGACAACGCCTGGATGGGCGGTGGCCGCAGCGATCTCTCATTCAGCTTGTTTCTGAGCGAGCCCGAGGCCTACGCAGGCGGCGCCCTGGTGCTGGAGAGCCCTGCTGGCGAGGAGAGTTTCCGCCTGCCGGCGGGCCATGCCCTGGTCTATCCCTCAACCCTGCTGCACCGGGTCGAGCCGGTGACGGCAGGTGAGCGGCTGGTGGCGGTGGGCTGGATCGAAAGCCGCATCCGCCACGCCGACCAGCGCGAGCTCCTGTTCGAGCTCGACACCGCCCGTCGCTGCCTGTTCGCCCGTCACGGCAAGGATGAGATCTTTGATCTGGTCAGCCGCAGCTACAGCAACCTGCTGCGCCGCTGGGACGGTTGAGCGCCGGCGGCTGGGGGCAGCACCTGCTCAGGACGGCCTCTCTGAACCGGCTCGATCAGCCCTCGCCGCCTTCCCCACCCTCTCCATCCTTTCCATCCTTGCCGCCTTTTCCATCCTTGCGGCTGTTTCCATCCTCGCCGCCTTCCCCACCCTCACCGCCTTCCCCATCCTCACTGCCTTTGTTGCTGGAGGGGCTGGGGGTGGAGGGCTGCGTCATCACCGGACGATCACGATCCTTGTCCCCGCCCTGTTCACCTGCCTCCGGGCTTTTAGAACAGGCGACCGTGCCGCCGGCGAGGGCAACGGTGGTGAGAAACAGGGCAACACTGTTGCGAGGCATTTTTGGGATCAGAGCAAGTAGGCAGATTCTCGGATTGAAACGCTGCGGTTGACGCCAGGAGGTCACATTCTGCTGTAACAAATGGCACGGTTGCGATTCCAGGTCCATCACAACACCAGCACACCTGCGCAGACCGATCACGACACCCGGAGATGGCAGCAATGGGCTGTTTCCAGCTGCAGGGTGCTCTTGCGAATATCGAACGCCTCCAGCCGTTGGCGGGCCAGGGCCAGCAGCTGATCGCGATTGAGCCCCTCGCGTTGCAGACGATCGTCATCAATCAGCAGATGGGCGGTAAGGGCGATACGGGAAGTGCTCAGCCCCCAGACATGCAGCTCCTCCACCTCAAGCACCGCGGGCAATGAGGCCAGCGCCTGCTCCACCTGGATGAGATCAACATGGCGCGGAGCGGCATCGAGGTTGAGAGCGAGTGCCTCGCGCAGCAGACCCAGGGCGCTCCAGATCACTGCGGATCCCACGCCGATAGCGGTAAGCGCATCGAGCCACAGCCAGCCGGTGGCACCGACCACCAGGGCGCTGATGAGGACTGCCACCGAGACGGCGGCATCGGTGAGCAGGTGCAGCACCGCAGCCCGCTGGTTGAGGTCGTGGTGGTGGTCGTGGCCAAACAACCGGGCCGAGAGCAGATTAACGACGATGCCGGCGGCCGCCGCCCAGACCACCGGGCCGGCGATCAGCGGCACGGGATCGAACAGGCGCTGGATCGCCTCCACCACCACGACCGTCCCGGCCGCGAAGATCAGCAGGCCATTGATCAGCGACGCCATCTGGGTGCTGCGGCCGAAACCGTAGGTGAAGCGACCCCGAGCCGGCCGGCGGCTGAGCCGATCCGCCCCCCAGCCAAGTCCCAGGCCGACCACATCGCCGAGGTTGTGGAGGGCATCACCGATCAGGGCCAGGGAGCCAAAGGCGAAGCCCACCACCAGCTGCAGGGCGGTGAGGACGCTGTTGAGGGCGATGCTCCAGCGAAAGGCACTGGACGCCCGACTGTGGGATTGCTCGTGGTGCCCGTGATCGTGCTGGTCGCCCATGGTTCAGGGCTCTGCTGGGTGCGGCCATGGGGCCAGAGAGCCTTGGCGGCCATCGACGCTCAGTCCTGTATCGAATGAATGTATGTCTGTAGCCGACTCCTGCTTCCGCACGGGTCCCCTGCCACCGCCGCCGAGATCGATACGGCAGTCGTCAACACGGTTCACCAACGTCGCTACCGCTGCAACGCCGGCATCGGGCTGATCATCAGCTAGTCGTTGCTGCGCTGGCTGCTGCATCGCTGGTGATGCCCGCAGTCAACTTCTGACCTTGAAGGACCTGCGGATCTGGTCAAACCAGTTCCGCTGGCGCCGCTGGCGCCGCTGGCGCCGCTGGCGCTGCTCCTCCACCAGGGCTCTGGGACCCTCCAACCAGAGGGCGCCGCCGTAGGACAACAGCCAACGTCTCAACGCCGGAACGCCATCGAGCACCCAGGACGGCAGGGCCACCTCCACCCGGTAGGGATGGCTATGGCCTGGCACCCGGTACCTTGTCGGCAGCCCTCCACCCCGCGTTGAACACCGACCGCTGGCTCTACGGGGTGTTCCAGTCGGCGCCGGATCTGATCCGTTGGCTGGTGGCATCGCCCAACGGCGCCATACCCAGCGGCGCCGTGCCCACAGAGCTGGATATGCAGTACCGCTTCTCGGCACCGGAGCTCAAAGCGGGCAGCCATCGGCTTGATGGCGTGCTCTGGCCCATCGGCAATGAGACCGGCTCAGAAGAGCTGCCGGTGGTGCTCTTGGAAGTCCAGATGCGCGCCGACATCGGCTTCCACCACCGCCTGGCGGCCCAGACCTACCGCTTCCTGCAGCTCCACCCCCGCATCGAGCACTGGCGCGTGGTGGTGATCACACCGCACCAACGGCTGCAGCTGGGGCCGGTGATGCCCCTGCGGGGTTTTCTGGAGCAGGTGCACTGGGTGAGCCTGGAGGAGCTCGGTCAACAGGAAAACCTCGATGCAGCAGTGGATCTGCTCACCCTGCCGGTGCGCTCCGAGCAGGAGCTTGGAGAGCGCTGTCGGCGGATCCTGGCGATCCGCCGGGATCTGGAGCCGGTGGTTTTCTCTATGCTATTCGAACGATTTCCACAGCTGAGCAAGGAGGAGATTCTGATGATCGCCGGGTTGCCGCTACAGGAATTGCGCCACACCCGCGCGGTGCAGGAGATCCTGGAGGAGGGAAGGCAAGAAGGCCGTCAGGAAGCACGTCAGGAAGGCCGCGAGGAGGGATTAAGAGCCGGTCGCCGGCAGGAAGCCGCTGCCTGGGCCATTCGCCAGCTCAGCCGCCGCTTCGGGAGCCTCGGTGATGACAGCCGGGAGCTGCTCTCCACCCTTCCCCTGCACCAGTTGGAGCAGCTGGCGGAAGACCTGCTCGATTTCAGCAGCCCAGGCGACCTGCAGGCCTGGCTGGCCGTCAACGCGGGCGGCTGAGCCAAGGGCCCTCGGCCCCCATCGGCCTTCTCGCCACAGCACGGCCGGCGCTCCGCGCCGCACCACCTCGGGCTCGAACAAGGCTTTCCCGGAGCCCCGCGTCACGGTCCCCATCGGCCGCCGTGGTCGGCCGGTGCGGAAGCCCTGGCTGATGCCCCTGCGCACTGCCCTCTCCGTCGCCCGCAAGCTGCAGGCGGCGGGGGGGTAGGCACCCGTTTCGGTGCTGTGAGGCGGCTGCGCCGCCCTGGGCGGGCCCTGCGGAGCCCCGCACCACGGACGCACAGGGAGGCCTCAGGCCGCCTCCAGCCCCAGGTGCTCGACATAGGGAAGGAAATCCCTGTCGCTGAACAGCAGGGGCAGGTTGGCCTCGATGCAGGCGGTGGCGATGATGCCGTCGATGGTTTTGCGCACCGTGATGCCGCGTCGACGCAGCTCCCGGTAATTCTCGGCGGCCTTCCAGGCATTGCGGGGCCCGAGCATCGGCAGCGGGGCCAGGGAGCGGAACAGCTGGCGGGCGGTGGCCACGTCCCGGTCCTGGCGGAAGCCCTGCACCACCTCCACCAGGATCAGGTCACCGATCGCGATCGGCATGAGCCCGAGCAGGCCATCGAGGCGCTCCACCTCCGGGGTGCTGACGCCATTGAAGAAAGCGATCCAGACCGAGGAGTCAACAACGATCACGACGACTCCGCCTCCACCGCTGGTTCGTCCCGCGGATCCCCGTCGAGCCGCTGGGCTTCCAGATCCCCCTCCCAGGGCAGCCGGCCGCGGAACGAGCGGATCCCGGCCTGCTGCTGCAGCCGCACCAGGGTGCGCAGACCCAGCTCCACCGCCTCGCGCTTGCTGCGGGCCCCACTGGCCTGCATCGCCTGTCGCATCAGGGCTTCGTCGATGACGATGTTCGTGCGCATGCTCTGGCTGCCGCGGGCGTGGATCCCTAGTGATGTGTATAAGATAGGGTATCTATACACATCGGGGCTCCGGCGAGAGTCGGCGGCCAGGGGCTGCAGGTGGCCCATGGCGCGGGGGGAGGTGGGGTGGGTGTGAGCACCCGCTCAGCAAAAGCCCACCAGGCAACCCAGGTCTGGGGCCATGGGGCAGTGGGCCGGGGCTGTGCGGATCGTGCGGCCGTTGGCTCGGGGCAGACCTTGCCAGCGGGGTTCGCCGATCACCGGAGCGGGTCTGGACCCTTCTGGTACGCCCGCTGGAATCCCTTCCAACGGCTCTGACGGTGAAGGGTGCTGGGGGGGAGAAACAGCCGGGACGGACGCCAATGTTGGTGTTGACATTGTCCGGGTGGTTGCTGTTCCGGAAGGCGGCGCGGGCGTTGTGCGGATTGTTGATCCACGAGCCCCCGCGCAGCAGCTGGGCGACCCGCCCTCCATTGCAACTTAGGTGCGCATCAGAGGGGGATGGGTGGAGCGAAATGAAAAATGATTCAAGGCGCCTACGGCGCCATCCCGGAGCAGCCAATAGCCAGCGAACCAACAGCCAGGGCAAAACCAAACAGCCCAAGGGCAAAGGGACCAAGGGCTCAAGAACCAAGAAGGGAGCCTGGGGGGGAGAAACAGCCGGGACGGACGCCAATGCTGGTGCTGACATTGAACGGGTGGTTGCTGTGCCGGAAGGCGGCGCGGGCGTTGTGCGGATTGATGATCCACGAGCCCCCGCGCAGCAGCTTCATCTCCTGTTCTCTGGGCACCTCCGCGAGCCCAGAGTCAGGCCCCTCAAGGGCGCTGCCATCCAACAGTGCCTGTGTCGTTCCACCACCACCAAACCATCCGCGCCGTTTTCCCACGTCGGCAGGAATCGGGCTGCGGTGCCACTGATCAGCGCACCACTCCTGCAACTGCCCGTGCATCTCCGCCAACCCACAGCGATTCACCAGCCCAAAGAAGCCGATCGGCACCGGACGTTTCTTGTAGTCGCCGCGCCGGCCCCTGCCATAGGTGTAGGAGGCGCCGTAGCGAGCCCAGCTCGGATCCACCGTGGCACCGAAGTGAAAGGGCGGAGACTTGGGCGCTTCCGCAGAGGAAGCCTTCACCGCCCGGCAGGCCGCCTCCCACTGGCTCTCGCTTGGCAACGCCAGCTGCAACACTTGTGAACTCAGCCCTGGATTCTGTTCTGCCCACTCAGGCCATTGGGAGGCCAGCCAACCATTGAGCGCCTCCAGCCATTGCTGGCACTGATTCCAGCTGACGCTATCCACCGGCAAGGCGCCCGGTTGTCCGTAGCGTTCCCAGGAATCCTCCTCCCGGAAGGTGTACGGAGAAGGCTCCAGCTGACCCCGCTGATCCGGTGCCACCCCCTCCACAACCGCACGCCACTGCGCCTGGCTGATCGGATGACGCACCATCGCGTAGCTCATCAGCCGCACCTTCCGCAACGCCTCCACATCCACTCCCTCGCATTTCTGCCGGAGGCGCTCCTCGGAATACACGGATCGACCCGCTTCTTCTTTCGGCGAGCCGATCCAATACTCCCCGCCTTCCACCACCACCAGCTCCAGCTGCTCGCCCGCCGCCAACGGCAGCTTCCACACCTCACGCTTCACCACCTCGCTGCGGATCCGCAGGCCACTTCCTTCCTCCTCGGCCGTGAGCGTGAGCATCGGCACCAGCTGGCCCGGGCCGCTGCCCAATAGAGGAAGGTCGGCTGATGCGGCCAGCTGCAGGCCTCGTGATGCCCCTTGCAGCAACGGCAAACGGGCGTCGTGCTCCGCCCACCCGGGCGACGCGCCCATCGCCCACAGCTCCTGTTGCGCAATCTGCTCCTCGGCCTCAAGAATCCTCTGACGCAGCTGCGCTTCGGTGATCGTCCCGAGTTGGTCGGAAGCGCGGGCCTGCGCCACCCGGGTGGCCACTTGCAGCTGGGCTGCCTCCCGGGCCGCAGCCACCGCGGTGGGCTCGCTCACCGCCTCGATCCGCACATCCAGCATCTCGCTGCACAGCCACCCCTCCAGCTCCGCTGCGATTCGATCGCGCTGATCCCGATCGCCGCTGCGCTTCGCCAGCAGCCCCAGGCTTTCCGCCGCCCGGCGCCGCAGCGCCACCGGGGCCGCCGTGTCGGCCAGGCAGACCCGCAGCGGTTGCTCAGCCCCGATCAGCGCCAGCACAAGGGCCGCATCCTGACGATCGGCCTCCGGGGCTTCCGCGGCGGCCAGCAGATCCGCCAGGGACTGGGCGCCCTCCCGCTCCACCGCCTGGGCCTCATCGCCGCCACTGGCCGCCAGGGCCGCCAATTGCTCCAACGCCTGCCGCCGCTGCCGCTCAGGTGCAGTCGCGTTGAGGTCTTCTCCCAGGCGCCGCACCCGCAGCCGCTGCAGCAGCGCCTCTCGGCCCTTGTCGATCCAACCGACCAACTTGGGCCAGGTGCGCAACAGCGCTTCGTGTGCGATCTCCACCGCATCCCCATCACTCCCCTTGCCCGACACCAGCAGCCGTGCCTCCACAAACAGCCCCACCAGCCGCCGGCTGGCCGCCGGCAGCGCCTCCTGTCGCGCCGGTTGTTTGGCCGCTTGTCCGTCACTGGTGAGGCGCACCAGGTGATCGATGAAGGCTCTTTCCAACTCCTCGATCTCCTCGTCCGTGGCGCCGCTGGTGGCGAGCACCTCATCGGCCTTGCGCTGCACCGCACCCGCCAGGCCGCCGAAGTCGTCGTATTGCTTGAGGGTGAGACCGGCACCGTCGGCTCGGCCGTCCCACAGCTCTCGCAGGGTGAACGCCAGCAGGGGAAGGGCGTCACCGCTGGGGGTGTCGCGCACCAGCCGATCACTCAGCCCTCTCTCCAGCCGCACTCCCACCCGTTGGGCCGGTCCTTCGATCACCTGGCGGAAACCATCGACATCCATCGGGCCCAGCGGGATTGGATCCCCCGCACGGCGGTGCAGCGCACTGGGATGCAGCTGCAGCAGCCCGTAGAAATCGGAGCGTAGCGTCGCCAGGATCAGCACCTGACTGTTTTTCTGCCCGAGCAGTTCCGCCAACTGGGTCAGGAACGCATCGGCCTCCTCCCCGACGCCATCCCCTCGGCCGTCCTCACGCGCCAGCAATTCCTCGAACTGATCGATCGCAATCACAATCCGGGCATCCTGTTGGCCTGCCGCAAGCCTCAGGCGGCGGAGCTGCTGGCCCAGAGCCGCCGCTGTCCGCACCGGTTCGGTTGGCACAGGTTGCTTCAGATTCTGGTGAGCACGGGCCAGCGCAGACTCCAGAGCTTCGAACGGCTTTTCCTCTGGCCGGAAGGGCTCGAAAACAATCCAACGTCCACGATCGTCAGCCGCAAACCAGGGCATCACCCCCGCCCGCAGCAGCGACGACTTGCCGCAACCTGAGGCCCCAAGGAGCAACAGCAGACGGGATTGCCGCGCCGGGAGCCGGCGGATCGCCGCCAACACCTTCTCGCGCACCACCTCCTGCCCAAAGAACACCGCCGCGTGCTTCCTCTCAAAACAGTCCAGGCCAGGAAACGGGGAGGGGTTGCGCTCTTTCTGCGGCGGCCAGGGCTGGCGCAGCTGCCAACTCAACGGCTCCAGCCCTTTCTGCAGGCGACTCCAACCCGCCGCCGATCCCTGCTCCAGATCGATCACCGCCAGCGCCGTGGCCTGGGTTTCGCTCAACAGCTTCGGCAGTGGGCTCGCATCGATCCGCACCGGCAACACCAACTTGCCCGCGGCCATCGCCACACCAAGCTCTGCCAGGCACCACTGGGAGGAGGCATAGGCCTCACTGCAAATCACAAGGACCGCCGCACTCAGCTGCAAGTGCTCAAACAACTGATCACGCCAGCGCTCGCCAACATCGATGCCGTTCTCCTCATCGATATCGAGAAAGAAGGAGCGGTAGCGCTGTTCCTCCTCTCGCTTCTTCTCTGTGTCCAGCAGCCAGTCACGGATGCGCTCAGCCCAGGCGTTGTCCCGGTGGCTGTGGCTGATGAAGATCGCGCTCATCGCGTCGCAGGAGAGAGCATTCCCGCGCAACCTATTCCTGATTCGGCCAGCTCGCCGGATTTTCTCGCTCCAGCCCCTCCTCCCCCGCCAGCCAGAGCAGCGCTGAGCGCATCTCCTCCGCATGGCACGGCAGGGGGGGCTGGCTCAGGCGGATGGCTTTGGGTGGATAGCGGTTCAGTTCTTGGAGGATGGCTTTGGCCTGGCACCCGGTTCCTTGTCGGTAGCCCTCCACCCCGCGGGGGAGGAGACAGCAGGGGCGAACGCCGTTGTTGGTGTTGACGTTGGCCGGGTGATTGCTGTTCCGGTTGGCGACCCGCCCTCAGATGTCACCGTACTGCGGCAGTGGGGGCAAGCCAGCGCAGAAGCTATAGGGCGCGAACAGACGCTGGCGTAGCTGGAGGGTGTGGCCATGGGCTAGGTGGGCGTTCCAGCTCAGGGCCGAGGCGCGGGCCCTCTCTTTGCTGAGCCGA
Organism: Cyanobacteriota bacterium; assembly: GCA_026389315.1. Lineage (GTDB taxonomy): Bacteria > Cyanobacteriota > Cyanobacteriia > PCC-6307 > Cyanobiaceae > Cyanobium. The sequence continues at coordinate 17,454 of JAPLIC010000014.1, forward strand.
CGCTGGGCGATAGCCCGATCGCAATGCCGCAGGCCCCGGCGAATGCGGAGCAGACTGTGGTTGCGGGGACGAATGCGACCGCCGATTAGACGAAAACCCACAAAACTGGCACCGATGCTGGTTCGGTGGAGGTGGGTCTTGTTCGGATGCAGTTTGAGCCGCAGGCCAGCCAGGTCTGCCTGCAGAACGGCCAGCGCCTGCTGCAACGGCTCCGGCTGGTTGGCGAACAGGGCTAGATCATCCACATAGCGCAGGCTGGCCTTGACGCCGGGAAGTGCCTGCAGGTGGTGATCGAGGCCATCGAGGTGGAGATTCGCCAGAAACTGGCTGGTGAGGTTGCCAATCGGCAGGCCTCTCGGCCGCTCCAGGGGCGTCAGCAAGGTGTCGCCGGGAAAAGCATCGATGGCGGGGCCACCGCTGGCACCGTTGGCCAGGATCACGGCCAACAGCCAGAGGGTGTCAGGGCATGCGATCCGGCGCTCCAGTTGGGCGATCAGCACGAGGTGATCGATGGAGGGGAAGTAGAGGCGAATGTCGGCCTGAAGGATCCAGCGATAGTCGTGGCAGGCCCGGGCAAAGCGGCGCAGGGCGCGATGGCTGCCGTAGCCGCAGCGGTTGGCGTAACTGGTGGGGATGAAGTGCCGCTCCAGCGGCGGGGCAATCACCGCGATCAGGGCGTGATGCACCACCCGGTCGCGGAAGGGTGCGGCGCTCACCAGGCGTGGTTTGGGCTCGCGCACCAGGAACTGCCGGTAGGAACCGGGGGCGTAAGTAAAGCTCTGTAGCTCGTGCTGTAGCTGGAACAGTTCGGCCTCCAGGTTGGCCGCAAAGGCGAGCACATCGGGACGGTAGCGCTTGCCCTTGCTCGCCTTGCGGAAGGCGGCGAGCAGGGTGGGGAAGCTGGTGATGCGGGGATAGAGATGCCGCAGCGGCGGTGGGGACTTTGCCATCCGACGAGGCTCAGGCCGGAGCGGCCGTCTGGCCCTGGCGCCGCTGCTGGCTGATCCAGCCACCAAGTTGACGCCCCACCTCCTCCAACAGGCGGGCCACATGCTCGTAGCGGCGATCATCGATCAACTGAAAGTTGTGCAACAAGCGGATCTGCAGGCGCAGCAAATCGAGGCGAGCGTTGAGGGGTTCGAGGCGCTCCAGTTTGGCGGTGGCATAGCGTGCGGCGACCAGGCCCTCCAGTAGGTCGTAGAGGCCCTGCACCAGGCGATCGCCGAGGGCAAAGCGGTGATCGCGGGGCAGGCGGTTGAGCAGGGGCACGAACCACTGGATCAGATCCATGGTGGCCTGGATGATCGGCAGTTCGCCGCGACTAGGGGTGGGGCTGGGGGTACTCATTGAGGCAGACGATCCAACATTGGAGGAGGGGCAAAAAAATCGAGGCGCCTGCGGCGCCATAGCCTCCAGCCAAACAGCCTGGGAACCCGGAAACCCAACAGCCAGGGCAAAACAAAACAGCCCAAGGGCAAAGGGACCAAGGGCTCAAGGACCAAGAAGGGAGCCTGGGGGGGAGAAACAGCCGGGACGGACGCCAATGTCGGAGTCGACATCGTCCGGGAGGAGGCAGTTCCGGAAGGCGGCGCGGGCGAAGCGCGGATCGTCGATCCACGAGCCCCCGCGCAGCAGCCTGTAGGCCTGTTCCTGATTTCCTTCCAGATCTGCATCCGGGCCTTCCAATGGGCTCCCGTCGCCAGTCGAGCCGTCCCTTGGATCGCGATGCCACTGATCGGCGCACCACTCCAACAGCTGCCCGTGAAGTTCCGCCAGGCCCCAGCGGTTCACCAGGCCAAAGAAACCCACCGGAACCGGCCGCTGGCGGTAGGCACCCTTGCGGCCTGGGCCATAGGTGTAGTTGCCGTCGTAATTCGTCCAGGTGGAATCGAGCGTGTCGCCGAAGTGAAAGGGTGTGCCTGAACTGGCGCGGCAAGCGGCCTCCCTTTGGCTCTCGCTCGGCAGGGCCAGCTGGCGCGCCTCGCCCTGGCCGCCCTGCTCCTTCCAGTGCACCACCAGCCAGCGGTTCAGCCGCCGCAGCCATTCCTGGCAGTCGTTCCAGCTCACGCTGTCCACCGCCAGGCTACTGGGCTGGGCGTAGCTCTCCCACAGGCCCTTGGTGTCGTAGGTGCCGGGGGTCGAGCTGATGTCGCGCTCCAGTCGCGGCAACGCCGCCACGACACGCCACTGGGCCTGGGTGAGCGGATGGCGCACCAGGGCGAAAGCCTTCAGGTTCACGGTGCGCTGCACCTCCGCGTTCACCCCCTCGCACTTCTGGCGGAACTGAAGGTAAATATCACGGCCGGCCTCCGCCTTCGGGGAGCCGATCATGCATTTTCTGCCCTCCACCACCACCAGCTCCAGCTGTTCGCCATCCGGCAGCGGCAGCCGCCACACCGCTGGCGTCACCACCTCCGTGCGGATCCGCAGGGCCTCCCCTTCCTGCAGGGCGGTGAGGGTGAGCATCGGCATCAACCGGCCGGGGCCGCTGCCGAGCAGGGGCAGCTCGGCGGAGGCCGCCAGTTGCAACGCCCTGGAGGCTCCCTGCAGGGGCGGCAGGTGGCGGTCGTGCTCCGCCCAGCCTTCCTCGCCGGTCACCAGCAGATCGAGGCTGTCGGCACGAAGTTGGCCCTCCAGAAACGCTTCGATGCGCAGGCGGTGCTCGGCCTGATCTCTTGCCGTCAGACCCAGCGCCTCCAGCGCCGCGCGGCGCAGTTCCGGCGGCTGCGACCCATCGCTCGACAGCCGCTCCAGGGCCTCGATTCCGATCTCCGTGCCGATCAGGCCCAGCACCACCGCGGCCTCTTGCTGCTCCACCCGCCGCTCCTTCTGGCGCTCAGGCAGAACCTCCGCCAACATCCGCGCCAGCCGCCGGCTCGCCACATCCCGCGCCGCCCGCCGTTCCGAGTCCTCTGACGCAGCTGCCATCGCCGCCAGCTTGCCGATCGCGTCGCGCCGCTCACTGGCCACCGGCACCCCCAGCTCCCACATCCACTTGCGGGCCCGCTGCAGCGCCAGCCGATAGCGCTCACCTTCCGGATCCAGAAAGCCCAGGGCCGCCAGCCGGTCGGGCGCCTCCGGCGGCATCGCCAGGGCACGCTTGCCCTGGGCCTCCATCGCCCCATCGCGCAGGGCCAGCAGGAAGCCCCGCATCAGCTCGCGTTCGGCTGCCGGCCGTGGCTCCAGGGCCGCCAGGAACGCCTCCCATACCCCTGAGCCCTCGCTCAGGGCCTGCTGCTCCAGCCGCTCGAACTGCTCCGCCGCCGCCAGGTGATCCGCCAGCGGGTCCAAGGGAAAGCGCAGGCGGCCCACCGCCGCGCCGGGCTGCAGCAGCAGCCGCAGCTCGATCAAGTAGCCCAACAGGGCCTCGGCTTGCTCGCGGCTCAGCCCCAGGCCCACAGGCTCCTCGGCCAGCAGGGCGCTGCGGGCCAGGGCGTCGCTGAACTCCAACGGCTGGAACAGGGGCCTTTCCCTGGGACCCTGACGGTGACTGGCCAGGGCCACCGCCCGCAGGGCCCGCTGCACCAGCGCCTCGCTGATATCCAGCCCCGCCCGGCGCCGCAGGGCAGGATCAGCGGGGGTGTCGAGGCGCCGCACGTAGCTGAGCATCAGCTCCGGCACCGATCCCGCCAGCAGGCCCTGCTCCCGGTTGGCGATCACGTCGTCGATGAACATCTGGGCCAGCAGCACCATGATCGGCTTGTCGCCCACGATCCGTTTGAGCTGCGCCTGGGCCGGCATCAGGTCGTCGTCGCTCAACGCTTCCCCCTGGCCCTTGCGGCGCAGGTAATCGAGGAAGAAGGCCTGCAATCGCTCCACCGCGATCCGCTGCGGCACGATCCGGCTCAAGGGGCGCTCCCGGAACCCGTCGTCGTCGCTGCGGCTGGTGACCAGCACCAGGCCCAGTGGCAAAGCGGCCAGGAACTGCTCGCGGGCGGAGGGCGTCAGCTCCGAGAGGTGATCCACGATCGGGATCAGCCGTTTGGCGGCCAGCAGGGCGTCGATCAGCTCCGCTGCCAGCTCCTCCTCTGGTGCGGCGGGCAGCTGGTTGCGCAGCCAGCTCCGCACCCGATCGGCAACGCTCTCCTGGGATCCCAGGGCGGTTTCGATTAGCACCGGCAGGCGCACTACCCCGCCGGGTTTTCCCTCCAGCCACCAGCGGGCAATCGCAAAGGCCAGGCTCGTTTTGCCCGCGCCGCCGTCGCCGCTGAGCAGCAACACATGGCTGCCCGCCACGGCCAGCAGGGGCTTCAGATCTTCCGGCTTCAGCAGCCTTGGGCCCTCGTTGACCGTGGCCCCCGCCGGGGTGATGCACACATCCAGCGGCACATGCACCTGGCGGGCTTGCACAGACGCAAGGCCCAGGAAGGCTGTGGAGAGCTGGGGCTGGTGGCGGTCGACCCAGTGCTGCAGGTCGGCGGGGGTATAGCTGCGTGACCGCGGCGAGCCTGAATCCAGGGAGGGCGGCCTAAGGGCTTGCAGCGCCTGCAGCACCAGGCTGGCCAGCTGATCGGCTGTAGTGAAATGCCCCACCCCATGGGAAGCCTCCACCTCAGCCCGGAAGGCCGCCAGGTCGGTGCCGTCCTCGCCGCTGTCGATCCATTTCGGCTTCCAGTCGTGATCAGAGTGGACCGTGAAGACCAGGCGGAGTTTGTTGTGGCGGCTCGCCTGCTCGTATTCGAGCTGGGTGATCGAGCGCCGCTGCGGATTGTTCTCCAGTGGCCGGTAGCCATAGCGGTGGGCGATCAGCAGCACATACACATCCGTTGCCGCCACATCCGCCAGGCAGCGATCCAACGGTGGCTGATCGAACGCCGTGTATTTCTCCATGCACTCCACGTCGTAACGCGCCTTCTCCAGCGCGGTCTTGAGCGCGGCGCGGTGGCCCTCCAGGTCGATGAAGGTGGAAGAGACGTAGACCGAAGGCTGTCCCTTGGAGTTGGGCACCGCTGGCAGCTTGAGGGGTGTGGATTGCCTCAGCAGTCTGCCGGTGGAACCCCCGCTTGGCAGGGCAGGGGGTGGCACCAGCACAACAGTTCCAGCTCACCGGAGCTGGCTTATTGCTCACTGCGGCTGACAAACGGTAGTTAGGGCTGCTGGTTTTGGCACTGCCCCAAGCTGCCGGCCACCTCGCTGATGAAGATGCCCCCAGTCAACTTCTGCCCTTGAAAGACCTGCGGATCTGGTCGAACCAGTTCCCTGGCAAGTCCCCAGGCCGGAGCTGAACGCTCGCCATCGAGCGGGCCAGAGGCAGGCCGCCACGCTGCAGCACCGTCAGCACATGCATGGTCACCGCGAGGGCGATCAAAAGCCAGGCGAGCAGATGGAGGCTGTAAACAAGTTGCTGGAACTGGCCGTCGCGCAGCCAGTCCTCGTCCATCAACTTGCCGCTGCCCACCGCCAGCACCAGGGCCACCAGGGCGAGGGCGTTGGCGGGCTGCCGCAGCCGCGGCCGGCCGGCGCTGAGGGCGTACAGGGCAAACAGCAGGGCAATCGGCCAGAGCAGAAACCCCACCGTGCCGTGAATATCGATCCACTCACCAGCAAGGCTGAAGGGTAGCCGGCCAAAGCGCCCGTCGTACATCGAGTACACCAGCAAGCCCGTGAGCCAGGCCAGCGGCACCAGCAGCGCCGTGGCGCCATGCAGCAGGCGCAATAGGGAGGGTTGGTAAGGACGGGGCATAGCGGGAGAGGTCAATCAGGTCTCGGCTGGAGTTGGGTGTCGAGGCCATCCCAGGCCCGAGGCGCCCAGCCCTGCTGCGCCACCAGGTCGTCGGTCCAGTCCGGGCCAGGACGAGGGTGTCAAGCAGCAGCTCAGTGACCAGCGTTGCTCTGCGTAATGAGGCTGGGGCTGGGGCTGGGGCTGAGACAACGGTGGCACTCAGGGATGGAGGCCTGTCTCGATCCCGCCCCAACCACCCCGATGTCCTCAGCTACCCCCAGCGCCACAGGACCGCCAGCCGACGGCGAGGAGCCACCGGCGGCGCCAGAATTACCAACACAATCCCGCACCTGGAACGACCTGGATCGGCTCGGCCTCGACCGGATCGGTCTCACCCAGGCAATAGGCGGCCTTGCCCTCGGCCTGATCACCCTGTTCTCCTCCTATGACCACATCACCATCAGCGGACGCACCTTCCCCATCCCTCAGCAGTGGGGCATCACCTTCATCCTTGCCTCGGTGGCGATATTTTTTGTCGATGCTCAACTGGCGACGGGATCCAGGCTACGAGCAGCGCAAGATTCAGTACGAGCAGAGCAAGCTGCAGCACGAATGGCGGATGAAGCGAATCGCCGAGAGAACGAAGCAGATCGAGAGCGATATTTTGCTCGTCGAGAGCGAGATCGCACAGTTGAGGAGCGAAAGAGAGCAGATAGAGAGCGACAACGAGCAGATAGAGAGCGACAGCGAGCAAATAGAGAAAGAAACCGAGCAGCTCAGGCGCGAGACCGCCAGGGAGAAAGCCTTGAGCGCCTCCATCAGGCGGCTGTGCTTTCCGCCCGAGTCCAGCTCAACCCCTCAGACACCAACCGAGCCCGGCTCCAAACCTTTCTTGCCCTCCTAAATCAAACCCCAGACACGGATACTGATCTGTGAGGCAACATCACAGACTCACGGATTGATTCAGGCCAGTGTCCTTGCCATAGATGCTCAGATCGCGATCGGGGTAAGCCTTTTCAATGTGCGCGAATACCGCCTCACACTTCTGCTGATACAACTCCGGTGTGTAGGCGCGGGGCAAGCCGATATCAAGAGCCTCCTCAATCTGCAGTTTCAGCTTGGCCCTGGCGGAGGATTTCTGCTGCCAGTTGAGCACCAGCAGCGCCTTGATCCGCTCCACCAGCTCGCGGGCGGACTGCTTGACCTTGGCGCGATCACTGTCTGAGAGATTCGGGGCGGATTGCAACAGGATGTCGAACATCGCCAGTTCCTCCTCGCTGAGGTTTTCGCGGATGTGGCGTTGCTGCTCCTGGCTGAGTTGCTGGCTGAGCTGCAACAGCTGCTTGTAGACCTCCTCGACGCTGCGGCTGCCGGCGTTGTAGCTGGCGATCAGGGTCTCGAACTTGTCAAGGTAGTTGGTGCGGGTGGGGTTGAGCTGCACCAGGCGGGCTAGCTGGGCAGCGATCAGGGCCTTGAGCTCCTCCAGCTCGGTTTTCTTGTGCTTTTTCTGCTGGAATTTCCTGGCCAGCGCCTCGAAGTCGATCGTGGAGAGATCGATACTGGGCGGGCCCTGATCGCGGATGGCGATGCCGGTGATCGAATGATCGAGCACCTGGCCGATCTGGCCCATCACGGCGCTGATGTCCGGCGGGTTGGGGTGAAGCTTCAGGCGGATCGCAGCGGCGATGCTGTTGAGGGCCGCAACGCTGCCGGCGAACTCCTGGGCGGCGGGGTCGGGCTTGATCGCGGCTTGCAGGATCTGCACCAACCGCTGGTGCTCCTGGAACCGCTGACGCAGTTGCTCAGGTGCGATTAGGGCTTCGACGGCATCCTCGATCGCTTGCAGGCGCTGCATGCCATTGGTCGTGGCATCAATGGCGGCGATATGCACCTGATGGTCGGCGCAGAAGCGAATGGCGTCAGCGAGCACCTGCCGCAGCTGATCCACCAGCACCGACTTGTCCTGGGTGGGTTTGGAGCCGCCGCCGCCCCGGCCGCCGTAGAGAGCCAGGGCCTTCTCCAAGGAGGCAAACACATTGGCGTAGTCAACGATCAGACCGCTGTGCTTGCCGGGGTAGACGCGATTGGCCCTGGCGATCGTCATAAAAATCGTCGTTGAGATCGGGGTTGACCAGCTGTAGTTCGGGAGTGCGGTTCTCGTAGATCGAGACGTAGTCACCGAACACCTCGCGGGTGCGCTCCTCGCCATCGATCAACGGCGTGCCGGTGAAGGCGGTGAACAGGGCCCGGGGCAGGGCCGTGCGCATGTTCAGGGTGAACACATAACGGTGGTTGCCGCGCAGCAGCTCGGCCAACTGGGCGCCACTGCTTGCATGGCACTGGTCGCCCTCGGCCTGGGACACCACCCCAGCGGCCTTGAAGGTGTCGGCGATTTGGTCGTCGAGGTCGGTGCGATCGGTGACGATCACGAAGGTCCAATCGCCGGGAATCTTGCGCTGGATCTTCTGGCTGTAGAAGCCCATCGCATAGCTCTTGCCGCTGCCTTGGGTCTGCCAAAACACCCCCGCCCGGCCGTGGCCCCGGCGCCGGGCTTCCAGGGTGGCGGCGATGGCGTTGTTGACGCCGAGCACCTGGTGGTTCTGGGCGATGATCTTGACCAAACCGCCCTTGCTGTCAGTGAACAGGGTGAAATTCTCGACGTAATCGAGCAGGCGCTGCGGCTGACAGGTGCCGCGCAGCAGCACTTCCAGCGATACCCGCCGGGGTTCGTCTTCACTGGCGATTCGCTTCCACTAGAAAAACCGCTCCCAGTCGGCGCTGAGCGAGCCGATGCGACTGGCGGTGCCATTGGAGGCGATCAGGAAGGCATTGCTCCAGAACAGCTGCGGGATGGCGGTCTTGTAGTGGGTGAGATTGTCGTCGAAGGCAACGCGGGCCGATACTCCGGGCTGCTTGAACTCGATCACCACCAGCGGCAGGCCGTTGACGAAGCCCACCAGATCGGGCCGGCAGTCGTAGAGATCCCCCTTTACTTTGAACTGGGTTAGGGCGAGCCAGTCGTTTTCTTTGGGCTGATCCCAATCGACCACCCGCAGCCGCACCTTGCTCTGGCCGCCCCGTTCGAGGTCGGGCACCGACACCAGCACCCCGTCCTTGAGCAGGCAATAGACCTCCCGGTTCGCCGCCACCGGGCCCATGGCCGAGCGGTTGCGGCTGAGTTCCTCGATGGCGGCGTTGATTGCTTCTACCGGCTGGCCTGGATTAAGACGCACCAGGGCGGCCCGCAGGCGCGGCAGCAACACCACCTCGCGGCGATCCCGGCGGCCGAGGCTGCCGCCCCCCTCCGGCGCGAAGGTTTCCTCCAACCCGCAGGCGATCTGCCAGCCAAGTTCGGCCAGCAGGGCCAGGGCGGGCTGTTCCACCAGGAGGTCTTCGTTGTAGGGGTTGGGGGTCATGGCAGCGGAGGGCTGTGCCAAAGACTGGCAAGTGGCAGGGCCCAGATCGGGCGGCCGGCAAGAGATCCCATGGGCAGGGTCTGGATGCCGTCGTAGAGAATCACGCCGCCGAGGAAGCGATCACCGGCCTGACTGGCGAGGCGGCGCAGGCCGGCGCATTGGGCCGCCTGAACGCTGGCGGTAGCCTTAACCTCCACGCCAACAAGCTGGCCAAGGCCATTGGCGATCACGACATCCACCTCCAGTTGATCCTTGTCGCGATACATGAAGAGTTCGTAGCTGTCTTCACTCCAGCTGGCCAGACGTAATAATTCAGCATAGACATAGCACTCAAGCGCTGGACCAAAAGCGGTCCGATTCGTCACGAGTTCAGCCAGCCTGAGCCCCAAGAGCGCACTCAATAACCCGGAATCGAGAAACTGGAGTTTGGGGGTCTTAACCACCCGCGCCAGAGCATTGGCCGACCAGGCCGGCACACGCCGTACCAAGAAAAGCTGCTCCAGCAAGGTGATGTAGCGTGTCACCGTCTTGCTATCGAGGCCGATGCGGGCACCCAGCTGGGTGTAGTTGCAAAGCTGGCCACACACCTGAGCGAGCGCCGTGAGCAGTTGGGGAAGGCTCTGCAACTTATCGATAGAGGCGATGTCGTGCACGTCGCGTTGCAGGATGGCGTTGAGGTAGCTGCGCGCCCACGCCTGACGGCGTTTTTCGCTGCTGCGATGCAACGCCTCGGGGTAGCCGCCGGTGAGCACCCGCTTCTCCAGGGCCTCGCCCACCTGGGCGGCTGCCTGGTCTGGCGGTGGCGATGGTGGCGCCTTCTCGGCCGCCAGGGCAGAGAACAGGGCATCGATCCAGGCGCTGGGCTGGCCGGCCAATTCGCAACCCGCAAGCGGCAGCAGTGACAGCACCTCCAGGCGCCCGGCCAACGAGTCGGCCACACGGGGCAAGGCCATCACATCGGCGGAGCCGGTGAGCAGGAAGCGGCCGGGCCGACGCCGATCATCCACCGCCAGCTTGATCGCCAAGAGCAGTTCGGGGACCCGCTGCACCTCATCGATCACGGCCCCATCAAGGCGACGGATGAAGCCGGGGCGTTGCTCGGTGGCGAACTGCCGCACCAGGGTGGTCTTGCCGCTCTGGCGGGGCCCGTTGAGCAGCACCACGGGGGTGTCGGCCAGGCTCTCCTGCAGGCGCCTGACGATGCCGCGGGGCCAGGCCGGCGGCGAGAGCATGGATCCGCAGCGTCTGAACCGGAGTCTAGCAGCGGCTGATCCGGAATCAAGATCCGGCCAAGTCGGAATCTGATGGCGGCCAAGTCTGAATCAACTGGCGGCTGATCGGGAGCGGAATTGTCCAACAAGCTGTTGGACATATGGCGGCCTGGGGCATTGTGCAAGCAGTGCCTGCACGATTGGCCGAAGGGGCCACCGGCACCACGCGGATGGGCGCGGGCACCACGGTCTGCCCATGGGCGGTGATCGTGCTGCGCATGGCGTGAATGACCAAAGCCTTCCGATTGCACTTCAGCGCATCGGGAACGGCATCAAACGATGCCTAAACTGATGCAATCCCTGGGCTGAGCCATGCGCACCACCGTGACGCTCGACGATGGACTGCTGGCCAGGGCTGAGCAGCTGTGCGGAGATCTGGAACGCAGCGCCCTGCTCAAGGAGGCCCTGCGGGCGCTGGTGCAGCGCGAGAGCGCCAAACGCCTGGTGGCACTCGGCGGCAGTGAACCCGCCTTGGAGCCGATCCCCCGCCGGCAGAACGCGGCGTGATCCTGGCTGACACCTCCGTATGGGTGGAGCACCTGCGCCATGGCCTGCCCCGCCTCGCCACGCTCCTGCAGGGGGGCGAGGTGCTGATCCAGCCCTGGGTGATCGGCGAACTGGCCTGCGGCAATCTGCGCAACCGATCTCAAGTCCTGGAGTTGTTGCAGGGCCTGCCAGCAGCGACGGTGGCCAGCGATGCGGAAGGGCTGCTGTTGATCGAGCGCGACAGGCTGATGGGTCGGGGCATTGGCTATATCGATGCTCACATGTTGGCCTCTGCCCGGTTGAGCCACTGCCGGCTGTGGACTCAGGACCGTGGCTTGGCCACCGTGGCCCTGGTGCAAGGGTTGGCGGCAAGTACATCAGAGCCGTGATGCCATTCATTTAGACCATCGTAGAAGATGTTTGTTGGGCCGCTTGATAGAGAAACTCAGGCGCTAAATCGGCGCCATTGGGCCAGACGACCGTTTCCAGCTCGTGATCGACCCTGGCCTGATTGAAGACTTCAGGATTGGCCAGGGGCTCAAACATGGGTCCCCACAGCTCGTGCGCCAGGTCCACGGTGCCTGAAGTGCCATCTAGAAAGCGCACCGAGAGGCAGGAGTTTGGAAGTGGTTTGACCTCGACAACACGTGGGATCATGGCTACTACTCCAGAGGCTCGATCTTAATCAGAGGCAGACGATCCTGGGCAAGAGTCCAATCGTTCACCAACTCGTCCTGATGAAGCAATCGCCACTTTCAACAAGACGCAGAGCACGTGAGCTGAGGAAGCCTTCGATCACTTCGCCGGTTTCAATACGGATCACAGCCTGGTCAGCTTCATATTTGGCGTGGAACTGAGGTGGTGAATGATCGTTGTAGTACATGGCAATGATGATGCCGAAGAATCGGGCAAGTTCAGGCATGGGTTTAGACTCCGGTGGCATAGGCCAGGAGCTAGCCCAGGTGCTTGTGATCAGTCTGCTCCAGTTGCCTCTCGATCACCACCTGCTGGTCGCCATCGGTGCAGAGGATGTTGAGCTTGAAGACGCCCACCAGGTGCTCGGAAGCGACAAGCTGCAGCTCACTGAGGCCCAGGGCTTCGGCAAGGGCCTGCAGATTGTTGTCCTCGGCGAGCCAGGGCGTGAAATCACTGGCTTCTTGGTTCCAGGCCTCCCGCAAGGGCACCCGTTCGAGCTTGCTGAGGGGTGGAGGGCTTGTCATGACTCGGAGAGAACAGGCTCCGACAGGGCCTCTACATCGATCTGGCCGGAAAGTAGGCGGGGCAGGAGCAAGTCCCGGGCGCGGTGAAGATTATTGATTTGCAGGCTATGAGCTCGTACTTGCGATAGCAATGAGCCTGCAACGTATTGAAAGTGTTGCTGGAGGTCTTGGGAAGGTATCAAGACCTGAATCCCATGAATGTCATTGCGATTAAGAGTGGGTACGGCAGCGCCTGAATTGTACGGCATCAGGTCGAGTGAGGAGAGAAGATAGTACGCATATAGGGGCTCAGACCGCGGGAAATCCTTGACCCAGAGTGCCGTATTTAAAGGCCAGAAGCCTTCCTGGACATAAAGAACCTCGCCGATCGATCCAGATCGGCCCGTGACGACACCAGGGGGCCCGACTTTCGCTGTGTCATAAAATCCAGTCACGCCGGTTGCCACATAAATCGGCACTGATCCATCGACTCTGTCTGACTTAGGCAAATCGAAGCCACGCTGAAGAACAAGGACTTCATCAAGGCGCCCTACCTCCCACCCCTCTGGAATCTCCCCCAGCGGCGACTGCACCAACCGGCGGCCCTCATGGCCGGGGAAGCGGATGTAAACGAACCACTCGCGGTAGAGCCGACGGGCCATCTCCTCCAGAATCTTGATGCGCCGCTGGCTGTTCTCGATCAGGTCGTCGTAGGCGGAGAGGATGCCGGCGATGCGGCGTTGGGTGGGTGGGGAAGGCCACAGTACGGGGATCGTATGAATGTGATTTCGATTGAGGGAAGGGTTCGACGAGCCTGCATCAAGCCTTTCGAGGCCCATTGTCTGGAGGAAGTAGTATGCAAACTTTGGGTTATTGCCATGAAAGTCTTTGACCCAGAGCGTCGTATCGTGGGGCCAGTAGTTTGCACCTGAGTAAAAGACGGTGCCAAGAGAACCCTTGCGGCCGATAATGACACCAGGACCTTCGACTTTAAACTGCTCGTTTGTAGATTTTGGTCCTGACGATGAAATGACCCAGTAAGGTCCGTCAGATTGCTCGGCCTTGGTTATGTCAAAGCCACGCTGAAAGGTCAGTACATTGCCTAGGGGTAGTGTTTCCCAGTTGCTCATCGTCACACCTCCATAGTCCTCACCAGATTTGCAGCAATCGTGGCCTCTAGATCCAGTGTCTGGATATTAAGGATATCCAATGTCATGGCTTGCCTCCTCCTTTCGGCGGCATGGCTGCTGGCAATTGCTTGATGGCCTCATCAAAGTCACTCCCAGCCAGGTCAGCTTGTTTGATACGGGCAACATGAAATTTCTCATACTCAGCTTCGGCGAGCTCCTTGGCAAGATCATGAGACACCTTGCCAGCATGGGTCAGGACGGCACGGTCGTTCAGCGTTAGAAAGCCGTGGAGTTTTGTGATCCAATCCTTCATGTGCATGGGAGCACGGCGCATGGCCTGGCCCTCGGCAAAGATCAAATACTGCTCAACAAGATTGTTCAAGGAGGCCAGCTCTTCCTCGCTGAGGTAGTTCTTGGCAATGGTCACATCTTGCTTGCGGACTTTGGCGCCGCGCCAAGTTGTCAACCCCATATTGGGTTGCTTGCTGTCAGCACCTGACTTGATGATCTCGGCTGCTGTTTGGCCGGTTACGGCCCAATGCATCTTGTTCTGCACCGTTTTGAAAAACTCTATACTCTCAGGTTGGGTTGGGTCGTAATCGATGCTGGTGGCGTAGATGTCGGTGATCTTTTGATAAAAGCGACGCTCGGACGTGCGGATGTCCTGAATCCGCCTGAGCAGCTCATCGAAGTAGTCGAAGGGCTGATCGGGATTTTTTAAGCGCTCATCGTCCAGGACAAATCCCTTCACAATGTACTCGCGCAGTTTCTGGGTGGCCCAGATGCGGAAGCGAGTGGCAATAGCGCTCTTGACCCGATAGCCGACGCAGATGATGGCGTCGAGGCTGTATAGCTTGGTACGATAATTTTTGCCATCCGCTGCAGTTGTCAAGGAATCCTTGACAACTGCATCTTCGTCTAATTCGCCCTCGTTGAAGATATTGCGCAAATGCAGGCTCACGTTCTGCTTGCTGGTCTGAAACAGGGTGGCCATGTGCTGCTGGCTCAGCCAGACGGTCTCGGCCTCCAGGCGAACCTCGATCTTCAGCTCCTCATCCTCAGTTTGATAAATGAGAAATTGCCCCTCAGGCTGTGCCGTCATGCCTAAACACCTCTGGTCCCAGTCCTCACAAGCAAGTCTCCGGGCATCAGCATGATGTCCTCGACTTCACGCTGGCTACCAGAGCCAAGATCGACCATTTTGCTGACGTCAGCAAAATGGTCTTTAACCTGCCTGCCTGAAAGTTCACAAGCCGTTTTTGCTTTGCCGATAATGCTCACAAAATTCCTCCACTGCGTATAGCCTCGCAGCGGCTGAAGATCGCGGCCCTGCCAAAACTCGATGCCGCTCTCCGTCTGCTGGGCGTGGCCTTCAAATGTGGTTGTAAGTGCCTGAATGGATTCGCTGTCCATGTGTTGAGGATTCCCGCCACATTCAGACTAATCGTCGTCTCCAGCTCCCTGGCCTGAGCATTCAGCCCCTCCAGTTCCTCGTGCAGCCAAACCCTCCATGAGCCCATCTCAATCCTCCCCAATCCCACGAACAGCATCATCCCGTAACCGCTCAATTGCCGCCAGGATCCCCTCGCGACTGGCCGGCAACGGAAACGGCCCTGCCTCATAACGTGCCTCCACGGCATAGGGCTGCAACGCCAACAGCACCGAATCCAGCTCCATACCCGCCAATGCCACCAGCTCATGCAGCATGTGGCTGAACGGCGGCCGTTCATCCCGCAGCACGATGCGGATCTTGAGCAACTTCTCCACCGCCTGCTGGGCCGTGAAGCCCCATTCCTCTTCCGGGTAGGCCGGGTCGAGGTTGAGCCGCAGGGCACGCAGGTGGCGATCCACCAGGGCCAACAGCACGCGGGCGTCCTCCTGGGGCGTCATGGCCGCACCACCAGCACCCGACCCTGGCGCGCCGCTTCGCTGATCACATGCCAGCGGGAGCCGGCCAAACGGGCGGCATCAGCGCTGCCGCTCACGATCAGGTCCACCGGCAGCTTCAGCGGTTTAAGTGGCTCAAAGTGGCGCCACCAGCTAGCCACCTTCGCCTGGCCTTCCAGGTGGGGGGTGTGTTCCACCACCAGCAGGTCGAGGTCCGAGTCGGGCCGGGCGGTGCCCGTGGCGCGGGAGCCGAACAGCACCAACGCCTGCACCGTGGGATCGGCCGCGATCGCCCGCAGCGCCAGTTCCAAGTCCACGTGCCGTTCGCCCTCAAGACCCGGACCCAGATCGGGCAGGGCGAAGGGCTGGGGAGTGGTCCAGTCGGCGAGGGTGGCGGCGGTCATGCTTCCAGTATCCCCGCCACATTCAGGGCAATCGTGGCCTCCAGCTCCCGAGCCTGGCCGTTCAGTCCCTCAAGCTCTTCCTGCAGCGTCTCCAGCTGCTCCTTGAAGTCCTCATCGCTGAGGTCTTCCCCCGCCGCCACGCCCACATAGCGGCCGGGGTTGAGGCTCCAGCCCTGGGCTTCAATAGCATCGAGTGTGGCCGCCTTGCACAGGCCGGCGACATCGCGGTATCCAGGCTCTCCGCCAGATTCCGAACCGAAATAAGCCTCGATCCAGCGCTGGGCCTCCTCGCCGCCGAGGGTCACGTCCACCGCTTCGCCGCGGTAGAGGCGCACGGTGTTGGCCAGGAAGCCGATCTGGGCGTCGCTCCAGTCGCGATGGGCCCGGTCAATCTGGCGATAGAGGTGACGGGCATCCAGGAACAGCACTTTGTCTTCCCGGGCCGTGCCCACTTTGCCGCGATCGAAGAACCACAATGTACACGGTAGCGTCACCGTATAGAACATGTTGGGCCCCACCGCCACCATCACATCCACCGCCTTCGCCTCAATCAACTTCTGGCGAATCGCCTGCTCCGATCCCCTGGCATCGGAGGCGGAGTTGGCCATGACGAAGCCGGCCCTGCCCTTCTCGTTCAGCGAAGAGTAAAAGAGCTGAATCCACAGGTAGTTGGCGTTATCCACGCTCGGCGTACCGAACGGGAAGCGCCTGCCGGGGCCGGTGGCGGCGCTGAGCTTTGCCATGTCCACCGCGTTCACATTGAACGGCGGATTGGCCATCACAATGTCAAAAGCTCCCACCGAATCGTGCGGATCCTGGTAGTAGCTGTTCATATCGCCACCGTGGAAGATGCGACCTTCGAGGCCATGCACCGCCAGGTTCAGGCGGCATAGGCGCCCGGTTTCATCGGTCTTCTCCATCGCCGCCTTGCCCAGGTCGCGCTCGGGTGGCGCCACCCAGCCTTGGAAACCGCGGCTGGGATCACCGGGCTCGGGGTGGGCTGGCGGGTGCTGCAGCTACAGACGCCTGGCGCCCCTGGGCCGGCCCACCATTGCTGTTGCGTGAGCGAGCCGGCGGTGGCTCGATGTCAGGGGCCTTCAGGCCACCGCCTGGCCCTCGCGCCTTCTCTGCCGCTCCCATCGCCACCACCAGGCTTTTGGCTTCCTCCAGCTGGGTGTCGCTAAGCGGCTCTCCCACCCCCTGCTCCAGGGCAGCCTTGATCTCAGCATTGCTGATCCGGCTGCCATCTTCGGGGATCAGGGCGATCAGGGCGTCGGTGAGGTCGGTGCTGAGGGGCATCAGACCGGGATGGCAAGGCTGGGACTCAAGACGAACAGCTGTAGTGGGACACGCCACCAGCATTGAAGAATTGCCGGGGCCTCAGTTGGTCGTACTTTGCCGCCACTTCCGCTGATTGCTCAGCGTAGGGATGGCTGAAGACCGTCTGCAGCTCCTTGATCAAGCCATAATCTCCCTGGGCAGCTTTCTCATAGGCCGGTGCGATCAGCCACTCGCGCCAGGTGACTTTGAGGTTGATGCGTTTCATCGCTGCAGATGTCCCTTGGGTGTCGCCGCCGGCCGTGATGCGCTCGCGCCAGCGTTGCAGCCACTGAGTCCACTGCCCATCGAGCTGCTCTGAGCTGGGCACGTAGAAGCTCTCTTTCAAGACTGATGGTTGTTCTGGAATGTCAGACAGCTTGCGGAAGAAGATCGTGTAATCAGCCCTGGAGAGAACCAACAGCTCAAAGAGCTCGTTCACCAGCTCTGCGTCATAGCTGATCAGGCCGAGCTTGCTGGCCCACATCGCCTCGATCTCTTGCTGCATCGCATCTGCAAAGCCTTCGCGGATTTGATCGAGCCGCGCCAGTGCATCCGGCTCATCTGTAAGCAGCAATCGGATGGCAGACCAGAACATCTGATAGTTGGCTTCAGCCGCCAGCGGTTGGTTGAAGAAGCAGAAATGCTCGCCGCCGCCGGTCCAGGGCTGGAATCGGGGATCGAACAATTCGCAGAAGCCAAAGGGCCCGTAATCGAGGGTGTAGCCACCTGCGGCGCAGTTGTCACTGTTGAAATTGCCCTGGCAGTAGCCAACGCGCAGCCAGTTGGCCACCAGGGAGGTCAGCCGTTTGCGAAACAACCTGGCCAGCTCCAGCACCTGATCGCTGAACTCCAGAGCCGGATCGATCTCTGGCCGGTAGTTCCGCTCGATCAGGTGCGCCACGATCATCCGCAACTCGTTCAGGGCACCCGGATGGGCATTGCTGCGGGCGCGACGGGCGAACAGCTCCAGCTGGCCAACCCGCAGAAAAGAAGGTGCAACGCGGGTTGTGATCGCCGCCGGGTTGTCGACCATGATGTCGGGATCAAATGACCGGGAGTTCGGGGCGTACCAGGGCCGGCGCACGGTTTCGGACCTGGACACATAGAGCGTCAGCGAGCGGGAGCTGGGCACCCCCAGGGCATGCATGAATTCCTGGGCCAGAAACTCGCGCACGCTGGAGCGCAGCACGGCACGGCCATCGGCGCCGCGGCAGTAGGGCGTCGGGCCACCGCCTTTGAGTTGCATCTCCCAGCGTCGGCCCTTGAACAGGCCCTCAAACACGGAAATCGCCCGGCCATCGCCATAACCATTGCCGGTTCCAAACGGGCACTGCTGGCTGTATTCGGTGCCGTAGATCGAGAGGGCATAACCGGTTGCCCAGCCAAACGGTCGCAGCGGCTGGCGCGCCACGCTGATGTCACCGGAAAACAGCCGCAAGAAGTCTTCGTCGTGGGCCAGCCCTTCGTCCAGACCCAGGTCGTTGAATAATGTGCCGCTGTGGGCCACGTACTGCGGCGCTGGCAGCGGCGTGGGGGTCACCGGCACGTAATGGCCGGAGAACACCTGGCGGGGCTTGTGATCGTGGCCATCGCCGCTGGCCTGGGGATCGGCCTGGAGGGAATCCAGCAACGAATAGTCGGCCCGTTGGCCAAATTCAGCAAAGCTGGTTGTTGTGGCTGAATCGCAGGCACTCGAGGGGGCTGGCATGGGCACGATCGTCACGGGTGTCTCTGGTGCTGGGCTTGCCGGGGCCAGGCCCTGACGCTGCACCCATCATCCCTCGCTTCGCACCGGCCTTCGCACCTGCCTTGGCAGGAACTGCCATACCCTTGGCAAGCCAGGCCGCAACGGCCCAAACTGGTTGCAGGCCAGGACCCTTGGGCACTACAAACATGGCAGAGTCCGATTGCCCTGCAGCTGGTCCCCAGCCCCTGGAGCTGGCGGCAGGGGTGCATCAGCTATGCGGCTGCGGCCGCAGTCGCCACGGCTGGATGTGCGACGGCTCCCATCTGGGCAGCGGCAGGGTGTCTTACGAGCTCCGGCTGCGCGAACCCAGCTTGGTGCAGATGTGTGGCTGCGGCCGATCAAGGCGCCATCCCCTCTGCGATGGCAGCCATGCCAAAGCGCTTCGCCAGCCCTGGTGGCGCTGGTGGCGATGAACAGGTCGCTGCGCCCCTGGCCTGCGTTGCTCTTGCTGCTGCTGGCCGTTCCCCTGCCAGCGCTGGCCGCCGGGGTGCTGCGGGTGGGGGTTCTCGATGGATCGCCCCCTTGTTCGTTGCAAAAAAACCGGGGGCAGTGGCAGGGTCGGGCGGTGGAACTGTGGGAGTTGATTGCCCGGCGTGAGGACCTGGCTTACCTGATGAGCGGCTATCCCAATCCCCGCAGCCTGCTGGAGGCCGCCCGCAATGATCAGGTCGACATCGGCGTCGGCTGCCTGACGATGGCGCCGGAGAGAGTGGGCAAATACCGCTTCAGTCTGGTGTTCCAGGAGCGGGGCCTGGCCCTGATGCTGCCCGCAGAAGCGGGAGCCAACAGCCTGAGGTTGCTCACCACCCTTGTCAATACCGAGTTGCTGAAGGTGATCGGGGGCTATCTGCTGGCGATCGGCCTGATCAGCAGCGTCGTCTGGCTGGATGAGCACCGGGGGAAAGACAGCAGCAGCAAACGGGAGCAGCTGCGCCGCTTTGCCTTGATTTACCAGGTGTTGGCCTCAGGCCCGGGCACCAACATGATCGTCAGTCGCACCCGCGGCCATGCCCTGGTGCTGCTGGCCTGGCTTGTGCGCATCATCGGCGCCTCGATGATCGTCAGCACCATCACCTTGGATGCCCTGCGCGAGCCGGCGGCACGCGGTTTCCAGCCCCGCAGGCTGACGGATTTGATCGGCCTGCGGATCGCGGTGCGGCCCGGCAGCGTCAGTGAACATCTACTGAAGATTCCGCCCCTGGCTGGCCGGGTGAAGCTGGTGAGCCTGAGCACGGTCGAGCAAGGGCCGGAGCTGCTGCGGCAAGGCATAGCCGACGGGGTGCTCGCCGATGAGCAGCAGCTTGTCTACGTGCTGGAGCAAACCCCACCGGATCAGCGCTCCCGGCTGCGGCTGGCCCTCAAGGACAGCTACCGGGAATCCCAGGCCTTCGTCTATTCCCCCAACTTGGATGGCGCAATGGTAACGCGCCTCGATCGCGCCATCAGCCAAGCCAAACGCGATGGGTTGGTGCCATGAGAGCGGGGGGCGGAGACGTCCACCCGGGAGGCGTCAGGTTCTATGGGCCCCGGCCGGAACCACAATCGCTGACGGAAAGGATCCACCACCAAAGTGCCGTCATTGACGAAGCTGGCACCCAATTGGGCCGCCGGGCGGTCCCAGGTGCCAATGCCGCCGCAACGCCGGGCGCCAGCCGGTGTGTCCTTGAGGAACAGGGTCACACCCTCCATGCGGCGCACCGCCGAGCCATCACTGCCGACCAACTCCACCCCCTTTCCCGGCGGCAGGCGGTAGGCCAGCACCTGCTCACTCACCCCGGCGCAGGTGCTCAGGGTCAAGTTGGCTTCGGGATGGGGCTCGAGCCGCACGGTTCGGCTCAACTGGTTGAACCAGGCGCGGTTGATGTTCAGGGACGGCGCATGGAGGCCGTCGTCGTAGCCGGTATCGACCTGGGCCACGGCAATGCTGGAGCCGATGCGCGCCGGAATCGAGGGGATATTGGGGCAAGGGCCGCGCTGGGGGGCGGCGGGGCAGTGGAGCGCGGCCGCATTGGTGCCGAAATAGCCAGCGCTGGAGAGGGGCTGGAAGCCGGCCTGGCGTAATTCGCCATCGGCACAGAAGCTGGCCTGATCAGCGCGACGCAGCAGCCCATTGGCGTAATCCAGGGTCCAGACATGCTGGCGCAACAGATCGGTGCCGATCAGACCCGCCTGGGGCAGGGGGCCGCGAATGCCGCTGTGGTCCTGCACATTGAGGCGCAACGGCGCCAACGGTCCGAAGAAATCGACGCCGGCAAACGTGTTGCTGCTGCCCTGCAGCGGCACCGGACCCCGCCTGCCCAGAAAGGTGCCAGGCGAAATGGCGCTGCCATCAGCCCCCAGATCGAGCACGAAAAAGCCGCTGCGGCCCTGCACCCGCAGCGGCGTGTAGGGCATGCCGCTGGAGATCACCAGCGAGCGCGTTTCGCCGAGACAGGCCGGCAGCGGTGAGGCTGGGCCGGGCAGCGGCGTCAGCAACGCCAGAACCAGCAAGGGCAGGACGATCAGAATCTGATGGGGGCGGGCCAATAAGTGCATGAAATATGGACCGAGATGGAAGCCTGATTCTGCTGATTTTAGCAGCAAAATTTAAATCAGATGGAGATCCCCCCAGTGGCAGGACATCCAGCCCCTCTAGCTCGGTTTCCGCCTTGGCATGCCGTCCTGCTTCCATCTCATTACACCTGTCTCCATGCCGCCAATATTGACCTGATTGGCTTGATCGAAGATCGTTCATTCAACCGGATCATTCCGCTTGCTTTTCAACCCTTTTCGTCCCCCCAGCCGATGACCTTTCCCGTCTCTCTTGGTCACCGCGCCCGCGGTTATCCAGCGCAGTCCCGCCAAAACAGCGAAGCCCTGTCGTTAGCCCTGGGATTCTCCCTGGGTTCAGCCCTGGTCGTCGGTGGGCTCGGCCTGCGTTGGCCCGTGCTGCTGAGTGCCGTGGTACCACCCCTGGCGGCGGGGAGCTTCTGGCAACGGCGCCGCTCACGGGCCCCCAACCCCTTTCTTGCCAACAGCGCATCGAAGGCCAACAGCCTCCTTGAGGCGAGCCTCCTAGAGGCGAGCCTCTTGGAGGCCAGGGGCCTGCAAAACCGCCTGAATCAATTATGCGGAAACGGGGCCAAAAATGCGATCTGGCGCTTGCGCTGGGAGGGCCTCGCCACGCAGATGGAAGCGATTCGCTCTCAAGCCGCTCGCTGTATCGAGCTGGAACCGCAGGCGGCGGTTCCCTTGCTGGTTTGCATGGAGGAATTGCTTGATCGGATTGAAACGGTGGGGCGAATGATGCAGCAGCTGGAACTGCACGCCCCTTCGCCACTCTCCGGCAGCTATGGGCTGGTCAACCGGCGCATGGAGGAGCTCCAAAACCATCTGAGCAGCCACATCAGAAGGCTGCAGGAAATTCACGACAGCGCCCTGGAACAATCCATGCTCCATCCGGGCGAACCCATCGATTTTCAACACCTACTCACCAAAGCACTATGAAAACCTTCATTAGAATTTGGCCCGAAACTGTTTTGATCTTGTTTGGCTCGGTTTTCATCTTCCGGATGCTGCAACCTGCCTGGCGCACACCCATCACTTCTCCTGAGGCAGCCCTGCAGCAGCTCGAAAGCAAGATCCTCCCCGCCATCGAAGTGCAAACGGCCGATGCAATCACCATGGATCCTGCCGACACGGCAGCCTCGGCCCTCACAGCTGCTGATCGCCTGCCAGCGGTTGAGGCGTTTCCGCTCTACGGCGCCGATGCGCTGCCCCAGAACCCCGGCACGACCGTGCAGCGGATCGAAATCGTCAGCTCGGTGGAGAAGGCTGACGGCAGACATCCTGAAAATCGTTGGCTGGTGGATGTGGCGGAGCGCTTCAACCAGCGCCGCGAGCGGATCGGCGGCGGTCCACCGATCGAGGTGGTGGTCCGCGCCATTCCATCGGGTCTTGGCGCCCAGATGCTGGCCGCCGGCAAGATGCGGCCGGCAGGCTATTCCCCCGCCGGCCAGTCCTGGCTGGAACTGCTGCGCCACCAGGGCCTTACCACCACGCTGATCAGCGACAAGCTTGTCGCCAACACCACGGTGATCGCCGTACGCCAATCCGCCTGGCAACGGCTGAATCAAGGTTCTGCAAGCGAGATCAACTTCGGGCAGGTGGTCGACCAGATCCTTGCCGGCAACTTGAAGCTGGGCTATTCCAACCCCTACACCAGCTCGGCTGGATTGGATTTCCTGCAGACCCTACTCTGGGTGCTTGCCGGCCATGGCCAAGACCGCAAACCCCTGACCGCCGCTGAATTGAACCGCCCCCAGATCACCAAGGGGTTTGATCTACTGCAACAAAGAACTGTCGGCACCGCACCGACCTACCCCCAATCGATTCAGATGTGGAAAAGCCAGCCCAGTCGCTTCGATGCGGTCGTGATGGCGCACCAGAGCTTCAACCAATTGAAGCAGCAACCGGGCTTCGAGGATCTGGTGGAGGTGCCCTTCGGCACACCCCAGAATTCACCGCTGGCCGCCTTTCCCTGGACCACGGCCCAAGAGCGGCTGGCCCTGCAACGGTTTGCCCAATTCGCCAGCTCCAAGCCGATGCAGGCCCTGGCCAAGCAGCGGGGCTACGGCGAACCGCAAGGCATCGCTGCCGCTGCCAAACCGCCCCAGCCTGATGGCGCCCTGCTCAGTCAGGCCCAAACCCTGTGGAAACAACGCAAGGATGGTGGCCGCACCGTGTACTTGCAGCTGGTTATAGACACCAGCGGCTCCATGAACAAGGAGCAGCGCCTCAGCCAGCTCAAGAAGGCGATCACCCTGGCCACTCCTGCGATCAATGACGGTAATCAGGTTGGTTTGATCAGCTTCAGCGACCATCCCGTGCGCCAGATGCCACTCCAGCCGATCAATGCCGGGGGACGCCGACAACTGATCGCCAGCATCAACAGCTTGCAGGCAGATGGCCCCACTGCTCTCTATGACGGTTTGGCCGTGGGCATGGCGGATTTGATGAAAGCACGTCAGAAGGATCCCAACGGTCGTTTCCACTTGTTGCTACTAACCGATGGCCAACGCACCCAGGGATTGGACTTTGGCACTATGCGTGACGTCATTGATAAGAGCGGTATCGTGATCACCCCGATTGCCTATGGAGAGGTGAATCAACATGAGCTCAAGTCCATCGCAGACCTGCGCGAAAGCCTGGTTTATCAGGGGACTCCAGCTTTGGTTATGCCCCTGATGAAGGACCTCTTCCAAACCAATCTCTAAATCCACTTCATCGTCCTTTCCGATGCGTCATTCAGCCTTCAGTTTGTTTCCTGCTCGCTTGAGCCCCTTCTCCATGGTGGTGCTTGGCGCCTGTTGGATCACCCAGCTGGGTCTGGCCTCGCTGCTGAGCCAATTGGCGCCAACCCCCGTGCAGCCCTTGCTGGTGGATCGCAGTTTCTGCAGCGAAGAGCAGCGGCACCATCTGGTCGATCGCTATCGCGAATTATTGATCAAAGATCAACTTTCTCAGCAGCGCCTCTCTCCCGTGATTGAGGCGAACGTCTTGGGAGTGCGGCTGAACTCCAAGGCACCATCGCTTGAGCAATTCGCCAGGCTCGCCAGCGTTGGTGAGGGGAATCGCGAACAGATGGCGTCTCTGCGGCGCCAGTATCCCAAGGCGCTGGTGCTGAGTTGTGACCAGCCCTGATCGCCTTCTGATTCGATGATTCGTACCCTAAATTTGGCGCAATTCGGCCCACAAACAATGACAGGCTGGGCCAATGCCCTCAGCGCAGTCGATAGGCGCATCCGGGGCACAGGGCTGAAGTGTCAAGGCTGTGATCACCCTGAGGGCCGGTAGGAATCCCCACCTGCCCCAGGCCATTCCAGCCTTCCTCGGGCGCGCTGCTGGGCCCCATGCTGTGAATGGTTCCTTCCCCCAACTGCTCTGCCATTGATGCGCTTCGTCCCCCAACTCACCGCCGCCGCCGCCCTGCTGCTGGCCACCGCTATGCCCGGCAGCGCCTGGGCCGGCGCCGCCTTCAACAAAACCATGCAGCTTCAAGGCACCAGCTTCCAGGTCCAGAGCAGCGGTGAGGGCTCCCAACAACAACTGACGATCACCACCACCGGCGCCAAGCCAGCGATCAAGCCGATCCGCCAAACGGTCAATGGCCAGGTGGTGGGCGCCGAGGTGGCGGACCTCAACGCCAACGGCCTGCCCGAGATCTACGTGTACGTGCAGGGTGCCGGCAGCGGCAGCTACGGCGAGGTGGTGGGCTACGCCGTGATCAAAGGCAACGAGCTCTCGCCGATCACCCTGCCGGAACTCACGGGCGCCAACGCCGAGGGCTACCAGGGCCACGACCAGTTCCAGGTGGTGGAGGACTGCCTGGCGCGTCGCTTCCCGATCTACAAACCAGGCGACAGCAACGCCAAGGCCACAGGCGGCCAACGGCAGATCTGCTACAAGCTCAAGGCCGGTGAAGCCGGTTGGATCCTGCGGCCCACCAGCATGCTCAAGTTCTGAACCAGCAGCCGCCCTGGCCTTGACCCCCACCGCGCCGAGCCAAACTGCGCCGAGCCGTGTATGCCGGTGAAGGGCAAGACCCCGACAGCGAATGGCGGCAGCGCGACTCCAAGCCTCAGCCATTTGGCGGTGGCCGGCTATCGCTCCCTGCAGCAGCTCACGGTGCCCCTGGGGGTTTTGCCCCTTGGGGGTCTCACCGTGGTGTGCGGGGCCAACGGCTGCGGCAAGAGCAACCTTTATCGCTCGTTGGGCCTGATCGCCGCCGCGGCCCGCGGTGAGCTGGTGGCGGCCCTGGCCGCCGAGGGGGGATTGCCGGCGGTGTTCTGGGCCGGGCCGGAGCGCACCACCAGGGAGATGCGCCGCGGCGAGCAGCCGGTGCAGGGCAGCAGCGGCAGGCGGGAGGCGGCGCGGCTGCGACTGGGCATGGCCGGCGCCTCGCTTTCCTACGCCATTGAGCTGGGATACCGGGCCGATGACCACAGCAGTGCCTTTGTGCTCGATCCGGAGATCAAGCGGGAGTGGATCTGGGCCGGCGGACCTTTCCATCCCCGCAGCCTGCTGGTGCAGCGCAGCGGCGCGGTGGTGGAGCGCTGCGGCGAGGGCGGCCGCAGCCAGCCGCTCGCCCTGGAGGTCTCGCCCCACGAGAGCCTGCTGACCGCCGTCTCCGACCCCCTGGAGGCGCCTGAGGTGTTCCAGCTGCGGCGCATGATCCTGAGTTGGCGCTTCTACGACAGCTTTCGCACCGACCGTCAGGCCCCCGCCCGCAGCGGGCGCATCGCCACCCGCACCCTGTCCCTGGCGGCCGACGGCGGCGACCTGGCCGCCGCCGTGCAGACGATCATCGAGATCGGCGACCACGAAGGCCTGCAGGCCGCCATCGGCGCTGCCTTCCCAGGGTGCCGTTTGACGGTGGATACCAGTGGGCCAAGCTTCCGGCTGCAATTGCATCAACCGGGATTGCTGCGGCCGCTCGAGGCCAGCGAGCTTTCCGATGGCACCTTGCGCTACCTGCTGCTGGCGGCGGCCCTATTCAGCCCGCGGCTACCGCCGCTGCTGGTGCTCAACGAACCGGAGAACAGCCTCCACCCCGATCTGCTGGAGCCCCTCGCCCGGCTGATCGCTGCGGTGGCCGAGCGCACCCAGGTGTGGGTGGTGGCCCACGCCGAGGCCCTGATCACCGCCTTGGAGGACAGCCCGGGCTGCCGGCTGCTGCGGCTGGAACGGGAGTTGGGGGCCACGCTGCTGCCCGGCCAGACGGTGCTGGAACGGGCCGCCTGGCGCTGGCCGGCCTGATCGCCCCCCCCAGGGCCATGGCCGCCGGCTGCGATGGGCCGGTAGGGGTAGCTGCCGTTTCAGCCTTTTTCCTGAAGCCCCTTGAGGGCGGCCAACAGGGCGGCGGGGCTTTGGGGGTCCACCATCAAGACACTGCCGCCTTTGGCATGGGCCATCTCCTGACCCATGGCCATCCAGTCATGGGCGAGCAGCAGCCTCAAACTTTCGGCCGCCGCCGGATGGGCTTCCATGGCCTTGGCCAATTCGGCGGCGGCTTCGGCCCGGGCCCGGGCCAGCAGCAACTGCTGCTTGGCCTGGGCGTCGGCTTCCAGCAACAGGGCCTCCTGGCGGGCCCGGGCATCGAGCACCAGGGCCTCGGCCCGCCCCCGGGCCGCATTCACCTGGGATTCCCGTTCGCCTTCAGAGCGCAGCACGGCCGCCCGTTTTTCCCGCTCGGCGGTCATCTGCTGCTCCATCGCCTGCTGCACCCCCACGGTCGGCCGGATGTCCCGCAGTTCCACCCGCGTCACCTTGACGCCCCAGGGGTCGGTGGCCTGGTCCAATTCCCGCAGCAACACCTCATTCACCTCCGAACGGGTGGTGAAGGTTTGATCGAGATCCAGCTTGCCCATCTCGGCGCGGATCTGGGTGAGCACCAAATTGACCATCGCCGCCTGCAGGTTGTCGACGGCGTAATAGGCCCGTTCGTGCTCAAGCAACTGCCAATAGACCACCGCATCGACCTCAATCGAGACGTTGTCGCTGGTGATGCACTGCTGGGGGGGGATGTCCAGCACCCGCTCCTTGAGGGACTGGTGGCTCACCACCCGCTCCAGCCCCGGCAACACCAACGAAAGCCCCGGCGAAAGCTGGCGGTTGTACTTGCCCAGCCGCTCCACCAGCTGGGATTGGCTGCTGCTGGTCACCTTGACACTGCTGATGCCCAACACGGCCAGGACGGCCAGAACAGGCAGAAGAATGGTTTCCATCGCCAGCGGCCCTAATCCATCAACATAGGCAAGTTGGCCGCCCCCGGATCTCCTGCGCCCCCATGCCCCTCACCCCAGCTCTGTTCTGGTTGCTGGCGGGTCTGCCGCTGCTGGCCTTGGCCCTGGTGGGCTTCGATGGCGATGGCCTGCTGTTGGTGGCCGGCCTGGCGGCCCTGGCGGTGGCCTTGCTGACGGCCGCCACTGCGGCCCTGAGCACGACCCTGCAGGCCCTGCTGTTTGCCGTCCTGCTGGCCCTGGGCTATGGCTGGCTGCGCCACTGGGATCGGCGCCACGGCGAACGGCCCCTGCCCCCCAGCAGCCGGGCCGAATCCGCCGAGGTGATCAGCGCCTTTGAAGACGACGGCTTGGGGAGGGTGCGTTGGCAGGGCCAAAGCTGGGCCGCCACCAACCTGGAACCGGGGATACCGTTGCTGCCTGGCCACGCCGTGACCGTGATGGGAAGGGAGGGAACCAGGCTGCAGGTGCTGCCGGTTCGGCCCCTCTGAACGGCTTGAAACAGCCTCAGTCGAAGAACATCAGGCTGACGACCTTGCCCATGTCTTCGGCCGTGCGGCAACTGGCCAGCAGGGTCTCGCTGTCATGGAAGGCAAAGCAGATCAGTTGGTCACAGCGACTGATGATTTCCTGATTGCAGAGGCTGCTGGCGATCGGCAAGGGCAACTCATCGTGCTCGGGCTTTTCGACCAGATGCAAGACCCGATCAAGTTGCTCCCTGGATTCGGCCGGCTGCCGATCCAGGCTCTGGGGCAGCAGCACCGTGAGGCGGGAAGGGTCCACATCAAGGACACTGCGGATCACGGCCGCATTGACCCCCTGGGAGCCGGAGGTCATCAGGTTGTGTCCCTCCTGGGCCAGGGAACGGGCCACTAATTCCACCAGATGGATAGAAACCACTGGCACATGGCGACTGCCAAGAAAGGCAATGCGCCGCTTACCCCGGTCCTGGAGCATCGCCAGTTCCTGGGCCAACGTGTCGACCCGACCAATTGTTGGAAGATCTAGGGACCGGGTCACCCAAAGCCCGCATTCGTACTTACGAAACTAGCAGCCACCGGCCCGATCCGCCTTGGCACCAACCTTCAGACAACGGCAGGCAGCTTGAGGCGTTCGAAGAGGGAGTCGAAACGGCAATGCTCGGCCACCAAGCGGATGGCGTAGGTGGCCTTGACCGGTTCGTGCAGACGTACGTGGCCGATGGCCGCCTCGATCACCTCGACGGTCGTGAGGGTGTCGTGGTCCACCTTGAGCACGGGCACCTCCAATTCCTCGGCCCGATTGAGAAGCTGGGGCAGCGGTTCGCCCACCCCCGTCAGAATCAGGCACTGGGTGGAGGCCTCCAGGGCGGCCAGCTGGATGTCGGTTCGATCGGCGCCGGTGATCACGGCCATGTTGCGCCGGCGGCGGAAGAACTCCATGGCCGAATTGACATTCATGGCGCCAATCGAGAGGGTTTCCACCAGCAGATTCAGCTGCTCGCTGCAACAAAGCACCCGCGCCCCCAAGCGCCGGGCCAACTCTTCGACACTGATGCTGCGCAACATCGGACTGCGGGGCATCACGCCAAACACCTTGATGCCAAGACGCTCAAGGGCCGGCACCACCTCCTGGCGCAGCAGGGACACCTGGTCAGGCTCGGCGATATTCAGGACCACCCCCGCCAGCCCATCCCCCAGCTGGGAGCGGGCCTCCAGCAAGCCGTCAACGCTGCGGCTGTCTTTCCAGGGGTGGACCAGCACCACCGGGGCCTCCAGCCCGCGGGCCAGTTGCACCAGGCTGAGGCCATAGAGCTGGCCTTCACTGAGGCTGCCGGCGGCCTCAAGCAAGGCCAGGTCATCCGCCCCCTGCCGCAGGCGCTGCTTGAGGGCCTCGAAACCGGCACCAGGAGCCAGATCGCCCGCCAGCAGACGGTCATGGGCCGTATCGGCGTTGATGGTGTGCAGCGACGGGATCAGTTGGCTTTCGGGTAGTCCCAATGTGCTGCCGACGAAGCGCACGTCCGGGTCCAACAGCGGATCGCCCGGCTGCTGGACCCGTTGGTCATCGTCACAGTCACTGGCCAGGGGCTTGCCAAAGGACAAACCGACCCCAAGGCGCAGCAGCTGGCGGCCCAGGCCCAGCACCACCGCCGATTTGCCACTGAAGGGTTCGCAGGAGCCGATCAGCAAGGCGGTGGGCATGGAATGACCCCACTGGTAGCAAAGTTGGACATCAATTTAGGCAACCGCCCCGCCCCGTCCGATGCTGGCGACACCGTTCGCCCAAGCCGTCGTCGATGGCCGCCGCCCCTGACCCCATCAACCAGGCCCCACCCCAGGGGGCCCGCACGGTGGCGATCACCGGCGCCTCAGGCAGCCTGGGCCAGGCCCTGCTGCGGCGCCTGCATCGCCGCGGTGACCGTTTGATCGCCCTGACCAGCAGCAGCATCCCCCTGGAAATCAAGGACGCCCAAGGCTGTCCCATCCCCCTGCGGCAGGTGTGCTGGGCGGTGGGCCAGGAGGAGGCGCTGGGCCCCCTGCTGGCGGAAGTCGACCTGCTGGTGCTCAACCATGGCATCAATGTCCATGGCGACCGCAGCGTGGACAGCGTGGAGCGCTCCCTTGAGGTGAATGCCCTCAGCTTTTGGCGCCTGCTGGAACTCTTCGCCCAGGTGGCACGCTCGCGGCCTGCGGCCGGCCGTCCCCGCCCGGAGGTATGGGTCAACACCTCGGAGGCGGAAATCCAGGTGGCGATCAGCCCGCTGTATGAAATCAGCAAACGATTGATCGGCCAACTGCTCAGTCTGCGGGCCCCTGTCCTGGAGCGAGCTGATGGGGCATCGGGGTTTCCGGGACTGAGGATTCGCCGCCTGGTGTTGGGCCCGTTTCGCTCCAATCTAAATCCGGTGGGGGGGATGGGCGCGGCTTTTGTGGCCAACGAAATCGTGCGTCAGGCTGGTTGGAATTGCAGTTTGATTATTGTGACTCCCAATCCAATCACCTATGTGTTGATGCCCTTGACCACCCTGGGGCGCTGGTTGTATTTCCAAGCCCTTTGCCGTGATGCCCCGGCTCCACCCTGACGCCAGCAGACCCTTGGGTCAGTCGACCCTTGCGTCAGCCGATCCTGACGCCAGCCGACCCGCGCCGGCCCTTTCCCCCAACAGTTGTAAAGCCATCCCCCAGGCAAGGGACCTGGCTGGCTAAGCCTGGGGTGAAATGCTCAACATCCCATGGTCGCCCCACCCATCAGCGCCGATCTCGCGCTGCCTGAGGTGCTCAAGGAAAGCGGCCAGCGTGAGGTTTTCTGCGGGCTGACCTCGATCGTCTGGCTGCATCGCCGCATGCCCGATGCCTTTTTCCTGGTGGTGGGCTCCCGCACCTGTGCCCACCTGATCCAGAGCGCGGCGGGGGTGATGATCTTTGCCGAACCGCGTTTCGGCACGGCGATCCTGGGGGAAAGGGATCTGGCGGGCCTGGCCGATGCCAATGACGAGCTGGACCGGTTGGTGCGGGAGCTGCTGGAGCGCCGCCCCGAGATCCGCACCCTTTTTCTGGTGGGCTCCTGTCCCAGCGAGGTGATCAAGCTCGATTTGCAACGGGCCGCCGAACGGCTCAGTGCCCAGCTGGCGGGCCGGGTGCGGGTGCTGAATTATTCCGGCAGTGGCATCGAAACCACCTTCACCCAGGGGGAGGACCACGCCCTGATGGCGATGCTGCCGCTGATGCCGAGCAGCGACGAAGATCAATTGTTGATTGTCGGCACCCTGGCCGATGCGGTCGAAGATCGTTTTCGGCTGTTGTTTGAGCGGATGGGGGTGCCCCGGGTGCGCAGCCTGCCCCCGCGGCGCTCCACCGAGCTGCCGCCGGTGGGAGCTGGCACCCGCCTGTTGCTGGCCCAACCCTTCTTGAGCGGCACCGCCCGGGCGCTGGTGCACCGGGGCGCCAAGTTGATCGAAAGCCCCTATCCCTTTGGGGTGGAGGGGAGCCGGCTTTGGATGGAAGCGGCGGCGGCGGCCTTCGGCCTGGCCCCCGCGGCTGTCGCCGCCGTGCTCGATCCGCTGGAGGTTCGCGGTCGCCGCGCCCTCGAACCCCACCGCCGCGCGCTGGAGGGGCGCCGCCTGTTCCTGTTGCCCGACTCCCAGATGGAAATCCCCCTGGCCCGCTTCCTGGCCCGCGAATGCGGCATGGACCTGGTGGAGGTGGGCACCCCCTACCTGGACCGCCAACTGATGGCCGCCGAAATGGCCCTGCTGCCCGCCGGCACCCGCCTCAGCGAGGGCCAGGATGTGGAGAAACAGCTGGAGCGGGTCCGGGCCGAGCGACCCGATCTGGTGGTTTGCGGACTCGGGTTGGCCAATCCCCTCGAAGCCGAGGGCATCGCCACCAAGTGGTCGATCGAACTGGTCTTCAGCCCCATCCACGGCTGCGACCAGGCCGGTGAGCTGGCCGAACTGTTCGCCCGCCCCCTGCATCGCCGCCAGCTGCTTTCCTTCGTCTGACCGGCCATCTGAGCCTGGCCTTATGAGCCTGGCCGTCTGAGCTTGCTCGTCTGAGCTTGCTCGTCCGAGCTCCCCATCCCACCTTTTGTTTCCCGATCACCGGCCCCATGGAACTGACCCTCTGGACCTACGAAGGCCCGCCCCATGTGGGCGCCATGCGCATCGCCAGTTCGATGGAAGGGGTGCACTACGTGCTGCACGCGCCGCAGGGCGACACCTACGCCGATCTGCTGTTCACGATGATCGAACGGCGCAACCGCCGCCCGCCTGTCACCTACACCACCTTCCAGGCCCGGGACCTGGGGGGCGATACGGCCGAGCTGGTCAAGCGCACGATCAAGGCCGCCGTGGATCGCTTCCAGCCCGAGGCCCTGTTGGTGGGCGAAAGCTGCACCGCTGAATTGATCCAGGACCAACCCGGATCCCTGGCCCATGGCATGGACCTGGGCGGGGTGCCGGTTGTGAGCTTGGAGCTGCCGGCCTATTCCAAAAAAGAAAACTGGGGTGCCGCCGAAAGCTTTTACCAACTGGTGCGGGGCCTGCTCAAAGAACAAATGCCCGCTCCGGGATTCGTCAAACCCTCCCCGCAACGCTGGCGCCAGGAGGGGCGGCGACCCAGGGTCAACCTGCTGGGACCGAGCCTCTTGGGTTTCCGCTGCCGCGACGACGTGCTGGAAATCAGCAAGCTGTTAGCAAGCCATGGCATTGAGGTCAGTGTGGTGGCGCCGCTGGGGGCCAGGCCCGCAGACCTGATGCGGTTGCCTGAGGCGGACGCCAATGTCTGCCTCTATGCGGAGGTGGCGGGCACGGTATGCAGCTGGCTGGAGCGCAGTTTCGGCATGGCAACGGTCAAAACGGTGCCGATTGGCATCGGCGCCACCGGCGACTTCCTCAAGGAAATCAGCGAGCTGTTGGGGGTGGAGATTGGGGCAACGAACGAAGCTGAATCGAGGCTGCCCTGGTATTCCCGTTCCGTCGATTCCACTTACCTCACCGGCAAGCGGGTGTTCATCTTTGCCGACGCCACCCACGCCCTGGCTGCGGCCCGCATTGCCAGCCAGGAGTTGGGTTTTGAGGTGGTGGGCCTGGGCACCTACAGCCGCGAGCAAGCCCGGGAGGTGCGGGCCGCCGCTAAGGAGCTGGGGCTGGAAGCCCTGATCAGCGACGACTACCTGGCGGTGGAAAAGGCGATGGCGGAGGCGGCCCCCGAACTGGTGCTCGGCACCCAGATGGAACGCCACAGCGCCAAGCGCCTGGGGATTCCCTGCGCGGTGATCAGCTCGCCGTTGCATGTGCAGGATGTGCCGGCCCGCTATTCCCCCCAGATGGGTTGGGAGGGGGCCAATGTGATCTTCGATTCCTGGGTGCATCCGCTGATGATGGGGCTGGAGGAGCACCTGATCGGCATGTTCCGCCACGACTTCGAGTTTGTCGACGGCCACCGCAGCCACCTGGGCGATGGGGCACCGGCGACGGTGCCGGTGGCAGCTCCGGCGGCGGCGCCGTCGGCCGACCCATGGCACGGGGGCGCGGCTGCGCAGGTGGCGACTCTGCAGTCTGGGCATACCGCTACGGCGACACTGGTGGCCGAACCGCTGGCCGAACCGGTGGTCGCGGTCGCTGCCGAGCCGATTCAGGCGGTCGATACAGCAGTTGCTGGCCCACCCGTCTGGACTCCAGATGGCGAAGCGGAACTCCACAAGATCCCCTTCTTCGTGCGCGGCAAGGTGCGGCGCAACACCGAAGCCTTCGCCGCCGAGCGCGGGCTGGCCCGCATCGACGCCGAAACCCTCTACGACGCCAAGGCCCACTTCAGTCGTTGAGGGCGGGGGGGGGCACCATGCTTCAGGTCATCAAAACCAGCGACCGACTCGCCATCCCCCAGAGTGGTTGCCGAGTCCCCTGGTGGCTGGGTAACGGTAAACAGCAGCACGTAGGCCGATCGCGTGCCTGAAGCCGTCCTGGCTCTGGGATCGCGGATGTGGCCCACCTGCACCGCTACGTTCCCACCGATGCAGCCCTGGTGCATCGTGATCGATGAATGCCAGAACGTGGCGGAGCGGGCCTGCGGCGCCCAGAAGAGTCAGCGGGCGAAGTTGGCGGAACGCCTGTCGACATGCACAGAAATCTTGATCCTGTTGTTGGCCAGACCCGCATTGCATCTTCGCATCGTTACCAAAAGCAAAAGTATTGGCAGTGCTGTATACAATGTATCGCTAAGTACCTACAGACCACATTCGGCTCTCCAAGGGCGTACGTCCCTGGAAGTCCTCCAGCAATAGAAGGCGGCCTGACCACACCCACCAGCTCTCATAGGAACTGGACCACAGATGGGGGTCATGTCAAGTGAGGTGATGACGATCGACCCCGCCCCTACCTGAAGCTGGTGGCGGTGCTGCACCGGGAGGCCACTTGAAATCAGAGAGCATGGCCAAGAATCACCGCGATCTTCTGCCGCAGCCCCGTGAGTTGTCGGTAGGCCTGCCACACCTCCTGGAGGTCGACCTTGTCATAGGCATGAATCAGCACATCGCGCAGTCCAGCCATGGCGCGCCAGGGGATCTCGGGATGGCTGGCGCGGCAGTCGGCACTCAGGCGTTTGGTGGCTTCACCCATCACCTCAAGGCAGCGCAACAGGGCATCCTGCAGATAGTCCGTTTCTGCAAAGGCTTCAAAGCTGGTGATGGGGAAACCAAGTGCCCTGTCGATGTTGAAAAGGATATCCCGCAGCGCCTGAATGTCTCCTTCCTCCATCAGAGCGGCACCGCCTCAGCTTCCACCTTTGCCTGCAGTTCGGGCCTGAGATTGCGGCGGCGGATCAGATCGACGCTGTGGT
>JAPLIC010000015.1 GCA_026389315.1 Cyanobacteriota bacterium
GACTGGCGCCAGGGCGAGGCCACCTTCATGGCCCACCTGGTGGATGGCGACCTGGCGGCCAACAACGGCGGCTGGCAGTGGAGCGCCAGCAGCGGCATGGATCCCAAACCGCTGCGCATCTTCAACCCCTCCACCCAGGCCGGCCGCTTCGATGCCGACGCCGATTACATCCGCACCTGGCTACCGGAACTGGCCCATGTGGCCACCCCCGATCTGATCAGCGGCCAGATCGCGCCCCTGGAGCGGCGCGGCTACCCCGAACCGATCGTCGATCACAAACAGCAGCAAGCCCACTTCAAGGTTCTGTACGCGGCCCTGCCCCGTAGCTGAGGCGCCGCAACGCCAGTGATAGGTAAACCAGCGTCAACAACACCGGCACCTCAATCAAGGGACCGATCACGCCTGCCAGGGCCTGGCCTGAGGTCACCCCCCACACGCTCACGCTCACGGCGATGGCCAGCTCAAAGTTGTTGCCTGCGGCAGTAAAGGCGAGGCTGGCGCACTGGCGATAGGAGAGGCCGCTGCGCTGGCCCAGGCCAAAGGCGAGCAGCCACATCACGGCGAAATAGAGCAGCAGGGGCAGGGCAACCCGCACCACCTGCAGGGGCTCAGAGGTGATCACCGCGCCCTGCAGGGCGAACATCACCACAATTGTAAATAGCAGGCCAATCAAGGACCAGGGACTGAGGCGTGGCAAAAAGGATTGCTCGTACCAGCGCCTCCCTTTCATTGCAATTCCGACCCGGCGAATCAAGTAACCCAGTACCAGGGGAATCCCCAAAAAGATGAGGACGGCTTTGGCGATATCTGCGGAGGAAAAAACCACATCCTGGGTGGGCAGACCCAGCCAGCGGGGCAGGACTTTAAGGTAAAAGTTGGCCAGAAATGCATAGCCCATAATCTGCACGATGGCATTGATCGCCACCAGCAGTGCCGCCGCCTCCCTGTCGCCTTCGGCCAGGTCGATCCAGATCAGCACCATGGCGATGCAGGGGGCGATGCCGATCAGGATCACCCCCGTGCGCAGGTCGGCCTGGTCGCTCAGAAACAGCCAGGCCAGGGCAAACATCAACAGGGGGCCCAGACCCCACACCAGCAAGAGGCACAGGGGCAGCAGGCGCCGCTGCTGCAGGGCCTGGCCCAGCTCCTCGTAGCGGACTTTGGCCAACACCGGCACCATCATCAGCAGCAGCCCGATGGCGATCGGCAGGGAGGTCTGCCCCAACTTCACGGCATCGAGGGCCGCTTGCAGCGAGGGGAAGCTGCGCCCCAGCAGCAGTCCCGCAGCCATCGCCATCAGAATCCAGAGCGGCAGCAACCGGTCCAGCAGGGACAGCTTGGCGATGGTCATGGGCAGGGGCGGGCGGGCCGCTGGCAACGGGCGGCCAGGCCAGCCAGCCAATCCTGCAAGGTCTGCAGGGCCTCGGCCCGCAGGCGGTAGTAGATCCAGCGCCCTTCTTGGCGTGATTCCAGCAGGCCGGCGTCTTTCATCACCTTGAGGTGAAAGGAGAGCTTGGACTGGGCCAGGCCCAGCTCGCCGGTGAGCTCGCAGACGCAGCGCTCGCCAGCGGCCAGGGCCTCGATCACGCTCAGCCGCACCGGATCGCCCAGCACCTTGAACAGCAGCCGGGCCTGGTCGGCCGGCAGGGTGTGATCCAGAACACGCATGACAGCAATTCTAGGCCGCCCATCAAAAATGATTGATTCATCAACCAATTTTGATATAACCTGCCGCTGCCTTGCCCCGGCCTCGCCGGCCCACGATGAAAATCGGCATCAACGGCTTTGGCCGCATCGGCCGCCTGGTGTTCCGCGCCCTCTGGGGTCGCCCCGGCATCGAGCTGGTGCATGTCAACGACCCGGCAGGGGATGCCGCCGCCGCCGCCCATTTGCTTGAGTTCGACTCGGTGCATGGCCGCTGGCCGGTGGCGGTGGCATGCCCCCCCGAAGCGGCCAGCCACCAGGGGCCGGCCAGCCAACCCGACAGCTTTTTGGTGCAGCAGCGGCGGGTGGGCTACAGCCAGCAAAAAGATCCCACCGCCGTGCCCTGGCCTCAGGCCGGTGTGGAGCTGGTGCTCGAATGCAGCGGCAAGTTCAAAACCGCCGCCACCCTTGAGCCCTACTTCGCTGTGGCGGGTCTGCAGCGGGTGATCGTGGCCTGTCCGGTGAAAGGCGTGGTCGCCGGAGAGGAAGCACTCAACATCGTCTACGGCGTCAACCATCACCTCTACGACCCGGCCCGCCACCGCCTGCTGACCGCCGCCTCCTGCACCACCAACTGCCTGGCACCGGTGGTGCAGGTGGTGCAGGAAAGCTTCGGCATCCGCCACGGTTCGATCACCACCCTCCATGACGTCACCAACACCCAGGTGGTGGTGGATGGCTTCAAAAGCGACCTGCGCCGGGCCCGTTCCTGCCTGCAATCGCTGATCCCCACCACCACTGGCTCGGCCCGGGCGATCGGCATGATTTTCCCTGAATTGCAGGGCAAGCTCAACGGCCACGCCGTGCGGGTGCCGCTGCTCAATGCCGCCCTCACCGATGCGGTGTTCGAGTTGGAGCGGGAGGTGAGTGTTGAACAGGTTAGTGCCGCCTTTGATGCCGCCGCCAACGGGCCGTTGCAGGGAATCCTCGGCTACGAAACCCGGCCGCTGGTATCGATCGACTACGTCAACGATTCCCGCAGCGCCATCGTCGATGCTCTGTCGACGATGGTGGTCAACGGCACCCAGCTCAAGGTTTACGCCTGGTACGACAACGAATGGGGCTACAGCTGTCGGATGGCGGACCTGGCCTGCCACGTGGCTGCGTTGGAACGGGCCCCCCGATGAAACACCTGACGGGGTTGCAGCAGTACGCGGTCGTCACGGCCAATTACTGGGCCTTCACCCTCACCGATGGGGCCCTGCGCATGCTGGTGGTGTTCCACTTCCACCAGCTCGGCTACTCCACCTTGGAGATCGCCTTGCTGTTTCTGTTCTACGAGTTCTTCGGCATCATCACCAACCTCTACGGCGGCTGGCTGGGGGCTCGCTATGGGCTGCGGCTGACGCTTTGGGCCGGAACGCTGCTGCAGGTGGCGGCCCTGCTGATGCTGATGCCGGTGGCCGATGGCTGGCCGCGCTGGCTGAGTGTGGCCTACGTGATGGTGGCCCAGGCGATCAGCGGCATCGCCAAGGACCTCAACAAGATGAGCGCCAAGAGCGCCATCAAAACGGTGGTGCCGGCAACCCCGGGCGATCCCGGTCGGGGCGAGAACCAGCTGTTCCAATGGGTGGCGATCCTCACCGGCTCCAAAAACGCCCTCAAGGGGGTGGGCTTTTTCCTGGGGGGATTGCTGCTGACCACGATTGGCTTCAATGCCGCCGTTGGGGCCATGGCCGCTGGCCTGTTTCTGTCCTTTTTGATGACCCTGGTGCTGCCCGGCGAGATCGGCCGCATGAAGCAAAAGCCCGCCATCACGGCCCTGTGGTCCCAATCGCAGGGCATCAACGTGTTGTCGCTGGCGCGCTTCTTCCTGTTCGGCGCCCGTGATGTCTGGTTCGTGGTGGCGTTGCCGGTGTTCCTGCAGAAGGCCCTGGGCTGGCAGTACTGGCAGGTGGGCGGCTTCCTGGGCCTCTGGGTGATCGGCTACGGCCTCATCCAGGCCTCGGCCCCGGCCTTGCGGCGCAGCTGGGGCCAAAGCGCACCCCCGGGGGTGGCTGCCGTGCAGTTCTGGAGTGCCCTGCTGACGGCCATCCCGGCCCTGATCGCCATCAGCCTCTGGCGCCAAGTGGCCAACCCCGCCGTTGCCGTGGTCGTCGGCCTGGTTGCCTTTGGCGCCGTATTCGCGATGAATTCCTCGATCCACAGCTATATGGTGCTGGCCTATAGCGACGCCGAAGCGGTGAGCCTCAACGTGGGTTTTTATTACATGGCCAATGCGGCCGGCCGGCTGCTGGGCACGTTGCTCTCCGGCGGTTTGTTTCTGGTGGGGGGAATTCAGGCCTGCCTGTGGGCCTCGTGCCTGCTGGTGGCCTTGGCCTTTCTGGCCGGGTTGCGCTTGCCACCGCCCCTGCGGCAAGAACTCGAAGCGACCTGAACGTCCTATGATCTGACCATGTGGTCAGAAGAGACGTGATGCGATCCGTTCCTGTTGTGCAGGCCAAGGCCAGCTTCTCGGCCCTTCTGGCGGAAGTGGAGGCCGGAGCTGAAGTGCGCATCACGCGCAGGGGTCTCACGGTGGCGCGGCTGGTGCCTGAGGCCGCCATCAGCGCGGCGTCTCTGTTCGAACCCTTCTGGCGAGGCGACTCTCCAGAGATCGAGGCACCGGATGACGCGCCGCCGGAGGCGGTGGCAGTCATCGACTGACCTTGGCTTACCTGCTCGACACCAACATCCTGATCGCTGCCATCAAAGGCCGGCCCGAGGTGGTGGACCGCCTCAGCCAGCTCGATGCCGCTGAGCTGCGGCTTTCGGTTGTGGTGTTGGGGGAACTGGAAACCGGTGTGATCAAAAGCGCCTGGCCCCGGCGCAACCGCGAGCGCCTGGATCAGTTGGTGGCAGGTCTGGAGCTGGTGCAGGTAGATGGGGCCACATCCCGTGCCTATGGACAAGTGCGAGCCGATCTTGAGCGTCAAGGCCAGCCCATCGGCGCCAATGATCTCTGGATTGCGGCCCAGGCTCTGGTCGTTGAGGCGGTGCTGGTGACCGACAACCTGCGGGAATTCCAGCGGGTGAAGGGATTGAAGCTGGAGAACTGGTTGCTGAAGATGACAGGCTCTGCCCCCAGCTCACAGTGACGGTCGCCTGCTGCGGCAAAAGCCGATGCTGCTGTCGCGAAAGCCTGAGAGTTCAAGCATCCGCGGGCTTCTTCCAGATCGTCCTGGGACATACGCAGATATGCAATCGCATCGGGATCAGCCATCGAGCAGGATTCCCGCCTGGAAGGCCAGCGTGGTGATGGAACTGTGGTGGTGGACTGGCCAGCGGTGGCGGGCACCCTCCACGGTGAGCAACGGGCAGCCCTGTGCAGGGCCGATCCGCCGATCGGGGCCAATGATCTGCGGTTCGACGGCTGCTCCCTCCACCGATAGCGGCTGCTGGTCACGCAGAACCTGCGCGAGTTCCAGCGGCTGGAGGGGCCGAGGCCCCAAATGGCGTCAGCCATCCCCAAAGAGCGATGGCTGGATGTTGACACAACGGGGGGGGGGGATGATCTCTCAACTTGGCTGATATGGATGAAATCGCTGCTTCCAGCTCCCACCACAGCCCAGCGCCTCAAGCGCCTGGCCTCCTTGCTGGCGACCCCGGCAGCCCTGCTGCTGAGCGGCGGACGGGCGGAGGCGATTCTTACTTACAACATTTTTGAATTTGGTTCGGATGTCGTCGTTCAGACCAATGGATCACTCAACCTGCCCGTTTTAGTAAACCCTGGTTCTTTCCAATGCAGTGGTTTTATCGAAGGCGTCATCGTTTCCAGTTTTGCTAGGATATGTAACGGAGGCGACAATGTAAAGGTTGAATATCCTTTAGCATCAGGGCCAGATACTTTTAATGGTAGTGTTGCCGCGATAGCAAATAGTTCGAGCGGAGTTTCTACATTCCTTCAAGGACTTAGTCTGCTGTTTGGCATTGAAACCACTTATATCAGTGGCACTCCCATGGTTTCTAACTCCATCTACAACAGTACCACCTTGGCTGGCATGGGCTTCACCACCACCGGCTTGATCGGCACCTGGACGCTCGCTGGCACCGGCGACACGATCAACGTGGTGCTCGGCCCACCAGCCGCCCCACAAGCCACCGCCGTACCCGGCCCCTTGCCCCTGCTCGGTGCCGCCGCCGCCTTCGGCTGGACCCGCCGGCTGCGCCGCAGCATCACCACAGCCAAAACCACCGTGGCCGGCTGAAGTCCAGGCCGCCCAGCTTTCTCGCCCAAGTGGGGGCCTTGCTTGATCAGGCCGAGCAGCAGACCAAGCAGGAGCGGCAGCAAGCGCCGCCCCGCAGTCCCT
Source organism: Cyanobacteriota bacterium (assembly GCA_026389315.1). Classification (GTDB taxonomy): domain Bacteria; phylum Cyanobacteriota; class Cyanobacteriia; order PCC-6307; family Cyanobiaceae; genus Cyanobium. The sequence continues at coordinate 5,994 of JAPLIC010000015.1, forward strand.
GGCTGCTGCTGCCCGAGCTGCTGCGCAATGCCGTGGCCTGCGCCATGGCGATCGGTTTTGCCGCCCTGGCCCAGCGCCCCGGCAAAGGCCGCTCCCTGCTGCAGCAATGGCAAGTGCAGTGGCGGCAAGGCAGCGAGCAGCGCCGCTTCCGTCGGCTGAAAAGCCAGCCGTCGCAGGAAGGAAGCCGGAAAACGCCCCCCACCTCCGCGCAAATAGGGGGAGAAGGCCATAGGCCAGGGGTGCGGCGGCTCCACCCAGCACAGCCAACACCCATCGGGTGGATCCAGTGCAAAGCCGGCCGCCTTTGTCTGTTCGTACTAGGTAAGTCAGCGTTTCATGGGATCGCGATCGTTAGCGGCTTGGTCGGGGGCGAGGCAGCCGGGTGAGCTTTTCCGTCGGGGGCGATCACATCGAGGTTTGGCCACGGAAGCCGCCTCACCAGCCGCCCAGGAGTGGGTTTGGGCCGCTGCGCAGCCGTCGCTCGCCTGAGCTTGACGGGATGGAAGTCAGGGCGTGCCGTACCAGCTGCGATACCACTGGGTCATCTGCTCGATCTCACGGCTCTGGGCCTTCACCATGGCCTGTTGCATCGCTCGCAACTGAGGATGCTGGCTGTTGGTCTGGGCTATCGAGGCCATCATCACGCCCATGCGTTGGTGGGGAATCATCTGCTCGATGAAGGCCCGATCGAAGTCGGTGGCGTTCTTCAGGGCGGCCAGGCTCGTGTCCATACCCATGCCACCACCCATGCCCAAGCCGCCCATGCCCATGGCTCCTCCGGTCGTCCAGTTGGGGACATCACCGCCGAACCACTGCCGGTATCAGGTCTGCATCTGGCGTTCTCCTGCGTATGAATGGCCATGATGCTCTTGGCCAACTCCTTGATCTCGGGCCGCTTCGCGCGGGTGAGGGCGAGATCCGCCATGGCGATCGCCCCTTCGTGGTGAGGAATCATCATCACGATGAAGTGGTGATCCATCGGCTGGGTGCCCATCCGCCCCGGACCGCTCAACCCCATCCCATCCCACTTCCTTCTGGGGCTGCTGCCTGGGGCGGTACTGAGCGCTCTGGGGCTCCCAACGACAGGACGAGCGCTCCCAGTCCTGCTGTGGCCTTCGAGCCCATGCGCCACCGAACGTGTCTGGTCAAACATTGAATGGTGATAGCCCATCAGTTCTGCCCCCCTGCTTGGCCTACAGCGACGCCGAAGCGGTGAGCCTCAACGTGGGTTTTTATTACATGGCCAATGCGGCCGGCCGGCTGCTGGGCACGTTGCTCTCCGGCGGTTTGTTTCTGGTGGGGGGAATGCAGGCCTGCCTGTGGGCCTCGTGCCTGCTGGTGGCCTTGGCCTTTCTGGCCGGGTTGCGCCTGCCCGGTCTGCAAAACGTGGCTGCCCAGCGGCCGACTTGAGAGGTTAGCTTTCGCCCTCCTTCCCATGGCTGAAGATGGCCGGCTCCCGTGTCAGCGAAACCCGCATGCACTGGGTGCGATGGCTGCTCACCACTGGCTGGTTACTGATCATCGCTTCGCTGTTCTTCGATCCGTTCACGGCCCGCTTCACCAGTCCGGATCACCCCTGGAGTCCGCTGCGATTGGCCGATAAGTGCGTGGCGGTGCAGGGCCGCTGTCTGGTCGAATCGCCTTATCCCCTCGGCACGACGATCTTCTGGGGAGCGGTCGTGCCGGCGGGAATCTTCATCCTGCTGGTCTTCGGCCATGAACTCTGGCGGCGCATCTGTCCGCTTTCGTTTCTTTCCCAGATCCCCCGCGCCCTGGGCCGCCAGCGTCAAACCGCAAAACGCAACCCGAAGACCGGCGAGATCCGCCACCAGCTGGCGCGGGTTCCCCCCGATTCCTGGCTGGCCAAGTACTACCCCTTCCTGCAGTTCGGCTGGCTCTATGCCGGCCTCTGCGGCCGGATTCTGTTCTTCAACGCCGACCGGCTCGTGCTGGCGGCCTGGCTGCTGTTCACGATCGCCGCTGCGGTCACGGTCGGCTGGCTGTATGGCGGCAAGGCCTGGTGTCAATACTTCTGCCCGATGGCGCCGGTGCAGTCGGTCTACTCGACCCCGACATCACTGCTGGGCAGCTCCGCCCCGATGAGCCCGACCACGATCACCCAGTCGATGTGCCGCACGGTCGATGCCAACGGCGAAGAGCAGAGCGCCTGCGTGGCCTGCCAGCAACCCTGCATCGACATCGACGCCGAGCGCATGTACTGGGCACGGCTGGAGCAACCCTCCTTTGCCTTCGAGCGCTATGCCTATGTCGGCCTGGTGGTGGGCTATTTCCTCTACTACTACCTCTATGCCGGCAACTGGGACTACTACTTCTCCGGCGCCTGGGCCCGCCAGCCGGATCAACTGGCAACCCTGCTCAGCCCCGGGTTGTACTTGTTTGGCCGGGCCATCAACATCCCGCGGCTGGTGGTCGTGCCGCTGCTGCTCGGGCTGTTCAGCTGGCTGGGCTGGCTGGCCGGCAGGACGGTCGAGGCCTGGATGCGGCGCCGCGTGCGCCGCGCTGGGGCAGAACCCGATCGCCTCTTGATCCGCCACCGCGTCTTTCTGGCGGCCACCTTTTTGGTGTTCAACTTCTTCTTCCTGTTCGCCGGCAGGCCACTGCTGCAGCTGGCGCCGGCCTGGGTGCAGTACCTGTTCGACATGGCCCTGGTCGCCACCAGCTCCCTGTGGCTGGTGCGCAACTGGCACCGCAGTCCGGCCCTCTATGGCCGCGAGAATCTGGCCGAGCGCTTCCGCCGCCAGCTCCAGAAGCTGGGGCTTGATGTGGGTCGCTTCCTGGAGGGCCGCAGCCTCGACGATCTCAACACCGACGAGGTGTACGTGCTGGCCCGCATCTTGCCCGGATTCGGCAGCGAGCAGCGCCATGAGGCCTACAAGGGGGTGGTGCGCGATGCCCTGGCCGAGGGCTATGTGAATGTCTCCAGCAGCCTTGAGGTGCTGCGGCGCATGCGCCAGGAACTCGGCATCTCCGACGACGAACACCGCCAGCTGCTCGATGAACTCGGCGTGGAGGATCCGACGCTGCTCGATCCCGACCAGCGCCGCAGCCTGGAGGATCAGGTGCGCCTCAGCGGCTACCGCCGCTCGCTGGAACGCCTGCTGCGTCTGCAGAGCCGGATCGGAGCCGACGGCGGCGGCGACAGAGGCGGCGGTGGCCAAGCTGGTGATGCGGCACTGCTCGATTCAATCGGCAGCCAGTACTCGATCAGCGCCCAGGAGGAAGCCCGCATCCTTGAGGCCGCCTCTCCCGCCGAAGCGGCCCATCACCGCGCCGAGATGCTGCTGCAGCGGCTCGAAGACCTGGGCCTGGCCGCCCGCAGCCTGCGTGAGCCAATGCTGCGGCACCAGCCCGCCCCGGTCGCCCTGCTCGAGGACCGGCTGCGACTGCGCCAGGAGCTGTGCCTCAGCGCCATCTTGGACTGCCTGGTTCAGCTGGAATCCGCGGCGGAGCGGCAAGAGCTGCTGGACCGGCTGAGCATCGCGGCACCACCATCACTGCCGGAGCTGCTGGACCAGGAGCGCTGGCGGACCAAGCTCCCCGCCGCGTTGATCGACCGCCTGGGGGCCGGCCATCGGGCCGGGACCCAGCCCGCGGCCGACCTGCCGGTCGCAACGACCCTGGATCAGCTGGAGCGGCTGGCCCAGGACCCGGACCCGATCGCGGCCACCGCCGCCATGGTGCTTGCCACCAGCCTCGATTGGCAGCGGGGGCGCTCGTTGGCCGCTGCCCTGGCCGCAGCGGAACGGCCCGCCTGGGTGCGGACGACGGCCGCGCAACTCCTGACCCTGAAGCCACCGCTGCCGTTAGCGGCATTGCCTGAGTTCGAGAAACGGGTGGTGCTCGCCACCAGCGATTTCTTCCATCGCACCTGGACAGACACGCTGGATCTACTGGCCGATCACGCCGAGATCCGCAGCTACGCGGCGGGCGAGGCGATCACCGCCGCGGGCGACTCCTGCCGCGAGCTGTTGCTGCTGATCGAAGGGGAGGCCCGGGTGGAAGAGCGCAGCGGCGATCAGGTGCGCTTTCGTGCCCTGCGGGCCGGCCAGGTGCTCGACGAACTGGAGGTGCTCACCCACAGCAATTCCGAGAACACGATCGTGGCTGAGACGGCCGGCACCAGGGTCTTGGCCGTGCCGGTGGATTGCTTCGACGCCGCCCTGGAGCGCGATCCCGACTTCGCCCGCCGGGTGCTGGCGCTGGAAACCAGGCAGTTGCAGCGTGTTACTCGCGAGTTCAATCCGGCGGCCTGATCAACGGCAGAATTCAACCAACGGACTGCAAAAGGCCCTGCTGGATCAGGCGATCGAAGTGGTCCCAGACGTCATCGGCGTGGGCGGGGCTGCTGAGATGGAGGCCCAGCTCGAAGTTGGCGAGCTGGGCGGCATCGGTCAGGTTGGCGCTGGTGACGAGCAACTCCTGATCGGCCACCACCGCCTTGACGTGACAGACCGCCTTCTCTTTTTCAAGAGAGAGGGAACGGGGATCGAAGAACACCGCAGGAGCAGGCGGTACAGGCCAAAGGCGCGACCAGGTCTGCTGCTGAAACTTGCGGATCAAGGTCTCAGGGCTGGAGGTGTCGCCTCGATCACGCTGGATATTGCAGACCATGCGCACCTGCAACTGCGGCAACGCCAGCATGCGTATATGGATAAGTTGGAACAACTCTTTGATGAAGGGACCTTTGTAGAAGGCGTAGGTGGTGAGTAGCAGGCGCTGTTCGGCGCGCTCGACCAACTGACGGATCAGCACCGACTGATCGCGGGTGACCGACCCTGCTCCCGCATCGGGCCCTGACCACACCAGTTCGATCGACCGCGCTGGTGTGTCACTGCGACGCTGATCCAAGAGGGCCTCAACGGACAGGAACAGGGCCTCTCTGCTGCCGCCTGAGGCACGCCAGTGCTCCAGCCATGCACCCAGAGAACCGGGGCCAGTCGCAAGACCGATTCGGGACAGGAAGGCTGGAGGATCAGCCAAGTCGGCCGCGAGAGAACCGGGATCGCCGCGGTGGGAGTCGCCACGGTGGGGATCCAGCGCCGCCAGCAGGGTTTCCAGTTCAGCAGTGCTCAGATTGGGGAAGGCCGCTGGCATCAGTGGCAATCCGTGAAGAAGGCAGCGTCGTGCTGGATCAAGGTGGGCACGACAAGCGCCCGATCGAGAAACTCATTGCGGCGTTCACAGCTGGTTTCGGCGATCAGCAGGCAGCCATGGCAGGCGGCGCCATGGGCGTAGCGCTTCTCCAGTTCGCTGTTGGGTTCATGGCTGGCGCAGAAGGGGTCGTTGGAGCAAAGGGCGGCGCGCTCAAGTGCCAGCTCCAGCAGCCCATCGATGCGGTCCGCCAGGGCCACCAGGCCACCGAGCGAGCCCTCCGAACCGCTGCCTCCGGTGTAGAGCAGGATGCCGTAGCCAATGTCATCGAAGGCGTAGATCCGCTCCTTGATCGCTGAGGCGCCATAGCCACAATCCAGCGAGGCTTCGGTGATCAGCAGGTGGGCGAGGCTATGGAGCATCAGGTAGGCACCACCGGGCCATTCGAACTTGGCCTCCGTGAGGCCGTGCTCCTTGTTCCAGGTTTTGAAGGCATCGCGGTGTTTGGAGAGGTGCTGCCTGGCGCCATCGCTTTTGAGCCACTGGCGCACGGCGTCACGATCGAAGCCAAGAAAGATGCCTTCACCGAGGTTTTCCACGGCCGGTAACCAGGTGGCTTCCTTGACATCGATCTGGGCACGTTTCACGCCCAGATCGAGGGGATCACCATCGATCTGGCTGACCACTGGTTCGAGGCGGGTGAAGCCGAGCAGGGCCATCACTTCGCGCAGTTGGTGCACCTTCAACACCCGGTTGATGCGCTGCTGGAACCAGGCTGGTTTGGCGGCCAGATCAAGCTGCTCGGCTTCGAAGCGGCTGCTGCCCGTGCCCCGCCGCAGGCCATCGATGGGACCAACCAAGGCGCGCAGTTCCTGTCGCTTGAGGGCTTCTGTGTTTTCCGGCGCATCTGCACCACCACGGATGGCTTCGAGAGCCTGGAAGATCAGGGCAGGTGTTGTATCAGCCAGGGGCTCTTTGATGTGGTCGGGGGCGTAATCCTCCAGCCAGAGTTCGAGTTTGGCGGCGCTGCTGATCTTCTCGAAGGCCTTGATGTGCTTGCTGATGACATCCCGCACCGCATCGATCGATTCGGGGATGGAGATGGCTGAGATCAGTTCCGGGAAGTAGGCGTTGCTGGCGGAACGCACCAGCAGACGATTGACGTAGCCACCCCCCTTGCCCTTGCCGTTGTCGCAGGTTTCCTGGCCGAAAGGGCCAAGCCAGGGCCGATGCCCCTGGCAGAAACCCAACGCTGGTCGCTCGTCCTCGTCGCCATTGAGTTTCTGCTTGGCTTCAGATAGCTGTCTTCGCTTCCACTTCTCCATGCAGGCAGGGTTGGAGCAGCGCACAAAGATCTCGGTGAAGTCGTTACCGGCACCGGCCTCATCCAGCCAAAGCGTGGCCCGGCAGGTCGTTTTGCCGCGGTGCACGAACTCCCGCCAGTCGATGTCGCTGAGGTGGCCATTGGGGCAGGTCTGCACAAAGCGCACCGGCACGACGCGATGGGCCTTGCGATCGGCATCGACGTACTTGCGTTTTTCGAGTCGAGCGCCCTCTACAAGGGGGCGGCTGCGGTAGGTCTTGCCGTCAAAGATCTCCGTTTTGTCCAGCTGGGCGACAAACCAGTTGGGGAACTCGGGGCTGCGGATGCCGCCGGGGCGGCTCAGGCCGCCGGGGCCAACATCGTGGATGGGTGGTTGACGCAGGCGCAGGGCGCCCACATTGAGGCTGTGGCGCAGCTTGGCGATCAGGCGCGGTTCATCGATCTCCTCGGGGGGCTGATCAGGGCCGTACATCCAGAGGTTGAGACCACCGATCACCACCGAACAATCGGGCAGATCGACCATGGCGCCGGGGCCATAGGTGGTGATCAGCTGGCTGTGGCGCACCTCCCCTTGGGGGCGCAGGGACGGTTGACGGGCCATCAGCTCAGCTCCTCGTCGCCATCGGGTCGTTGGCGGATCAGAGCTGCGCTGGGTTCGACATCACGCAGGCTCCAGTTGGCCAGGAATTCCTGCTGCATCGCCTTGAGCTCCTTGAGCTCGGGGTCGAGCGGGGTGTGGAGCAATGGGGCCACTTCTCCCTCCTCGCGGCCGTACTGGAGCAGGCCGTCATTATCGCGGGCGATGCGAATCCATTTGTCGAGCAGGTTCATCACCCGCTGGCGCACGTCAGCCTCGGTGTGTGCGCTGAGGGCCTTGCTCGGTGCCGAGCGGCGGGCCCGGTCACCCAGCCGTTGGGCCACCTCAGCCTGGATGGCCCCAATGGCGTCGAACTGACCGGCATTCTTGGCCCAGGTGAGCTCGGGGCTGAGGTGACGGGCGAGCGCCACGGTGATGGCCGGCAGTCCTCGGTCTAGGGCCCTGGATGACCAGGGCGTGACGCTGGTGGCCTCCACATCGCGATAAAAAACCGAGTGCCAGTAGCTGAAGCGCTCGTAGTGGGAGCGGTCGCGCGGTCGGTTCGGGTTGAGCAACACCACCACCAATCCAGGGCGCTGATCATCGCGGCCGACGCGGCTGCTGGCCTGGATGTATTCGGCCGTGGTTTTGGGCTGGCCCAGCATCACCATCAGCCCAAGGCGGCTGATGTCCAGGCCCACCGAGATCATGTTGGTGGCCAGGGCCGTATCGACCCGTTGCTTTTCGTTGTCGAAGCTGAGCTCGAGGCGGGCCTTGGTGGTGCTCACTTCTGAGGTGGGCACCCGTGAGGTGAGCTCCAGCGGTTCGTTGGCGATCTTGCGGCGGGCATAGCGCGCTTTGGTTTCGTTGAGACGACGGCGCTGGTCGTAGGTGGTGAGCAGGGAGGTGACCTCTTCTTCCAGCAGGCGGCGGCTGATGCCGAGCTCCTTGATGGTGTTGAAGTAGCCCAGGAAGGTCATGTAGGGATCAACGGGGTTGGGGCCCTTGTCTGCGCCGCTTTTCTCGCGGGCCTTGCGCTCTTTTTCGGCCTGGGCGTAGAGCTTCTGGGCCGTGCTCATCAGGGCCAGGCCCACCCGCAGCAGCAGGGCCTTGATATTGCGCCCCGGCGCGGAGACGCCGAGGTAGATCCGTCCTGCTGCTGCGGTGATCGGGGCGGTGTAGGAGAAAAAGGAATCACGGCGATCGGGGCCCGGGGCCGGAAAGACGGCCGGGGTGCTGCTGCGACCGAACAGAGCCTGCATCTGCTGGCTGGCGCGGCGCACGGTGGCGGTGGAGGCCACGATCTTGGGCCGCACGATCTTGGCTCCGTTAGCTGTCTCCACCTGGCGTGTACAGAGTTCATCGATCACGGCTTCATAGAGGCCGCCCATCGAGCCCAGCGGCCCGGAGATGAGGTGGAGTTCGTCCTGGATGATCAGATCGGGGGGCTCCAGGCCATGGGGCAGTTGCCCAACACGCTGATCGGTGCCATCGCTGGGACCAGAGAAGCCCTTGCCTGGCTGAGCGTCGGAGACACGGCCGAACAACTTGCCGGTTGCTCCCACCCAGGGCAGGGCGGCGAACTTGTCGACCGTGGCGATCACGAAGGCCGGCAGCCGTTGATAGAGCATCTCGTCGACGGCCACCAGCGGCAGGGTGCTGTCGCCGGAGAAGCGGCACTGGCGGTTGCGGCAACAGACCCGCAGCTCCTTCGGGTGATCGGCATCGGGGAGCAGGCGGAACACCCCGCGGGCCACCGCCGGGCGCTCATCGGCCAGGGAGGCCTTGCCCAGCTCGGTGCCGCACCAGGGGCAGTTGTCGATCGGGATCGGCTTGTTATCGCCACTACTCCAGGCGAGCACGCGGGAACGGGCGCTGTTGTCGTCGCCATCACCTTTATGGCCCAGCTTGTTGGGAGTGCCGCTCTGCCCCACCCACAGGCCGATTTCAAAGGGCCACTGGCCGAGCTGCTTGGGATCCGTGCGGCGTTCCAGCTCCAGGGCGCAGATCAAGGTGGAGGCGCGGCCGAGCTGATCGAGGGTGAGCAGGCGCAGGGTGTAGCGCATTAGCACGGCCATGCCGGCCGATTCGATCGAGCCCCCGTGGCGCAGCCGGCGCAGCACCAGGGTGTAGGCCGCCAGCCCCAGGTAGGCCTCGGTCTTGCCGCCGCCGGTGGGAAAGAACAGCAGATCGATGGTGTCACGATCGGCATCGCTGGGCTCGACCATCGCGACGAGGTTCATCAGCAGGAAGGCGAGCTGGAACGGACGCCATTGGGGCAACACGTCTTCGGGCTTTTGGCCCCGCATCACCCCAAAGCGCTGGCGGGCAGCGGCAGCCATGGCTCGGTTGGCGATGGCAAAGGCCAGCCGCACCTGTTCGTTTTCAAGGGCTTCGATGCCCCGTTCGATGCGCCTGGCCTGCTTGCTGGCCTCCTGCAGGAGTTCGGTGGCGGTGGCCTGCTGCTGCTTGCTGGGCGTGTTTGTCGTCGTGCGCTGCTGCTCGATCCAGTCCGTGTAGGCCGTGACGAGCGGGCGCAAGGCCGCCTGCACGGGATCAGCCCCATCACTCGCCAGGCGATCCAGCTCCGCCATCGACAGCACCAGGCCAGCGGCTTCCAGCTCCTCCACCCTGGGCAGCACCTTCTCCACGGTGGCCTGGGGCAGCCAGGTGGTGCTGATCTGGTGGCAGTGGCCGTTGGCATCAATCCGGGGGGCCACGGAGATGTTGTGCCCTACGGCGAATTCGTGGTCATCGCGGTAGTGGAGGTTGTTGACGCGATGGTCCCAATCGTTGGCGTTGATCGCTGAATCGGCGGCGCGGGGGTCGCGGCGCGGCAGGAAGCCGGCGCTGCAGGCCACATCCAGCTGCACTTGGAAGGCACTGGCGCGGTCGCGGTCTTCGGCGCTGCGGCCCTCATAGCTGCGTTCGTTGGTGAGGAACAGGCTCACGGCCACGGCGCCGGGGGGGTAATCCTGATCCGCAGGTGCGGGCCTCAGGTGCCAGTGCAGCCATAGGCCTTCGCTGCCGGGCACCTCCTTTGCTTGAGCCGATCTGCCACTGGGCGCCAGCAATTCGGCTGGGAGGCTGAGCTGCTCGGTGTGGGGTTCGCGCAACCAGGCTTCGTCGGCCTTGCTGTCTGCTGGCGGGGCGGTGGGCTTGTAGCTGGCCCAGTGCACCGTGACCTCCAGCCCGGTGGCTGCCGGTATGAGCAGACTCAAACCAACGGAGCAGGTGAAAAACACCCGCCGCGCCGGCCCAGCTTCACTGGCGCCGGTGTCATCGCCACTGGCGTTGCTTTTGCGCTTGGAGGAGAGGTTCTGGCCCTCGAGGCCGGCGAACTCGTCGTCGGCCGCATCATCGGCGCGATCACCCAGGCTGGTTTCGCTGGGGATCAGGAAACCGCTCTGATACCAGCGGTTGGGGGGGCGATCGAGCAGCTCTTCCCGCAGCTCAGTTGCCTCCTCAGTGCGCCCTTCGGCCTCCAGCTGTGCCAGCAGGGCGGGGCTTGGGCCTACAAGATCAAGCTCCAGGGCCTGGATCAGCTGTTCACGCACGGCTGCGCTTGTGGCGTTGGAGGTCACGGCTCAGCTCGCCTCGCGTTGCAGGCTGTCAATCAATGCAGAACAGGTGGCGCGCAATGGCGAGAGCGACTTTTGAATCACACCCCAAATAAGTGCATCATCAACCCTATCCCTGTCGGCAATGGCGTCTGCCGATTCGACGACAGCCATGAGCAGCACTCTGGAATCACCCCGCATAAAGCAACCGCTTGGTGGCGTCGATGTCGGCCTGCACAATGGGTTTCCGTTCACGGTTCACGCTTTGCTTCGGGTCAGAGCGTTGCACTGTTCTTGCAGTACGGCGATCCGCCCAAGTAATTCGTTAAATTTAGGTGGGTCACCTCGCAGCATCCCTGAGTCGAGCATGGCGGCATAGTCAGCTTCCAGCGCTATGTAGGCCTCCCCAGTAGGCACCAATTGCAGACTGCCGCTGATGGCTGCCCTGTAGTCGATGGGCTGATTCGCAGAGTCCCTGCTTCGCCAGAAGTCCTCTTTGTGATCTGCGACCTGTTCCGCGAGTGCTCTGTCTTCAATTGCTTTTTCGCCCACTCCAGCTGTCGCCATGCGGTCAACGTCAAACCAATGCCTGGAATAGCGAGTTCCGTCGCCTTTGCCCCACTGTCCGCGACGACAGAAGACATGCATCGCCGTTGCCTTCTCCCAGAAGGTGCGCCGAGCATCCATCACCAGAGGCCTTGCACTGGGGAACGCAATGCCCTCAAGTGCTTTGGCTGCTTCGCAAGTAATTTCTACTGGGCCATGGGGTTCGCCGGTGGAGTGGGCACCGAACTCAAGAACCACTTTGGGGCTCACATAGGGATCGCCGACGGTAGGGGCTTGGAGAATGGGTGCGTAATGCAGTTCAAGCACTGACTTCTTCGTGTTCACGATGATGCTGATTTCTAATCCTGCATCAGCGGCAGCTTTTTGGAGCAGAGGTAGTGGCTTATCGGCCACCCACTTAGGCAGCAGAGCGTTGACTTTCTCTCTTCGTTGTTTTGCTTTTTTTTTGCTGGGCGCAGGTGGCATGCCCACATCCGGCAGGAGTTGCCGGATGTCCAGTGTCAGGTCGATGTCCTCCGAGAAGCGATCAATCAGGGCCTGCGCCTTCGAGAGAGATGTGCCGCCTTTGAAGGTGAGGGCCTCCAGCAGATGCTGGTCTGACCCCAGTGCCTCCAGTGCCCAGACCACCCAGATGTCTTTCTCCAGCAAGTAAGCAGGCAAGCCTCTGGTGGCGGCCGCCACCTCCAGGGCTTCCCGCTGATCCTCTGCCGTCAGGGAGAACCAGCGTTCAGCCACAGGGCTCCAGCACTTTCTGCTGATTCAGTAGCTCTGCCAGCCACAGGGGCAGCTCGGCGCGCACGGCCAGCAAGGCATTCCACTCCCCCTGCGGCAGCACCTGGCGGAGCTTGGGCAGGGCAGCGTTGGCCTGATCTGGTCCAAGCCAGGCAAGGGCCCGGATTGCCTGGCCGGCGGGTCGATCCGCCAGCAGAAACTGCCAGCGAGGGGCCTGGCGCACGGTCACCTCCTGCTTGCCGAATAGGAAGCGCTTGCGGCTCCTGGCGCGGCTCAGGAAGGTTTGCTGCACCGGGATCTGGGTGGTGAGCCCCAGCGCATTGGCTGCGGCGACGCCACTGCTCACCAGTTGCTCACCCTGCTCTTCGTTGAGGCGAGCGATCACCAGCTCAGGTGCAGGAGGACGCACTCCGAAACGGCTGCGCACCGGCAGGGCGTAACGGCCGCGGGTGATCTTCACCAACTGGCCGCGGCTGCAGAGCCGGCGCAGGGTTTGATCGATCGCGTCACGCTTGCCCAGCGCCAGAAACTGCTTGGCAGCCAGCAGGCTCCCTTCAGGACGGCAAACCGCCGCGTCGAGGATCTTGGCGCTGAGGGAGGTCATGGCCGGCCTGAGAGGTAGCAGGTCTCTTGTTATGTCAGAAGTATACGTGGTTTTCTGACACTCTGTTTAAACCGAGTCGCCAATGCACCGCTGGGGCTGGCCCATAGCCCCAAACCGATCTGCTCGCGGCTCTATGCCGAAAGTGCCCGGCTGCTGGTGCAGGAAACGGAGATCGACCACTGGCGGGTGGTGGTGCTCTGTCCCAGGCGGAACCTGAACTACGGGCGGCCCCAGGCGGCGGAACTCGATGACCTGATCGCCGCTATCCTGATTTCACGCTTTAGTGGACGATCAATCCAGGAGCTCTGCGCCATGGGCGGCATCACCCTTGAGGATTTCACCGAGAGCGTGGCCTATAGGGAGATCTTTGGGCGGGGAGAGGCCCGTGGCGTCGCCCTTGGTGAGGCCCGTGGCGTCGCCCTTGGTGAGGCCCGCGGCGTTGCTCTTGGCCAAGCCCAAGGAGAAGCCAAAGTCACCCTGCGCCAGCTAAGCCGCCGCTGTGGGCCCCTGAGCGCGGAGCAGGAAAGCTTGATTCGCAGCCTGCCGCTGCAGCGGCTGGAGGCCTTGGCCAAAGCCCTGCTCGATTTTGAGGGCATGGCCGATCTCGATGCGTGGCTGGCGGCCAACGTCTGAGCACACGGGTTGCCGTGGGATTGAGCCACACCAGCGCCTTGCCTCATGGGAATTGGTGTCCATCTGGTTGTCGCTAGGCAGGCGCACCAGCTTCACGGGACGCTGCAGCACCTGTTCAAGTACCTGCTTGAAGTGGACGGTGGCGTAAGGGGTAGCGTGGCTTCGCCACGCACAAAGGAGCCAAACATGCTAACGTTCCGGCTATGAAAGCGATCAGTCCAATTTTGTACCCGTTCAGAGGGCGGGATAGCTCGAACTGAACATCGCCCCCTCCCCTGAGCACTTGACGGCAGCTTGATTCCCGCTTGCATCTCAAGCAGAGGCTGCATGTCATGGTCGCCCCTCCGGCCGGGATTTCAGAAGCGGA
>JAPLIC010000052.1 GCA_026389315.1 Cyanobacteriota bacterium
ATATTCAGCGATCAGGGTTTATAGTGGTTTAATGGGGTTGAGCAATCAGCCTCCAAGCAGTCATTCTCCGACTGCTCCTGTTCACCCTCCAAAAGGGTCCCAGGACCTCCTGAGTTACACCACTCGAAGGGGCGCTACCGTAGTTTCGCCGTAAATAACTGCTACTGAAGGGCTTTAGCTGGGAAGACAGGCCCCAAAAAGCCACAAGGGTCCGCTCCGAGGTCGGGCACAACATGAAATGGATAGGCTGAAGGGAACCCACAGACATGAGGCTCCATGGAAATTATTGCCAGGCAACTTGTTGCGATTCTGAAAGGTTCAACGGTGAAGCTATTGGCAGGTTTGATATGCATGGCGTCCTGGATGCTGATGCCATTACCTGCGATGGCCATGGCGAACAATTACGTACATACCCCCCAGATCCTCGCAACCATGGCCCAGAAAATGGATGCAAAAGCCAAGGAGACAGAGGGCAAAGTGCAATCGGCTTATGGTGAAATAACTGGCAAGCCCGGCGAGCAAATCAAAGGCAAAGTCAAGCAGGTTCAGGGATCGGCCAAGGGAGCGCAGCAAGACATCAAGCAAGGGGTTAAATCCATGGCCAATAAAGCTTCTGACGCCGCCGGAAATCTGGCCGACAAACTTAGCTGAGCTTCTATTTCAGGGCCCTGAGATGGGCCCCAAAAGTCGCCTTCTACGCAAGGCACCGTCGTTGATTGGCCTTCATCATCATTCCGGTCAAAATCATGCTTGAATCCCTTGCTATTGTCCTTGTTATTCTCTGGATTCTTGGATTAGTCACCTCCTACACAATGGGCGGACTGATTCATATCCTGCTGGTCATTGCCGTCATCTCTATCTTGCTACGATTCATCAGCGGTCGGCGCGTTTAAGGTCTTCAAACAACCTCTTCAACCCCGCCTCACTCGCTGCCGCCACGCCCCGCTCCGTGATCAGGGCGGTGACCAGCCGGGCCGGGGTGACATCAAAGGCGGGGTTGAAGCCGGCGCTGCCATCGGGGCTCAACTGCACGCTGGCCAAGCCGCCGGCAGCGGGGTCGCTGGCGTCGTCGTCTCGGCGACCTTGGATGTGGGTCACCTCCCTTGCGGAGCGGGCCTCGATCGGGATTTCAGCCACGCCATCATCCAGGCTCCAGTCGATGGTGGAGCTGGGCAGGGCCACATAGAACGGCACGCCGTTATCAGAAGCGGCCAGGGCCTTGAGATAGGTGCCGATCTTGTTGCAGACATCGCCGCTGCGGGTGGTGCGGTCGGTGCCGACGATCACCGCATCCACTTCACCGTGTTGCATCAGGTGCCCGCCGGCGTTGTCGACGATGACGGTGTGGGGAACACCCTCCCGACCCAATTCGAAGGCGGTGAGGCTGGCTCCCTGGTTGCGGGGTCGGGTTTCATCCACCCACACATGGATCGCCATCCCACAGCGATGCGCCTTGTAGATCGGCGCCAGGGCCGTGCCCCAGTCCACCGTCGCCAACCAGCCGGCATTGCAGTGGGTCAGCACATTCAAGGGTCGGCTTTGCCTCTGCGTCGGCCGCGCCTCCGCCAGCTCCTGGAACAGGCGCAGACCGTGGCCGCCGATGGCCTCGCACATGGCCACATCCTCTTCGGCGATGGCGCCAGCCTCCGCCTGGGCCGCCTCGGCCCGTTCCGCCTCCGGCAGGGAGGCCACCCGATGCCGCACCCGCTCCAGGGCCCAGCGCAGATTCACGGCCGTAGGCCTGGTGGCATTGAGCCGCTCAAAAGCCGCCGCCAGAGCCGTATCGGTTGGATCCTGCTGCAGGGCCAACATCAACCCATAAGCCCCCGCCACGCCGATCAAGGGTGCCCCCCGCACCACCATCGTGCTGATCGCCTCGGCCGCCTGCTCCACAGTGGCCAGGGATCGAGTATCAAAGCGATGGGGTAACAGGGTCTGGTCGATCACCCCGACCGACCGTCCCCCCTCCTCCAGCCAGATCGTCCGCCAGGCCGTGCCGTCGATATTCATGGTCGGGAGCGGGGGCCAAAAGGAAATCCTGGCCAGAAGAGTATTCGCCCCAAGATGGCCTTGGCTGCTCCTGCCCCAATGCCCATGACCGTCCCCTCGCTTGAACCCGTCGATGTGGTGGTGGTCGGCGCCGGTCTCTCGGGGCTGGTGGCGGCCCACCGCTTACGGGGCCACGGCCTGCGGGTGCGGGTGCTGGAGGCGCGGGAGCGGGTCGGTGGTCGCCTGGTCACGGCCACCACACCCTCCGGGGCCACGGTGGATTTGGGGGGCCAATGGGGCGGCGCCAGCCACCACGGGTTGGCCGCCCTGGTGCAGCAGCTGGGTCTGGCCACCTTCTCAAGCCACTACGACGGCCTTGGCCTCTTCCATTGGCATGGCAAGGCCTGCAGTGCTCCTATCGCCAGCGACCTGCGCCAAAGCTTCCTGTTTTTCGAGCCGGATGCCCTACCTCTAAATCCGGTCGCCATCGCCGCCGCCCGCCGCATCAAGGCGGAGTTCGATGGCTTGGTGGCGCAGGTCCCACCGCTGTCCCCCTGGACCATGGCTGCCGCCGAACGGCTCGACCGCCAGACAATCGCCAGCTGGATGGAGGCCCGCAGCGACCACCCCATCGCCCAGCTGCCCCTGCGCTGGTTGGCCCTGGTGGGGGGATCGGGGGGCTTTGAGCCGGCGGAGAGCTCGATCCTGCACCTGGCCTGGACCCAGGCCGTGGCACCCCAGGATGAAAACCCGGAAAGTTGGTTGGTCCACGGCGGCATGGGCCAGGTGCCCCAGCGCCTGGCCCAACAACTGGGCGAATCCGTCGTGCAACTGGGCAACCCCGTCGTCGCGATCAATCAGGACGCCAACGCGGTGAGGGTGCATGGGGCCGATGGCTGCGGCCATCAGGCCGCCGTGGCCATCGTGGCCATTCCGCCGCCGCTGCGCAGCGGCATTCGCTTCGAACCGGACCTACCTCCAGAGCAGCGAGCCCTGCTGCAGCGCTCGCCGATGGGCTGCATGGCCAAGTGGCTGGCCGTTTACCCAAAACCCTTTTGGCGCGAATGGGGCCAGAACGGCCTGGCCCTTGGTGATCTGCCCTGGTTGGATTTGGTCGCCGACAGTTCGCCACCTTGCGGCACCCCGGCCATTCTGGCGGGCTTCGTGGCAGGCCCTCGGGCCATCCGCCTGGGCCAGCTTGCCCCCGCCCAAAGGCGGGCCGCCGTCCTGGCGGACCTGGAGGCCTGTTGGGGACCGGAAGCGGCCCGCCCCCTCGATTTGATCGAACAGGACTGGACCCAGGACAGCTGGAGCACCGGCGCCTTCACCACCTACCTGAGCCCAGGGGCTTGGACTGGCTTTGGCCCAGCCTGGCGTCAAGGCCACGGCCGGGTGCTCTGGGCTGGCACCGAAATGGCAACCCGCTGGCCCGGCTACGGCGAGGGAGCCATCCTGGCGGGCGAAGAGGCGGCCGATCAGGCCCTCGCCCTGGTGGGCTGAATCCAGCAGGGGGGCTCACCAACGACCCCCATGGGGGCCTCTATGGGGCACCCAAAACGGCCGCTCACCCAGGTCGTCCCTGACGTCATTCCGACTTGTCCCCAATCTGAATGCGACCCAGCGGCGCGTTCTTGCGGCCCTCCTCGCCGATCGCGACGCGGGTTGGCGACCCGCTGGCGGAACGGCGCCGAGCCAGGAAGGCCAGCAACACCCCCCCCCCCCCCAGGGCCAGGGTGGCCAATAGCGACGGCCATGGAGACCACTCCGTCGGGGATTTCGCCCCTGCCATTGGCGACCCCGTCGCCGGTTCATCCTGGGCCTGGACCCCAGGAGGAACGACCCCAGGCGGCAGAGCCCCGGGAGGTATCTCCCCAGGCCCAGGTCTCCCAGCACCGGGAGGCATGGCGCCAGGCGGCATGGCACCGGGAGCCATCATTCCGGGAGGCACAGCGCCTGCAGGAACCATCCCAGGGGGAACGGCGCCAGAGGGAGTCACCATGCCTTCTGGCATGGGCGCACCTTGGGCACCGCCAAGGGAGCCAGCCGCAGGGGCCATCGGCATGCCATTGGCCCCCTGCCTGAGCCGTTGTTGGGGCCGAGCACCTGGCAACCCCCCACCCTGGCTGCTCGGCCCGCCCCTCCGCCTCGGATCCATCTGAAAACCGCCGACGCCCTGGGGTGGCATGCCTGACAAGAATGGATTGTTTCCAGCCCCTGGTCCCATCGGCGCGAAGGGATCCACCTGACCCTTGAGGCGGCTGGGGCCGGCAGCAGATTGGACAGCCCCTCCCGGCGGGCGGCCCGGCGAGGAGGTGGCGGAGGGAGGTTGGGCTGCAGCCGACCTTGGGGTCGTGGAGCCCTCCGGTTGCCACAAAATCAAAGGTTCAACCAACACCTTGGGGGCCAGGCCAGCCGGGGCCGATCTGGCCGGGGGCGCCGCAATCCCCAACCCTTCGTTGGCCCCCGCCACTGGCTTGGCAGGGGGATTGGCTGGTATCGGGCCGGGGGCCACCGCCGCCGCAGCCCCCTTGGGGGCCAGGGGCTGAGGGGGTACTGCAACAGTTCCGGAAGCCGGCGGTGGTTTTGGCGATGTCTGGGCCAGGACCGGCGCAGCCAGCAAGGCCATCACCGCCGCAGCCCCAAGGGTGATCGGCTGGTTTTGGCCCATGGTTGCACTGCCTCTTTGCCGATAGAACCTAGCCACCAAAGCTCCAACGCAAACCACAAGTCCCAACGGTCGGGCCTTCCCCCAAGGCCCGATTAGGCGTGTTCCCGCAGGAAGCCGATGGCCCCCACCAGTTCATCGGCGAAATGGTCGATTTCCGCCTCCGTGGTGGTGAAGGCCAGACTGGCCCGGGCCGAGCCGCTGAGACCGTAATGACGGTGCAACGGCTGGGTGCAGTGGTGGCCGCTGCGGATGCAGATCCCCGCCGAATCCAGCAGGGAAGCGAGGTCGTTCGCATGGAGCCCCTCCACCGCAAAGGCCGCCAGGGCGCCGCGATCGGGCTGTAGTTCGGGGGTGGGGCCAAGGATCCGTAACCCCTCGATCGCCTGCAGCCTCACGAACAGTCTTCGGGTCAGGTGCTGCTCCCAGGCATGGATCCGATCCATGCCCAGGTCCGAGAGATAGTCCAGGGCGGCCCCCATGCCGATGGCCTCGCCGATGGCCGGAGTGCCTGCCTCGAACTTGTGGGGTAAGTCGGCCCAGGTGCAGCGATCCAAAAAGACGTCCTGAATCATCTCGCCACCACCCAGAAAGGGGGGCATTGACTCCAGCAGCGCCTCCCGGGCCCAAAGGAATCCCATGCCAGTTGGGCCGCATAGCTTGTGGGACGAACCCACCAAAAAATCACAGCCCAGTTGGGCCACCGCAAGGCGCTGGTGGGGCAGGCTCTGGCAGGCGTCCACCAAAATCAGGGCCCCGGCGGCGTGGGCCAGTTCGGCGAGACGGGCCACCGGATTCAAAGCCCCGAGGGTATTGCTGACGTGCACCACGCTCACCAGCCGGGTGCGCTCGTTCAACTTGCTGATCCAATCGTCGACATCCAGCTCACCGCTCTCGGTGACTCCGGCATGGCGAAGAACACAGCCGGTGCGCTGGGCAAGCAACTGCCAGGGCACGAGATTGCTGTGGTGCTCCATCAAGGTGAGCAAGACCTCGTCGCCCTCCCGCAGAAAGGCGTCGCCCCAGCTGCGGGCCACCAGATTGATCGCCTCGCTGGCGTTGCGGGTATAAACAATCTCGCGGGGGCTGGCCGCCCCAATGAAACGGGCGACCGACTCCCGAGCCCCCTCGAAGGCCTCGGTGGCCCTCACACTCAGTTGGTGGGCTCCCCGGTGCACGTTGGCGTTGTCGTGGCCGTAGTAATGGTTGAGGGCCTCCAGTACCTGGCGCGGCTTTTGGCTGGTGGCCGCAAAATCAAGATAGATGAGGGGCTTGCCGAGACAGGCGATCTGATCCAACAGAGGAAAATCCGGCCGCGTCAGCACCGCCAGGTCCTCCACGGCGGGCGACGGATTCTCTGGAGCAGTCACCACAGGGGTCAGCGCCGCAGCGGCTGACAGTGGCATCTGGGGCTCGGGGGAACGGACAATAGTCATCGGGGCAGGGCCTTACGCAGCAAAGCAGCGGCAGGGTCCCAGCTGGAGGCAGACTCGGGCAAACTGGCCAGAATCTCGTCGCAAAACCCTTCCAGAAGCAAGCGAGCAGCCTGGTCGGAACCAAGGCCCCGACTGCGAAGATAAAAGAGCTCTTCCTGCTGCAACCGGGTCACGGTGGCCCCGTGGGTACAGCGCACATCGTCGGCAACGATTTCCAGCTGGGGAATCGCGTCGACCCTGGCCCGGTCGCAGAGCAGTAGGTTGCGGCTGAGCTGGGAGGCACTGGTGCGCTGGGCCGCCTGGGGCACCTGTACCGCCCCATGGAAAATGCTGCGCCCGGCATCGTCGACCACCGCTTTCTGCAGTTGGTCAAGCTGACCCTCCGGGCCTTCAAAACGCACAAGGCTATGGAGGTCGGCGATCTGCCGATCGCGCGCCACCTGCAAGCCCCGCAGCCGCGTGGCCGCAGCCCCCATTACCTGGCTAATGGCGGGCTCAAGGCGCACCAAACCCCAGCCGCCCACCACGGTTGTCAGGTCCAATTCACTGGCTGGGGACTGGGAGAAAGCCAAATGTGCGAGCAGACAACTCGCACCCGCGCCCTGGGCCAGGACGCCGTGGCGCAACCGGGACCTGGGTGCGAGCTGGGCTTCTACCACCACCGTGGTGAGACTAGTGTCACTAGCACGATGGACCTGCAACAACTCCAGACTGGCATCCTCCTCCAGCAGCAACAACAGTCTCAGGGGCCGAACGCCGGTCTCCTGGCCGCAATCACTGACCAATTCCAAGGGCAAGGCAACCCGCCCCCGCACCCGCAGGGCCAACACCTGGCCAACAAGGGCAGCATTGAAGCGCGCTAACCAGGAGTCTGTGGTTCCGGCCGTCTGCAGCACCGTTCCCAGGAGAGCATCCTGGACACTGGTTTCCAGGCGGGAAAGGCCTTCCGGCAGATCCACACCTGCCAAAGGATCACGATCACCACCCCAGTACAGCCTCAGGGCCTTGCTGGCCGGAGGATGGTTCGGCTCAAACGCCTGCTCCGGCATTGGCAACACCCGGGGGGGCACGGCGATCAGGGGAGCCAGGCTCGTGAACCTCCAGGCCTCCTGACGGGTGGGGGGCAGACCTAGGCGCCGGAGATGGTCACGAGCTGCAGTCCGACTCTGGGCCAGGTCGCCGGCGGTTGCGCCAACGGCGGCGGGCAGGGACGGCTCAAATACCCGCAAAACAGACTCCAGCCATACCGCTGAAGCCGATCCGGGGGACATGACAGGCGGCACTGCGAGGGAAACCATCTCAGACCACCTCCAGGGCCGGAGCAATGGAATCAACCTGATCTGACGATTCAAGACCCTCATCGATCCAGTCGTAGCCTCGACGCTCGAGTTCTAGGGCGAGTTCTTTACCGCCCGTGCGCAGGATGCGACCAGCAGCCATCACGTGCACAAAATCAGGGGTTATTTCATCCAGCAGCCGCTGGTAATGGGTAATCAACAGAATGCAATTGTCGGGGGTGGCCAACTGGTTGACGCCGGCCGAAACAATGCGCAGCGCATCGATATCGAGTCCGGAGTCTGTTTCGTCAAGGATGGCCACCAAAGGCTCTAATAAAGCCATTTGCAGAATTTCATTGCGTTTTTTTTCGCCACCCGAAAAGCCCTCATTGACGCTGCGTTCCAAGAAAGCCGGATCCATCTGCACCACCTTCAAGCGCTCGCGCACCAGATCTTCAAAGGCGAAGGTGTCGAGCTCTTCGACCCCTTGGGCTACGCGACGGGAATTGGTGGCGACCCTTAAAAATTCAAGGTTGCTCACCCCGGGAATCTCTACGGGATATTGGAACCCCAGGAAGACGCCGGCGCGGGCCCGCTCCTCCGGCGCCAGAGTCAGCAAATCCTCTCCCTTGTAGTGAACCGTTCCAGCTGTGACGGTGTAAGCCGGATGGCCTGCCAGGAGTTTTGAGAGGGTGCTCTTACCACTG
The DNA here is from genome assembly GCA_026389315.1 of Cyanobacteriota bacterium. Taxonomy (GTDB): domain Bacteria; phylum Cyanobacteriota; class Cyanobacteriia; order PCC-6307; family Cyanobiaceae; genus Cyanobium. The sequence goes on from JAPLIC010000052.1 coordinate 8,075, forward strand.
CCATTGCGACCCATCACGGCATGAATCTCACCGGCCCGCAGAGTCAAATCGACCCCTTTGAGGATAGGTTGATCTCCCACCTTGGCATGGAGATTACGGATCTCAAGCAGGATGGTGGCGTCGGGTCGAATCACGGGAAACAAAAGAGAATAAGAATGGAACAGGGAACAATCAAGGTCCAACGATTCTAAGATCGTGGGCATGGCCCACAAGCCCTAACCGACGGAGCCCTCAAGCTTGAGAGCAAGGAGTTTATCGGCTTCAGCAGCAAATTCCATGGGCAATTGATTAAAGACATCGCGGCAAAAACCACTTACCATCATCGAGACGGATTCTTCCAAGCCAATGCCGCGACTCTGTAAATAGAAGAGCTGATCTTCTGAGATTCTACAGGTGCTGGCTTCGTGCTCGATACTGGCGTCAGGCTGCTGGGAACGGAGGTAAGGGAAGGTGTTGGCAGCGGCCGTATCGCCAATCAACATCGAATCACACTGACTGTAATTCCTTGCCCCGACCGCCTTGGGACCGATCTGAACCAATCCGCGATAGCTATTACTTGAGCGACCGGCACTTATACCTTTGCTAATGATGGTGGAACGGGTGCCGGGTGCAACATGTATCATTTTAGTCCCGGTATCAGCCTGCTGAAGGTTATTGGTGAGGGCTACGGAATAGAACTCTCCACTAGAATCTACACCCTGCAAGACACAGCTTGGATATTTCCAAGTAATGGCCGAGCCGGTCTCCACTTGGGTCCAACTGATGTGACTGCGGGCGCCACGACATTGACCACGTTTGGTGACAAAATTATAGATGCCCCCGACACCCTTCTCGTCACCAGCATACCAATTTTGAACCGTTGAATACTTAATATTAGCATCATCAAGTGCCACCAACTCAACCACGGCAGCATGGAGCTGGTTGGTGTCGAACATCGGCGCGGTGCAGCCCTCGAGATAACTGACACTGGCCGCTTCTTCCGCGACAATCAATGTACGCTCAAACTGACCCGTATCACCTGAATTAATACGAAAATAAGTAGAAAGTTCCATGGGACAACATACGCCCTTTGGAATAAAAACAAACGAACCATCGCTGAATACAGCCGAATTAAGAGCCGCAAAAAAATTGTCATTACTGGGCACCACGGTACCCAAATAACGCTCTATCAAGTCAGGATAATCCTTGACCGCCTCACTAATAGAGCAGAAAATTACACCATGTTCGGCTAATTTTTCCCGATAGGTTGTGGCAATAGAAACACTATCAAATACTGCATCGACCGCAACATTACTCAGGCGCTTTTGCTCGCTTAGCGGTATCCCCAATTTATCAAACGTCTCCAATAGTTTAGGGTCAACCTCATCCAGACTGGCCTTCTTGGATTGCTGCTTAGGGGCGGCATAATAAATCATCTCTTGATAATCAATCGGCCCGTGGCCCAAAGCGGCCCAGTCTGGCTCTTCCATCTGCAGCCACTGGGCATAGGCCCTAAGTCGGAAATTCAGAAGGAAAGCAGGCTCATGTTTTTTGGCTGAAATCAGCCGCACCACGTCTTCGTCGAGGCCCTTGGCGATCTTCTCAGTTTCGATATCTGTAACAAAGCCGTAGCGGTACGGCTGACTCACCAAATCTCCAACTGAAGCGGTGCTGGTCATGGTGTTGGGGGGGTTCAACCGCTGGTCAAAGTCTTGACCTCAGCAAGGCTGATGGTCTGCTGATCACCGCGGAAAGGATTGTCTTCGGTCAAAAAAAGCATGCAATGGCATTCCTTGCGCTCACGCATGGGCACGCAGGGGCAGTTCCAAAAAGCTTGGGCCACCTCGGCTTTCTTGTCTTCGTAATGGCGACAGGGACAAAGCGCTCCGCCAAGCTCATCTTTGTTTCGGGCCAATCCCTCAAGCACGACAGCGGTTACGCCTGGGTCACTGCAGAAATACGTGCCGGTGCGCTGAGCGTAGGTTTCAGCAAAGCGACGGATCACCTCCAAACTGTTATCGGTTCCGCCCGTGGCTGTGGCGCTGCTGGGGTCTGTGGAAACAGAAGCGTCGGAAGCGGGCACGGCAAGCAGCGGCGAAGAACAGTGAAGGAGCTGACGGTACGGCAGAAACCGGCCATGCCGACTTGCGAAACCTCAGAGTTTCGTAAGTCAAAAGCCTAGGGCACTACGCCGTGGGCTGGGGACGTCCCTTCAGGATCATTCATTGTGCTCCCTGGGCGATGGGATTGCGGGCCCAAGGACCTCCAACGAAGCGTCAAAATGCGTGGCATGGTGGTCAGGCACGCTGCCAGCCATGGAGCCCCAACCCCGCAACCGATCCAGTGTCACAGCGGAGGCACCTCCTACCAGGGAGGCTGCCTTGGCTGTGCTGATGCGCCAAGGGGAATGCACTGCCGCTGAACTCGCCGAGCAACTCGCGGTTTCCGTCCAGGTGATGCGGCGACACCTGCGCGGCCTGGAGGAAGATCAACTGGTCGAAGCCAGCAGCTCCCAAACCGGACCGGGCCGCCCCAGCAATCGCTGGCGGCTCACGGTGGCAGGCCATGGCTGCTTCCCCGATGGCAATGAGGCCTTTGCCTTGGGCCTGCTCAAGTCCATGGCGACCACCCTGCCCCCCGAGACCCAGGCAGAGCTGCTCCAGCAGCAGGCCGTGGTCAAGGCAGCCAACTATCGCCACCAGATCGGTGAGGGGACCCTGCAGCAGCGACTGCAGCGCCTTGCCGATCTGCGCTGCAGCGAGGGCTACGTCACTGATTTCCACCGCGAGGCGCCCGGCACCGTCCCTGCCGATGGCCCCAACCAAGCCTGGCTGATCAGCGAGCACCATTGCTCTGTGATGCGCATCGCGGAAGCGTTCCCAGTGATATGCGACCAAGAACTCATGCTGATTCGCCAGACCTTCCCCGATTGTGAAGTCGAAAGGATCCATTGGCGTCTGGAAGCTGGCCACGCCTGTGGCTTCCGGCTGATGCCCCTGTCAGATCCTCCACCGGCGACACCGAACCGCTCCCAGCCATCGTGTTGACCACCGACGATCAGCACTGGATCGAAAGTCTCTGCCTGCCCCCCTGGGAAGACCATCAGCTAAGACTCTTGGCCCACGGACTGCGAACCCTCCAGACCATTGCCGCGCGCCGTCAAGGCGAAACACCGGCTAGCGCCACCATTCAATCCTGGGTCATGGGACAACCCCAGATCGCCGCAGATCCGGGTTTTACCCAAGCCTTTGTCCGCGAGCTTGTAGTGCTTGGCGACCAGTTGGATCGGCTCGCCACGAACCGATCTGTGACGCCCCTGAGCCTCGAGCTAGCCGATTTGCTGGCCTGGATCGAAGAGCACCGACGCCCCAGCCCAAACCTCGTTGAACCGGACCCTGGCTGCGATCATCGTGACCGAATTTCCGCGCCGTCCCCGTGACCGATTCACCGACTGATGCCCTGACCTTTTTCCGGCAGAGCTGCGGGCGCTGGCGATCCCGCCGCAGCAGCCATCATCTGCTACATCGCCGGGCCGAGGCGGGGAGTTCTTTCATTGAAGTGGTGGCCCTCGGGCCGGAGGACCCCCGTCTGATCGCGATCGCCAGCCTGCACGGTCAAGATCCAACCGGGCTGGTCGGGGGCTGCCAAGTGCGATGGAGCGGCTCGATGGCCTGGGACAAAGCCGGGGAAGCCCACGAAGGCGAAAGCGTGTTCGGATTGATCCCCACCGATGACCTAGGTCGCGAAGGACTATTGCTGCGGGATCGGGGCTACGCGGAAACGGCACCCGTCGCCGGCCGCTTTGCCATGGACGCCCACAACGAGCTGCTGCTGACCACGGACTACGAAACGATGAGCAGCGTCGAACGCTTCAGCTTCCTTGGCCCCAACGTGCGGCTGCGGAGCAGCACCGTCGAGGGGCTTTCCAACACAGCCTCATTTTGCATCGAAACCCGCTTTGTCGAGAGCGAAGCCGGGGAGAGAACCCTGACCAGCTCCGATCCAGGGAGAGCCGCAGCTGTTCCAGGCTCCGGGACGCCCCGATCACAAGTCAACCGCCCCCTTTCTCCCCTGGGTTGGTGATCGCGGCGGACGCCCACGTCCAACGTTGTCCAACGTTACGGTCTGTGAGTCCTGTGCTCCCCAGCCGAGACCGGTGGGGGTCACACTTCTACGATTGTCGCCACGGATGCCGGACCCCGCGTGGCTCTTCCCCTCCTCAACTACGCCCCCACCACCAAAAACTCCAGGGTGACTACCTTCCGGGTGGGCTCTGACGAGGATCCCAAGGCTGCGTCCTTGGAAAAATCCCTGGACAGGGAAGATCAGAATTTCGTGATCGAGTCGGCCTATCGCCAAATCTTCTTCCACGCTTTCAAGGTGGATCGGGACCGCACCTTGGAAAGCCAGCTACGCGATGGCCAGATCACCGTGCGTGACTTTATCCGATCCCTTTGCCTTTCGGACACATTCAACCGCAGTTTCTATAACCTCAACAGCAATTACAAAGTAGCCCGTCACCTTGTCGAGAAACTGCTCGGACGAACCGTTCATGGCAAGTCCGAAGAAATCGCTTGGTCCGCTGTGTTGATGACGCGGGGCGTCAAAGGCATGGTCGACGACATTATTAATTCAGAAGAATATCTCGATAATTTTGGCTACGACACTGTACCTTTCCACCGCAATCGGGTCGTAGGCTCTCGCCAGATTGGCGAAACCCCTTTCAACATCACCTCTCCCCGTTACGACTCCTACCATCGCGGAGTTCTTGGGTTCCCCCAAATCGTCTATACCGGAACAGCCAAAGCCTATCCCCCTCGTGCCCAGCAACGGCGAGGCGGCTACCCAGAGGATTACCTCACCTGGGTGCGCGCCCTGCCAGCCATGCGGGGTGGGGGAGCTCCTGCTGGCAATACATCGATGGATTATCTCTCCAAAGTCCCCTACCGCAGCATCGGCCGCTGACGCGCCGACTTCAAGCCATCCCAAAAGCCACGGAGGCTTCCGTGGCTTTTTTTTGCGCTCCCAGTCGCCCGACGGCCTGGGACGGGGGTCAGTGGATGCTGACGGCCCAACCCCAGACTCAGCAGAACGGCAGCGATCTGTCCAGACTGGGATTCAACCAATCTCATTGCTGTGAGCGAACTCTCCTCCTTGGCCATGCTGACGCTGCCCCAATTGCGTCAAATCGCCAAAGAGGTTGGAGTGAACCATTACAGCCTCAAATCCAAACAAGAGCTGCTGGAATCCATCACGTCCACTCCTGACCTGCCTGACCTGGCACCCATCATCACGGCCGCCATGGCCTGGGAAGCCCAGCTCGAACCCGCCGCCCGGCCTGAGCCCGAAACCCGCGTCGTCTTCCTCCCCCGGGATCCCCAATGGGCTTACGTCTCCTGGGAAATCGCTGACACCGATCGGCAGCTCGCCCTCGAAGCCGGGGCGTCCCAGCTCGCCC
>JAPLIC010000084.1 GCA_026389315.1 Cyanobacteriota bacterium
GGGCGAGCTGGGACGCCCCGGCTTCGAGGGCGAGCTGCCGATCGGTGTCAGCGATTTCCCAGGAGACGTAAGCCCATTGGGGATCCCGGGGGAGGAAGACGACGCGGGTTTCGGGCTCAGGCCGGGCGGCGGGTTCGAGCTCGCTCTCCACCGAATCAATGGGAATCGATTCGGTGGCAGGTTTGGCATGTCCTGGTTCAACGGACCCGGGCTCAATAGGAGCGACAACGGCCGCCTCAGTCGGCTCGGTCGGTGTGGGGATGCTGACAGAATTCTGATCAAATTCTGTCGCGAAGCTGCTGATCTCCAGGGCGGTTCGGTTTTCATAACTGCCCACGACCAGGGGACGATCCACTGGATCAGGGACCGTTTGTTCAGGGGTTTCCTTGCTGAAGGGGACTGAAACAAGGTCTGGTTTGGACTGGTTGGAGCCCGCGCCATCAAGCCCAACGCCACTACGGGTGAAACTTTCACCCAACAACAATTCTTGGCCTGGCGCAACTTTGTCGTTAATGGCCTCGTTCATCCCGGTTTTGGAATCACTGGTGTCGCGGAGAATGCCAAGCGATCGGGCCAGATCGCGCAATTGACGCAGGCTCACCGCGGCCAGATTGGAAATCGGGTTTTGGCCTGCCATTCGCATTCGTTCACACTTCGATCCATGATCCGGGATGGATGAAGGCTGGGATCAAACTGTCAGCGGATGGGCACACGTAATCCCGGTGAGCCCGCAGGTTCTCGCCAGGCTCCGCCTTGGGATTCAGCCGGCGGTTTGGCGGCCAATACCGCCGAGAGGGCCACCAGGGCCGTCAGGCCAGACCAGAGCAGCCAGCGACGTTGGCGCCAGCCCCGGCCCCGTCCTGGCGAGGAGCGCCGGATCGAATCAGCCAGTCGCTGCCCCAAGGGATGGCCGCATCGGGCGCAAACCATCCGACCCGACAGGCTGCGATCGGCCCGCACCGCCCAGCTGCCGCACTTCGGACAGGCCATCGCCCTGATTGCTCCGCTTCTAAAGGCATCATGCTTGGGACAAGGCTTCCTGTCTGCCCCAACCTGTCTGCCCCAACGTCCCCCCATGCTCTTCCGCCCGAGTCCGCCCCTGACAGCGGCGGCACGATGAGGGGGTGGTGGTCGTCTCTGCTGGCCTCTTTGGGGGGACTGCGGCGCCTCAGTCAGCCCTACTTCTTGCCCCTGGAGGCTGGCGCCGTCTCCTTCGCCCTGCTGCTGGCCGCCCTGGTAGCGGTGGTGGTCGGCTTGAGTTTGTTGTTGCTGACTGCGGCGCTGGCCTTCAGCAGTGCCCTCATCCCGGATTGGCAGGCCCGTTTCCTGCCGGGGGTGGCCCCTGGGGTCATGGCCCTCTGGCAGGGACCGATCGGTTGGACCCTGCTCGGTTTGGCGGCGGCTGGGGCGGTGGCCTTCTGGAGCTATCGGGGCCAGCTGCGCCAGGGACGCTGGCAGCCCTGGCTGCTGTTGGGCTTGATTGTGCTGTTGATTTTGGTCATTAACGGCATCAATGTGGCGATTAGTTTTATCGCCCGTCACATTGACAATGCCCTGGTGAATCACCAGAGCGAGGCCTTCTGGCGGATTGTGGCAATCTATGGGCTTGCCCTGATGATGGCTTTACCAATCCGGGCCAGCCAATTTTATCTGATTCCGCGGGTTGGTGTGCTCTGGCGGCAATGGCTGAGCCAACGATTGCTGGCTCTTTATTTATGCCAGCGGGCCTATTACAGCCTGAATGCTGGTCTTGATGCAGGCCTCACTTCTAGTCTTATTTCCGGTCGCACATCCGGTCGCACTGATGGCCCCCGTGGTCGGGTTGAGCAGACCGCTTCATCCGTAGCGGATAAGGCGAGGGAAATTGATAATCCCGACCAGCGCATTTCCCAGGATACGGCCAGCTTCACCGGCACGAGCCTCAGCGTCGCGGTGGGAATTCTAGAGGCGGTACTGAGTTTTTTCAGCTTTATTGTTGTGCTCTGGACGATCAATAGCCACCTGGCCCTATTGCTAATTATTTATGCCGTCTTTGGCACCGCTTTGGTGTTGCTCGCTAGTGGACGGCTGGTGGCCCTCAATGGTGAGCAGCTGCGCCTGGAAGCCGATTTTCGTTATGGCCTCGTGCGGCTGCGCGATAACGCCGAGTCGATTGCCTTTTACCGGGGCGAAGCCCGTGAGGGGGAGCAGGCCCGGCAGCGCCTGGGTCGCGCCATCAGCAACGCTCAGCGCTTGATCACCTGGGAGGCCCTGATCGGTGTGATCCAGTCTTCCTATAACGATTTCTCTAATTTTTTGCCTTGGCTGGTGATCGCCCCCCTCTATTTCGCCCGCCAGGTTGATTTCGGTGTCTTTGGCCAGGCTGGTATCGCCTTTTCCCAGGTGCTCGCGTCCGTGAGTTTTCTGGTCAACAACATTGATCGCCTGGCCGCTTTTTCGGCCTCGATCCAGCGCCTTGAGAGTTTCCAGAGCGAGGTGGAGTCCCTGGCCCTGCGGCCTGCCCTGGCTGCCCCCCCAGGGCAGAGGCAGCAGGGCAGAGCGGCGTCTGCCGGGGCGATTCGTCTTTCCCATGTGCAGCTAACCCCCCCCGGCAGCGACCGCCCGCTTATCGGCGATCTCAGCTTTTGCCTGGAGCAGGGCGAGCGGCTGCTGGTGATGGGCCCCTCTGGCTGCGGTAAAACCTCCTTGCTGAGGTTGGTGAGTGGTCTCTGGCCGCTCAGCAGCGGCCAGGTGCAGCGGCCGCCGGTGGGGGAGCTGATGTTCATCCCCCAGAAGCCCTACATGCTGCTCGGCAGCCTGCGGGAGCAGCTCTGTTATCCCCAGGACCCCGTGGCCTTCAGTGATGATCAGCTGCGCCATGTGCTGGGGGAGGTGCTGCTGCCGGATTTGCTATGGCGCTACCCCGATCTGGAGATTCGCCAGGACTGGCCCCGCTTGTTGTCCCTGGGCGAGCAGCAACGTCTGGCGTTTGCCCGCTTGCTGCTTTGTTCGCCCCGCTTCGTGGTGCTCGATGAGGCCACCAGCGCCCTCGATGGGGCGGCGGAGCAGCTGTTGTATGCCCAGTTGTTGCGCCGGCGCATGGGCCTGATCAGCGTGGGCCATCGTCCCAGCCTGCGCCTGTATCACGATCGCCTGCTGGAGCTGGATGGGCGAGGGGGCTGGCGGCTGGGCCCTTTGCCGACCCCCTGATTTGGTACATATGTACTAAGCTGGACCTCTCTGTGATGGTTGTCCTCCATGGCTGCTCCTTTGTCTGAGGCGGCTGTTTCCGGACCCGAGGGGGGGGTGTCTTGGCCTGAGACGGCTGTTGCTTGGTCCGAGCTGGCGCCGGATTGGCCCCTGGGGGTGCCCGTTTGCCTGCGGGATCCGCCGCCGGCCCTGCTGGGGGCGCTGGTGGCAAAACCGGTGGCCGCCGGGTTTCCGAGTCCGGCCGATGACTACGTCGAAGCCCGCATTGATCTCAACATCGAGCTGATCCCCTCGCCGCTTTCCACTTTTTTCATGCGGGTGGCCGGGGATGCCATGCGCGGCGACGGCATCCTGGAGGGCGATCTGTTGGTGATCGACCGCAGTGTCAGCCCCTGTCCCGGGCGGGTGGTGGTGGCGGTGTACGACGGCATTTTTGTGGTGCGGCGCCTGACCCAGCGCCAGGGAGGGCTGTGGCTGCTGGCCAGCGATGGCGCCACGATGCCGATTCCACTCCAGGCGGAAGGGGTCGGCGGTGCGGAGCTGTGGGGGGTGGTGATTCATGCCGTCCACCATCTGGCCGGTGCCCCTTCCCGGCGCCGCTGAGGGCTGCGGGGCCATGCTGGGAAGCACACATGTTTTGGGGCTGGTGCCAGCCCAACCGCGGCCGGCATGAGTCCAGACCCCCTGCCCAGCTTGAGCAGTCCCGAGCTTGAAACACTCCTGGCGGCCCTCGATCCCCGCCTTGATGGCTTTGGCGCCGGCGATTCCTGCCTCGATGATGCCAGCGCCTTCCTGGAGCGGCTGGCGGGATCCGAGAACCCGCCAGGGACGGACGCCGATGATTCCAAGCCGCCGGCTGGTTTGCTTCAGCAGTGGCTTGCCATCTGGCGCGATGCCGGTGGCAACCGCCAGACCCTGGCCCTGTTGGTGGCGACCCTGCTGGCCGAAAGGGGTCAGCCCCCCGCCGCCGCAGAGTCGCTGCTGCCGGCCCCCCAGGACGATGGGCCCTGAGCCAGAGAGGCCCGGTGCTGAGGTCTGGGGGGTTGGTTGTAAGATTTTGAGTGGGTCGCTAGCTCAGCGGTAGAGCAGTCGGCTCTTAACCGATCGGTCGTCGGTTCGAATCCGACGCGACCCATTTCCCGAAAGCCCTGGCTCTAGAGATCGCCTGGGGTTTGGGGTGGCTGCCGTTGGGCTAGGGCAGCGAAAGTGGAACAGGGCCCGGCTTCTGGATGGAAGGGTGGGAATTGCTATGGGAGGCGTCTTTGGAGCGCTAATCGCCGTGAGTTCTGAAGGATCGCGCGACTGGCTGAATCGCTGGGCTGACGGCATCTACCTGGGACTATTGCCTTGCGAGTGTCTCCTGGGAGGGTCCCATTGACACGCTACAGGTAGCGTAGGAAGTGAGGAGGGCAAGGTGGAGTCTGCGGAGGTGTCGTCCTGCTAGGGCTCGGAGATGTTGTCATCGTTGCTGGCGGCTGACTCGTTGCTGGTGGGGCAGAAGTAGTTTGTTAGACTTCTATTCAGCAGTTACATTGTCTGGGGCAATAATGGTTTAGACCTTGTCTTTCTGAATCAATTGCTCGAGCTGTTCTTGAAACTTGAGTAGAAGATCTTCGAGGTTTGTGTATTCGGTGTGGTTATGGCTGAGGTCGGAAAGTTTTTTCTTGAAGGCCAAGAGGGTGGTAATTTGTTCGGTGATGTAGCCTGTATTTCTCTGTACATCCTTAAAGCTTGTGTAGATCAACGGCTTTTTCTTGTTCATGAACGTAGCGTGGTCCTTGCTTGTCAAACACTTCATCTGTATCTTTTCCTGTCTTCGTCTTGAAGAGGCTTAAAAAACATTATACCTTCTTGCTTCTTTAGCGAGGAAGATTTTGATGATTCTGGGGGTTGGGGATCCAGAACCCTGCGCTTCAATGAAGGAGCGATCTTGGGTGGCAGGGGGCTCCTTTGGGGTGGGATTGGCCCAGGTCGGCAGGTCGTCCTGCTTCAGTCCATCGAGAAGTTGCAGGACGCTGATGGGTTTAAAGCTTTCGTCACACTGTATCGTTGCCTCATGATAATGCTGCTTCCGTTTAAGCAGCTTCGATTGCTCAAAACACTCAGATTTTATCAACAAGCGACAACGCCTGCAGTTTCGAGGCACGTATTGGCGCAGTTTATCCCTAAATCCCTCGAAGCTGGCCTTGAGGGCATCGAGATTGTTGGCGAACACTCATGAGGTCTTTTCGCTGTTGACCACGTGCACGCCGTTCAATCTCCCGGCTGTTTCCATCAGGCTTACCAGTAATTCGCTATCCCCAGGCTCGAAATAGGTTCCGTCAACCCAACATCAGTCGGGCTTCCGTACCTAATCACCTGGTTGTGCCCAATCCTTAAAAAGTTCAGGTGGGGATGGGCAGATCAATTGGGGCGACGACCAGGTACCTGGTAGTTGATCAAGGAGCTAATAGCACAGCTCAAACTTCTCCATCAGGACAGTGAGTTCGGGATGCATCTCCTCATACGTGGATTCGACCGAAATTCCCTGGCAATTTACTTGGGTAAAGCGCTCTTTACTAGCTTTTGTGGGCTCGTTATCCAGTGCTTTGAAAATGGCTTCCGTGGCCCAATCGTTCTGGAGGATGACATCGGCGCCCCAGGGATCAAAGCTCCGTGCTGGCCGAACTGCGGCCATGAAAAAACCCCAGCCGGGGCAGGGGCCAGTGGTGCAGGGAGGGCGCACGCAGCTGGCGCGCACCCGCCGGAATCACACCTTGCGGCTGTAGAACTCAACCACCAGCAGTTCGTTGATTTCCAATGCCACCCACTCGCGCTCGATGCGGCCATTGACCTTGGCGGTCATCTTGGCCTTATCGAACTCCAGGTGGGGGGGCACGTTGGCCAGGCCGGGAAAGGCCATGTTGGCTTCGGCCAGTTGTTTGGAGGCCTTGCGTTCACGAATGGCCACCACATCGCCGGCCTTGCACTGGAAGCTGGGGATGTCCACCACCCGGCCATTGACGGTGACGTGGCCATGGTTCACCAGCTGGCGCGCACCGGGCACGGTGGGGCCAAAACCAAGACGGAAGCAAATGTTGTCGAGACGGTTCTCCAGCAGCTTGAGCAGGTTGGTTCCTGTGGAACCTTCCTGGGCCCGGGCTTTCTTGACGTAGCGGACCAGCTGTCGTTCGGAGATGCCGTAGTTGAAGCGAAGCTTTTGCTTTTCTTCGAGGCGGATCGCGTATTCGGAGCGCTTGCGACGGGCTTGGCCGTGCTGACCGGGGGGATAAGCCCGCTTGGCGGACTTACGGGTGAGACCGGGAAGGTCTCCCAAGCGCCGCGTGATCCTCAGTCGAGGGCCGCGGTATCGAGACATGGGA
>JAPLIC010000024.1 GCA_026389315.1 Cyanobacteriota bacterium
CCGGCAGGCCGAGACGATCGAGCGCCACCACCAGCGCCGTGGGCTGCTGATGGCTGGTCACCAGAGCCATCGCGTCTTGCTCAGCGGCCCGCAGCACCGTGGACGGATTGCTCTTGAGCTGGCGGATTGAAAAAGCCTTCACGATGTTCCTACACTCTGCGACTGTAGCGAGGGAGAACGCCGCCAGCAACGCCGATTGAACCAGCAGCTTCAAAACCACCAGGGGCCCGTGCTCGGCCCGGCAGACATCGCCCAGCCCCTTCCCCTGCTCCAGGAGCTGCAGAGCTCCTGGCGGCGGTCCCGGTTCGGCCGCTCCGGCCGGCGCTCCAGCGGCTCCGGGGGCTACCTGCGTGAACTTGGTCGCGGGGATCGAGACTCCTGAGGCGCAGGACCCCACAACAGGGCAAGGCTCGAAACAGGCAACACCACGGCAACCGTATTACAATGATCGAATCCGTAAGACAGCATTGAGTCTGGGGTCCATGCCACTCACCGTCAGGCTGGACAGCGAAACCGAACGCTGCCTGCAGGAGCTTCTGGCCGCCACAGGCCAGGACAAGAGCTCCCTCATCCGCCAGCTGATCCGCGATCGCTGGCAACAGCGCCGGCCAGCCCCCTCGATCACCGAGCAGTTGGGAGGCCACCCCGATCCCTTCCTCGACACCCTGCCACCGGGCAGCGCTGAACGCCAGGAGCGGCGCCGCCTGCTCACGGAGCAGCTCCAGGCTCGCCGGCTGGAGCGCCGCTGATGCGAAGGATCCTGATCGATTCAGGAATCCTGCTCAGCTACTACCAGCAGCAGGAGCCCCTGCATCAGGCGGTGGTGGCCTTCTTTGATCACAACGCCGCCCAACTGATCACCTCGCCGATCTGCATCGCCGAGGTGCTCTGGCTGCTGGGCAATCCCGGTGATCCCCGCGTCCTGAGCGCTCAGAACCACCTGCTCGGAGCCGTCAGCTGCGGTGGCATCGAGGCGATCAACCTGGTCCCGGAGGATTACGCCCGCATCGCCGAACTCAACCAACGCCATGCCGATCTACCCGGTGATTTCGCCGATCTCACCCTGGTGACACTCTCGGAGCGCCTGGATATCGCCGACATCCTCTCCCTGGACAGCGACTTCGATGTCTATCGGCGCTTCCGGCGACAACCCTGCCGCCGGGTTCCCCTCTCATAAGCCATAGGGCTGGCTTCAAAGCGTCGCCCGGCCCGTGTCATAGACCTCAAACCCGCAGGCCTTTGCCGCCTTTTGCCAGGCCGCGTCGAAGCGGTCCCAGCGAAAGTTGCGGGGGTCATAGCGGCTGCGGCTGCGGTCGACGGCGGCGTGGCTGGTGACCCGGCTGAGGGGGATGCCGAAGCGGGCCTGCCAGAGCAGCACCTGGGCTGCGGCGCTGCGGTACTGGGCGTCGCTGTAGCCGCTGTGGCTGGCCGTGTCGCCGCGGCCATCGGCCGGGGATTCGAGGCCGAGGTGCAGGGCCAGGTTGTTGATCGAGCCCACCGATGTCGGACGGATGCGCACGGTCATGTCCCCCCATGCCGCCATGCCGGCGCCGTAGGCACGTTTATCGTCGTTCACCACCCGCAGGCGCTGGCCGCCGATGTCTACCAGCACGTGATAACTGGCCTGGTCGTCATCATTGGGGTGGGGCGTGGCGAACATGCGCAGGGTGTCGGCGGCCCCGATCACGGTTTCGTGCAGCACGATCAACTGGGGCCGGTTCGGCACCGCTCGGCCGTAGACGTCAAAGCCCTGGCGTTCGCCGAAGTTGGTGGCATCGGCGGGGGCGGCCCGTTCGGGAGCCAAGCCCAAGCGCACCTCGCATTGGCGTAGCGCGGCCTCCGGCTGGCGGGGCAGGGGGCTTTCGGCCAGCCACTGCACCGGCCAGGGGGGACGGGGGCCGCAGCCGGCGAGCAGGGCCGCGCTGGCCAGGGCCCAAGCCGCCGGCAGCCGGCGGCGGTGGTTGACCTTGGGAGGCGGTCCGGGGTGGGCCATCCGGTTAGGGAGAGACAAGCCAGGCCCCATCGTCAGCCATGGCCGCCCGTGGCACCGTGGTTACCAATGCGATCTTGGGCCCATGACTGTTCCCGATTCTGGCTGGCCCCAGGTGTCTTTTCTTGGTCTCGGTGCCCTTGGGGCCCCCATGGCCGCCAACCTGCTGGCCGCCGGCGTACCCTTGACGGTGCACAACCGCAGCCGCGATCGGGAACTGCCCCTGGAGGCCCTGGGGGCCAGCCGGGCCGCCCATCCGGCGGCGGCGGTGGCCTCAGCCGCGCTGGTCTGCCTTTGCCTGCGCGATGACGACGCGGTGCGAGAGGTGCTGCTGGGGCCCGAGGGGGTGGTGGCCGGGGCTGCCCCGGGCACCCTGGTGCTTGATTTTTCGACCATCGCCCCCGCCAGCAGCGCAGCCCTGGCGAAGGCCCTGGCCGGGCATGGCCTGGCCTATCTCGATGCGCCGGTGACGGGCGGCACCGAGGGGGCCCGCGCCGGCACCTTAGTGGTGTTGGTGGGCGGAGACCCCGCGGATTTGGAGCGGGCCCGGCCGCTGCTGCAGGTGGTGGGAGGCGCCATCCACCATTTCGGGCCGGCGGGGGCCGGCCAGCGGGTCAAGGCGGTGAATCAGGTGCTGGTTGCCGGCAGCTATGCCGCCGTGGCTGAGGCGATGGCGTTGGGGGTGCGGTTGGGGTTGCCGATGGCGGCGGTGTGTGGCGCCCTGGAGGGCGGTGCGGCCGGTTCGTGGGCCTTGCGTCATCGGGCCGGCGCCATGCTGGCGGGCCAATTCCCACTGGGATTCAAGCTTGAGCTGCACCACAAAGACCTGGCCATCGCCCTGGCGGCGGCGGCCGAGGTGGGCCTGGAGTTACCCGTGTGCGAGCGGGTGGCGGCCCTGGAGGAGGCCCTGATCGCCCGGGGCCATGGCGGCGAGGATGTGTCGGCCCTGGTGCGCTGGTTTGGGATGGGGACGCCTTCTATTCCTCCCGCCTGAATCGATCGCGGTCAGGGTGGTTCAAGGTCAGGGTGTTATTGCCTGGGTAGGCAGGGGAAGGGTGGGGCAGGTGCAGGCGTCGCTGCGGCAGTTGGGTCATGGTTCCCATCGTTCGGCGTCGCGGGCCCACCAAAGCCCCGGGGCAGCGGCTGTGGCCAACATCAAGGCGGGTTCGTTCGGGCGCGGCAGCTCCACACTCCTGGCATGGAGCCTGTAACCACCGTCGCCGGGCAGGGCTGCGGGCAGGGCGTCACCACCGGGCAAGTACAGCGGATCGCCCAACAGGGGCGCACCCGCCGCCGCGCAATGGATGCGGATCTGGTGGGGGCGGCCGCTGCTGATCGCCACTTCCACCAGGTCGGCGTCGCGGCGCCGTTCGAGCAGGGTGAGTTGGCTGCGGGCGGCCAGGGCCGCGGGATCGTCGGGGGAGCCGGCGGCCCATAGGGTCCCAAGGCGCGGGTGGGGTTGGCGGGCGATCGGGGTGGTGATTTCGAGCTCCTCACCGACTTGGAGGCCCAGGGCGCCTGGCGCGAGCAAGGCCCGGTAAATCTTGCGGCCGCCGCTTTTCCCGGCACCGCTTGCGACGTCCATGGCCCCATGGCTGCCGGCAACGAGGGACGTGCTCTCCCGCAGCAGGGCGCTCAGCCAGGCCCGGCTGGCCGGACGGCGGGCGCAGAGCAGCAGGCCGCTGGTGAAGCGCCCCAGACGATGCACGGGCCGTGGCACTCCGGCAGTGTCGTTGGCGTGCTGCCGTTCGAGCAGCCGCATCAAAGTGTGCTCAAGGAAGCCGCCGGCGGGCATGACCGGCAGGCCACTTGGTTTGTCCACGGCCAGCAGGTCGCCGTCATCGAAGACGGTTTCCCAGCTCCCGGGGATGGCGGGCTCCAGCCAGGGGGGGCGATGCCAGGCCAACCGATCGCCCCGGGCCAGGACGGCATCAGCTTGAAGCGGCTGCTCCTGGCGCCAGATTTCGCCGCCGGCCAGGCGCTGCTGCCAGGTCTTTCGGCCGCTGTGGCGATAACGCCGGGCGTAAAAGCAACTGGCGAGCTGACCCTCTGCGAAGCGCTCGACCCGGTCGCGATAGATCCAGCCGTCATTGAGAGCCGCAGGCCGCCAGCCAGGGGGTGTGGGGAATGGCGCGGCACTCACGGGGGCGGCAGGTAAGGCATGGCAGGAAAGTGGTGTTATTTGGCTCCATTCCATAGCAAAACCATGGCAAAAACGGCCGAGTTTGGCTGGGTCGTTGGTTTTGGTAAAAATGTCAGGCGGAAGGTCCATGCCCATCGCTTGTTGTGGCTTGGCTTGCTCGCCAGGGGGAAGCCCCATCCTTGGCACCTCCCAGTCCCAGGCCGCCCCAGTCCCCCTTAGGCTCCCGCCAACGTGACTGCGATGAGCGCCCATGCCCCCTGAGCCGACCGTTGCCGCCGTCTCCGAGGCCCAAGGCGACCGCAAGGCGGCCGAAAAGGCTGAGGTGCAGACCTACTTCGAAACCAAGGGTTTTGAGCGCTGGAATCGCATCTACAGCGACAGCGACGAGGTCAACAAGGTGCAGCGCAACATCCGCATCGGCCATCAAAAAACCGTCGATGCCGTGCTGGCCTGGCTGGTTCAGCAGGGCGATCTGGAGGGCCTCAGCGTCTGTGATGCCGGCTGTGGGGTCGGCAGCCTGGCCCTGCCCATGGCCCAGCTGGGTGCCTCCGTGGCCGCCAGCGATCTCTCCGCCGCCATGGTGGCTGAGGCGGAGCGGCGCGCCAGGGAGGCCGGCATCAGCGCCGAACGGCTGCACTTTGAGACCTCTGACCTGGAAAGCCTGTCCGGTCGCTACGACACCGTGATCTGTCTGGATGTCTTCATCCACTATCCCCAGGCGGCCGCCGAGGAGATGGTGACCCACCTGGCTGGGCTGGCCGACAAGCGCCTGATCGTCAGCTTTGCTCCCTACACCCCCCTGCTGGCGCTGCTCAAGGGCATCGGCCAGCTGTTTCCCGGCCCCAGCAAGACCACCCGCGCCTATCAACTGCGCGAAGAGGGCATCGTTGCCGCCGCCACCGCCGCCGGCTTCAATCCCGTGCACCGAGAACTAAACCAGGCCCCATTTTATTTCTCACGATTGGTCTGCTTCGAGCGGGCCTGAGCATCAACGCCCGCTGACGGGCGGGGCCCTCCAGCCACGGCGATAGCGGCGGCCTCAGCGGCGGGCGTCCTCCCCTTGGGCCAGCGCCACCAGCAGGTCCGCCAGCCGCCGGTCCGCATCCCGCACCGCCAGCTGCTCCATGCCCGCGCGCAGGCTGTCGAGCGGATCGCCCCCCCCGGCCGCTCCCTGGAACGCCACCGGGGCAGCCCCCCGCAGCCGCGGCCCCAGCAGTCGCCACACGGTGCGCTCCAGGGTGGGCTCCTCCGGTGGGTGCTGGGCGACGATCACCGCCGCCCCCAGGGCCGCCGCCGCCTCGGCGTTGGCATCCTGGTGCTTCTCAGCGGCCTGGGGGTAGGGCACCAGAATCGCCGGGGTGCCGCAGACGGCCAGCTCGCTGAGGCTGCCGGCCCCCGCCCGGCTGATGGCCAGGTCGGCGTGCTGCAGCAGCCCCGGCAGTTCATCGCTGAAGGGACGCTCCACCACCCCCTCCAGCCGCAGCTGACCCGCCTCCGGATCGTTGCTGCCGGTGAGATGGACCACCCGGCAGCCGGCCGCCACCAACTTCGGCAGCAGCGGCCGCACCATGCGGTTCAACCCCACCGCCCCCTGGCTGCCTCCCATGGCCAGCACCAGGGGGCCCGCTCCGCTGGGCACCCAGTCCGGTAAGGGGGCGGGTTCGAGGAAGGCGCGGCGCACCGGCGTGCCGGTCAGCATCGGCCGGCAATGGGGCAGCCGCTCGCTGGCCTGGGGCAGACCCACCGCCACATGGGTGCAGAAGCGCCCCAACAGCCGCGTCACCTTGCCGGGGATGGCATTGCTTTCGTGCAACACCACCGGCACGCCGCACCATCGCGCCGCCAGGATCGCCGGCGCCGCAATGTATCCACCACTGCTGAACACGGCCGCGATGCGGCGGCGGCGAATCAGGGCCCGCGCCACCCGGGTGGCATTGAGCAATTGCGCCAGATTCCAAATCTGGCGCAGACCTCGGCCCTGCAGCCCACCGGCCCGCACCGTATGCAGTGGATAGGTTTCAGGCACCAATTGCCGCTCCATGCGGTCGGGAACCCCCAGCCATTCCACCTGCCAATCCGCCGGCAGGGCTTGCGCCACCGCCAGGGCTGGAAAGAGGTGGCCACCCGTGCCGCTGGCGGCAATCAGGAGGGTAGGCATGGGAGAAGGGCGCGCGCGCGCCTAACTTAAAAGCCGGGTTCCGGCTCCTCTGCCCACCCATCGCCGCCCCCATGCCGCCCGAGATGCGCCCCGCCCGGCCCCTGTCCCGTTTCTTCGCCGCCAGGGCACTGGCCCCCCTCTTCCTGGTGCTGACGACCCCTGCCTTTGCTGGCAGCCCTTCGGCGGGGCAGTTGCAGTCCCTGGAGACGGCCCTCAACAGTCCCGACGATGGGGCCCTCAACAGCTTGCTGCAGCCAGGACCTGGCCTGGATCCACGCCAGATCCGTGCTCGCCGCCTGACCTTGCGCCAGCAATTTCCCAATGCCCGTTGGCAGGTGCTGCCCGCCTCGCCCCTGCGCGATGGCCAAGCCACGGTCACCGTGACGGTCAGCGGCACCCGGACCGCCGGGGCCACCACCTATCGGCTCCAATCCGAACAACAGCTGGCCTTGACCAGTGATGGCCAGCGCATCAACGGCCAGACCGTGCTGCGGGAGCAGTCCCTTTTGCGCAGTGGCGAGCAGTCCCCCAGCGTCACCGTGCAGATCCCGGATGTGGTGCTGACCGGCCAGCGTTACGACGTCGACGTGATCTTTGATGAACCGCTCGATGGGGCCCTGCTCGCCGGAGGGTTGGCGCCGGTCAGCCCCGAGCAGGTCGCGACCCAGGTCAGTCCCAACCTGGAGCTCACCACCCTCTGGGGTGGCGGCTTGTTCAAGTCGGTCCAGGCCCCCCTCAGCCCCGGCTCCCAGACTTGGGCCGTGCTGCTGGTCCATCCCAAGGGGGTGATCAGCGCCTCCAAGCTGGTGCGCGTCGTTGGCGATCGCCGCGCCATGCAGCCCTAGTCCATGGCCGCTTCGCCACGGGTCTGGGTGGTGGATGACGATCCAGAACTGCGCCGCATGCTGGCCACCTACCTGGGTGATCTCGGCTACGAGGTGCGCACCCTCCAGGACGGGGCCCAGTTGCTGGCCCGCCTCCAGGGTCAACGCCCCGACCTGCTGGTGCTTGATCTGATGCTGCCCGGCGAGGACGGGCTCAGCCTGCTGCGGCGCCTGCGCGATGGCGGCGACACCCTGCCGGTGTTGATGCTGACCGCCAGGGCCGATGGGGTGGATCGCATCATTGGCCTGGAGCAGGGCGCCGACGATTACCTCGCCAAGCCCTTCCTGCCCCGCGAACTCAGCGCCCGCATCGAGGCGGTGCTGCGCCGCCGCAACCCCCTGCCCCCAGGCAGCCCCGAGGCTGCCGCCGCCCAACCGCTTTGTTTTGGCGATTGCCGCCTGGATCTGGCCAGCCGCCAGCTCGAACGGGACGGCCTCCCGGTGCCGATCACCAGTGGCGAGTTCGCCCTGCTGGCCAGCTTCGTCCAGCACCCCCATCGCCCCCTATCGCGGGAACGCTTGATCGAGCTGGCCCGCGGCCCCGGCAGCGAGACCGATAGCCGCAGCATGGATGTGCAGATTTCCCGGTTGCGCAAGTTGATCGAACCCGATCCGGCCCGCCCCCGCTTCGTGCAGACCGTCTGGGGGTATGGCTATGTCTTCGTGCCCGATGGCCAGCCCCGCACCGCCTGACATCACCCCTGATCTCCCCCCGGAGCCCCTGCCTGACGCCCCGCTGGCTGGCTGGCGGCGCCGGCTTGGCTATGGCGCCAGTACTGCCGGATTCACGGCCCTGGCCCTGCTGCTGTTGCAACTGCTGCTGGCCCAGCGGCTGGAGCAGCAACAGCGCCGCCAGCTCGCCACCCAAGTGGCCGGCAGCGTTCTGCTGGCTGAACTGGGCCTCGAACGCTTCAGCCCGGTCGCCCTCGCCGATCTCAGCGACATGCGCCTGGCGGTGGGGCCCCGCCCCCCGGCCGCCGCCAGCCCCGGCCAGCCGGCGCCCCTCGCCCTGCGCCAGCAAGCCGAAGCGCTCCGCAACGATCTCTGCCGCCGTTTGTCCCATTGCCCCCTGATCTGGCCGACCCAGCCAGGACCCACCCAGCCAGGACCCACCGGGCCAGGACCCACCGGGCCAGGCGCCCCAACACGGAATCCCGGCCGCGGCGCCTGGGTAGAGCTGCAGTCTCCCCTGGAAACCGTCTGGCTGTTTGCCCCCATCGCCCCCCGCCATGGCTGGCCCCCCGATCCCCAGTTGGCCTCCCTGGCCCTTGTCGCCGGCAGCCTGGCCAGCCTGCTGCTGTTTTTGGCCCTGGAGGTGCAGCGTCCCTTGGGGCGTTTAGAGGGGGCTTTGGCCAAAGTCGGGCTGGATTCGGATCGGCCCCAGCCCCCGTTGGTGGCCTCGGGCGGCACCGCTGCGGTGCGGCGCCTGACCCAGCGCTTCAACGCCATGCTGAACCGCATCGAAGCCACCAGCCAGGAGCGGCGCACCATGCTCGCCGGCCTGGCCCACGACCTGCGCAGTCCCCTGACGCGCCTGCAGCTGCGCTTGGCCAGCAGCGGCCCCCTTGCCGCCGACGAACGGCGCCGGGCCGAGGCCGATCTGGCGGCCTTAGAGCGAATCACCCGCCAGTTTCTGCAGTTCATTGGGGCCGAATCCCAGGAAGAACCTGTGCTGGTGCCCCTGGAGGCCCTGGTGGCCGAGGCCGCCAATGGCGTGGACCAGGTGCAGCTTGAGCTCGAACCGATGGGGCGCTGCGTGCAGCCGATTGCCCTGGCCCGGGCCATTGCCAACCTGCTCGATAACGCCGCAACCCATGGCCAGCCACCGCTGCGCCTGGTGCTGCGATCGCTGGATCAGGAGGGCTTTGCGATCGAAGTCTGGGATGCTGGCCCAGGCATTGCTGAGGCCGACTGGGAGCGGGCCCTGATGCCTTTCCAACGGCTCGATCCGGCCCGCTCGGGGGTGGGCCACAGCGGCCTGGGAATGGCGATCGCCGCGAGGGTCGCCCAGGCCCATGGCGGCAGCCTGGAACGGCTGGCGCCCGCCCGGGGCGGCTTCGCCGTGGTGCTCAAGGGCCGCTCCCTGATGCGGCCTTGATGGGGCCAGTCACATCTGGTCACACCTTGGCGCTGGCCAGTTGCAACTCAGTCCGATCTGCTTCGCAGGATGGAGATGTCACCCAGGGCTTAGCCCCTCTCCCATGACCCTCCCTTCCCTTTGCCTACGGCGCCCCGGTTCCCTGCGGCGCCTCAGCCTGGCCCTGGCCCTGGGCCTGGCCACCACCACCGCCCCCGCCTTGGCCCAGCCCGTCGCCCAACCGCTAACCCAACCGACAATCCAGCCCGGCGCAGCCCCCACCGGTCAGGTGCCCCGCCAACAGCGCCCCCAACGCCTCACCCCCGAACAGCGCCAAAAGATCTTCCCCGAGCAGCGCAGCCTCGCCGTTCAAGACCACCAGGCCCGCATCGCCATCCTCGAAAAGGGCCGCCGCTGCCTGACTGCCGCCGCCAATGCCGATGCCCTCAGCGATTGCATGCGTCAGGAGCGCGAGGCGATGCAGAGCCAACGCACCCAGCACATGGCCAGCATGCGCGAGCTGCTGCAGCGCAATGGATTGCCCGTACCCCAGTGGCGCCCGCTGCGCAGCAAGCCCGGCATGGGTAAGGGCACACCCCAGGCCATTTGAGGCCCAGCTGCCTCCTAGACCGCTGGCCTGGAGGCAAACAAATTCAGACCCAGGTGCTCGGAGAGATATTGGGCGGTGAGCTGGCCCCGCACGCTGTTGCCGGCGGCATCCAGCGGCGGTGAATAGGTGGCCAGCCCCCCCTTGCCGGGGATCACGGTGATCATGCCGCCGGAAACGCCGCTCTTGCCGGGCAGGCCGGTGTCGTAAAGCCAGTCCCCGGAGGTTTCATACAGACCGGCGGTGACCATCACCGCCAAGACGTGCTGACAGATCACCGGATCAACCACCTGATCGCCACTGACGGGCTGGCGCCCGCCATTGCCCAAGGTGGCGGCCATCAGGGCCAGGTCCCGCGTGGTGATGCTCAAGGAGCACTGGCGGGTATAGAGGTCGGTGGAGATTTCGGGATCAAACCAGAGGCGCTCCTGGGCGCTCAGCAGGGTGGCGATACCCACATTGCTTTGGTTTGTAGCCCGTTATGAGGCATAGACAGTCGAGTCAATCTCTAACGGCCGACCGGCAAAGCGGGAGAAGCCCGCCTCAATGAAGGACCACTTCGCCTCGGCGGAATCCCCCGGCGCCAGGCTGGTGGCGGCGATGGCCCCCGCATTCACCATCGGGTTGGAGAGCCCCTCGCCACTGCGCTCCACCGCCAGCACCGAATTAAACGGCAGGCCGGTGCTGTTCACCCCCAGTTTCTCTTTGGCCGCGTCTTCGCCGATCGCCTGGCAGATCAAAGCGAACAGAAAGGGCTTCGAGATGCTTTGGATGCTGAAGGACTGCTCGGCCTGCCCCGCTGCAACCAACTGGCCGTCGCTGGCGGCGATGCAGATGCCGAAATGATCCGGGTTGGCCGCCGCCAGGGCGGGAATGTAATCGGCGACCTCGCCATCACCCACGGCCGCAAAGAGTTGATGGGCAGCGTCGACTAGTTGCTGCACCACGGACTGCGTGGGGAGATGGCCGGTCGAAACCCAGTCGGGGTTTGTTGGCGGCGGGGTGGACTTCACGGGGATGGGGTGGATGGAGAGGGGATGGGGGGGGGGTAACACTATCGGCAAGGCAGGAGCTGGCGGCTCTGGACCTGCTGGTCAAGGGTCTCGGCGTCGTCTGCATTTCCAGGACCTTGCCGAGGGCTATGGGTAAGTGGGCCTCCCCCACGGGCTGGCCTTAGGGGCGGAGGGTTGCGGCGGGGAGGGGGTCGCCCTGGAGGATGAGCAGCACGCGAGCCTGGACGTTCACATGGACGTGAACAAAGGGGCTTGCCGGTCTCAGCCTTGGTCTTTGGTCCCCGCCCCAATGAGAGCAGCCGCGAAAGCCGCGGCGCGGAAGGCTTCATCGTTCCGCAGGCTGCGGGCCAGGGGGGTGAGCAGGAAGGTGGTGGATTCCTCCTGGCAAGCGAGCAGACCGCGCCGCACTAGGTCGTAAAAAATGGCTTTCGTCTCCTCCAGGTCCATGCCGAGGGAGTCCGCCACCTCGCGGGGCGTCGCGCCGCCGTTTTCAACCAGCACGAGCACCTCGAGGTCGTCAAAACTCAGGGTGTGGGCAAAGGGTTGGCCCATGGGTGGTGGCTAGCCCTACCGGGCGGTTGCTGATGAGTGCTACCAGCATGGAACCGCGGCTGCGGCTGGGAATGCTGAGAGGAAAGATCCGAGAGGATGGACATGACCACACCTGAACCCCCACCTGGGCCCCCGCCTGTTGGCGCCCGTCCGCCAGGTCTGATCCAGCGGTACAGAGAGCAACTGCAGGCCCGCCATTACGCCCGCCGCACAGTGGACACCTACGAGCAATGGCTGCGGCGGTTTCTGAGGTTTCACCAGCTGCGCCATCCGCGGGAGATGGGCAGCGCGGAGGTGAATGCCTTCCTCACCCATCTGGCGGTGGAGGGTCAGGTCAGTGCCTCCACCCAGAACCAGGCCTTATCGGCGCTGCTGTTTCTGTATCGGGTGCTGCTGGAGCGGGATCTGGATCTGGAGGGGGTGGTGCGAGCCAGGCAGAAGCGACGGCTGCCCGTGGTGTTGCCCCCGGGGGAGGTGCGGGCGGTGCTGGAACGGATGGACGGCGTGGAAGCGTTGGTGAGCGAAGTGTTGTACGGCAGTGGGCTGCGATTGATGGAAGCGCTGCGGCTGCGGGTACAGGATCTGGATTTCGAGCGCCGAGAACTGACTGTGCGTGACGGAAAGGGCAACAAGGATCGGCGGACGATGCTTCCTATAGGGGTAGGAGAGCGGTTGAGAGTGCAGCTACAGAAGGTGCGATGCCTGCACGAGAAAGACCTTGCTGAGGGGTACGGAAGTGTGCAACTACCGGGTGCGCTCCGACGTAAATACCGTGATGCGGACAAGCAGTGGTACTGGCAGTGGGTGTTCCCCCAGTACCAGCGCTGGCGCAATAACCAAACAGGAGAGCAGGGTCGGCATCATCTCGATCCGAGCCTGGTGCAAAAGGCGATTCGCCGCGCCGTGATCGAGGCAAAGATCAGTAAGGCCGCTACCTCTCACAGCTTCCGTCATTCTTTTGCAACCCACTTACTCGAACGTGGCCATGACATCCGCACGATACAGGAATTGCTCGGCCACAACGACATCCGAACCACCATGATCTACACCCATGTGCTGAACCGTGGCCCATTCGGCATCAGCAGCCCTGCCGACAACTTGTAATCCAGTGCACACTGTCTAGGTGGATCCGACAAAGATGGTCGGCAATTTTTCCAGTTGCCCTGCGGCTTGGGCGGACGGCCAAAGGACCCGGGGGCAACTTGGGCGGATCCACTAGATCGGAGTTTGAAGGATCGCAGACGAGCAATACTAACAATATTGACAGGGCTATTTTCGCGAGCTTTAAATATCGATCAAAGCGAAACCGTTTGGCTCGCTTGATAATGAGGATAAATCTTGCCAAAAACTCATTATTGCCGCCTCAGCGGCTTCTCAGCACTTTTGTAACGCCACGAACACATCTTAGGCGGATCCGCCTAAGATCCAGCTGCCTTGGTCCTTGAGCCATGAGAACCATTGTGGCGCAATGCCTCTGCTGCCGGGCAGCCGGGCGAGAGCTGCGTCTTAGGCGGACAGCCGAGGGCCTCGGTGCGACATAGGCGGATCCGCCCAAATAGAAGTTATACAGTCAAACCAACCTGACCCAAAATTGCGATGCAGCCGATTCCCCTGATACATCCGATATATCTTGATGTGCCTATGCTGGTTTCATTCGCCGCAGCAGTTCAAGGTGGCCTTTCTCTTGCCTCTGAGGTTACCGAGGAGAAAAAGCGAGCTACATCTGGCTCGGGGAGCTTCTCGGCTGAATTTAGCCTCAGCAACCTCTTCAAATCCCTTTTTGATGCTGGGGCAAAGGCGAGTATCGAGGGGAGCCTCAATAGCGAGACGCAGTTAGTTCGAAAAGAGTCTCGGTCATACACGGAGGCCTCAATCGCAATTATTCTCTATCATCAGCTAAAGGCACAGACAGGCAGCATTCTTGAAGTTGCCAGCATTGGAGACATTGCAAGCTTGCAGATTGGAGCACTCGTGGAAGTACCTGGCACAATCGAGAAAAACACTATTGACTCAATTATTGATTATGCGGCGGCGATAGATATTCTAAGTAGCATGGCGGGAGATCAGACGCCAGCCCCAAATCCTCAGCAAAAAGGCAAGCAAGGATTTGCGACAGTACCAAAAAAACAGAAGAGTGATGTTGCGCGAGTTGCTGAATGCCTAGATCAAGACAGGAAGAGAACGCCTATATCAAATGTCATGCTAAGAACAAAAGACTCAACAGATTTGAATGTGATCATTTCTCTTAGAACAGCTAACCTTCGCGATCTGACTTTAAGTGAGCTACACAAGAATAATGTTAGAGTAGTCGGAAAGGTTACAAGAGTAATCCCTGAAGGAGAAGAGATGGTTTCATTTGAGAATTATGGCATGGCGATGATCGATCAAGATGTACTATCCAACTTGTTTTCTGGAATCACGTCTGCCGATGGTTTTGCCGGTGAGCTTAGCGATTTTGTTGTAAGCGGCCCAGCGATCCAAATCCTTCCGCTAATGATCTTTGTGTAGATGCCGCTGTATAACACCCAGATACAGAAGACGGGAACGTGAGTGGGTTGTCAATGCGTCAAGCCTCTTCCCGCTTCTGATCTGGAGCGTTAGAAGGATGCGTCGGAGGCTGAGGGGTCAGTCCTTTCGGGGCAGAGGCGTCCGGGCTCCCTTTCACAAGCAAGGAGACCAACTCGATGGTTTCTTGGCTAAGGTGGCATCATATGCAATGGAGATCTAAGGAAAGAAATGGAAAACCTCTATGATGCTGTTGTTGAGCCTGACGGACGAATACGGCTCAATACATCAGTACATCTCCAAAAGGGCCTCAAGGTCTTGGTCGCAGTGCCACGAAGCGACAAGGATTCTGCGTTAAGCGGAATCGCATTGAGCGAACCTTCGCTTACAGATGATTGGCTCAATCCAGATGAAGAGGAAGCATGGGCGCACCTTCAGTAGGTGATGGAGTCATCATTCCATTCCCTTATTCCGATCTGTCGCAATCCAAGCGCAGGCCCGCCCTTGTCCTTGCTGAAGCGGGCAGAGGTGATTTTCTTCTTTGTCAGATCACCAGCAAGAAATATGGTGATTTACATGCCTTGTCCCTCAAAGAGTCGGACTTCCTCTCCGGTGGCATCAAACGAGACAGTTTTATCCCTGGCGCCAAGCTATTCACTGCCAATGAGGCTCTTATTCTTGGAGTTGCTGGACATCTGACTCATTCCAAGCTTTCAGAAGTCATTTACCAACTTATTGAAATACTGTCTGCTTGCCTGAAAGATGACACCTTCTAACATCCAAATCCAGAAGACGGCAGCAATGGCTGACTTCTGTGCCGAGATTCATGACCGCCGCTGATCTTGGGCGTTGGGCGGACGCTGCATAGGTACCGCCCCCCTGTTGCTGTCCTTGATTTCCGGCTAGAATTAACAGAGGAGCTATGTCTGATGTCCATGCGCATTGACGAAAAGCGAGAAGAGATTGCAGAGGCTTGCCAGCGATACGGTATAGAGCGCCTATTCATCTTTGGCTCTGCTCTCAGAGAAGACTTCAGGCCTGGGGAAAGCGATATTGATCTTCTTGTTGAGTTTGGCCCTATAGATATTTCCAAGAAATTTCATACTTACCTAGAGGCTCGTGCTGCTTTTGGCAAGATCCTTCAGGCTGAGGTTGACTTGGTAATGAGCGGAGCAGTGAAAAACAAAGTCATCGCCGGCGAGATTGATCGAACGAAGAAGCTTCTATATGGCGCGTGATCTATCCGTATATTTGCAGGATATCTATGATGCCTGCGTTGCGATTGAAGAGGTGATTGAGGGTGTCACCTTAGATGATTGTCGTGGGTGGCGTGCCATCATTGATTTCAGAAACCTTCTTGCCCATGACTATAGGGGCAGTTGATGACGATTCGGTGTTCGGGCTTGTCCACTCGGATCTGATTGTCTTAAAGGCAGAGGTGGGCCTTCTGCCTTGTTTGTTCACTCCTTGCGGCCAAGTTATGGCCAGCGTTCAAAGAATCAAGAGCATGCCAATAGCATCTGCATGTGCATCCAGCCAAAGGCTTCTCACCTGCGTTGACGCAGCACAAGATCGATCAGCTGCAGCAAGGATGCCGCCGCCGCCGCCACATAGGTGAGGGCGGCGGCATCCAGCACCCGCTTGACACCATCGGATTCCTGCTGGGTGGACACAATCCCCGTGCTCGCCAGCACCGCCTTCGCCCGGTTGGAGGCATTGAATTCCGTCGGCAAGGTGATGAGCTGAAACACCACCACGGCGGCGAACAAGCCAATGCCTGTCCAAATCAGCAGGGGTGAAAAGGAGAGCTGGCGCAGCAACATACCAGCCATGAAGGGAAAGATCCAGAGCAAGCTGCCCGCACTGCATAGGGGCACCAGGGCCGAACGCCACACCAGGGGCAGGTAGCCCACTTTGTCCTGAATGGCATGGCCGGCCTCATGGGCCGCCACGTCGACCGCGGCGATGGACTGGCCGTTGTAGACGTGGGGCGAAAGGCGCAGGACCTTGGCGAGGGGGTCGTAGTGGTCGCTGAGGAAGCCTTGATGGCGCTCGATTCGCACACCCTCCACCCCCGCGCTCTGCAGGACCGCCTGGGCGGCCTGGGCGCCGCTGTATCCGGATTGCACGCCTACTCTGGCGAAATGATGGAAGGTGCTACGCACCTTCCACTGGGCCCAGAGGCTGAACAGCAGGGCTGGGATGGTCAGCACGACGTATTGAAGGTCGAAAAACATGGCGTTAAACCCGGGGAGGCCGGCGGCGATCGGGACCAAATCATTGTTCTGCGGCCATCTG
The DNA here is from genome assembly GCA_026389315.1 of Cyanobacteriota bacterium. Lineage (GTDB taxonomy): Bacteria > Cyanobacteriota > Cyanobacteriia > PCC-6307 > Cyanobiaceae > Cyanobium. The sequence continues at coordinate 16,228 of JAPLIC010000024.1, forward strand.
ATCTCGGTCAATGATCGTCAGATGGAAGCCGCTGGAAGTCGATGGAAGAGGCAGGAAGAGGCCCCATTGGGTTGCAGGGGTGGCACTAATGGATGGAGGTCTTTTCTGCTTCCCAGGCCTCCCTCCCCCCGGTGTGCCCCCAACCACCCCAGATCCCGCCCCGCCGCCTGTGGGCAGCGAAGAGCCCCTGGTTCTGCCAGAATTTGCAGCAACGCTTCGCCTCTGGTCCGGTCTCGACCGGCTTGGTCTAACTCAGTCCATCGGCGGCCTCGTCCTCGGCCTGATCGCCCTGTTCTCCTCTTATGACCACATCACCCTCGCCGGCCAGAGCATCAGCCTCCAGCAGCAATGGGGAATCCCTTGCATCTTTGCCTCGGTGGCGACAGTTTTTGTCGATTCTCAACTGGCGTCGCGATCCAGGCTACGAGCAGCGTATCAACGCGAAGTTGATCGAAATCGAGCAGATCAGGAAAGAAACCGAGCAGATCAAGAGCGACAGCGCGCAGATCAAGAAAGAAACCGAGCAGCTGAGGCGCGAGAACGCCAGGCTCAGGACGCTGAACGCCAGGCAGAAAGCCTTGAGCGCCTTGATCAAGCAGCACTGCTTTCCGCCCGAGTCCAACTCGACCCCAATCCCACCCATCGAGCCCGGCTCCAGTTCTTCCTGACGCTGATGGATCAGAGATCGCTGCAGGATCCGGAAGCCTGAGGCGTTTTGGTCGCAGTGCAAAGGACTGCTGCCCTGGGTCGCGGTTCCAGCTCAGTCCGCCGCGCCGCTTTCCCAGGCGAATCGAGGCAGCCGATATAAAGCCTCCCGCTGGGCCTCGCTCCAGATATCAAACATGGTGGCCAGATCGGGATCGTCCGCTTCGATCTTGCTTTGCTGGGCGATGGCCAGACTGCCGGCGGGAATCAGCGCCAACTCGAAGGGTGGGCCCACACTGAGGTTGGAGCGCTGGGTGAGGACCTGGGAGATCAAGCAGAGCCGGGCCCCATCTTCCAGGGAAAGGTTGGTGTTGCCGATGGTGTCGAGCGGCGGTTTGCCGTATTTGCTCTCGCCGATCTGCAGAAAAGGAGTTTCGGGCGCCGCCATGATGGCGTTGCCTTGGGGATAGATCAGATAGAGGCCATGGGCCTCGCTGCCGATCTGGCCGCCGAGGATGAAGGAGGCGGCGCCGCTGGATCCCGATTGCTTCAGGGCCGCTTCGTTTTCCTGCTGGACGGCCTGACTGACGCGACCGATGTAGGCCGCCGCTTCAAAGAGATAGTCGCAGTGCCGTAGATCTTTGCCGGCCCCGCGCTCTAAATCCGCATGGCGATCGAGGTCTCGGCGGATCCAACTGATCACCGCCTGGGTGGTGGCCAGGCTCCCAGCCGCCAGCAACACGAACAGTCGATCCGGAGCCGGCTGAAACCGGTGCATCTTGCTGTAACTGGAGATGTAATCGACTCCCGCACTGGTGCGGGAGTCTGAAGCCATGACCAGTCACTTCTCCAACCAGTAGCCGATGCAATAGGTCATGCGTTTGCGAGCCTTCAGGCTGAATTCAGCCGAAGCTACCCCGGATCAGGCCTCGTCCAGGGCCGCCACGCCGGGCAGCACCTTGCCTTCCAACAGCTCCAGGCTGGCGCCACCACCGGTCGAGATGTGGCTCATCTTGTCGGCCACACCCACTTTTTCCACGGCGGCCACCGAATCACCGCCGCCGATGATGGTGGTGGTGCCGGTGGCGGTCAGGCCGGCGAGGGTGTGGGCAATGGCATCGGTGCCGGCGGCGAATTTGGCAAATTCGAACACCCCCATCGGCCCGTTCCAGATCACCGTTTTGCAGTCGGCCAGGGCGGCCTCAAAGGCCTTGATCGAATCGGGACCGATGTCGAGGCCCATCCAGCCATCGGGGATGGCGTCGATCTTGGCGATTTGGCTGTTGGCATCGGGGGCGAAATTGTCCGCCAGCACCACATCGGTGGGCAGCAGCAATTGCACTCCCTTGGCGGCCGCCTTGGCCTCCAGTTCGCGGGCCAATTCCAGCTTGTCCTCTTCCACCAGACTCTTGCCGACGGCCAGACCCCGGGCTTTGTAGAAGGTGAAGATCATGCCGCCGCCAATCAAGATCTTGTCGCACTTGTCGATCAGCGCCTCCAGCACGCCGATCTTGCTGCTCACCTTGGAGCCGCCCACGATCGCCGCCAGGGGCCGCTTGGGATCATCGATGGCCCCCTGCAGATATTGGAGTTCTTTTTCCATCAGGTGGCCGGCCACACTGGGCCGCAGGAACTTGGTCACCCCCTCGGTGGAGGCATGGGCGCGGTGGGCGGCGCCGAAGGCATCGTTGACATACACCTCAGCCAGGGCGGCCAGCTTTTCGGCGAAGGCCGGATCATTCTTTTCTTCCTCGGCGAAGAAACGCACGTTTTCCAGCAGCACCACGCCGCCATCGCCCAGGGCGGCCACCTTGGCCTCGGCATCGGCACCGATGCAGCTGTCGGTTTTGGCCACCGGGATGCCCAGCAGGTCGCTCAGGCGGGCGACCACGGCGGTCAGGCGCATCCCCTCGTTCACCTGCCCCTTGGGACGGCCGAAATGGGCGGCCAGCAGCACCCGGGCGCCGTTGTCCCTCAAATAGCCGATGGTGGGCAGGGCGGCCCGGATGCGGGTGTCATCGGTGATGGCACCGGCGTCATCGAGGGGCACATTGAAATCCACCCGCACCAAGACGCGTTTGCCGCGCAGATCATCGGCGCCGAGGCTGGCCAGGGAACGCTTCGCCATGGATACGGGATAGGGAAAGGCGGGGGGAGATTAGCCCCCGGGCGTCCCGGGCCTGGCCCATGGGCCCCGGATGGGAAGGGGGTCAGTGGGGTGGCAGCATCAAAAACAGGCCCGCCTACAGATCAGGACGCTTCGGCTCCCCAGGCGCAGTTCCGCCAGCGGGGTGCAAAACGAAGCTGGCTGGTCCTGGGGGGGCGGTCTTCGCCCTGGCCCGCGGCCCCCTGGAGCGCTAGATCTTGGCTACCGCACCAGCCACCATGTTCGAAACCGTCCTGCTGGCCATTGACCACAGCCCCGAGACGACGGAGACGGTGGCGGTGGGCCTGCAACTCGCCCGTCAGCACGGCAGTCGGGTCGTGTTGCTGTCGGTGGTCGAGGAGGAAGGCACGATGCATGATCCCGTCGCCGTCACCCAACTGTTGGAGCAGGCCAGGGGCCGCTTTGAGCAAGCTGGTCTGGCCTGCGATGTCTTCGAGCGTCAGGGCAAACCGGCTTTTGTGATCGGTGATGTGGCCGATGAGATCAATGCCGACGTGATTGTCATCGGCACCCATGGCATCACCTTGGAGGAGGATCAACACAGCACCGCCGCCAGGGTGATTCAGTTGGCTCCCTGTCCCGTTCTTGTGGTGCCTTGATGACGGCTAGCGCCAGCCCCACTCCCCGCCAGGGGGCCCCCGGGGGCGGGGCGCCAGCGATTCAGTGGTATCCGGGCCACATCGCCAAGGCCGAAAAGGCCCTCACCGCCAGCCTGGAGAAGGTCGATCTGGTCATTGAGGTGCGCGATGCCCGCATCCCCCTGGCCACCGCCCACCCCAGGCTGCAGCGCTGGATCCAGGCCAAGCAGCATCTGTTGGTGGTCAACCGCCGCGACATGGTCAGCGAGGCCTCCCGCAAGGCCTGGGATCGCTGGTTCCGGGAGCGGGACCAGACCCCCTGGTGGTGTGATGCCCGCAGCGGCACCGGCGTCAGTCAGTTGCAGCAGGCGGCGATCCGCAGTGGCGAGGCGCTCAATGCCCGCCGGCTCGGTCGCGGCATGCGCCCCAGGCCGGTGCGGGCCCTGATGCTCGGCTTCCCCAACGTCGGCAAATCTGCCCTGATCAACCGGTTGGTGCGCAAGAAGGTGGTGGAAAGTGCCCGCAAGGCTGGCGTCACCCGCAGCCTGCGCTGGGTGCGGCTGGGCCAGGACATCGACCTGCTCGATGCCCCCGGGGTGCTGCCGCCCCGGCTGGATGACCAGCAGGCGGCCCTGCGGCTGGCCCTGTGCGACGACATCGGCCAGGCCGCCTACGACACCGAGGCCGTGGCCCTGGCCTTTCTGCGGCTGTTGATCCAGCTGGAGCCCAACCCTGCCGCCGGGGTGGCCCTGGGGCTGCTGCAGGGACGCTATGGGGTGGCGGCCAGCCCTGCCGTGGAGGACTGGCTCAGCGCCGCCGCCGCCCGCCACACCAGCGGCGATACGCTGCGCATGGGCCAGCGGCTGCTGGATGACTTTCGCCGCTCTCTGTTGGGGCCGATCTCCCTGGAGCTGCCTTGAGCTGGAGTTGAGATGGGTTGGCACAAAAAATCGGCAATCAACTTGTTGAGCACTGGAGGCCATGGCGACATTCGGTGAAGGTGAAGGCGAACGGTTGACGCTCCACTACCCCAAACCGCTGCCGATGCGTTTGGACCGCTGGCTGGTGAGTCAACGTCCCGAGCAGAGCCGCGCCCGCATCCAGAAGTTCATCGACGCCGGCTTTGTGCGGGTCAATGGCGTCACCGGTCGCGCTAAAACACCCCTCAGGCCGGGCGATGAGGTGCAGTTGTGGATGCCGCCCCCCGAACCGCTTCCTTATCTCAAGGCTGAGCCGATCCCCCTTGATGTGCTGTACGAGGACGCCCACCTGATTGTGATCAACAAGCCCGCTGGCCTCACCGTGCATCCGGCCCCCGGCAACAAGGACGGCACCCTGGTGAACGGTCTGCTGCACCATTGCCCCGACCTGCCCGGCATTGGCGGTGAGATGCGCCCGGGCATCGTGCATCGCCTCGATAAGGACACAACCGGCTGCATTGTCATCGCCAAAAGCCAGGAGGCCCTGGTGCGGCTGCAGCGCCAGATTCAGCAGCGCATCGCCAGCCGCGAATACCTGGCGGTGGTGCATGGGGTGCCGCTGGGGGAAGCGGGCAGCATCAATGGGCCGATCGGCCGCCACCCGGCGGATCGCAAGAAATATGCGGTCGTTGATGCCGCCAGTGGCCGAACCGCTTGCACCCACTGGCGGCTGATCGAGCGACTGGGGGACTATTCGCTATTGCGCTTCAAGCTGGATACGGGGCGCACCCACCAGATCCGGGTGCATTGCGCCCACTGGGGCCATCCGATTGTGGGCGATGCCACCTACAGCCGCTGCCGCAAGTTGCCGATTCCCCTGGCTGGCCAGGCCCTCCATGCCGTCCAGTTGGGCTTGGATCACCCCATCAGCCGAGAGCGACTTGTCTTTGAAGCACCCCTGCCCGAAGTCTTCGAACGGCTCTTGAATCAGTTGCGTTGCCGTTAGCGAATTTTGCCGATTAGGTCGTCACTGCCGAGGGCAGACGCGGGCAGGCTTCCACCAACGTGCGGGTGATGGCGGCATGGGGATGGGCCAGCAGGTCGGCGCCCGGGCCCTCCTCCACGATGCGTCCCCCCTCCAGCACGATCACCCGGTGGCAGAAGCCGCTGGCCACGCTCAGGTCGTGGGTGATGAAGACCAGGCCCAGGCCCAACTGCCGCTGCAGCTGGCCCAGCAGCCCCAGGACTTCGGCCTGCACTTCGGCATCGAGCATGCTGACGCTTTCATCACACAGCAGCACCCGGGGTTTGAGGATCAGGGCGCGGGCAATGGCCACCCGCTGTTGCTGGCCCCCCGAGAGTTGGCGGGGCAGGCGCCGTTCGAAGTCCTCCGGGGGCGTCAGGCCCACCGCAGCCAGCTGGCGCCGGGCTTCTTGCCGGGCCTCGGCGGGACGGGCCAGGCCGTGGATCAGCAGCGGATCGGCGATGGCTTCGCCCACCGCCATCTGGGGATTGAGGCAGGCCAACGGATCCTGGAACACCATCTGCAGGCCGCGGCGCGCCCGGGCCAGTTTGGCTCCCCGCAACTGGCGCAGGTCCTGGCCTTGCAGGCGCACCTGACCGCCCCGCACCGGCACCAGGCCCATCAGGGCGCGACAGAGGCTGCTCTTGCCGCAGCCGGAAGCCCCCACCACCCCCAGGGTTTCCCCCTCGTGGAGCTGGAGGCTGATGCCATCCACGGCCTTCAGCCACCGCTGGCTCCAGGGGGGGGAGGGCAGGGGATGCCAGCTGCGCAGCTCCTGCACCTCCAGCAGCAGCGGCGAGGCCGCCGCCGCCTGGCGGTGCCCCCCCTCGCGCTGGCGGGCTGCCCGCACCAGGCGGCGCCCCACATCCGATACCGGCGCGGTCAAGAGCTGGTGGCTGGGACCCTCCTCCACCAGGCGGCCGTCAGCGAGGACGGCGATCCGCTGGCACCAACGGCCGGCCATGGCCAGGTCATGGCTGATCAGCAACAGGGCGCTGCCCGCTTCGGCACAGAGGTCGCTCAGCTCAGCCATCACCTGGGCGGTGACGGCCACATCCAGGCTGGTGGTGGGTTCATCGGCGATCACCAGGGGCGGGTTCAGGGCCAGGGCCAAGGCGATGGCCAGCCGTTGGCGCATGCCACCGCTGAACTCGTGCGGATAGCTGCCATAGCGGGCGGGATCGATGCCGACCCGCTCCAGCAGGGCTTGGGCCCGTTCGAGGCTGCCCTGGCAGCGGTGGGCCTCCAGGGTGTCCCGCAGGTGTTCGCCAACGGTCATCAACGGATTGAGCCGGGTCATCGGGTCCTGAAACACCAGCCCCGCCGCCTGCCCCCGCAGCTGCTGCAGGGAGCTGGCGCTGAGGCGTCGGGGATCCTGGCCGGTGAGCTCGAGCCTGCCCTCGCAGCTGCTGCCCGGGGGCAGCAACTGCAATACGGCCCTGGCCACGGTGCTTTTGCCGCAGCCGGAGGGGCCCACCAGGGCGAGGGTTTCCCCCTGGTTCAGCCGCAGGTCCAGGCCGTCCAGCACATTGGTGGGGCTGCCCGGATAGCGCACCTTCAGGCCTTGGAGACGGAGGACTTCCCGGGGGGCACTGGGGGCCGCGGAACTGGGCGCCATGGGTTGGGGGAGGGCTGTCGGCGGGTTGATCGCCGTCCCCAGACATGGCGGTCCAGGTAGCGGCATTTGCATACCATGGAGCATCACCGTGGAACGAGATGCTTAAAACCGTTCCCGAGCCCTCCACCACCGATCAGCCGCTAACGGATGGGTCGGCTATGGCCCTGGCGGCCCCGGCCTTGGCGGCCCCGGCCCTGGCTACCGACCCAATGGCCATTGCCGATCCTTCAGAAGCCTATGGGGTCAGCCTGCCGGCCTGGTTAAGGGATTCTTTGCGGGCAGCCCAGGGCCCCCAGGGCCTGGCGGAGGCTGCCAAGGCCAGCCGCAGCAACGACAGACTTTTGGCCGCCGCTTTCGATTTCGCCCACCAGCTCCACGATGGCCAGATGCGGGCCACCGGCGAGCCCTACATCGTCCATCCCATCGCCGTGGCCGATTTGCTGCGCGATATCGGTGCCGGCAGTTCGGTCATCGCCGCCGGCTTCCTCCACGACGTGGTCGAAGACACCCAGGTGACGCCGGAGGAAATCGAGGCCCAATTCGGCGCCGAGGTGCGGGCCTTGGTGGAGGGGGTCACCAAGCTGGGGGGCATCCATTTCACTAACCAGACCGAGGCCCAGGCCGAGAACCTGCGGCGCATGTTTCTGGCCATGGCCAGCGACATTCGGGTGGTGCTGGTGAAGCTCGCCGATCGGTTGCACAACATGCGCACCCTCGGGGCCCTCAAGCCCGAGAAGCAGCAGCGCATCGCCCGTGAAACCCGCGACATTTACGCCCCCCTGGCCAACCGGCTCGGCATCGGTCGCTTCAAGTGGGAACTGGAGGACCTCGCCTTCAAGATCCTGGAGCCGGAGGCGTTTCGGGAGATCCAGCAGCAGGTCGCCACCAAGCGCAGTGAACGGGAAGATCGGCTGGGGGTCACCGTGCAGTTGCTGCGGGACCGGCTGGCTTCGGTGGGACTGGGCAGTTGCGATGTCAGCGGCCGGCCGAAACATCTCTATGGCATCTGGAGCAAGATGCAGCGCCAGCAGAAGGCGTTTCACGAGCTCTATGACGTCGCGGCGGTGCGCATTCTCTGCCCGACGCTCGAGAGTTGTTATCGCGCCCTGGCGGTGGTGCATGACACCTTTCGGCCCATCCCGGGGCGGTTCAAGGATTACATCGGTTTGCCCAAACCGAATGGCTACCAGTCCCTGCATACGGCGGTGATCGGTCGCCATCGGCCGATTGAGGTGCAGATCCGCACCGTGGAAATGCATCAGGTGGCCGAATACGGCATCGCCGCCCATTGGAAATACAAGGAGGGGGGCTCTCCCGCCGCCACCGGTGGCGATGCCGAGCGCTTCAGTTGGCTGAGGCAGCTGGTGGATTGGCAGAAAGAGGGAGGCAGCGAGGACAGCAGCGACTATCTGGCCTCAATCAAGGAAGATCTCTTCGATGAGGAGGTGTTTGTCTTCACCCCCAAGGGCGATGTGGTGGGGTTGCGCAAGGGATCAACCTCCGTTGATTTTGCCTATCGCATCCACTCCGAGATCGGCAACCACTGCCAGGGAGTACGCATCAATGACCGCCTCTGCCCTTTGGCGACACCGCTGAAAAACGGTGATTTCGTGCAGGTGATCACCTCAAAGAGTGCTCATCCCAGCCTGGATTGGCTCAATTTTGTCGCTACCCCCACGGCCCGCAACCGCATCCGTGCCTGGTACAAGCGCAGTCACCGCCAGGACAACATTGGGCGCGGCACTGAGATGCTGGAGCGGGAGTTGGGCCGCGATGGCTTTGATGCCCTGCTCAACGGTGAGGCCCTCGCGCGGGTATCCCGGCGCTGCAATCTGGTGGGCACCGAAGACCTGCTGGCGGCCATCGGTTTTGGTGGGGTGACCCTGCAGCAGGTCGTCAATCGGCTGCGGGAGGAGGTGCGTCTGGCCACCGAGGCGGTGGCGGCGCCGCCCAGCAATGCAGAGGTGGCCGCTGGGGTCGTGGCCCGCCAGGAGTCGGCGACGCTGCCCCATCTGCCCAGCAGTGGTAGCCCGATCCTGGGGGTCGAGGGGTTGGAATATCGGCTGGGCGGCTGCTGCAGCCCCCTGCCGGGGGAGGCGATTGTGGGTTCGGTGGCCCTGGGCAATCACGGCATCACCATCCACCGCCAGGATTGCGGCAACGTGGCCCAGGTGCCGGTGGAACGCCGCTTGCCTGTGCGTTGGAATGGGCCGGTGGAGGGCCAGCAGCGGCGTTACCCGGTACGGCTGCGCATAGAGGTTCTCGATCGGGTGGGGGTGCTGAAAGACATCCTCACCCGTCTTTCCGATCACCGCATCAATGTCAGCGATGCCCGGGTGCGCACCAGTGCCGGCAAGCCGGCCCGCATCGATCTACGGGTTGAATTGCATAGCGCCAACCAACTGCGCGACACGATGGACCAGATCCGTTCGATGGCGGATGTGCTCGATCTTTGCCGGACGGGGATTGGTTGAGGGCCTTCCATCAGCTAGCGCGGCAGCGCGGTGAGCATCTGCCCATCGGAGTGGGGGTGCTGGTGTCTGCTGTTACACCCGTCATGGGGCGCCATCTTTAGAAAACGTCGATTGAACCTTCTTCCGTCCCAGCGCCTTTCGTGACATGACCTCTGAACAGGCTGCCCAGCTGATCGACAACACCCTCGACCTGGTGCACCAGCGCCTGCTGGACCTGGAATCCCAGTCGATGCGGGCCGAGCAGAACGCCCTGGCGGCCGAATTTCGCGAATGGCGCCAGCCGATCGGTGGCCACATCGACCTGATGGTGTTTCCTGGGCTGACCAACTCCTGAATGATTTGCCTCCTGAACCAATCCGGCCCAATCCCGGAGCGCATCTCACCGCGGTGGTGTGACCAGCCGCCGCCGGCGGAAGTGGAGCCACTGCCTGTAGCCCACACCGCTGGCCGCAGCGAGCAGTCCACCGACCAGCACCGAGCCCAGGATCAGCCGAATGGAGAAGGCCCAACCCAGGCCGGCCAGGTTGTCGGGGTTGAGATCCTTGAGTTGCAAGCCGGCCGCCCCCGGCCCCATCAACAGCGATCCCAGTTGATAGCTGAGCCAAAACAGCGGCAGGTTGGTGATGGGGTTGCTGATCCAGGTGCCTGCCATCGCCAGGAACCTGTTGCCGCGCATGGCGTTGGCCAGGCCCAAGCTGACGAGCATCTGTAATCCAAAGATCGGCAGGCAGCCGATGAATACCCCAATTGCCAGGCCCCGGGCCTGGTGGCCGGGGCTACCCTCCTGGCGCCGCATCCAGGTGATGGCCTTGCGCAGGTTCTGGTGCAACCTGCGGCTCCAGATCCGCAAGGGGCGCCAGCGGCTGCCCAATACTTTTGGTCGGGCCGGGCCCACCGGCCGCCCTGGCGGCCGAGACTGGCTGGGATGACGGGGCATGAAGGCTGTGGGCGCTGCAACATTCGGTGAAGGACTTGACCCTAAGGAGCCCCGGGGCCGTTTGGTTGCTGCTGGGGACACGATCGCCGCCATCGCCACCGCCGTGGCCCCCGGCCAGGGCAGCGTGGCGATTGTGCGGCTGTCGGGCCCCCGAGCGGAGGCCATCGGCAGGCGGCTGTTTCAGGTGCCGGGCCAGCAGGAGTGGGCCAGCCACCGGGTGCTCTATGGCCATGTGGTGGAGCCAAACAGCGGTGAACGGCTGGATGAGGCCCTGCTGCTGCTGATGCGGGCGCCGCGCAGCTTCACCCGCGAGGATGTGGTGGAGTTGCACTGCCACGGCGGCCTGGTGGCGGTGCGGCGGGTGCTGAAGGCGGTGCTGGACGCCGGAGCCCGGCTGGCGGCGCCGGGGGAATTCAGCCAGAGGGCGTTCCTCAATGGCCGGCTTGATCTGACCCGGGCCGAGGCGATCGCCGAGATGATCGCTGCCCGGGGGCAAAGGGCGGCCCAGCTGGCGATGGCCGGCCTGGAGGGGGGCTTGCAGCGCCGCATCACTGCGTTGCGGGAGCGCTTGCTCGACCAGCTGGCCGAACTGGAGGCGCGGCTGGATTTCGAAGAAGACCTACCCCCCCTGCAGCCCGAGGCCGTGATTAGCGCTTTGACCGCAGTGCGGACCGAACTGGAGGCCCTGGTGCGGGAGGCGGACCAGGGCCAGCGCCTGCGCGAGGGCTTGCGGGTGGCGATTGTGGGCCGCCCCAATGTGGGCAAATCGACCCTGCTCAATCGCCTCAGCCGCCAGGACCGGGCGATTGTGACGGATCTGCCCGGCACCACCCGCGACCTGCTGGAAAGCGAGCTGGTGCTCGACGGCGTGCCCCTCACCCTGGTGGACACCGCCGGCATCCACGCCACCGATGATCTGGTGGAGCGGCTGGGCATCGGCCGCAGCCAGGCGGCCCTGGCGGCAGCCGATGCGGTGCTGCTGGTCTTTGATGTGGCATCTGGCTGGGGCCCTGCCGATCAACGGGTGCGGGAGCTGGTGCCGGCTGGGGTGCCGTTACTGCTGGTGGGCAACCAGTGCGACCGCTGCGGCCTGGCGGCTGGGGCGGTGGAGGCTGGAGTTGGGGATGGTGCAGTTGTTGAGGCCGCAGCCCCCGCCCAGGTGTTGATCAGTGCCCTCAGCGGCGCCGGCGAGACGGAGCTGGGCCAGATGTTGCTGCAATGCTGCGGCGCCAGTGCCAGCGAGGGTTTGCAGGTGGCCCTCAATGACCGCCAACGCCAGCTGGCCGCCAGCGCCGCCGAATCCCTGCAGCGCAGCCTGGAGGCCGCCGCCGATGGCCTGCCCTGGGATTTCTGGACGATCGACCTGGCCGCCGCCGCATCCACCCTGGGGGAGATCACCGGCGAGACCGTGACCGAGGCGGTGCTGGATCGGGTGTTTTCGCGGTTTTGTATTGGGAAGTGAGGGGGGGTGTATGCAGTTAATGATTTCGAATACTAACTGCCAAGAGTCAATCGATCAAGCTGAAGTGGTACCAATTGAAGATCTTGGAGAATGCTTGGATCCCAGAGACAGACTTGGAGGTGTTGGTCGGTATAAAAGTTGCCTTCTGCTGTCAGGGATGGACCGAGATGGAATGGCATCCTCAATCCGCATTTTCGGCTGCCTTGCAGCCTCCCCTGGACAGACTTCGCAATCTGGCAGTCAAGAAGGAACTGCTGTCTTTGTCTGTTGTTCGTAGATTGTCGGGTCCGCCGATTCGGGATCGCATCAAGCGCCAAAAGAGCCTCATCTTGAAAGAGAGCAGCGTCTTGACGATTGGTTAAATCAAGCAGAAGATCGAGATTTGCTTTCGCAGTCAGGATTAATCCATCAGCTTCTTCCTTGCGGGTGACCCAACGCTTCGAATACCACCGTTCTGCCCATGTCAGGTCTTCCCAGCAATACACCCCATGGCCAAGCCAATTATCATCTCTGGCGCTCCATTGAAGACCCGCCCCATTTTGGGCTGCAACCGCAATGGTAATACTGTTGGCTGACCCAACATGATAAACCCTAACATTCGTCATTTCTGCGCTGGATATTGCGAATTCAGGTAGCTCAGTAAAGCGGTGCGCATCTGCCCTCGCTTATCAATCAAGAGTTGTATCGTATTAGCGATCTCCTCTGAATTGGCATCTCCTTGGGTTGCGGCACAGGAAGTTTCCCACCATTCCGTATAGGTGTCAATAAACTTTGTCAGTAGGCCTGCCGCTAACTGGTCCTTGCTGCTGATTTCATCTAGTAGGTGTGCTTTGTCTTGGTCTGCGGAAAGGCCTAGTCGCTTTGCCACAATACGAGGTGCCTCATTGATGACTTCTTGATAATCTTGTTGGGTCATCGCTAGATACATGGCTGTTTGCTCGTTGGTTTAGTGTATGTTATTGGAGATAGGTTCCATTCAGCACCTGCCTTTTCGATAGGCCTGGCGATCACATGGTGGAGTCAGTGGCGCCATTGCTCCATCTGCGACTGGGAATAGAGGAACAGATTCATACAATAGGTGGGCTGGCTTTGGGGCGTTGGTGCTGCCACGAAACTCAGCAACCCACCAATGGCTGGATGCGCTCTAGCTCGTCGACCAGCTCGGCACTGGCCAGCTCAGTGTCATGGGCGGCCTGGGCGCGCAACTAGTAACCGGGGCTGAGCCCCAGCACGCGGCAGAGCCGCAGGTCGGTGTCGGCGGTGATGGCCCGCTGGCCGGGGATGTTTTCGCTGATGCGGGAGGCGGGCACGCCGATCGCTTTGGCCAGGCGATATTGGCTGATGCCCAGCGGTTCGAGGAAGTCCTCCTGGATCAGTTCGCCGGGGGTGATGGGGGATAGGCGGTTCATGGGGATGGCTCAGTGGTCATCAATTCATTGGTAATCAACTCAGTGGTAATCAATGATCTCAACATCTTCCGGGCTGTTAAAAGCGAGACACGGCCCAACCACTAGAGAGAGGCCTTGATGTCGGCGTATCGGAACGACCGGATCATGGCTTCACAATAGTTCTGCCACGCAGAATGGTCGCCGCCGCCACCCTGGGGGAGAGCACCGGCGAGACCTTCTCCTAGGCGGTGCTGGCTCGGGTGATTTCGCGGTTTTGGATTGGCAGATGAGAGGAGTATGTCAACCGGATGGCGCGTAGTACCAGTTTTCCAAGTTCAGTCCGGGGATACGTTTGAATTCGCGCAGGTTGCGAGTTACGAGGGTCAGGCCACGCGCCAGGGCCTGCCCGGCGATGAGGATGTCTTAGGTGCCCATGGGAGTGCCGCGGGCGGCCAATAAGGCGCGAATCTCTACCGCATGGCGAGCGTCCTCTACCCACGTCAGCAGGCACCAGCGAGTGAAGACGGCTGGACAGGGGGCCGTTGGGTTCGTTCAGCGTTGCAATTACCGCATTGACATCAAGCAAATAGCGCATGCGGGACAATCACCCGAATAACTGATCAAGCTCCGGGCGCTCCTGAGCGATGGGTTGCTCGTCGACCGCGCGTTGGATATCCGAGTCAATCGGGCCGCTGAGGGAATCGAGCCAGGTCCAGTCTGTGGCGATTGGCTCCAGGATCACGGCGGCGCCGTGCCGACGAATGCGCACTTCAGTGCCATCCATGCGGAATGCCTTGGGCAGCCGTACAGCCTGGGAGCGCCCAGACCAGAAGAGCTTCGCGGTGTCTATGGCGCGCCTAAGGAACAGTATGGATATCAAAAAGATATATCAGGGCTGAGCCCCTTTGCGCGGCAGTGCCGCAGGTGTGTGTCGGCGGTGATCGCCTACTGGCCATTTCCAGCTTGGGCGTTTGGTCATGGGGCAAGAGCCGTTGGGCTGTGGAAGGGATTCAGCAAGGCCCGCGAACCTTTGCGGGCTTCGCTGATCACATTGGTGTCAACTAAAAACATCGGCGTCGTCCCCTCCTTCGGGCTGGCGCGCGAAATCGGTGTCACGCCCCACATCCGGCATGGCGGCCAGCAGTTCGGCCAGCTTGCGGCGGGGTGGGCTCAACAGCGCCGCCGCCAAGATCGCGCGGTGCGCCGCTTCGGCAGCCGCGCGCGCCGGCCACAGGCCGTGTGGAGAGGTACAAGAGTACTATGCTGGTTTCGGCGACAGTTCGAGCTTGCTACGTTGACGCTTGATCCTGAAAGCCTTCAATGGCAGCCAGCTCCATCTCAGCCCCCTTGGCTGCCGGATCGCCAGGGCTGGTCAACCCTTCTCGCTGGAGCTCTGCTGCTCCTGATTTCATTTTTTTCGAACTACGGCGATGACCACCTCCTCCAGTTCGGAAGCCTCCCGGCCTCAGACCAGATCGGAATGGGCCTCCACCTTGCCGCCCTGGCGGCGCTTGCTGGCGATGCTCAACTGGCGACCCGTTTACGACATCGAACAGCGAACGAAGCAGCTCGAAATCGAGAACAAGCGTCTCGCCGCGCTCGAATCCAGGCTGGATTCCTTGTTGCTCAATGCCGATTCCTCCTCGCAGACACCTCCCGCAACCGGCTCCAACTGAGTGAAGCCCTGGCGGTGTTGCTGGAGGAGATCAGGCTGCAAAAGCCCTGAGCTGGGCTTGAAATGCCACTCCCTAGAGGTATTGCCAGGCCTTGGTGTCAACCGACATCGATAACTGCACCACTTAGGACACCGAAAAGTGTGCCACCCCCGTGGCGAAGAAATCGGCCGTGTTGCGTGTCACCACGGAGAGGTCATGCGGAAGGGCAATCGCTGTCAAGGCCCAGCATTTGATCGCCGTAGACCTGAAACAGATGCAGCAGTCATTGTTCCAGAGCTTCAGCAGGGCCTAATTGTCCTGCGACGATTAGGTAGGCGGGCGCCTAAGTAGTTGACACCGGGCAAATAGCCAGTGATCCGCCAGTAGCGGATGGCTTCCTGCAGAGCAGGCCGGTAGAAGCCCTCCAGCAGGTTGTCCTGGGAGCTGGTGAAGCTGTACTGCCAGTCGTGATCGCGTAGCTGTGTCATGGCGCGCGCCCTTCAATCCTCATATCCACCTCATCCAGCAGGGCCTGCACCACCGTCAGCCAGTGCTGGCGATCGAGATCCAGAGACTCCGGTTCATCGTCGTAGCGGAGTTGAACAGCGAACAGGGTGAATTGCGAGAACTGGAGGTAGTGACTGATCTCGATGCCCTGTTCTCTCAGAATCTGCAGGAGATCGGCGATGTCGTGGGTAATTGGGGCTTTGAGATCGCGGCTGAGAATCCAGGCTTTGAAGGCCTTCTCAATCGCCTGCTGCAACTGGAAGCCCCAGCTGGCTTCATCGGCCTCGTCCACCGCCAGCAGCCGTGCTGCCCTGAGATCGCGCCGGGCGACGCGATGCATGGCCTGAGCTTCAGTGCGGGCCATCCAGCACCCTTCCTTCCCGATGAGCTTGAGCGATCACATGGCTGAGCCAGAGACGCCGCTCCTCCACCTTGCTGCGGGGATAGAGCAGCAGGTCCACCGGAACACGATGGTGGGCGAGCTTGTTCCAGAGCTGCCCGAGCACCTCAAACCAGTTGTGAGTGGCGTACCAGTCGTCGCTGACGGTAATCATCAGGTCCACATCGGAGCTAGGCCTGGCGTCGCCGCGCGCATGGGAGCCGAACAGGCGCACCTCGGCTTCCGGGATCTCCGCATGGATCTCTGCAGCCATCTGCCGCAGTTGGGCTTCGCTAACGGTGGCTCTGGGGGTGGCGCGGGGCGTGGTGGTCATCGCAAGGCTGGGGGTGGAAGCATCGCTTCAAGAACGGTCACCAGTGCTTCGGCCCTGCCGTTCCAGTCGGATCGATCGAGGTTCTGTAAATCAGGCTGATCGTCGTAGCGGACCTGCACTGCAAAATCAGTAAAGCGGGCGAGATCGCGATAGCGGGCGATTTCGATGCCGGCTTCTTCCAACAGCTTGAGCAGGGCGACCAAGTCGTGGGTGAACGGAGGCTGCACACCAATGAGGTATAGCCAGGCCTTGAGAGCTTTCTCGATGGTTTGCTGCACCTGAAACCCCCACACCGCCTCGTGGAACACGGTGGCATCCGTCATCCCCCTCGCGGCCAGCAGATCGCGGCGAGCGATGGACATGAGGCCGAGGGCATCGTCTTCAGCCATCGAGCCGCAAGCCATGGGAGTAGGCCTGGTGCACCACGCTGCTGTGCAGCTGCTGGCGTTGCTCCACCTGTGAGCGGGAGAACAACAGCAAATCCACCGGCCGGCGCGGCTCGCTCAGCCGCCATCGCAGGCGATCCAGCACCTCAAAGCGGTTGTGCTGGGCAAGCCAGTCATCGGTCACCGTGATCAACAGATCGATGTCGGAACCGGGCCGGGCGTCGCCGCGGGCATGGGAGCCGAACAGACGCACCTCGGCCTCCGGGATCTCTGCGAGGATGTCGGAGGCTATCTGCTGCAGCAGGGCTTTGTTGACGGTGCTTTCTGGGGTGGCGCTGGTGGTTATGGTCATGGCTTCACCTCCACTCTAAGTCTGCCGCCAGTTCCGCCAACACCAGCTCCAATTGCTTGGGCACCGGCACCTGCTCGGCCAGGGCGAGGCGGCGAAGGTTTTCCATAGCCTTGAAGTCGGACGCCGCTGG
This sequence comes from Cyanobacteriota bacterium, assembly GCA_026389315.1. GTDB lineage: Bacteria > Cyanobacteriota > Cyanobacteriia > PCC-6307 > Cyanobiaceae > Cyanobium. The sequence continues at coordinate 33,184 of JAPLIC010000024.1, forward strand.
TGCAGCAGCTTTCACCGGATCGAAGCCGGTGTAGCGGGCGTAGAGGGTCAGCACTTCGAGCACGGCCTCCAGGGCGGTTGCTGATCATCGAGAGAAACAGCGACCACCGCGAAGCAAGGGGCGAGCGCCTGATAAGCCTGATGCACATCTTGGTCGGCCAGAAAGGTGTCGCGCACCTCTCGCCAGCTGGGGTGGTGTCTGGGGACGGAGTGTTCAGTGTTGCTCATCTTAGGTGGTGGAGCCAAACCAACAGTGTTAATCAGTTGCTCGACGGTTCGAATTCAAACACATCATCCAGAGAGCGGGCTGGCAAAAAGAAAGCTGGATTGTTGCCAGACGCAAGAGCTTTGAAGTGAGCCCTGCCACAATTGATTTTAGCACTTTCCTTATCGCGCAAGTCATCGGTGAACAAGCTGCTTTTTGTCTCCACGACGAGATAGAGCCTCTCCCCCTCAGGCTTATCAACCAGGACGGCCCAATCTGGGTTGTAGGGACCAAGGGGGGTGGGAACCTTGAACCAGGCTGGGAGCTTGGCGTAAACCTTGATCGCCTCATTCTTTTCGAGGTCTTCGGCAAAAGACCGTTCGGTGTCCGATTGGTAAATCACTTGCTCGTGGACCGATTTGTTGGCATCAATCATTGACTTGAGATAACCCGATAGCTCCTGGCTCTCGAATAATTGCTGGGCGTAGTAGGCATCATCTCCGATGCGCTGATATTTGATGCCATCCACCAAGGCCATGCGTTTGGTGCGGTTGATGATCTCAGCGGCCAGCTCGATGAATTGCTGTGGATTGCGTTTGAAATCATCTAGCTTCTTGCTGCCCACAAGGATGCGATAAATGCTGCGGCGTGTTAACGAGGTCTTGTCCTGAAGATCGGTCAGAATGTCGGGCAGTTCGATGTCGCTTTCTTCGAGGGTCACGGGAGCAGCGGCGGACTTCTCCGTTGCGTCCACACCTGAGCGGCCGATGGCGATGTCGGCCTTGCGCCATTGCAGGCGGGTTTTGGCGACGGCTGGTGCTTCTGCCAGCGCCTTGATGCAGTTGGTCAGCAGGGCCTCGTTGTCGAACTGCACCCGGTAGGTGGTCTTGTGCTTGATGCGATCCCAGAGGGCTTTGAAGTCGGCACCGTGTAGCACGGCCTGGCGGCTTTTCACTTGCCTGCGTTCGTCTGCGTTCTTGATCTCCAGGCGGCCGGCGAGCTTGCGCAGGATCTCCTTTACCTGGGGGAGCTGGGCCTTGAACGGCTCCGGCAGAATCAATGTGTCGTTCTTGAGTGCTGTACGCAATGCGTCTTGCAGCTTGCCTTGGGCATTGAGAAATTTTTCAGACTTCAGGTATTCCCAGAGCTGTTTTGACTGCTCAAGCCCCAGCGGCGCGGGTTGGCCATCGGCCCCGATGATGGTGAGACCAGCGAACTGGTGGGCCTCAACAATGCCGAAGCGGATGCCTGTATCGGTTTCGATTTCTTTTTGGAGGTTTTCTGCGAACTGCTCGTAGCTCTCGGTGGCGATCACGGTGAGCGTATTGGTTTCGAACCCGCGTAAGCGTTCACCCTGTTGATTCACGCAGAGGCGCAGGCCACGGCCGATGGTCTGACGGCGCTGCTGCTCGGAGGTCATCTCCCGCAGGGCGCAGATCTGGAAGACGTTCGGATTGTCCCAGCCCTCGCGGAGCGCGGAATGGGAAAAGATGAATTTCAACGGCGTATCAAGGCTGAGGAGCTTCTCTTTGTCACGCATGATCAATTTGTAGGTGTCGTCGTCAGCCTTGGTGGTTCCTTCACCCTTGGAATCTTTGAATATCTCCACAGTCTTTCCACCCACTTTCTTTTTGTCGATGGCAAAGTAGCCTTCGTGAACTTCTGCGGCCGCAGTTGTGAGGTCTACTTCCTGGAAGAGGGTCTGGTAGTCAGGATGATTGGCGAGGCGGCGGTATTCCTCCTCAAAGATGCGTGCATAGTCGCCATCCACCTTGTTGCCATCGGCGTCGTATTGACGATACTTCTCCACAGCATCGATGAAGAACAGACTGAGCACCTTGATGCCCTGGGGGCGTAGCCGCTTCTCCTTGTCCAGATGTTCCTTGATGGTGCGTTTTATCATCTGGCGCTGGATCGCGAGGGGTTCGACATCTCCATAGGCTTCGCCAAGGTGTAGAAACGTCTCACCACCGGGATAGCAAAGCTCAAGGAACTCGGTGCCCTTGGCTCCGCGTATTTCACCGATTCTGAAATCGTGGTACACGGCCCTTTGGGTTGTCATTTCCAGAAGATCTCCGTCTTCTACGTTGACTTCACGGCGTGCGACACCGGTACCTACCTGCATGTCCAGCTCCACCTTGGCGCGAATGCCACCTTTGTTGCTGACGGATAGCAGCCGAACAAATGGCTTGTTAAAACCACCTTCAACTGAGGCCGCCGCCACTTCGATCTGCTTCACCAGCTTGCGCTCGTAAGCATCCACCGCATCGAGCTTGAACACCATGTGATGGGCCTGCTTTGGTGTGGCGGAGTAGCGCAGGTTGCACAGTGGCTTCATGCGCTCCATGGCCTTCTTGCCCTTGCCATCCAGCCCGCCTTCGACGCTTTGGGGCTCGTCAACAATCAGGATGGGGCAGGTTGCCCGGATCAAGTCAATGGGCTTCTCGCCGCCGGTTTTTTCGCTGGGGCGATACATCACATTCTTTGACTTTTCTCGTCGGGCGGTCTCGTCTGCTTCCTCTGTTTGCGCCTGCTGCTCATCGCCAAATTTGTTGATGGCGCCCACCGTCATCACCATGATCTGGATTTGGGGGCTGGTGGCGAAGTTGCGCACCTGGCCCAGTTTGGCTGAGTCATAGATGAAGGAGTCGAAGGGTGTGCCTGCGTACAGCCCTTTGAGGTGTTCGCCTGCAGTCTCGATGGTGTGATAGACACCTTCTTTGATCGCCACAGAGGGCACCACGATCACGAACTTGGTGAAGCCGTAGCGCTTGTTCAGCTCGAATACAGTTCGCAGATAGACGTAGGTCTTGCCAGTGCCAGTTTCCATCTCCACAGTGAAGTCACCGGATGCGAGCGAAGCCGAGGGTGCGAGGCCGTGGCGGAGCTGAATGGCGTGCAGGTTATCAAGTAGCTGGTCATCGAGCAGGGTGAGCCGGTTGCCGATGCCAAGGTCGTTCTCCAGGAACGAAAGTTGATCACTGGAGGCTTCCCTTGTGACAGTGAACTCCGTCCGGCAGATTTCTTGCCCATGAAAGAGATCGCAGACTGCTTCGATGGCCTGCAGTTGGTAGTCGAGGTTGGGTTCGAAGTGGAGTTTCATGCCTTAGCCCACGCCCCGCTCGCTGCCACTGAACACCATTTTCGTGGCGTCACGAAAATGGTGAATCGGGTAAAAGTCGATTGGCCTGCAGGATTCGATGCGTGCAAGAGCATCAAACTGGATTTGCATCTTTTGTAGAAGATCTTTATTCACAGGCTTTTCACGGTTTTCAGGCCGTGTTGCTGGAGGATGGCGGTGATGTTGGTCTTGGCCACGTCATCAGCGAAGGCGCTGTCGCGGAAGACGACAGTTGTGTCTCCGGCAGGTTTCAATTCCTGGTGCCATGCCACGAGGGCGAGAGCCAGGGGCTCTACGTCGGCCTGTGGGATCGATTGGGATAGGCAGACCAGCAGTGAACCTCCACCAATAGAGTGGAGGTCGTGGAATTGCTTTGCACTTCCTTCCACCTTTCGGGTTTCAATCGGCACGCAGAGATCAAGGCCAAGCTTGAGCAGCAGCTCAAAGAGGATGTCTTGCTCGGTCCGGTCAGTCTTGAGGTGCTCGATGGAGGCTTCGAGGGTTTCGGCGATTTTGTCGTTGTCTGGGTCCCATTCAACGATGTTTGTAGAGTCCAGCTTGAAGACGCGGAAACCGAGGTCGCCTGCGAATAACGGGTTATCGCTTCTTATCTTCAACCCGGAACGACGTAGGCGTTCTTTCGTCAGCTCGGCTATAGTGCGAGGTTTTCCGATTCCGTCGCAGACTTTCGCCGCATTTATCTGTTCTGTGTTCTCAGTGCTGACAGGCTCGGGTAGTTGAACCAAGATAACGCGCAGGTTTTTTTGGTCCTTGACGTTATGTTGATATATTGCTTGAATAGAACTACCTGAACCTGCAAAAAAATCAAGAATAATATCGCTACCGCTTGCACCAGAAAGACTTACAAGATGTTGAATGAGTGCTGACGGCTTTGGAGTATCGAAAGGCACGCTGCCTTCGAAGAGATCTTTGAGTTCGCTGGCTGCGTCTCGGGTCGTACCAACATCTTTGCCAAACAGAATCGTTTCAGGAGTACGCCCGTCAAGGTTGTTCAGATAGATTTTCCGGATGATCCTCGACTCGTCCGCTGAAAAGATTATTTCTCCTGAATAAATCTTGTTGGCCATTGTCTCTTTGCTCCATCGCCATCCATTAGCAGGGGCAGGAATGTACTTTCCGGAGGGCGTTGTTACATTATAGATAAGGTTAGGACGATATAGGGCATTTCGCACATCACCAGTGCGCCATGCGCCATTGGGATCGTTGTCTGGGTTCGAATAATTCTTATTATTTTCATCCGTTCGGCTTAGATTTATTAACTCAAAGTCTTCTCCTTTTTGATAGCAAAGAATGAAATTATGATGGACCGAGAAAGTGCCTGAATAGCCTTTTGGTTGGAGACTGTGCTGCCAAATGAGAATCCCTTGACAATTCTCTTGCCCGAAGATCTCATCGCACAGGTTCTTTAGTCCAGTTACTTCATGATCGTCTATCGTGACGAAAATGACCCCATCATTTCGGAGTAGATTCCTCGCCAGCTTTAGCCGCGGATACATCATATTGAGCCAGTCGGTGTGGAAGCGTCCTGAGGCTTCTGTATTGGATGAGAGTTTCTTTCCACCCTCGCCGGTCTGTCCCGTAAGTACCAGGTAGTTCTTGATATTGTCCTGAAAGTTATCGGGATAGACGAAGTCTTTGCCAGTGTTATAGGGCGGATCGATGTAGATGAGCTTCACCTTGCCTGCATAGCTCTTCTGCAGGAGCTTGAGCACTTCCAGGTTGTCGCCCTCGATCATCAGATTCTGAGTTGTGTCCCAATCCACGCTGTCTTCCGGGCAAGGGCGCAGGGTGCCGGTGGAGGGGGTGAGGGCCAGTTGGCGTGCGCGGCGTTTGCCATGCCAGTTGAGGCCGTATTTCTCATCGGCATCGCTCACGGTCTTATCACCCACGAGCGCCTTGAGCACGTCGATATTCACCGCCACACCATCCGGCCCCTCGGTGATCAGTTCGGGGAACAGCGCCTGCAACGCAGCCAGGTTTTCCGCCACCAGGTCGGGGGAATGGGTCTCGGGGTCGGCGGCTGTCAGTTTCTGCATGGTGGCGTCGTGCTTCACAGGTTGGCGTGGGCGGCAGCCAGGGCTGCTTCCAGACGCTTGAGTTCCAGGTTCAGATCTACGCGCCGGGACATCTGCTTTTCCTTGGCGGCAGTGGCCCGCAAGCGGGCGATCTCCTTGTCCAGGCGTGCTGATTCTTGCAGAGCCTCGCGGCGGTGCTGAGCCTGCCCGGCGTTGCTCGGCACGGCAAAGGCACCTGTGACGTGAGCAGCCTGTAGGGCCAAGAGCGTATCGATCCAGCCCTGATACAACGCCTGCAGGTTGATGCGTGGCTGTTGACCTATGGCGAGCGCATCACAGAAGCCCGGCCAGCGTTCAGCCTCCTGCTCTGGGTGCCATTCAACGGATACCACGTTACCCTCCAGCACCGTTTTGCCCGCCTCAGCTTGAGACCAGCGTTTGGGGGCGGCAGATAGGCCAACAGTGGAACCCTGCTCGGCAATCAACAGCAAGGGATAGGGCACAGCGCGGTGGACCAGCTCGATCAGGCGGCCCGCCTTGGCCGTTGCCCGCAACGTGAGCTGCAGCACGGCAATCTCCAGTACCTCCCGCAACTCGTCGCGGTATTCCGCCACACCGATCGTGGTGGGCTTGAGGGCGGCCAGCCAGATGAGTTGCTCGATTCCCTCGTTGATTTGCCGCTTGTCGGCGGGCGTGGGCGCCCCGTGCTCCAGCAGCAAGGTCTTGGGCACCCGCTTGTCGACCCTGGCGGACGCGGGTAGATCGAGGGCATCAAGGAGCAGCGATGCCTTCATGCTGGCTCCTCGGCCAGCACAACCAGGAAGGCCACCACTTCAAAATCGTTGATGCCTGCGAATTCACCGGCCAAGGCATGGGTGCCGCCTGGGCTGAACAGACTTGCCACGGCGCGCTCTTCGCTTTTGCCCACCACAGAGGCCACGGCAGCGGCCAACAGTCGCTGGGCTTGGCGCATGTCTTCTCCGCCTTTTGTGACGCGATCAAAGTGCGCACAGGCGCCAGCATCGGGCAGATCACGCCCCAGGCAAACCCGCTTCAAACGATCCAGGATTTGCTTGGCCTGGGTATAGGGAAGCAACACGGCCCCGTCTTCGCCCACATGGATCAGGACGTTTGGGGCCAGGGGATAGCCACTCTCGCTGATCTGTTCGGCCGCCACTGCTTCCGCCCTAAGACAGAAGATCATGCCCGCTGGAATGTCAAGTTCGCTGCTGGTGGTTACGGCAAAAGTGCCCAGGGGCAGGGACTCCAGTAAGCCGGGATTGGCCTTGGTGAATTGGGCTAGATCAATGCGGAAATCGGTGAGGGTGAGGTCTGCAATCGAAACACCAGTGGACAGATCCTCCAGATCGATCACGGCATCCTGGAGCTTGATCAGCTGCTTGCGCCGATACTCCAGGTCATTCATCGGATTGCCCGATTGCTGTTCAATCAGGTTTTCCTCGCCAGTAGCCGAGATATCGAGCAGCACCATCCGACCGCTGACGCGTTGCTCTAAGTTGATGTACTCCTCCAGTTCTATATTGGGCCAGAAATTGGCGAGCTGGATGCAGGTATTCGGGGATCCAAGCCTATCGATGCGGCCAAAGCGTTGAATGATGCGCACTGGATTCCAGTGGATGTCGTAGTTGATCAGCCAATCACAATCCTGCAGGTTCTGGCCCTCGGAGATGCAATCGGTGGCAATCAGCAGATCGAGTACACCCTCCTCCGCCATGTCTTCGGGGCGTTCCTTGGCGCGGGGCGCAAAGGAGGTGAGGATGGAGGTCAGATCACGCCGTTGTTTCGGCAGGGTGGTGAGGTTGTTACCTGAACCCGTGACAAGGGCTGATTCAAGCTGTAAATCAGTCTTCGCCCAGTCGTTAAGTTGGTCGTAGAGGTAGCGAGCCGTATCGGCAAAAGCCGTAAAGATGATCAGCTTGCGGTTGCCCGGATTGATTGGTGAATGGATCTTCTGGCGGATCATCGCCTTCAGTTCTTTCAGCTTTGCATCACGAGATGGTTCCACGGCCCGGGCGGCGGCGAGAAGGTTTGCCAAACGGTTGCGGTCTTCCACCAGGTCTTGCTTCCAACGAATCAGATCAACGTCCTGGAGCAGCACTTTGATTTTTCGGCCCACCAACAAGCTCTCGAAGCCAGGATCGTCAAAATCAACATCGGCAATGTCGATTTCCTCTACTTCAAGGGTTTGCTCTTCAATCCGCTCCAAAGTGGCTTTAACATCCCGGAGTTGCCTCTCCACCGTCAGCGCGAAGGAGGCCACCGAGCTTTCCATCCGCTTGAGCACATTGACGCGGATCAGATGGATCAGGCTCTCCTCCCGGTCCACCTGGCGGAACAAGCCCAGGCCTCCCTTTACCTCAACGCTGTATTTCTGATCGTAGGCCGCTTGCTTGTGGGGCAGCAAATAACGTAGCGGCGCATAAGATGCCAGGTTGAGCCGGCGGATTTCTAGATTGATATCGCCTATGGCAGGGAAGGTGCCGCTGAGATCTACATCGGCCTTGATGTTGATGGGCTTCAGCCGCTCTGGGAACTTGCCTGTTTCAGCGACTCCGTAATATTTCTCGACGTGCTTGCGTGAACGGGCAATGGTGAGTGTGTCCAGCAATGTGAAATAGTCAAAGCCCAGCATCTCCATCAAGAGCTGTGGCGTGCGTTTCATATCATCTAGATCCAGCCAGCGGTTGAACTGCTTCTGGGCCAAGCGGGTGGTCGCGTCGATGCTGCCAATCCCTTGCCCCAGTAGAGCCGCGTCGTTGGCTTCAGTGGCAAAGGCAATCTGATTGCGTAGGTCTGCCATCCGGTTGTTGACCGGGGTTGCGGAAAGCATCAGCACTCGCGTTCTTACACCCTCTTGGATGATCTTGCGCATCAAGCGGTCGTAGCGCGTTTCACCGCCCATTTTTGGTGTGCGCTTGTTGCGAAAGTTATGAGATTCATCAATCACGACAAGGTCGTAGTTGCCCCAATTGATGTAGCCAAGATCAATGTCTCCTGACAGGCCCCCTTCGCGGGAGAGGTCGGTGTGATTGAGAACGTCGTAGTTGAACCGATCAGTTGCCAGGATGTTTCGGCGATCGTTGGCTTTATAGATCGTCCAGTTGTCACGTAGGCGCTTGGGGCAAAGTACGAGAACGCGGTCATTGCGTAGTTCGTGGTATTTGATGATGGCCAGGGCTTCGAATGTCTTTCCGAGCCCCACGCTATCGGCAATGATGCAACCGCCAAACCGATTCAGTTTGTCGATGGCGCCAACTACGCCATCCCGTTGAAACTTGTAGAGTTTTTGCCAAACAACCGTGTCGCGAATTCCTGTTGCAGCATTGACAATCTGATCCTCATCGAGCTGGTCTTCACGACTGCTAAAGAGGCAGTAAAGAATGAGGATGTAGACGAGATAGGGGTCGCGGTGACTCGCAATCTGCTGAAGTGAATCAAGCAGGGATGTCTTGGCCTGCGGGTCTTCTGCAAGTCCGTTCCATTGCGACTTGAACCATGCATCGATCAGCTTGGCTTCCTCAGGGCTCTCCGATGCCTGAATCAGGCTGAGGGGATTACCTGGCGTGACCCCCAACCCGTCGCTGCTGAAGGCGAGTGAGCCGAGTAAGGCCTGCACCGGCCGGTCACTCCCCTCACAGATGACCATGGCACCTTGGGGTACGCCTGCTGTGGCCCGCCGCAGCTTCACCTTGTTCGTGAGCCATTGGGCCAGTTGACCCGCCAGCCAACGGGCCTGGAGTCGGTTGCGAGCGGGCCGGTCAGCTGCGGTTCCCAGCAACTGGAGATCCGATCCCTCCGGAGGCAGAACAAGCCGGCATCGCTCAATCACCTGCAACCCCGAGACCAGTTCGGCGAAGGCAAACATGGACAGGGCGGCACTCACCACACCCATGTCCTGTCCCGGCTTAAGCAGGGGCTTCACGAGGTCGATGACCCGGTCGTTGCCGGTGTTGCGGACTAGCCTCATTTGGTACCCTTTTTGAGGCTCCTAGCGAGTGGGGTGACACCTTACTATAGGCGAGATGTTAAAAATAAAAAATTGATGCGACTTAGCGATGGACAAAAAATAAGTAAAAAAGTATCTTGGGGTGGTGGTCGTGTTCATGCAAGGGCTCAATTGGTCCTTTTACAGAAAAGAGTGAGTTAATCTCTACAGATTGTTGCCTCCGCCTACAGGCTTCGGCTTTGCCCTGGGGGTCTCTCTCAAGCAATTGGCCGTCAAAAATGGTCAAAAGCCTTGCTGGAACTGCCTTGAAGTGCTGAAGCAGGGCCGCCAGGCCGCTGAGCGATCAAATGCCCAGCAAAAGCAGGAGTGGCTGCCGTGCAGGCAGTTTCGGTCAGCGATGGCCATGGGGAGCGGTGTCCCAGGATCAACCCCCCAACACTCCCCGCAGATCCGATAAACGCACCATCAGGGTTGCGGGGTCCAAGGGTGAGGCTTCAAACCCCATCTTCAGGTAAAAAGCGGTAGCCGCTGGTGATGCGGCCTGAACGAGGATCCAGCGCACCCCGATTGGCTCACTGGCCTGCGCCACCCTTTCGAAGGCATCAGCCAGCAAGGCCCGGGCCAGCCCTTGCCCCTCCACGCTTTGGTCTACTGCCAAGCGCGCCAAGACCACGACGGGAATCGGATCGGGCATGTTGCGCCGAAACCGGCCGGGGCTTGCGGCCCCAGCCACGGCACCGGAGGCCAGCGCCACAAACGCCTTGACCATGCCCGCCCCATCGCAGACCACGAAGGTGCGGCTGGCGCCGCTGCCTTGATTCGCCAGTGCCCGTTGCTGCAGCCAGCGGTTAAGGCCGTCATCGCCGCAATCGAAGCCAGCGGTGCTGTGCTGGGGCTCCAGGGGCTGGGGCGCCTGCAGGGCCATCAGCTCTGCCAGGGCCTCGGAGCGGCCATGGTGCGCCGCAGTCGTTCATTGGCGTGGGGCGGGGCATCGAGTGCGGCGGCAAAGCGCTCGAACGGTTCAGCTCCGACGCTGAGCCAGGTCTGCTCGATCAGCAATTCTTGGGCGGCCAAACGAGCCGCCTGCAGCACGAAGTCGGTGCGGGTGAGGCCCGAGGCGCTTACGGCACGGTCGATCAGGGCTTGATCCTCGGGTGTGACCCGCAGGTTCCAGCTCAGACGGGCGGAGGCGGTCACGGCGCAGCTTGGAACTGGGGGCGATCCTAGCTGGGCTGGTAGACGGCGTCTATCACTGGGTTGGGGTTTTTCTGTCTGGGGCGGCTACAGATTCACGCCGTCGTCTATGAACGATCCCAGCTCCCGGCCACGTAACCCCCCATGCCCGGCCCCTTCCTCTCCTTCACGCCGGCCCTGGAGGCCCAGCTGCGCGCCTGGCTGGATGAAGACCTCGGCCGTGGTGATCTCACGGCCCCGGCCTTGGCGGGCCGGCCGGCCCGGGCCCACTGGATCAGCAAGGCGGGGGGGGTGCTGTGCGGCGGGCCCTTGGCCTTGGCGTTGTTTCGCCTATTAGACCCCCAGGTTGAGGGGCGCCTGCTGGTGGCCGATGGCGACCCTATGGCTAAGGGTCAGCGGCTGCTTGAGCTCTCGGGCGATGCCTCCGCGTTGGTGGCCGCCGAGCGCACTGCCCTCAACCTGGTGATGCGCCTCTCCGGCATCGCTACCGCCACTGCCGCCTTGGTGGCCCAGCTGGCCGGCAGTGGCGTGCGCTTGGCCGATACCCGCAAGACCACGCCGGGGCTGCGGGTGCTGGAGAAGTACGCCGTGCGCTGCGGGGGTGGCGTCAACCATCGCCTGGGCCTGGATGACGCCGCCATGCTCAAGGAAAACCACCTGGCCTGGAGCGGTGGCGTCGCTGCGGCGATTGCGGCGGTGCGCTCCCAGGCCCCCTGGCCCAGCCGCGTCATCGTGGAGGCCGAAACCGCCGCCGAAGCCGCAGCCGCCGTGCTGGCCGGCGCCGATGCCCTGCTGCTGGATGAATTTGCGCCGGCCGATCTGGCCGATCTGGTGCTGCGGCTGCGGGGCCTGGCGGCCGGCCGTTCGTTGGTGCTGGAAGCCTCCGGCATCCAGCCCGATCAGTTGCGCCTCTATGCCGCCAGCGGTGTTGACCTGATCTCCACCAGCGCCCCGGTGACGCGGGCCCCCTGGCTGGATCTATCGATGCGGTTTGAGGCGGTGATCGCCTGAGGGCCGCAACGACCGGCGGGCCCGTCGCCTGACGGTGGATGATCGCTGGGTGTGCCTGCCGCCTCCAGAGCCTTCTCACCATGCTGTCGGTTTTCCATCGCCTCTCCGAACGGCTGCAGCTGGCCCTGGATTTTTCCTTTCCTGAGCAAGCGGCGGCGGCCCGGGCGGCGGGTCGGCCTCTGGATCCCCAGCTGGTGGCCGCCAGCAAGCCCGAATTCGGCGACTTCCAGGCCAATGGCGCCCTGGCCCTGGCCAAGCCGTTGGGGTTAAAGCCCCGTGCCATCGCTGAGCAGATCAAGGCCTGTCTGCAGGCCGATCCCGCCTTCACCTCCCTCTGCCTGGAGCCGGAGATCGCCGGCCCGGGTTTCCTCAACCTGCGCCTGCGGCCCGAGGCCCTGGCGGCCGAGGTGGCCGCCCGGCTGGCCGATCCACGGCTCGGGGTTCCTTGGGCGGGGACTGCCGCAGTCCTTGCCAGCGCCGCCTCCGGAGGTGATGCCGGGCTCGTTTCCCCAGCCGAACCCGTCATCGTCGATTTCTCCAGCCCCAACATCGCTAAGGAGATGCACGTGGGGCACCTGCGCTCGACGATCATCGGCGATGCCCTGGCGCGGGTGCTGGAGTTCCGCGGCCACCAGGTGTTGCGGCTCAACCATGTGGGCGATTGGGGCACCCAATTCGGCATGCTGATCACCCATCTCAAGCAGGTGGCACCCCAGGCCCTCACCACCGCCGATGCGGTCGATCTGGGTGATCTGGTGGCGTTCTATCGCCAGGCCAAGGCCCGCTTTGATGCCGACGAAACCTTCCAGACCACCGCCCGCGAGGAGGTGGTGCGGCTGCAGGGCGGCGATCCGGTCAGCCGCCGGGCCTGGCAGTTGCTGTGTGAGCAATCGCGGCGCGAATTCCAGGCCATCTACGACCGCCTCGATATCCGCCTGACCGAACGGGGCGAATCCTTCTACAACCCCTACCTCGAGGCCGTGGTGGCCGATCTCGATGCGTCGGGGCTGCTGGTGCAGGACGACGGGGCCCAGTGCGTCTTTCTCGAAGGGGTGAGCGGCAAGGAGGGCAAACCGCTGCCGGTGATCGTGCAAAAAAGCGATGGCGGCTTCAACTACGCCACCACCGATCTGGCCGCGATTCGCTATCGCTTTGCGGCCCCACCCGCCGGTGATGGCGCCCGCCGCGTCATCTATGTGACCGATGCCGGCCAGGCCAGCCACTTCGCCGGCGTGTTCCAGGTGGCTCGGCGGGCCGGTTGGATCCCCGCGGGGTCGCGGCTGGAGCACGTGCCCTTTGGCCTGGTGCAGGGGGGGGATGGCAAGAAGCTCAAGACCCGCTCGGGCGACACCGTGCGCCTCAAGGATCTGCTCGATGAGGCCGTCGAGCGCTGCGAGGCCGACCTGCGCCGCCGCCTGGCCGAGGAGGGCCGCGCTGAGGGTGAGGAGTTCATCCGCCAGGTCGCCACCACCGTGGGATTGGCGGCGGTCAAATATGCCGACCTCAGCCAGAACCGCACCACCAACTACCAGTTCAGCTTTGATCGCATGTTGGCCCTGCAGGGCAATACGGCTCCCTATTTGCTGTATGCGGTGGTGCGTATCGCCGGCATCGTCCGCAAGGGGGGAGATGGGGTCGAAACAGGCATCCAGGGGCGCCAGCCGCTGGCGGCGAGCACCGCTGCATCCGGGCCGCTCAGCTTCAGCGAGCCCCAGGAATGGGCCCTGGTGCGCCAGTTGCTCGACTTCGATGCGGTGATCGCCGCCGTGGAGGACGAACTGCTGCCCAACCGGCTCTGCGCCTATCTGTTTGAGCTCAGCCAGGTGTTCAACCGCTTCTACGACCAGGTGCCGGTGCTCAAGGCCCCGCCGGTGGCGCGCGAGTCCCGGTTGGCCCTCTGCCGCCTCACGGCCGACACCCTCAAGCTGGGTCTGGGTCTGCTGGGCATTGCCACCCTGGAGCGGATGTAAGGCTGGGACCAGGAAGAGCGCGACCTACTGGAGCGGTCGGCTTAGGTGCTGCGCCGGGGTTATGGCGAGGCGATGCAGGTGCAGGAAGGCTGAGGCCGCTCCCAGAGCCAGCGGGTATCGCGTTGCAGCTCGGCGGCCATGCGCGAGCCGCAGGCTAGGAGTCGGGCGTGTTCCGCCGGAGTCAGCACCAGGGCATCACAGCTCAGGGGCAGCTCGGCCAGGGGCCAGATCAGCAGACGTTGTCCTTGGGTTCCGCTGGCGTTGGCATCCACCACCAGCAGATCCAGATCGCTGCCCACCCCTGCCTGACCCCGGCCATAGCTGCCGAAAACGCCCACCTTCTGGAGCCCTGGCTGAACGGCCCCCATCCGGGCGGACCAGGTCCTCACCTGGGCGAGCACCGCTGCCGGTTCAGGCCAGCGCAGCACCGATTGCGTCAACGATCGAACGGGCATGGTTCAGGGCGTCCTCGCTCTGGAGTCGGCCGAAGTGGTCGGTTGGAGCTCCTTCCGGCAGGCTATCGGGATAGCGGGTCGGAATGTAAAGGGCATCGAGGATGCGCAGCCGATCCTCCAGGTCGGAAACATTGGCCGCCAGGGTTGCGGCCGTGTCTGCCGGAAGATCCCGGTAGGCGCGGCCGAGTCCATGGCCCCAGACCTGTTGGCCGAGATGCAGGTGCAGAGCCTTGAAGGCTTTTTCCACTCCTTGATGACAGGCAAAGCAGGCCCACTCATGGTGGCCAGCGTTGGCGCTTACCTGGGCCAGGTTGAGGTCGGCCCGCGCCTGATGCAGCCAATCGGCGGAGCGATTCATGGAGCCATTGTGCCGGAGGTTCAGCCACTGATTCACCCCCTGGCTACAGCAAGGGTGACACCTTGCGAAACACGAGACAGGTCACCGAACACTCCTTGGCCGTGGGTCGCTTGAAAATGGTTGTTGGCTTAACCATCCCAGAGCTCCGCCAGCTCCAGCCGCAGCCCCGGCAGCAGGCCGCCGCCCTCCAGCACCTCGGCCGGCTCGATCCGTTGGATCTGCGGCGCAGCGGAGCCGTCCGCACTCGCCTGCCAGATCTCCACCGCCCGTTGCTGCGGGATCAACAGCCAGCCCAACCGGGCGCCATTGGCGAGGTAGGCGGCCAGCTTGCGGCGCAGGGCCTGGACGCCCCGGGGGCCCCCATCCGCAGGACTCACCAGCTCCACCACCAGATCGGGGCACAGCGGCGGAAAACCGCTGCGTTGATCCGGCGTGAGGGCCTGCCAACGCTCTAGTCGCACCAGGGCCGCATCGGGGCTGAGCACCGAGCCATCGGCCAGGCGGAAGCCTCCCGAGCTGTCGAAGACCTTCCAGCCCCCCTCGCTGAGGGCCCAGATCTGCAGCCGGGTGTTCAGGAGGTTGTTGCGGGCGCTGGTCTCACCCCCTGTCGGCGTCATCGCGATCACCTGGCCATCGGCCGTGAGTTCCAGCACCGCCCCGGGGTTCGCCGCACACACCAGGGCGAACTGCTGAGGCGACAGCCGCAGATCCGCTGGCAACAGCAGAGGCTTTAGCCCGGTGCCAGGGGCCTGCGGGGTGGCGGCAGCGGGTGGGGCGAGCGTCATGTCCCCAACAAAGCATGGGCCAAATTTTAGGCGGAGCCGCCACCTACCGTCTGGGAATGGATCGACCCGCTGCACCCCGGGCGGCCCCGCCGTCCCCCCAAGCTGCCGAAGCCCCACAGGCACCATCGGACCTCGCACCCCCACCGGCGCGACCCGAGGTGGAGAGCCTGCAGGCCTACAGCGCCCCCCTGGAGGGCCGGCGGGGAATGCTGCGGCTCGATTTCAACGAGAACACCGTGGGCCCCAGCCCCAAGGTTGTTGAGGCGATTAGGGCCATCCCGGCCGAGCATTTCTCCATCTATCCCGAATACGACGGCCTCCAGGCGGCGGTGGCGGCCTCCTTGTTGCGCACTTCTGGGTTGCGCACTTCTCGTTCGGCGGCGCCGGGCCGGAGGTTGGAGCCCCGCCACATCGGCCTGTTCAACGGCGTCGATGCGGCCCTGCACGCGGTGTTCCTGGCCTACGGGGCTCCCGGCGATCGCCTGCTCACCACCAGCCCCACCTTTGGCTACTACTCCCCCTGCGCCCGCATGCAGGGCATGGCGATCGAGGCGATCCCCTACCGCCAGCACGATTTCGCCTTCCCATTCGAGGCGATCCGCGCCGCCTTGACGGGGCCAAATCCTGATCCGCCAATGGCTGCCAGGCCCCAAGGCGCTTCGCAGGGCGCCGCAGCCCAGGCTGTCGCGCCGCAGGGCGATGCCGCTGTGCTGAATGAACCCCAGCCCTGGGCCCCGCCGCGCCTGCTGTTGATCTGCAATCCCAACAACCCCACCGGCACCCGCCTGGCGCCCGAGCGGATCCTGGAGCTGGCGGCGGCCGCGCCCGCCACCCTCGTGGTCGTCGATGAGCTCTATGAGGCCTTCAGCGGCGACAGCGTGCTGCCCCTGCTGTTGGCTGGCGCCGCTGAAGACGCCGCCGCCGCCCAGGCGCCAGGGGCGGCCGGCCCCTTCGCCGCTTTCCCCAACCTGCTGGTGCTGCGCTCGCTTGCCAAAACGGCGGGTCTGGCGGGGTTGCGCATCGGCTTTGCCATCGGCCATCCCGCCGTGGTGGAGCGGGTCGGACGGGTCACCGGGCCCTACGACATCAACAGCTTTGCCGTAACCGCCGCCTTCGCCGCCCTCGACGACCAGGCCTATGTCGATGGCTTCGTGGCTGAGGTTTTGGCGGCCAAGGTCTTGCTGCAACAACGTCTGACGGCGGGAGGGTGGCGTCACCAGGGGGAAGGGGGCAACTATCTGCTGCTCTGGCCCCGGGCCCGGGGGGCCGCCGCCGTCGAACAGCGGCTCAGGGATGCCGGCATCCTGGTGCGCTCGATGGCGGGCAAGCCCCTCATCGACGGCAGCCTGCGGGTCAGCATCGGCACCCGCGCCCAGATGGAGCAGTTCTGGAGCGCCTGGCAACAGGCCGATTCCTGAACTCCCCTGGCCGGTACGCCGGTGCTCCAGGGTCTTTGTCCCCTCGGGGGGTGCTGTTTCAGGGCCTCTGCTCGCTTGGGGGTTGCGCTTCAGGATCTCTGCCCCTAGGGGCGCGTCAGGCCTTTTGCACCTGGGGTGGTCGCCTGCGGCCGGTGCGCTCGCTGACGCTGCGGCTGCGCTGCTGGTAGCCATGCACCACCGGCAGGCGTTCGGCCTCGTAGGCGGCCAGGGCGGCCCCCGGGTCGGCGCCACTGGCCAGGTGGCGCGCCAGGCTCACCGCATCCTCCAGGCCGGCGGTCATCCCGCGCGCCTGGCTCGAACTCATGGCATGGGCGGCATCGCCGACCAGGGCCACCCTGCCGTCCACCAGGTGGGGCAGGGGGTCGATGTCGAACGACCAGTTGGCCACCACATCCTGCGGCGGCGTGGCCCGCATCAGGGCCGCCAGATCGGCCGGCAGCTTAGCCAACGCCGCCTCCGGCACCGCTTCGCCCAGCAGGCGCCGCTGCTCCTGGCGATCGGCCGGCAGGGGCTCCTCCTGGAACAGGCCCCAGTGGGTGAGGGGTTGGCCCGCAGCGTCCAAGCCCAGGTCAAACACATTGGCGTAGACCCCCCGGCCGCGGGCATAGACGAAGAATTCGCCGTCGCGGCAGAAGGTGCCATCGCGCACCACCCCCCGCCAGACCCGATCGCCCAGGTAGTTGAGGTGGCGCCGGGGATCCAGCAGGGGCGCCACCTTCGAAAACAGGCCGTCGGCCCCCACCAGCAGGTCGCCCTGCCAGCGCCCCCCGTCCGCCAACACCAGCTGCACCGGCCCCTCTTTTGCCGGCTCGCAGCTCGCTGCGGGAGCGGCTGCTGGGGGAGCCTCCTGGCGCCAACTCAGCAGTTCGGCGTCGCCCACCAGCACCCCTGGTTCCAGCTGGGCCGCCAGCGCCTCCAGGATTGCCCGGCGCGGCACCAGCAGCGAGGGCAGCTCGCCTGGCTCCCTTGCTGCAGGGCTGCTCTCGATCAGATCGCCACGCAGATTGCGCACGACAAAGCGGCTCACCGGCACCCCCGCCGCCAGCACCCGCTCCAGCAGCCCGGGCAGCTCGGCCGCCGCCACGGCCTCCACCCCCGATTTCACCAGCAAGATGCCGCAGCCGTCGGTGCGTACCCGGGGCGCCCGCTCCAGCAAGCTGACCCGATGGCCCTGGCGCTGCAGCAGCGCCGCCAGCAGCAGGCCGGCGCTGCCCGCCCCCACGATGGCAATGCTCCACGGGGGGCCCGGGAGTTCGGCCGGTGGGTGCGCAACCTGCGGCGACGCTGATGGGTGGGGCGCTGGCGGTTCCGACGCGGAAAACTCGGACGGGGACGGCGACACAGGGGGGCGGCGGTGGCTTGGTGTCTGGGGAACTTATGGGTTGGTTTGGGGGAGACCTGTAACCGGGACCACTGGTCGAGGGACCACTTGGGGTCAGGGCCGTCGTCCAGCGCCGGCGCTTCAGGCCGCGGCCTGGGTCAGAAAATTGGCCAGCAACTGGTGCCCCCCCTGGGTCAGGACGCTTTCGGGGTGGAATTGCACCCCCTGCAGGGCCGGGTGCTGACGGTGTTTCAGGCCCATGATCGTGCCGTCCTCCAGCCAGGCCGTCACCTCCAAGCACTCCGGCAGACTGGAACGCTCAGCGATGAGGCTGTGGTAGCGGGTGGCCGTGAGGGGATCGGGCAGACCCGCGAAGACTCCCCCGTTGTCGTGGTGGACGGGGGATGTTTTGCCGTGCATCAGCTGGGGCGCCCGCACCACCCGGCCTCCGAAGGCCTGGGCCAGGCACTGGTGGCCCAGGCACACCCCCAGAATCGGCACCCTGCCCCCCAGCTCCTGGATCACCTCCAGACAAACCCCGGCCTGATCAGGGTCCCCCGGACCCGGTGAGATCAAAATCGCGGCTGGATTGAGGCCCCTGATCGCCTCCAGGCTGAGGGTATCGTTGCGCTCCACCCTTACATCGGCCGCCACGGGATGGTCGGCGGCTAATTCGCCGAGGTATTGGACCAGGTTGTAGGTGAAGCTGTCATAGTTATCAAGAACCAGAAGCATGGGGCGCCACGGCGGGCGAGGGTGCCCCCATTCAAAGCCCGAGGCGGGCCATCAGGGGCGGCAGCAGCAGCAGAACTGCGATCAGCATCGAAGCCAGGGCCGCCACCAGCACGGCGGCGGCGGCGCAGTCCTTGGCGATGCGGGCCAAGGGGTGATATTTACGGCCAATCGCCAGGTCGACCACCGCTTCGGTGGCGGTATTCAGAAGTTCCAGCACCAGCACCGCCGTCACGGTCAGCACCAGCAGGGCCAGGCGATCGAGGCTGAGCTGCAGCCACAGGCCCAGGCCGAAGGCGACGCTGCCGATGAAGACATGGATGCGGAAATTCCGCTGGCTGACAAAGCCATAGGCCAGACCCTGGGCCGCATAGCGAAAGCTGGAGGGCAGGTCGCCGGCCACCTTCCAGGCTGTGTGGCGGCCACGGCCTTTTTGGGGCTGGCTGTTGCCGCTCACAGCGCGCAGGTGATTTGTAAGGTCATCGGAAGCAAGCATGAATCACTCGCCGGCCGGAGTCGACGCCAGAATATGGAGCAAACCTTAAGCCCATTTCTGCGCCAAAAATGGCGTCGAATCAACCTTGCGAGGAGATGGGAACACCCGCCTTGGCCAGCAGCTGCTCCTGCCGCGCCAGCATGCGCTCCAGGCTGGCGCCATCGGGGTGGTCCCAGCCGAGCAGATGCAACAGCCCATGGCTGGCCAGAAACCGCAGTTCCCCTGCCAGGTCATGGCCTTGGTCCCGGGCCTGCCGCGCCGCAGTCTCCAGGGAAATGACGATGTCCCCCAGCTCTAGGGGTTCGTCCTCCCCCAGTTCGGCCAGGGCGCCGGGGGGTAGGGGCGCCTCCTGGGCGGCGAAGGCCAACACATCGGTGGGGCCCTCCTGCTGGCGCCACTCCCCGTTCAGCACCGCCATGCTGTGGTCATCGGTGATCAGTAGACCCAGGCTGTAGGCCGGGGCCCGCAGCTCCGCCGGCAGCTCCGGGGCCAGTTGGCCCAGCCAGTCACCCAGCAGGGCCTGCCAGTGGCCCTCGGCCTGGTCGCCAGAGGTGAGGGGGGCCGCTGCCGCCAGCTGGGGCGCCAAGGCGGAGCCCAGGGGGGAGCCATCGCCACCCTCCAGCCGCAGGGACAGCTCCAGGCTGGGTGCGGATGTCACTGGGGCAGGTTGGGGCGACCGAGCCAGGCGATCAGCAGCAGAAAAGCCGCCAGCCCCACGGCGGTCAAGCCGAAATGGAACAGGCTCTGGCGGCCCTTGCGCACCATGTTGCGCATGGCCAATTTGATGAAACCGGCGTCGGCTTCCGGCCCGTTGATCGGCGGTTGTTCGTCAGCGTTCATGCGGCCTCCCCAGCACCCACCTCCACACCCTGGCGCAGCAGCGACTGGATGAAGGGGTCGAGATCGCCGTCCATCACGCCTTGCACGTCGGTGGTCTCCTCGCCGGTACGCAGATCTTTCACCATTTGGTAAGGGTGAAACACATAATTGCGGATCTGGTTGCCCCAGGCCGCCTCAACGATGTCGCCGCGGATGTCGGCGATCTCGGCGGCCCGTTGCTCCTGGGCGATCACCAGCAATTTCGCCATCAGCAGGGCCATGGCCTTTTCCTTGTTCTGCAGCTGGGAGCGCTCCTGGGTGCAGCGCACAGCCAGGCCGGTGGGGATATGCAGGATGCGCACCGCTGTTTCCACCTTGTTGACGTTTTGGCCGCCGGCGCCGCCGGAGCGGGAGGTGGTGACCTCCAGGTCTTTTTCGGGGATGTCGAGCTTCACATCCTCATCCAGCTTGGGCATCACCTCGACACCGGCAAAGCTCGTCTGCCGTTTGTCATTGGCGTTGAAGGGCGAGATGCGCACCAGGCGGTGGGTGCCCTTCTCATTGCGGAGGTAGCCATAGGCGTAGCGCCCGTCGATTTCGATGGTGCAGCTTTTGATGCCCGCTTCTTCCCCTTCGGAGAGTTCATCGACGCTGACCTTCATGCCGTGGTCTTCGGCCCAGCGGGTGTACATGCGCATCAACATCAGGGCCCAGTCCTGGGCATCGGTTCCCCCGGCGCCAGCGTTGATGGAGATCACCGCCCCTTCCTTGTCGTAGGTGCCCGCGAGCAACCGTTCCAATTCCCAGCGGTCCAGGTCGCAGCGGAGGCTTTGCAGGCCGCTGTGGGCTTCTTCGAGCAGGTCGTTGTCGGGTTCGAGGTCGTAAAGCTCGAGGGTGGCCCGGCCGTCGTCGATCAGCCCCTGCCAGCGGCTGAGCTGGGTCAACTGGGCTTTCACCTCGTCGAGCTGGCGCATCTGCTTTTGGGCATTGGCCTGATCCTCCCAAAACGTGGGCTGGGAGGCGAGCTGCTCCAGATCCCGCTGGCGGGCCTTCAGGGCCGGTACGTCAAAGGCAGTCCTGGGCATGGCCCAGGCGGTCAGTGAGCTCGGAAAGGTCGCGTTTGAAATCCGTGAGGTCGAGCACGGGTGGTCCTTCATGGATGAAGTTGAACGTACCAGTGGGCCGGGGTCCCCCAGCCGACCGTTGCCGGTGACTTGCCTACGCTGAGGGGAGGTTTGCCGCTAATTGACCCATGTCCCAGACCACGATCGGGCAGGAATCCTCCGCTTCGGCCTCCGGGCAGCCACCCAAGGTGGAGATTTACACCTGGCAGTTCTGCCCCTATTGCATCCGCGCCAAGGCGCTCCTTGACCGCAAACACGTGGTCTACAGCGAATACCGGATTGATGGCGATCAGGAGGCCCGCAGTCGCATGGCCCTCCGCGCCACCGGCCGCACCAGTGTCCCCCAAGTGTTTGTCAATAACAGGGGGGTTGGTGGCTGTGACGATCTGTACGCCCTCGAGCGCAGTGGCGAGCTCGATGCCCTGCTGGGCCGGCAAGCGTGATCACCACCGGCGAGCGTCAAGGGGCCCAGCTTTTTGTGGTCGACCCGATCGAGCGACTGCGCCCGAGCAAGGACTCCAGCGTGGCGCTGATGCAGGCGGCCCAGAGGGCCGGCCTTGAGGTTTGGGTCTGCACCCTTGCCGACCTTTCCGCCCGCGCCGATGGCGCCCTTGCGGCGGCTGGCCACCGTGCCCATGGCTGGGTTCGTCGCCTCACCCTGGCGCCCATGGCCTGCGAGGGCGGCCAGTGGCAGGTTCCAGACCCCTGGTTCAGCGCCGCGGAGGCCCAGCTCCTGCCCCTTGATCGTTTCGGCTGGATCTGGATGCGCAAGGATCCGCCGGTGGATGAGGCTTATCTCTATGCCACCCATCTCCTCGACCTGGCCAGTGCCAGGGGCGTGCGCGTCCTCAACCGTCCCGATTCCCTGCGCGGCCACAACGAGAAATTGAGCGCCCTGCGCTTCAGTTCCCTGATGGCCCCGTCGTTGGTGAGCAGCCGGGTCGACCAGCTGGCCGCCTTCGTGGCCGACCACGGGGAGGTGGTGCTCAAGCCCCTCGGCGGCCGCGCCGGCCAGGGGGTGGTGTTTGCCGCCGCCGGGACGCCGGGGCTGCGGGCCCTGCTGGAACTGGTCACCAACCAGGAGCAGTTGCCAGTGATGGTGCAGGCATTTCTAAAAGGTGTCGCGGCCGGTGACAAGCGCATCCTGCTGGTGGACGGCGAGCCCCTCGGGGCTGTCAATCGCTTGCCGGTGGCTGGTGACTTCCGCAGCAACCTGGCCGTTGGTGGCATTCCCCGGGCCTGTGACCTCAGCGAGCGGGAGCGGCAGATCTGTGCCGAGCTCGCCCCCTGGTTGCGGCAGGAGGGTCTGTTCTTTGTCGGCATTGATGTCATCGATGGCCACCTCTCTGAAATCAATGTCACCAGCCCCACCGGCATCCGGGAAGTGGAGCGCTTGGCCGGTGTTCCCCTGGCCGATCTGGTGCTGGAACGCCTGTTGCAGGGCGCGGCCCCCCTGGTCGCCGTCTAACCCGTCAGCAGGGGGCCAGGTCGTGGTTGGCATCGCCCAGCAGGTGCAGTTGCTGCTGCAGAACCCCCAGCTTCAGGGCCACCTCCTGCAGTTCGCGCTCGGGCTGGGAGCCGCAGACCAGACCGGCCCCGGCCGTCAGTTCCAGTTGGTCTCCGCGCAGGATGCCGCTGCGGATCGCCACCCGCAGGTCGGCATCTCCCTCACTGTCCAGCCAGCCGATGGGGGCGGCGTAATGGCCCCTCTCGAAGGGTTCCAGCGTGCGCAGCCAGGCCATCGCTTGCCGACGGGGCAGGCCCGCCACGGCGGGGGTCGGATGCAGGGCTTCCGCCAGGGCCAGGGGGTGCTGCCCCCCCAGGCGGGCGGTGATTGGCGTGTGCAGATGCACCAACGCTCCATGGCGCGCCAGGCGCGGGTGGCGCGAGCGCCGGGGGGTCAGACCCGCCGCCTGCAGCACTTCGGTGATCGTGTCCACCACCAGCTCGTGTTCATGGCGGTCCTTGATGGAGCGCAGCAGGTCGGGGGCGGCTTCCCCCTGGGGGGCGGTGCCGGCCAGGCCGTCGCTGCGTAGCTGTCCCTGACGCACCGTCAGCAAGCGTTCGGGAGAGGCCCCCAGCAGGGCTTCGCCAGGCCCGCGCTGCCAGAGAAAACGGCAGCTGCCGCTTTGGCTGTGGCGCAGCTCGGCCAACAGGGTCAGGGGGTCGGGGGCGGATTCCAGCCGTAGCTGCTGGCGGGCCGCCAGCACCAGCTTGCGCAGGTCGCCGCCCCGCACCAGTTCGAGGGCCTTCTCAAGGGCCTGCCGATAACCCACCTGCCAGGAGGGCTCGATGGCCAGTGGTGTCGCCCGCAGCTTGGGGGCACGGCCGGGGGGATCGCTTGTGGCGGCGCACCTTTCGAGCTGCCGGGCCATCTCCCACAATTCTTCGGCCAGCCCCCGGGGTGTGACGCCGCCACCCAGTCCCCCCTGCAGCCGCAGCCAGCAACGGTGCCCCTGGCGACTCAGCTGCCAGCGGGGCAGCACCGCCTGCACCCCCGGGGCGCCGCCGCCCGGCAACAGGGGGCTGGCGAAGAAGGCAAAGGCCAGCAGCAGCCGCGGCCTGGCCAGCGCCGGGCAGGGCAGGGGCCCGCTGGCCAGGCGGCTGAGGGTGAGGGCACTGAAGCGCTGGGCCAGCTCAAAGCGGCGCGGGCCGCTGAGTTCGAGGTGGTGGGCGCGACCGCTGGCCGCTAGGCAGAGGCCTGGACTGCCATCCCAGAGGAAGCGAAAGCCCTCGGCATCCTGCAGCTCGGGCAGCACCCGCAGGGGATCGACGGGGGCGAGGGGCATGGCCAGGCTGATCAGCCCGTCTTCGTCGAGACCTGCGGCCAGCCGGGTGGCCTCCGCGATCAGGTCGGAGAAGGACGCAGGAGCCAGCACCGGGGAACCTCGAAACCGGGGAGAAGGCTCGACAAATGTATGGGGCTTTGTCGGCTCCCAGGCGGGTGATCGGCTTGGAAGGCCCCAGGTCGTCGCAAGCCGTTACGACCCAGGCGGGTGGCTATGCTTGTGCTGGAGCCACACTTTTCCAGCTGAAGTGGCTAAGATAAAGTTCAAGAGCGTGATTTGTTTGAATTTTGCTAGATTTTTTCGGGTGTGGGCCCCGCTTTGATGGCCTCCTATTCCCGTTGGACTTTATTCGGCTATGGGCTGGGTCCTTTTTTTATCATTCTCAGCCACGTCGGTTGCCTCTTGCTGCTGGCCACCGGCCTCAGCCTGGGGGCCATGGCCTGGGCCTTGGGCCTCTACCTGATCCGCATGTTGGCCACCACGGCCATCTACCACCGGTTGCTGACGCACCGCTCCTACGACACCTCCCCCACCCTGTTGCGCCTGGGGTGTGTCGTGGGTGCCAGTGCCGGCCAGATGGGCCCCAGTTGGTGGAAAGCCCATCACCTGGCCCACCACCGCAGTCCCGATGCGGCGGCAGACACCCATTCGCCGTTCCAGCCCCACGTCGGTTTCAGGGGGTTCCTTTGGTCCCAGGGAGGCTGGTTGCTGTCACCCCAATTCCTGCCCCGGGCCTTGCCTGCCGATGTGGAGGCGGATCCCGTGCTGCGGGCCATTGACCGCCTCCACTTCGTGCCGCTACTGCTGCTGGCCCTGCTGTCGTATCAGATCGGTGGGCTGGCCTATCTGGGGGCCTTCTTTCTCAGTACCACCCTGCTGTTTCACGGGGTTCAAACGGTCAATTCCCTCAGCCACCTCTTTGGCAGCCAGCCCTTCCGCACCACCGACAACAGCCGCAACAACGCCTTGGTGGCCTTCCTCACCCTCGGCGAAGGCTGGCACAACCTGCACCACGCTTTCCAGCATTCGGCCCGCCATGGCTTCAGCTTCCGCGGCGATCACCTGGTGGCTCTGGTCGATCCCACCTTTGGCTTCATTCGCCTGCTGGAGGCCCTGGGCCTGGCCTGGAACGTGAGGTTGCCCAATAATCGCCAGCTTCAACTGCGGCGGCTTTGCGGGGATTCTCCAGGACCACCACCGAAGTGATGCGGGGCTGGTCCCCGTCCTGACCGGGGGGTGGGCCAGGGCTGCTCAAATGGTCCGGATCCAGCCGTTGTCTCCCTCCTTCATGTCGGATCCCAGGCCCGAGCGGCGGCGCCTCTGGAAGGCCGCCATCAAGTGGCCCATGTATGCCGTGGCGGTCATGCCGGTGCTGCTGGCGGCCGGCTGGCGCCGCAGCCAGGGGCTGCCGGTCAGCCAGTCCCAGCTGCTGTTGTTTCTGCTGGCGGCGGTGTTGCTGCTGGCCTGGGAAAACCTGGCCAACGATGTCTTTGATGCCGACACCGGCGTGGATGCCAACGGCAAGCCCCACTCCCTGGTCAATCTCACCGGCCGGCGGGATCGGGTGGCAGGCTGGGCCAATGGGGCCCTGCTGCTTGGCCTGTTGTTGATGGCGCTGGTCGCTTTGCGCAGCACCCCGGCGGTCTTTGGCCTGGTGCTGCTGTGTTGCGGCTTGGGATACATCTACCAGGGACCGCCCTTTCGATTGGGCTACCGCGGCCTGGGGGAACCCCTCTGCTGGCTGGCTTTCGGCCCCTGCGCCACCGCCGCAGCCCTGCTGGCCCTGGCCCCCGCTCAGCCGGCCGCTGCCCCTGGCGGCGGCGCCATCCCCTGGGGCACCGCCCTGGTGCTGGGCAGCGGTCCGGCCTTGGCCACCTGCCTGGTGCTGTTCTGTTCCCATTTCCATCAGGTGGCCGAGGACGCCTCCCATGGCAAACGCTCGCCGGTGGTGCGCCTGGGCACCGCCCGGGCCGCCGGTCTGGTGCCCTGGTTTGTCGCCACCTCCCTGGCCCTGCAGTGGGCGCCGGTGCTGCTGGGATGGTGGCCCCTTTCGGCCCTGCTGGGGGCCATCGGCCTGCCCCCCGCCCGCGCCCTGATCCAATTGCTGGGCCAGGCCCATGACCAGCCCGAGCGCATCAGCGGCAGCAAGTTTCTGGCCCTGCGCTTCCAGGCCCTCAGCGGCCTGGGCCTGGCGGCGGGCCTGGCCCTGGCCCCCTGGCTGGCCCGGATCGGTGCCGCTGGGCTTGGTCCTGTCCAAGGGCCATGAAGGCCAGCGGCGCCGGGGTCGATGCGCTGCTGCGTCTGAGCTGGCGCCCCTTTTCTTTTGTGCTGCCGAGGGAACTGGTCACGGCCCATGGGGCGGTGAGCGAGCGGTGTGGCTGGCTGCTGCGACTGGAAAACGCTGAGGGCGCCGTGGGTTGGGGGGAGGCGGCGCCGTTGGGGTTGTCTCTGCAGGCCCCCGGGCGGCCTTGCCCAATCACGGCGGCCGCCCTGGCGGATCTGGGCTCCGTGCGAACCCGTCTTGAGCTGGAAGGGTTGCTGCCGACCCTGCCGGCGGCACTGGGCTTTGGCCTCGGCTCGGCCCTGGCCGAACTGGAGGGACGGGTGGGGCCCGGTGCCGGCGGATGGCGGCCGGCTCCCGCGGCGGCCTGGCTGTTGCCCGCTGGACAGGCGGCCCTGGCCGAAGTCGACCGCTTGCTGGCCAGCCAGGGCTCCCTGCGCCCTGGCCTGACCTTCAAGTGGAAGGTGGCCGCGACCGGCGATGGGCTGGAGCGGGCTGTGTTGGAGGAGCTGCTGGACCGCCTGCGCCCCCCAGACCGGCTGCGAATTGATGCCAACGGCGGCTGGGATCGGGCCACCGCAGCCCGCTGGGCCGATCGGTTGGTGGGCGAGCCCCGGCTGGACTGGATTGAGCAACCCCTGCCCCCCGAGGATGGGGAGGGATTGGGGGCCCTGGCCGCTCGCTTGCCCGTCGCCCTGGATGAATCCCTGCGGGCCGATCCCGGCTTGTGTCACCGCTGGCCGGGGTGGCAGGTGCGGCGGCCGGCTCTGGAGGGCGATCCCAGGCCCCTGCTGGCCCAGCTGACCGCGGGGGTGCCGTGGCTGATGGTGAGCACCGCCCTGGAAACGGGGGTGGGCCGCCGCTGGATCCACCATCTGGCGGCCCTCCAGGCCGAAGGCCCCACCCCCACAGCCCCGGGGCTGGCGCCCGGCTGGACCCCTGAGGGGCCCTTGTTTGCGGCCGATCCCGAGCGGGTGTGGGAGGCGGTGGCATGAGGGGGGCGGATCCCCTGGTGCTGGAGGCGGCAGGCGAGGCGGGCCCCCTGGTTCCCCGGATCCTCGCAGCCTGGGCGGAGGGCCGGCCGGTGGCCCTGGCCGCTCCCGTCGATCGGCAGGAGTTGGAAGCGGCCCTGGGCGACGGCAGCAATTGGCCTTCACTGGCCCCCTCCGTTGTCCTGGGCAGTGGCGGTAGCAGTGGCCGGCGCCGCTGGTGCCTGCAACCCCTCGCCCACCTGGAGGCCTCGGCGGCGGCCAGCGCCGCTCTGCTGGTGGGCCAGGGCCTGGATCCAGCCACCTGCCTCCACCTCAATCCCCTGCCCCTGCACCACGTCAGCGGCCTGTTGCCCCTGGTGCGCACGCGCCAGTGGGGCGCCCAGCTGGGCCTGCTCCCCGCCGCCTGGATGCGCGACCCTGACCTGCTGGCCCTGGCGGCGCCGCTGCCTGTCCAGCGTCCCGTGGTGTTGTCGCTGGTGCCCACCCAATTGACCCGCTTGATGACCACGGCGACGGGTGTGGATTGGCTGCGCCGCTGCGCCGTGATCTGGGTGGGGGGCGCGGCCCTGGCGCCAGCGCTGGCGACCCGGGCGCGGCAGCTGGGACTGCGGCTTTCCCCTTGCTATGGCGCCACCGAAACCGCCGCCATGGTCTGTGCCCTGGCACCCGACCGCTTCCTGGCCGGCGAATCTGGCTGTGGGCCGGCCCTCGTCGATGTGGCCCTGCGCCTGGATGGGAAGACGGGGGCGTTGGAGGTGCGCACGGCGCGGCTCGCTTGCGGTTGGCTGGAGGCCGGTCGGCTGATCTCCCTGGCCCCAGGAGCTGGCGGTTGGTGGCGCAGTGGCGATGCCGGCCGCCTGGACCCCGGTGGCTTGACCGTCCTGGGCCGTCTGGATGGTGCCCTGCAGAGCGGCGCTGAAACGGTCTTCCCTGAGGAGTTGGAGGGGCGGCTGGCCGCGGCGGCCCTGGGGCGCGGGTTGCCCCTGGAGGCCGTGTTGCTGCTGGGGCAGCCGGAAGCGGAGTGGGGCGAGCGGTTGCTGGCCCTGGTGCGCCCCCAGCCGGGGGCCGATGGTGCCGCCCTGATCACCGCCTTGCAGCAGTTGACGGCCCGGTGGCGGCCGGCGGATCGCCCCCGCCGCTGGCACCTCTGCGGCGAGCTGGCCCCCAATGCCGCCGGCAAGTGGGAACGTTCGCGCTGGCGGCGCTGGTTAGCCGAGGCGTGAGGGGTGATCGCCAAAGTCAACAATGTTGTCGTTGACGTGGCTGAAGGGCCCGGAATTTGGGTGAGTGACGTTAACTTGTTTTGGCGCTAAAATTGCGAGGGGCTCTGCGAGTCGTATCCCTGCATGGCACTGCGGGGTGAATCAATTCACGTTTTTTGGCCATTTTGCATTCATTCCACTAATGAATTCTTTTGCTCTGTCTTCTGGTCCTGCGGGCGACCTGCAGACGTTTCGGCCCCTGGCCAACGGGGGGCTTCCCTCAGATTCTCTGTCCTACAAAAGCACGCGCCTGATGGCCCGTGCCGTCAATGGGATGCAGATGGCCCTGGCCGAGGCCTACGTCAATGGGCTGGAAATTCCCGATTCTTTGTATCGGGCCATGCTGCATAGCACGATGCCAACCCTGTTTCGGAGTTTCCCTGGCCTGCTGGCTCCCTATGAATGGGTTTTGACGGAATCAGATCGCCTGGCGGAGTCATCCGGTGAATTGATGAAGATTCAATATGACCTTCCCCAGACGATGCTCAATAAGATGCTGGGCGATTGGGAGCCGATTTATCCCAAGTACAGCATGGGGCTTTGGGAAAATGGGGCTCAAGATCTGGAGGAGTCGCAAAAACAAATGATCGACCAGCTGATCGAGAGGCTTGGTATTGAGGATGGCGATCAGATTCTTGACTTCGGCTGTGGTTGGGGTTGCGTGCCCAACTACATCATGACCAAGTTTGCCAATGTTCGCTTTACTGGTGTCAACCTCAGCCACCAGCAATGCACTTATATGCGCACCAAGATGAACGATCCCCGCAGCCAGCTCAGCTCGGGAAGGTTCACTTTGGTGGAAGGGGACCTAAATGACATTGAGTTTGCCGAGAAATTTGACAAGATCGTTTCGGTGGGTGTTTTTTGCCATGTGGGCAACCTGACCCAGTCCCTGCAGAAGTTGGCCTCCTTGCTCAAGCCCAAGGGCCGGGCATTGATCCATATCATCACGGTGCGAATCCCGAATAATATGTCGTCGGGGTTCACCCATAAGTACATCTTCCCCCATGGCAGGTATTGGAACCATGACGCCATCCCAAGTCATAGTCGTGACTTGAAAACAGTGAAGCGCTGGTATCTCAATGGTATGAACTACCACCAGACCCTCACGCAATGGTTGCATCGCTTTGATGCCAATCAAAGTGAGTTTCAGAGTCTTGATTATGGAATGGATTATGCACGCTTTCGGCGCATCTGGCGTTTTTATCTCCTGCTGCTTGGTACGATTTTTGCCACCTGTGATGGTGAGTACAACGGCAATGGCCAGTACCTGCTGACCCATGCTGATGCCTCCGGGCTGGCCTGATTGGGTGGGTCGTTGGCGATTAAGTTTTGTATCTCGCGCTTCCATACTGAGATAGCTCCCCTACCGTATTGGAGGTAATATTTTTCCAATAAATTCTTTTCTCCCCATTTTTTCTCCCCGCCAACACGCCCATGTCAAATGTAGCAGGCAAGGCCTACGCGATGACCTTGATCACCCCCATGCGGCCGTCCCGGACCTGGATCAACCGTTTCGTGTTTGCTGTGGGGAGGTTGGAGCCGGCATTTTTGCGTGGATTATTAAACCTTTCCATTATTCATTTTGCCCGTTGGGTTGTTATTCCCCGGGATCGCTGGCCGGGGATTAGGCCCGAAATGGTTCCAGCCAATGATTCCATGTTATTTGTCAGTAATTTCAATGGCACCTGGGATCAATATATTGACAGCTTTTCCGATGGCATTCCCAACGGGCTGGATTTGTTTTGGTACAGCAGCACTGCCTATCCCGGATCCATTCCCATTACCCCTTTTAAGAATTATATAAAACATAATCAAATTGGTACGGACTATTATTATAATTCTACTCCGGGTTCGGCCCAGCGGGACATCAAATCAGCCCTGCGCATCTGGGCCGGTATCGATGTCTTGACCCAAGCGCTTCCCAGTGCGGATCCAGAGGCCTTTTCCCTGCTCTACGCCAGGGTGACCCAGGCGCTCCAGAACAACCTCGCCGCCTCGGGTCCGGCGCCCATTGCCAGTACGGATACCCAGAAGGCGGATGCCAACCGCAGGCAACTGACAGCCAAGTTTTACGCCACCCGCGCCGCCTCCCGTTCGCTTTCTTAACTCCCCATGCCTAATTTTGACGGTGGCCACTATTTCCTCACGGCCCTGATCCCCGTGCGCCAAACGGACCCTGCTGGTACGGACAGGATCCTTTCCCATGTCCATGCCATCAAGGAGGTGTTGGCCAGCCTGCCTACCGAGAACCAGGATCCCTACGGCTCGGCAGAAGCCAATCTCGCCGAGGGCATGCTGACGACGGCTCCCTTCAGTCGGGACCTGCGCACCCATCTGGCCCGTATGGTGGTGATCGACGATGTTGCCTATAACGGCCGCCAACATCAAGATGCCATTCGCACAGCGATACGCGGCCCCAATCCGGTCCTGACCGAAGCGGTCGACCACCTGCCCTGGTCCTATCTGGCGTTCATCAGCGATTTCGATGCCGCCGATGGAAACGCTGCCACGTTGACCACCTATCTGCGCGGGCTCTGGTCGGTGATGGGCTACGAGCTGGGGGCGATCTTTGAGCACTGCCAGGGCTTTGACCCGGCCGCCGGGGAGGCTTCGTTTGTGGCCTTGATCGAAAAGGGTCAGATCGAAACCACGATGTCCTTCAACGACTACTACTGGAGTGGTCAAGGCCAGGGCGAAAGCCGGCTTTGGGACGGGGCTGGTGGACCCGTCAGTCGCACCCGCGAGGCCGTGTTGCCCCCCGGCCTCGCCTTGCTGGCGTTGGGACTGCTGGCCTTCTGGAGCGGCCTGCGCGGTGGCTTGCTGCTGCTTGCCCTGCTCGCGGCCTTGTCGGCAGCCCTCTATTGGTTGTATCGGCGCGTTTTGAGTCTGGGTTTTGCGCCTTTCCCCACAGCTCCCCGCAGCGATTTGCCCTCGGTGCTCAAGGCCCTCTATCTCCAGCGTCGCTTCATTCGCTTCATGGTGGATCAACAGGGGCAACCTCCCGAGGCACTGAAGGCCGCCTTCGCTGACTTCGTGGCTGAACATCGGCCCCACGATCCGTCCGCCCCCACCCAGAAACCTGCCACCTACTTCTCCTGAGGACCTCCATGGCACTCAAGCTTGATTTATCGGACATCCAGGGCAATGTTTTGATTGCCTATGGACGGCTTGGCTTCCCCAAGGCCCGCTGCGTGCTGCTGCACATCAATAAGAATCAGGCGTACAAAGCACGGGCTTTTCTAGAGGAATTGCGCGGCAAAATCACCACAGCCGAACTGTGGCCTTCCTCGAAAACGGCCAATCTCCCCGTGGATATGGTCACGGGCCAACGCCCCGATGTGGCGATCAATGTGGCCTTCACCTTCATGGGTTTGCTGGCCATGGGGGTGCCGGTGCGCACCCTGCGGAGTTTTCCGGATGAATTTCAACAGGGCATGCTGGATCGGGCTGAAATCCTTATGGATGATCCCAACGGCCTTGGGCGTCCTGAATCCCGGTGGGATCCGATTTGGTTGAACGAGCGCAGCGATCCCCAGGCCGAAATTCATGCCCTGGTTACCTTCAATGCCTCGGCAAATCCCACCAACTTGGATAGCCCCGAAGCGGCTCTAGAAGCTGCCTTCCAATGGCTGAAGAGCCGCTGCGGTGACAATGAAGCCGTCAGCATCTTGGCGGGCCATGGCGGACCCAACCCGCTCTATCAGGACATGAGCGCCTTGGAGGAGCCGGATCCCGACGGTCCGCCGGGCAGTATGCGCTACTCACGTACAGAACATTTTGGTTTCGCCGATGGCTTTGGCGATCCGGTTTTTGAAGGGCAATATCCCGATGCGGTGATGGCCGCACGGGTGGTGGGCCAGGGAAAACGCACGGCGGATCAAACCTGGGTGCCGTTGGCAACCGGTGAGTTCCTGCTGGGCTATCCCGATGAGGCCCAAGAGGTTCCACCGGCGCCGGCGCCCCTGGATTTCAGCCGCAATGGCACCTTTCTGGCCTATCGCAAGTTGCATCAGAACGTCAAAGCCTTCGCGGAGTACATCTCCAACACCGCAAGCCGTTATGGCGCCAGCTACGGCGTCGACCAGCAGGAGGCGGAAGAAACCCTCAAGGCGAAAATGGCGGGCCGATGGTCCGATGGCGTCCCCTTGATGGTGGCCCCCACCTATGGCGAATGGCAGGTGTTTCGTGGGCGCCTGGCCAAGGCGAAGGCCGACAACAACGAAGCAGAATTCAATCGTCTCACTCAACAGCTGACCGACTTCACCTATGCGGGGGATACCGATGGTTCCAAATGTCCTTTTTCCTCCCATCTGCGGCGCTCCAATCCCCGCGACATGCTCGATCCCACCGTGCCGGCCAACGCCACGGCCGAACAGCTGACCAAGGCGACCTCGGTGCTCAACAACCGTCGCCGCCTGCTGCGGCGGGGGCTCCCCTACGGCACCACCACTCCCATCCACAGCGACGAAGTCGAACAGGGGGTGTTACTGCTTTTTCTCTGCTCCAGTCTCTTCAGGCAGTTCGAATTCATTCAGCAACAGTGGATGCAGTATGGACTTGATTTTAATGCGGGCAACGATACTTGCCCCATTATTGGCAACCACGGCCCTGACGCCAAGTTTGTGATTGCCACCAGTGCCGATAGTGGCAAGCCCCCCTTTATCTGTGATCGCCCGCCCCAATTTGTCGAAACCCGCGGCGGCGCCTATTTCTTCGTACCCAGCATGACCGCCCTGCGCCTCATCGCCCAAGGGCTCACCGATCCCACCTGAAGCGCTATGGCCCTCCCTTGTTCTCCCTTGCGGGCCTTGGGGCTCGGACTGGCCCAGGGGTTGGCTGCGCTGCGGGCCCTGGGCTCCATCTTGGTGCAATCCCTACGCCTGTTGCTCCAGGGCAAGGGCAGCGCGGCGCAACGGCTGTCGCCCCTGGTAGCTGATTTTGGTTTCCAGCGGCAGGTGTTGGCCGTACTGCGGGTTGTGCTTCCCAACTTCAAGTCGCGACGGTCTTTGGTACGGGCTTATGCCAACAAGGGCACGGCCTTGGTTTGCCGCAATAGTGATGTACGGGAGGTGCTGGATCGCCATCAAGACTTTGAGGTGGTGTATGGCCCCCGCATGCGGGAAATCACAGGGGGGGCCAACTTCTTCCTGGGCATGCAGGATGGCCCCACCTACAGCCGCGATGTCACCAACATGCGGCAAGCGGTACGCCGCACAGATCCCCAAGAGCTGTTGGTGCCCCAGGCGACGGGATGGGCGGAAGCGATTGTGGGCGCTGGCCATGGCCTGATCGATTTTCCCCAGCAGCTGGGCGCCCAGATTCCAGCCCGGATCGTGCAGGAGTATTTCGGCCTCCGTGGGCCAAGGCGTGAGGATCTGATCGAATGGACGACGTTGCTGTTTTGGTACCTCTTTGTTGATTTGGCAGCCAGTCCTGAGCTGCGCCCCAAGGCCATGGCCGCCGCCGTCCATCTGCAGGAGGCCTTGGATCAGGAAATTCGTGAGCGCAAAGACAGCCTGACTCGCGGCGGCCCGAAACCGGCGGATGATGTGTTGCAACGCTGTCTGGAGATGCAGGCGATTGATACACCTGGAATGGATGATCTTGGCATCAGAAATTATCTGATTGGCTTCATCATTGGAGCCATCCCCACCCTGTCGGCGGCGGCAACCCAAATTGTGGATGAATTGCTGAATCGTCCCGAACAGTTGGCCTTGGCCCAGGCGGCGGCGCGAGGAGGCGATCCGGGCGAGTTTGAAGGCTATGTGTTTGAGGCCCTCCGCTATCAACCCTTGAATCCGATTCTCTATCGAAGGGCCGTGCGAGATAGCACCATTGCCCGCGGCACC
Source organism: Cyanobacteriota bacterium (assembly GCA_026389315.1). GTDB lineage: Bacteria > Cyanobacteriota > Cyanobacteriia > PCC-6307 > Cyanobiaceae > Cyanobium. The sequence continues at coordinate 67,392 of JAPLIC010000024.1, forward strand.
TGGCGCGCCATGACCATTCCTGCTGGCACGATGGTGTTGGCGTCTAATTACTCGGCCATGTTTGATCCGATGCAGGTGGAGAATGCCGATCGCTTTTGGCCTGGTAGGCCTTGGCGTGATTATATTCTGTGGGGCTATGGCATGCATACCTGCGCCGGCGCCTATATCAATGCTGCCGTGCTGCCCGTGATGCTGCGTCCTTTGTTTTGCCGGCCCCATTTGCGCCGCAGCCCAGGCGCCAAGGGCCAGATCGACCGGGCTGCCACCCCTTTCCCGGTGCATCTCGCATTGTGTTTTGACGCCGAATGAGTCTGGTCCCCGGAGTGCCATGCGCTGGCGTCTTTCGCTGGCGATCTTCGCTGGAGTTCTTGGCTTCAATGATTCATTTCAAACCGGCTGCACCCCGGCGCCCAACCCGGCCGCTTCCAGCCAACGCTGGATGGCATCTGGCAGGGGGCAGCGTTGGCGATTCGTGGCGTTGATGGCCAGGTGTCGGGTCAGGCCCCGGGCCACCTCTTCGTCAGCGAGAACGAAGCGGTAGGCCACCTCAAAGCCGCTGGGATCGAGCCGTGTCGGCGTCAGCACGACCCCCAGTTCATCCCCCACCACCAGGGGGCGGCGGAAGTCGGCGCGGCAATGCACGATCGGCAGGGCCACCTCTGGCTTGTGCTGGGGGGTGGGAAACAGGGCGGCAGGGGCGATGCCAAAGCGTTGCAGGCTTTCTTCGTAGCCCTCGTGGCACCAGCGCAGTAGCTGGTGGAAGTGCATCACACCGGCGGCATCGGTGTCGCCAAAGCGCACCGTGCGCTGGAGTTGCAGCCAGGGGCAGGCAGCGGAGAGGGGGGGCGGCATGGGAGACGTTGCAGGGGGTTAGGGAAAAGGTCAGGCTGATGCTGCGATCAGCGCTGATCAGGACTTGGGAGTGAACAGTGTGCGGAAGAATTTTTGCCATGGCGATGGGATGGGTGAGTTGGCAGAACTGGGTTGGTGGGCGCAGAGATCTGTTGCGACCCTGTAGGCGGGATTGTCGGTTTCTTGGTTGCCCTGAAATGCTCCTAGTTGGAGGCAGGCTTTGGTGATGGCCCGGGCGGGAGTGGGGTAGATGAAGATTGAGCCGTTTCCATTGGCGCTCATCAGTTCGCCATCACGACGTTCAAGCAGGCTCCAGATGCTGCCAAAGCCCGATTGGAAATAGTTGCCGAGGGGGCGGCCCTGCCGCCAGAGTTGGATTTTGCCGCCACTGCCGCCTGACACCCAATCGCCATTTTTGCGGATCACCAGGCTCACCACGGCGTTATGGGGCGTTTCTATGGTTGGCCCTTGCTGCTTGCCGTGCTGCCAGCGGCGTAAACGTCCATCTTCTCCAGCACTTAAGAGATCGCGATTCGGTAACTCAGAGATGGCCCAGACGGCACCATGGCGGGTTTGAATCGCCGCTTCGCCAAGGGGGCGTCCTTGGGAGGACCAATGCTTCATGGTTCCGTCTTTCCCCCCCGTCATCAATGTGCCGTCGGTGAGGGTGGTGAGGCTGGCCACCCCTTGTTGTTGGGTGGCAAAGGTGACTATCGCCTGGCCATCCCTCCAGATCCGTACCTTGCCATCGTCGCCGCCACTGACTAAATCGCCATCAAGGGTTTGGGTGAGGGCATAAACGCGCCCATGGTCCGTGCGGATCGGCCGGCCGAGGAGCCGATTGCGACGCCAATGGTGCAGGGAGCCATCACTGCCGCCACTGATCAAATCACCATTGCACAGCTCCACAAGGCTGAGGGCCTCAAGCTGACCCGCTGGCATGGGTTCATCGGGCTGGCGTTGGCCTGGATCCCAGATCCGAATCAAATTGTGATTCTCTGGACTCAATGGTTCGCTGCCTCCCGAGAGCAGCTGGCCGTTGCGTCGGCGCATGAGCGTGTAGACGGTGCTGTGGCCACTGCGGTAGTTCCCCAGCAGCACCCCGGCCTGGTTCCAGTGGCGCACACTGCCATCATCGCCGCCGCTGATCACCGTGTTGTCGCTGAGCCCTTCCAGGGCCGTGACGGCACCTTGGCCACTGGCGATCGGCGCGCCAAGCCGTTGACCCTTGCGCCACCATTGCAGGGTGGCATTACGGCCGCCGCTGACCCAATCGCCATTGGGCAGCACCGCTACGCTCCAGACCTCATTTTGGCCACTGGATCGCGGCGGACCCAAGGGGGTGGCCCTGGCCGGATTCCAGCGGCGCAGGTTGCCGTCGCTGCCGGCGGTGATCAGGCTGCCATCGAGATCAAGCAGCATGGATTGCAGCGAACCGTGGCCCGACTCAACGGGGGGCCCCACCCTCTGGCCATGGCTCCAGCGTTGCAAGCGGCCTTCATCACCGGCGGTCCACCAGGTGTCATCGTTGAGGGCCACGACTCCCCGCACACCGTTGCTGTGAGTGGTGCGGATCGGCGGGCCTTGCGGTTGGCCCTTGGCGTTCCAGAACCGCAAGCTGCCATCGCGGCCGCCGCTGATCAACCGGCCGTCGGGGGTTTCGGCCAGGCTCCAGACTTCGTTTTGGTGACTGGCCAGCATGCCTCGCAGCCTGTTGCGCTCGACCGCTTGGTCAAGGCTGACGGCCAGGGGCAAGGCTTCACTGGGATTGCCCTGCAGCCTGGCCATCGCCGCCAATCCATGGACCAGGCTTTGCAGGGGGTCCAAATCCAGCATCGAGAGATGGATGCTCTGGAATTGCCGGGTCTGGGCCTCGTAGGCCCGCAGGTTGGACCATTGGGCCCAGCCCCAGGCGGCGGTGGCTGCGGCGCTGAGCCCAACCAGGCCGGCCAGCACCAACCTGCGTTGGCGCCGCCGTTGGGTTGCGGCCCGGTCACGGTGGGCCATGCTCGCCCGCACGAAGGCTTGCAGGTCGGACCCGAACTGCTGGGGCCGCTCCTCGAGCCAGGCCTGGGCGCGGCTGAGCTTCAAACCGCTCAGCAGGGCCGTCTCTTTGTCTGACTCCGGGGCCTGCCGCCATTGGGCCAGTTCCGTTTCCAGCTGCTGGCTGCCCACCAGGTACTCCCGGGCCTCGTCCAGCCAGCCCCGCAGCAGTGGCCATTTGCGCAGCAGGGCCTCATGGGCCACCTCCACCCAACGCACCTGGTCCCGCTGTTCCACGCTCAGCAGGCGGGCTTCCACCAGCCCCTTGAGCAACGGTTGGGCGAGGGGGGGGCAGTTGATCCCAACGGGCCGGACGCCGGGTGTAATCGTCTTGATCGTTGATCCGCACCAGGGCTGGCACAAAGGCATCCCGCAGGGCGAGGAGGGCCTCGGGCGTGGGTTGGCAGAGTTCCAACACCTCGTCAGCGGCATGGCGCACCGCATTGTCCAGGGGGTGAAAGGCTGAGGTGGTCATCGCCGAGGGCCTGGTAATCGGCGAGGCTGAGCACCCGGTCGTCGCCAAAGCGGTCGAAGAGTTCGCGCAGGGCGAAGGCGAGCAGGGGCAGGGCATCGTCGCTGCTGGCGTCGTGCATGGCCGCTTGCACGAAGCTCTCCTCCACCGTCAGCCCCGCCACCTTGGCCGGCCCCTTGATGATTTCGGGGATGCGCTCCATGGGCAGGGGCGGCAGCGACATCGGCTGCAGGGGCACGCTGAGGTCGGCGGCGGCCTGAAGGTTGCCGAGGAAATCGGAGCGCAGGGTCATCACCACCTGGAAGCCAGCGCCGCAGCTGAGGGCGGCGCTGAGGATGGCCAAGCAGCAGCGCACCTCGTCGGGGTCGCTAACGGTGAAGAGCTCTTCGCCCTGATCGACGCTGATCAGGATCTGGGCCTCGGGGCTGTGATGGGCGCTGCGGAGGTCGGCGGCGAGCTCCGTCAGGGTGGCGACCAAGCTGCAGTTGGCATGGGCCTGTTGCAAATGCTGAGCGAGCTGGCGCCCATCGGCAGGGCCGCCCAGGGCGAGGGCCAGGCTGTGGGCGAGCTGCTGGCTGGGTTGGGATTGGGGCCGAAAGGGGGCCAGCGGCAACCAGTGGCGGCCGCTGCGGGCCAGGCGGGGCAGCAGGCCGGCCCGCAGCAGCGATGATTTGCCGGCACCGGAGGCCCCCAGCAGCACCAAAAGGCGTTGGGCCCCTTGGATGCGCAGCACTTGGAGCCTGGCGATCAGCTCGCGGATTTCCTCGTCGCGGCCGAAATAGAGGGCCGCATCCTCTTGATCGAAGCAGAGCAGGCCGGGATAGGGGGGGCGCTTGGGGTCCAAGGGGAAGCCCCCCTGATCGTCCAGGGCCAGTTCACTGAGCTGGCGGGCGAGGGCCGCCAGGCCGGCCTGGCGGTCTTGGCCCAGGTCGAGTTGCTGCAGGTCGGCCGCGATCGGCGCCAGGGGTTCGGCGCTGGCAGGGCCTGCGTCGGGGTCGGCGCCGAGCAGTTGAAAGATGGGTTTAACGAGGGAGCGGGCTTGGATGAATTCGGCAAAGCACCACTTGGAGGCCATCCAATGGGCGCTCTGGACGATCAGCAGGGCCTGGGAAGTTTCAATCTCGCGGTAGAGGGTGCGTTCCCAGTCGTCGCCGGGGGGAAGGCCAACATGCTTGTCGAAATCCAGAAAGGGCGCTTCATATCCCTGTTGCTGCAGCCAATCGGCGATCCAGCGAGCGGCGGCCCCATCACGGCTGGAGTGGGAGATGAAGACGCGAGCCATCGGACAAGGGCTGACTGAATCAAAGGGCAGCCATTGGGCTCAAGCTAGTCGAGCTGGTGCAAGTGTGGCAATGAAGCGCAGCTCTAAGGATTGATATGAGGTTTTGCCAATGAAGCTTGGCTGGATTAACTTCTCAGCAAATTAAGCCCAAAATGTGGAGGCCATGTAGAGGCTGTTTTTTGTCGGCTTGCAGGTGAGGGACCAGCCGGCGCTGCCGCCATCCCCTTGCGCTTCAACTCGGCTTGGCGGCGGGGCGGATTCGCAGTTCATCGCCGACTATCGCGAGACACTTCAGACCCGCCACTCCGCATGGTAGCCAAGTATGAGTAATGGCTAAGGGTCCATGATCTTCATTCTTGGCGCTTGCGGATCACGGTGCGCCCTAGCAAATTGTTTACGAGCAATAGGATCCAGTCAGCGCTAGGCTAATTATACAACAGGCCAGAGGCAACATTCTTCGCGGCACAAATAAAATAGATCAAGGAGAATCGCTGTTATTGACCATGAATTCCATTGCGGAAATCGAAAAAGTGGATATTTAAGGCCAGGGGAGTTGAAATACTCATTAATTGTCTCTATGCGAGTTATGGGCTGGGTCTAACTCTTGGCCCAGCTAATAAGCCATAGTGCTACCTCGCCCCAGGCTTGCTTGGCAAGGGCAACGAGGTGTGAATCGAGCGTGATATAACGAATACCCATATCCCTCAATGAGTCCGATCGCTTCCCTGGGTTCCATGTCATAGCAATGGCTTACAAGCCATCAAATCGATCAGTTGCCTGCGGGATATGCAGCGGCGATCGGATATTGCGTGATATGAGGGTCCGCATATTCTATGTTGGGCTGACCACATTGGAGCATTCAAATGGCTGAGAAGACTTGCTTTGTGATTATGGCAATCGGTGATCAGGTCACTGATGCGGGCCCTGTAAGCTCGTCGGAGCTTAAGAGTAAGTACGACGACCTTATTAAAGAAGC
>JAPLIC010000063.1 GCA_026389315.1 Cyanobacteriota bacterium
AGGCCCGCCTCTCCATCGGCGGCGAAGAGGTGCCCCTCTCGGCCGATGGCACCTTCCGCATTCAGGTCCCCTTCCGGGACGGCCAACAGCTCTATCCGATTGAAGCCTGGGCCGCCGACGGTGAACAAAAACGCAATATCACCATCCAATTTGAGCGCAGCACTCCAGAAGAAAACATCAATACCGCCGAAGAAGCCATCAATGAATGGTTCTAAAGGGGAGGTTGGAGATTGGCATTTGCATTGGCAAGCAAAATTTTAAGTTCGGACCAAAAACAATCGAAATCGATGGGGTTTGTCCTATCCACATTGAGCACGTGGGGCCATTCCTCTTCAGAAAAAGGTTGTTGGTGCCGTAGCTGGTGGTCAAGGACTGAAGCGTTGGCTTCAGACGCATCTCCACCTTGACGTTGACGTTCTGCCAAGCGACGACGGGCCAATGACGGGCTGACGCGGCACGCCAGAATCACCAGTGGAATGCCGCAACGCTTGGCCAGGGCGACCATCACGGCCCGTTGACTGGACTTAAGAAAGGTGGCATCGACCACGGTGCTGTAGCCGGCCACCAGGATCGCCTCGACGCAGGCAGGCAGCCGTTGTTCGTACAGGTATTGGGTCACGGCCGGGCCGTAGGGATCGGCCCCCGGCTCGCCGGACCAGCGGGGCCCACCGGGAACGCCCCATCGGCCGAACAAGCGGCGGCGCTCGACATCGGAGCGGAGGTGAATCCAACCAGCCCTGTCACAGATCTGCCGAGCCAGGTGGCTCTTGCCGCTTGCGGAGACGCCATGACAGAGGAGCAGGGCCTGGGGCATGGTCCCTTCAGTCATGGCGTCTTGGGGCTCTGACCCTTGGGGCTCTGACCCTTGGGGCTGTGCCCCTTGGGGCTGTGCCCCTAGGGGTGCTGTTGGATTGCAGGTTTGGCGGGCCAGGGCCAGATAGCGGGCTAGCTGGTCTCGCAGGTCAAGGGTTGGGCCGGTGTCAGGGGGATCTAGGGGGTTGAGCTGGATAAGCCTCAGGGCCGTTACTTTGGCGCGTACCAGGGCGCGATAGGTGAGATACCAGCGCCAAAGATGGAGCCCCTCGTAATCTCCGCCCCAGGCCAACCAGCCATTGAGTAAGCGGGCCGCCAGGCGGGGCTGGGCGACCTGCTCTAGATCCATGACCAGAAAGGCCATGTCGCTGATCGGATCAATCCAGCGCAGGCTCGCATTGAATTCGAGGCAATCGAAAACAACAATCTCACCGGCCAGCAGGGCCATGTTGCCGAGATGCAGATCCCCGTGGCCCTCCCGCACCTGGCCAGCGGAGAGTCGCTGTTGGAAAAGAGGTGTGAGCCGTTCGGCGGTCGTTTCGGTCCAGCGGCGCAGGGAACCCAGTTCGTCCTTGGAGGCGTACTCCTCCAGCACCTGCAGATTGGCGAGGGCCGGGGAGATGACCATGGCCGCTGAGCCAAAGGCGCCCCCTGCCGGAGCCACGGCGGCGCTGTCATGGAAGAGCGCCAACCGCTGGGCCAGGGCATCGATGGACGAGTCGTCCAATCCCTGGCGCTGCAGCACCAGGGGAAGCAGGGCCGCTTGGTCGAATTGACGCATTTGCACAGCCGCCTCAATCACCGCTCCAGGGCCATGGAAGCGGGCCTGATCCGGCGGGCCATGGATGTCACGCACGCCGAGGTAGAGGTCAGGGGCCAGACGGCGATTGAGTCTGACTTCCTCGATGCAGTCCTGGCGGCGCCGGGCGGCGGTGCTGAAGTCAACGAAACCGAGTTGCACCGGCTTGCGCAATTTGTAGGCAAAGGGGCCCGTCAACAAGATCCAGGAAATATGGGTTTCCAACAGCTGGATCTGCCCCACCGGGTGGTCGTAGGCGGCCGGTTTGAGCAGGGCGGCGATGAGGGGGTCCATCAGGGGCAGTCGGCGGCTGTGGCCATCACCTGAAGCGAGGTCCGCTGCCACCATCCCGCAAGCTCTGTAACCATTGCAAGCTGGGATCACCCTCAAACTCCGGCGGTAGCGGCTGGGGTTCAAGGGTTGGAGGCCCCCGACGCTTTCCCCTGGACCTTGAAGCCTGGGAGGCAGAATTGGGGCCCAGGGCTCGCAGCCAGCGGCTCAGGCCTGCACCCAAAAGCAGCAACGCCAACAGGGCGACCAGGGCGACGGCCAGCACCCCGGCCAACTGCAACAGGCCCAGGCCCATAAGGGTCAATCCCTTGATGAGATTGGCGATGGCGGTGCTCACCAGCAGCACCGTATCCAGCTGGGAAGGCAACCGCAGCAGGGCCAGGAGCAGGGCGATGCCCGCACTCACCAGTAGCAACCCCATCAATCCCTGACGCAGGCGACTGATACGCCGGCGCCGTCGGGCCGGTCGCGAATCGCGGTTGGGCGTGACCAACGAAGGATTGGGCAGCTGCAGGTTCCGGGGGCTACGGGGTAAGGACATGGCTGGACGGAGGAACGCAGACCTTCATGGCTCCAGCGAATGGCCGGCACCACGCATCCAACGCTCGAATTCCATCAGCACCAACTCGTTGGGGCAATCGATCAGGGACAGGTCGTGGACTGTGCAATCCCCCTGGCCGCCGTGATGCAACGAGAGATGGAAACGGTCGCCGCTGAGGCCACAGACCTCAGGATCACTGCGGACGACCACATCGAGATAGGCCCCGAGCCGGGTGACGCGGCGGCGCAGTTCGGACCAGCTCATCACCATGGCTGCGGCTCCCAGGATGAAATTAGGGTAGGAGCAAGCACTGCATCGGCCTGGAGGGCTGGTTCAGGGGCGAGCCGCAGGGTTCGAAGGGGGAGTGTGGCTGAATACCGTTCGGGGAGCTGGAGCAGCGGGGATGGGGGCGGTAGGGGGAGCCGTGGGAGAGGTGGCGGTGGGAGCAACCGGCGGGATGTCCACCGTTGGGGGCTGGGAGGGACCGGCGTTGGTCTGGGGAATGGGACGGGTGGGATCGAGAGCGTCGGGGGTCGTAGGGACGGCGGAACGGTCTGGCCTCAGACCAGGGGGTCCAGGCGCGGTCGTGGCAGCAGTGCCGGCCGTCCGCTGCGGTGCTGGCACCGGTAAGGGAGCCAGGGAGGAGAGTCCGGCCGTGAGGGCGAGGGCCGCCAGGCCACCCACCGGTGCGGCCAGGCGCTGGGCCAGGGGTTCGGCCTGACGCAGTTCGCGGCGCCGCAACGGTTGAGCCAGTGGATGGGGCAAGGGTGGCTGCAGATGCAGACGTGAATCGAGCCGCAGGCTGTCGAGAACCCGGACCAGGTCAGCCAGTTCAGCGTCATCAAGGTGCACCTCCAGGGAACCAACCCCGGGTTGACCACTGCGGAGAACCAACAGATGTTTACCGGGACCTGCAGGGGCAATGGCGACCGGCTGCGCAGGCGATCCGAAGGGGCGCGACACCCCACTCATCAAGTAACGGGCATAGGGCAAGATCACATTGATCAGACCCACCAAGTGATCAAGCCGACCCTCCAACTGGGGTCGGCCAGGCCAATCCAAGGTCCAACTTGTGATAATTCCCAAGGTATCAGGGGAATGGCCAGCCGAAACATCTGGAAAGCCTTCCAGGTTTAAGCGGCAGCTTTGCTGTGAGTAAACAAGGGTCTGTTTCATCGGGCGTTGTGATCAGGCCACCGCATCGATCAGGCAGGCCCGCAGTCGCTCAAAGCCACCGGGACCAGCCCCGAGGGCCAGGGCTTGAACCAAGGCACGCCGTTGACGACGGCCATTGTGGGGATCAAGGAGGGACCTGACGCTGCTACGGCGAGGATTCATGCGCTCGCGCAAGAGATCGGAGAAGCGCGATTGAAACAACTGCCAACGCTGCTCCATGACCTCCGGAGGCTCGGCCGTGGAGAGCAGCCCCCGCAGCATGGGGTAGAGACGATCGGCCATGGCGCAGAGAATCTGAATCAGGGCATCGGTCTCCTTGGACTCCAGGGAACCACGACGACAAGCCCGACGAAGTGGATTATGGCAGCGAAGCTTCCACAACTCCACCCGATTGGGGAAGATCTCGCCGTAGCCGAGCTGCTGGCTCAACCAAACCATCGCCTCGCCGCCATTGAAATCGAGGGCCTCGGTGCACAACAGCATCAGGTCAAGCCGCTCGATGCCCCGGCGGGAAAGGGGGCGGGAAGGGGGGGATTCGGTGAAGGCCTGGCTCATGGCTGCGATGATGCCAGCGCCGAAGGCCGTTCGTCACCGCCAACCGCCGGCTTGCCCCCCGTCCTCCTGAGATGACCAGCAGCCCCGCCAGCCCCGACCTGCGCCGCTGGATCCGCGACATCCCTGATTTTCCCAAGCCCGGCATCCTGTTCCGGGATCTCACACCCCTGATGCGCGATCCTGCCGGCTGGCGCGAAACCGTGCGCCAACTGGCCGAAATCACCGAGCGACTCAAACCCGACCTGATTGTGGGGATTGAATCGAGGGGATTCATTGTGGGCACGAGCCTGGCCACTGCCCTTGGCCTGGGTTTCGTGCCCGTGCGCAAGCCCGGCAAGCTGCCGGGCGAGGTGCATGGGGTGGACTACGAGCTGGAATATGGCAGCGATCGTCTGGAAATCCACGCCGATGGCTTTGAGGATTCTCCCCGGATCTTGATCGTCGATGATTTGCTGGCCACCGGTGGCACCGCCGAAGCCTGCGGCCAGCTGGTGCGTCTAGCCGGAGGCGAGATTGTCGGCTTTGCTTTCGTGGTCGAACTAGCCGATCTGGGGGGTCGTCGACGCCTTCCCAGCGGAATAGCGGTGGAATCCCTGGTCACCTATTAAGGCCGCAGCTCAGGTCTGCTGGTCCTGCCAGTCCAACACCTGTTCGAATTGCTCCAGGCTGATCAAACCGAAGCGCCAAAGCACCACCGCCAACGGCGCCTGCTCCGCCTCAGAGTGGCGGATTCCCATGGCAATCGCGCTCTCACTGAGGCCCAGTTGGTGCCGCAAGAAACGCAACAACGCCTGGGGCGGCGATGGCTGGGGGGAACTGCTGATCACCATGGCTCCCCAGGGGGCGACAAGGCCGGCATCCCTCCAGGGTTGCCGGCCCCAGGAACGGAGAAGCGGAAAGGGAGGGGCCACGGTCCCAGGGTCATGGGGCCAAGGGCCAACCTGCGCAGGGCTGCGGAATGACGCAGACCGACCAAGGCCAGGGCCCGCAGGGGAAGCAGCAGGGGCTGACGATTCGAGAACAGCCGTACCAGGAGGTCGGTGAGCGCAAGGGTGAGGAGCACATCGGGCCACCGCCTCCGGCCGTAAGCGGCCCCGAGGCGGTGCGGAGCCAGGCGACCAGCACTGGCCTTCTCGGCCAGGTCCATCAAGGCCTGCACGTCACGCCAGCCCAGGTTGAGGCCCTGACCTCCCACCGGATGGCAGCGGTGGGCGCTGTCTCCCACCAGAACGGTGCTGCCCCGGTGCAGGCGGCGGGCCAGCTGCAGCGCCACAGGAAAGGAGCGGGGCCGATCAAAGAGAACCTCCGGCTGCAGAAGCTCCGGCAGGGCCCCTGCCAGGGCATCGAGAAAGGCCGTATCGCTGAGACTCTCGAGCTTGCGACAGCGCCAGACCGGTGCACTCCATACCAATTGATGACGACCCACTCCCATGGGCAACACGGCGAAAGGTCCTTCAGGGCGCAGGATCTCCCAGGCCTGATCCGTCGCTGCCCCCCGCAGGCCCACCTGGACCGTCAGACAGGCTTGGGCATAGGAATGGTGCCATTGGCCAATCCCCTGTTCACGACGGGTGGGGGAATCGGCCCCATCCGCTGCCACCACCAGATCAAAGCCGGCTCCCTGGCCGGGAGGGGCTGGGGGGCCTGCCTTTCCACCCAAGACCACCGCGATGGCCGGATTGGCCTCAAGGCGCTCAAGCAACAGGGCCATCAGCGGGCCATGGCTGCCGATCCAACCGACGGCAGCGGGGCTGGTTAGGTGCTGGGCACCCGGATTGGCGGCCGCAGCCAGGGGGCCGAGGTCGCTGGAACGGAAGCCGACCTCACGACCCAAAGCCCCATCGACAAGATGGAGCTGGGCAAAACCGCTGAGATGGGGTGCCAGGGCCTCCCAAAGGCCAAGCCGCTGCAGGAAGCGGCGGCTGGAATGGGTGAAGGCATAGGCCCGTTGGACCTCCAAAAGGCGCTGCCTGGGAATGGGATCAAAGAGCTGAACGCGCCAACCGGCCGCCGCCAAAGCCAGGGCGGCCAGGGCACCAGTAGGTCCAGCGCCATTCACCCTGGCTGACAATCTGGCGACCATGGCAAAACTCAGAAAAAACGCATAAAAAAACCGCACCACAAAGGGGCGCGGAAGGGAAGCCAACGGGCTTGAATCAAACCCAGGGCGATCAGCCCAGACCCAGCAATCCACGGGTGAAAGCCTCGCCACCCAGGGCAAATTCAGTCGCCAGTAGGGCGATGAAACCGAGCATAGCCATGCGGCCATTGAGCTTTTCAGCCCGTTCGTGGAAACCCCAGCCGTTTTCGACGGCCACGACTTCCATACGGGGCTCGGCGGCAAAAGCATTGAGACGACCGCCGTCTTCTGTGGTAACAGTGGCGCCGCGGATGACGGGAGCTGTGGAGGAGGCCATGGGCTGAATCCTTTCGAAGTGTTACGAAGACTGTAACACAATGTTTCAAGGTGATGGGGCCCCTGCGGCTCAGCGCAGGCGGCGCAGGCAAAGCTCCTCGAAAGCCGACCGCAGCAAGTAGGGGTATTCGCCGACCCAGAGCTTGGGTTGGGGCAACCAGGCATCACTCAGGGCCCCCACCCTGGAAAAATCACGGCGATCACTCAAAACCACCAGCCGCACCACCATGCCGCGACGAATGGCTTGGTGGGCCTTCTCCATCGGAAACCGCAACCGGCCGATGTAGCCATCTTCATCTTCCAGGTCCAGGCAGAGCCAGGTACGACGATTTTCGACCATCTCCAAGCGCCCGCTTTGGTCCGATTGCTCGCGCCGATCTTCCACCACCTCCCGGGTGAAAAGATCCCCCACCACCCCTTCAAACAGAGCCGCAGAGGGATAACGGCGCAGGACAGCATTACGTCGACCCGCCTCCAGGATCGGCCCCCAGAGGAGATAGAGACCCAGGACGACGCCGATCACCAGAAACACCGGACCAAAGGCGCTGGAGAACAACAGGGTCTGGCTGATCAAAAGGGCAATCACAGCGCCGATGGTGGAAATCAGCACCCGTTGCAGCAATTGCCGCGGCTCGCGACTGCAGGCATTGAATTGGGGACCGGTGGCCACCGCCGGAATCAGGCGGCTCAGTTGGTCTGGGTTGAGGGGAATCAACATCGAGGGCAAGGTCCGCCGACGGCGGTCAGGGCATCAAAGCAGCCGTTCGAGGCCATAGACCAACGTTGGCAGGGAGCGTACGCGACGCAGACAAAGGAGCACCCCAGGCATGTAAGCGCTGCGGTCAATCGTGTCGTGGCGCAGGGTATAGGTCTCTCCAGGGGCCCCGAACATGACCTCCTGATGGGCCACCAAACCGGGCAATCGCAGCGAGTGCAGCCGCAGGCCGCTGGGACGCAGGCCACCCCGACAGCCCGCCAGAGTTTCGTGCTCGTGCACCTGGGGCTCATTGAAGGATTTGCCCAGGTCCTCGATTAATTCGGCTGTTTTGATACAGGTTCCGCTGGGGGCATCCGCCTTGCGGTTGTGGTGCAGCTCGGTAAGTTCGGCAAAGTCATAGAAACGGGCGGCAGCGGCGGCGGCTTGCTGCAACAGCACCATGCCCACCGAAAAATTGGGGATGACCGCTCCACCGATCCCAGCCTTGGCGGCGAATTCGACCAAATCGGCCAACTGCTGGGCAGTCAGGCCCGTGGTGCCGATCACCGGATGCACCCCATAGGCAATCGCGGCCCGGGTGTGCTCGAACACCACGCTGGGGTGGGTGAAGTCCACGAGCACGGCAGCCCCTTCGGGCCCGTGCTGTCGCACAGCTTGACTGGCTTGACAAAGGCAGCCTTCGAAATCGGCAGTAACCGCCACATCCAGAACCCCCAAGCCCAATTCCTCGCCGACATCGACGCCCTCCTTGGCCGCAGTGGTGTCGATCGCCCCGACCAGGACACAGTCCCCAGAGGTGTTGACAGCTTTGACCACCTCGGCCCCCATACGGCCGAGGGCGCCGGCCACGACTACGGGGATTGGACGAGGAGCCATCAGCAAGAGGGATTCTGCTGCAGAGCCTATGGGAGAAGGCCCAAAGACCAGCGCCGGGCGATCAGGCAGCCACCAAGACATCGGTGCAGGTCCTTTGGCCCAACAGGCAAACCAACAAAAAATCTCTTGCCCCCTCGCGGCACCCGTCCTTGCCAGAGCCTGGAGGACCCAATCGCCACGACGCCCCACCCACCGTGATCGCCTGCCGTAAAGCCTTGTCGAAAAACCCTCCCAATGCAGCCATGGGCTCCGTAGGCTGCTTAACATTGCTCAACCGAAGGCTGCATGTTTACCCAGGTCCGCTCCGCCAACCGCCGAGTCAGCCCTGAACATGGCGATGATCGGGCCCTGATGCGGGCTGTTTACGTGGTGCTTGAGCCCCAGTACCAAAACGCCCTGACCAGTGCCGCCACCAGCATCAACGAACAGAACAGCGGTCTGGCGGTGGAACTGAATGGCTATCTGATCGAAGAGCTGCGGGATCCGGAGAATTATAAGCAATTTTGTAAAGATGTCGCCGAAGCCGATGTCTTCATCGCTTCTTTGATTTTCATTGAAGATCTGGCGCAGAAGGTGGTCGAAGCCGTGGCGCCCCACCGCGATCACCTCAAAGCTGCCGTGGTGTTTCCCTCCATGCCAGAGGTGATGCGCCTCAACAAGCTGGGCACTTTTTCGATGGCCCAGCTGGGCCAAAGCAAGAGCGCTATTGCCCAGTTCATGAAGAAGCGCAAAGAGAAAGGCGGTAGTGCTGGGTTCCAGGACGCGATGCTCAAGCTGCTGAACACCTTGCCCACAGTCCTGAAATATCTGCCGGTGGAAAAGGCCCAAGACGCCCGCTCCTTCATGCTCAGCTTCCAATACTGGCTCGGGGGCACACCCGACAATCTGCGCAACTTCCTGTTGATGCTGGCCGATAAATATGTCTTTCCCCGCGGGGAAGATGGTCGTCCCCAGCTAGTAGTGGCCGAACCAGTGGTTTTTCCCGATCTGGGCCTGTGGCATCCCCTGGCTCCTGGCATGTTTGAAGACCTTAAGGAATACCTCAACTGGAACAGCAGCCGAAGCGACCTCAGCGAAAAGGCCAAGAGCGGGCCTGTCATTGGCCTGGTGCTGCAACGCAGCCACATCGTCACCGGTGATGAAGCCCATTACGTGGCCGTGATTCAAGAATTGGAGTACCGAGGCGCCACCGTCATCCCAGTCTTCTGCGGTGGCCTGGACTTCAGCAAGCCGGTCAACGCCTTCTTCTACGACCCCATCAATCCTGAAACCCCTTTGGTGGATGGGGTGGTCAGCCTGACGGGCTTTGCCCTGGTGGGGGGTCCGGCCCGCCAGGACCACCCCAAGGCGATCGAAGCCCTCAGCCGGCTCAACAGGCCGTACATGGTCGCCCTGCCCCTGGTCTTTCAGACCACACAGGAATGGGAAGAGAGCGACCTGGGATTGCATCCGGTGCAAGTGGCCCTGCAAATTGCCATTCCCGAGTTGGACGGCGCCATCGAACCGATCGTGCTTTCGGGCCGCGATGACGCCACCGGCAAGGCCCATACCCTCCAAGATCGGGTGGAAGCGATCGCCGAGCGCTCAATTCGCTGGGCCTCGCTGCGCATCAAACCCCGCTCCGCCAAAAAATTGGCGATCACTGTATTCAGCTTCCCCCCTGACAAGGGGAACGTTGGAACCGCCGCCTACCTGGACGTATTTGGTTCGATCTACCGCGTCCTCAAAGAGATGAAGGCCAAGGGCTACGACGTCCAGGACATGCCCCGCAACCCCAAGGCTCTGATGGATGCGGTGCTCCAGGATCCAGAGGCCCTGGCAGGGGCGCCAGAACTGGCCATCGCCCATCGCATGAGTGTGGCCGAGTATGAGCGGCTCACTCCCTATTCTGCCCGTCTCGAAGAGAACTGGGGCAAACCCCCCGGCAACCTCAACTCCGACGGCACCAACCTTCTGATCTACGGACGTCACTTCGGCAATGTGTTTGTAGGCGTCCAACCGACTTTCGGCTACGAAGGGGATCCCATGCGCTTGCTTTATTCCCGCAGCGCTAGTCCTCACCACGGCTTTGCCGCCTATTACACCTATTTAGAGAAAGTCTGGCAAGCCGACGCCGTGCTGCATTTCGGCACCCACGGCTCCCTTGAATTCATGCCGGGCAAACAGATGGGCATGAGCGAAGCCTGCTACCCCGACTCCCTGATCGGCTCCCTGCCGAACCTGTATTACTACGCCGCCAACAATCCCTCTGAAGCGACCATCGCCAAGCGGCGCGGCTACGCCGCGACGATCAGTTATCTCACCCCTCCCGCCGAAAATGCTGGTCTGTACAAAGGCCTCAAAGAACTGGGAGAACTGGTGGGCTCCTACCAACAGCTACGGGAGAGTTCCCGTGGCGTCCAAATCGTCAACGCGATCATTGAGACGGCCCGTCAATGCAATCTTGATAAGGATGTCAACCTGCCGGAAGCCGATGACTCCGAACTGAGCCAGGACGAGCGGGATGGGGTGGTCGGCTCGGTTTATCGCCAGTTGATGGAAATCGAAAGCCGGCTGTTGCCCTGCGGGATGCACACCATCGGCAAACCGCCCACTGCCGAGGAAGCGATCGCTACCTTGGTGAGTATCGCCGCCCTGGAGCGCGAAGAGGAAGAACTGCGTTCGCTACCAGGTCTGTTAGCGGAAGCCCGGGGACGCACGATCACGGAGATCTACAAAGGCAACGACAACGGCATCCTGAGCGATGTCGAACTCAACCGCACCATCACCGAAACCTGTCGAGCAGCGGTTGGTGCCATGGTGCGCCAAGTGACCGGCAATGATGGGCGTGTCAACTTGCGGCCCAACTTCGGCTGGTTCTTCAACCTGTTCGATCGCTTGGGTTTCAAACTGCCCAGTCCCTGGCTAGCGGCCTGTCGCAGCGCAGGCTTCGGTGCAGTCAACCAGATTGAACTGGACAAACAATTCGCCTATCTGCGTTTTTGCCTTGAGCAGATTTGCGCGGATATGGAAATGGAGAGCCTGCTGAAGGCCCTCGATGGCGAATACGTGCTGCCCGGTCCTGGGGGCGATCCAATCCGCAACCCTGGGGTACTACCTAGTGGCAAAAACATTCACGCCCTGGACCCCCAATCCATTCCAACAAAGGCCGCGATTGCCTCGGCCAAGCTGGTTGTGGACAGGTTGATCGAACGTCAAAAAGCAGATCAGGGAACCTGGCCCGAAACCATTGCCTGCGTGCTGTGGGGTACGGACAATATTAAGACCTATGGGGAGTCCCTGGCCCAGATCCTCTGGTTTATTGGAGTGCGGCCGATGAGCGATTCCCTGGGTCGAGTCAACAAACTCGAGCTCATTTCTTTGGAAGAATTGGGACGCCCTCGCATTGATGTGGTGGTGAATTGCAGCGGTGTTTTCCGCGATCTATTTATTAACCAGATGGCCCTAATCGACCAAGGGGTTAAGATGGCAGCCGAGGCTGATGAGCCCCTTGCGATGAACTTTGTGCGCAAGCACAGTCAAGAGCAGGCGGCAGAGCAAGGCATCTCCCTGCGGGAGGCTGCTACACGGGTGTTCTCAAATGCAAGCGGCAGCTACAGCTCAAATGTCAATTTAGCGGTTGAAAACAGTACCTGGGAAGAAGAGGGTGAGCTACAAGAGATGTATCTCTCACGTAAAACATTCGCCTTTAATGCCGACAATCCTGGCGAAATGAATCAAAAGCGAGATGTTTTCGAGTCGGCCATGAAAACCGCAGATGTCACCTTTCAAAACTTGGATTCAGCCGAAATCTCCCTCACCGATGTCAGTCACTACTTTGATTCTGATCCCACTAAGTTGATTGCTGGTTTGCGGGATGATGGCAAGGCGCCGACCAGCTACATCGCTGACACCACCACTGCCAATGCCCAAGTGCGCTCTTTGAGTGAGACCATCCGCCTCGATTCCCGCACAAAGCTACTTAACCCCAAGTGGTATGAGGGCATGCTCAATTCTGGTTATGAAGGGGTTAGGGAAGTAGCCAAGAGACTCAACTTCACCCTGGGCTGGAGCGCTACGAGTGGCGCTGTGGACAACTTTGTTTACGAAGAAGCCAACGACACTTTTATCAACGACGCCGAAATGCGCCAGCGGCTAATGGATCTCAACCCCCACAGCTTTCGTAGAATTGTCAGCACCTTGCTGGAGGTGAACGGCCGCGGCTATTGGGAAACTAGCGACGAAAACATAGCCCAGCTCCAGGAAATTTACCAGGAGATCGAAGATCGTATCGAGGGAGTCAAAAACTGAGTCAAACTCTTGCTTTTTTCCAGCTAAAGCACGACCTGCCCACCCTCCGCCTCGCGGGCGGCGTCACAGCAACGCTGGCTGGCTGCCGCCTCCGCCAGGCCCGGAACCATCGGCCGCCCCTCCCCGATCGCCGCTGCCCAACGACCAATCAGCCGCCGGACCGGGGCGATGCGCCCATCGCTCCAAGTGCATGGGAAGGCCAGGGTGGGATCCGGCGTTAACTCCGTGAGCCCCGGCTCCCCTGGCCGCCCTCTCCAGAGCCGGAAACCATGGACGTAATCCGCCTGGTTGGGGGAACCCAACACAAAGGTGGCTTCACTGCCATGGAGTTCGAGCCAGCAGCCGCGCCCGTGACGGGCCACCGAGGCCAGGCTGAGCTGGGCTGGCACCCTTCGGCCCCAGCCATCCTGCAATTGGAGCTGGACTAGGGCGATGTCCTCCGCATCGACGGTGGCCATGGGGCCACCGTCGCCCAGGGGCCGCTCGGCAATGGCCGTACTGAGGCTGGCCTGCAGGCGACGACTGGGGCCGACCAGCCAATGCAGCATGTCAAAAGCATGGGTGCCCAGGGCCCCCAAAACGCCCCCGCCTGCAGCCGCCTGGGAATACCAGCTCCAGGGGCGGCTGGCGTCGGCCCGACTGCTCATCAACCAGTCGAGCTTGACAAGCCAAGGTTCGCCAAGGCTGCCTTCGGCCAGCAGAGCCGCCAACTGCTGGAACAAAGGCACGGCCCGATATTCAAAATCGACTGCCACCACACAGCCCTGGCGCAAGGCCAACTTTTGCAAAGCCAGCACCTGGTCGTTGTGGAGGGCCACCGGCTTTTCGAGCAACAAATGTTTGCCTGCCCGAAGCGCCGCCTGCGCCAGGGCAAAACGGGGGGCTGGCGGCGTGGCGATCACCACCGCATCAAGGGCGGGATCGGCCAGCATCGCCTCAAAATCCGTGAAGCCAGGCAGCTCCGCCCCACGGCACACCTCGTCAAGCCTCTCCTGGCGAGGGTGCCAAAGGGCCACGGGCTCGGTGGCGTGGCAATCGCGCAGGGCCGGCAGATGGACGGCCGCACCAAATCCCAATCCGGCTACGGCAACCCGCAGGGGCCCCTTGGCCAGGAGCTCAGCCACGGGACCCCTCCTGGCCTTGGAGCAGACCGGCCCCGGCGGCGCACACCTCGTTGAGGAGTCGCCGCACCAAATCATCGGGCCCGGCAGGCTGCCACTGGGAGCCCCAGCGGGGCAAGCCGTTGACCGCCAAATCCCGGTAAAGGGCCTGATCGCAGTCCAGCTCCATCACATAAAGAGTCCCAGGGGACTGGCGGAGCGATCGGGAACCAGGGTTCGCGCCTTCAGGAACTGGGGCATTCTCATCTGCCGAGGCCGCCCCGGCGGTGTCAAGATCAGGTGTCGGCTGGAAGCGACTCAAAACCGTTAAGTGTCCCTGGCGAGAAAGACGCAGGCTGCCCGAATCCCACCACTGGCGGCCTTCGGCGCTGGCGGTCAGCTCCTGCCAGGCCACCGGACCTGCCCAGGCGGGCCGAACCGGACCGAGCAACAAGGCCACTGGCAGCAGCAAAAGGGCCAGAAACAGCCAGGTGGCTCCCCGGCTGGAGAGCCTCCGCAACCCAGCCCAAAGTGCATGGATCACAGGGCCACAGGCACGGACTGGCGCGCCACCCCGTGCAATTCGAGCAGGACAGCCAAGGTGGAACGCAGCTCGGTGCGGGGAATGATGGCATCGACAAACCCATGATCCTGCAGGTACTCGGCCGTCTGGAATCCCTCGGGCAGCTTCTCCCTCAGGGTCTGTTCAATCACACGCCGGCCGGCAAAACCAATCAGGGCCTTGGGTTCGGCCAAAATGAGGTCGCCCAGCATGGCAAAGCTGGCCGTCACCCCACCGGTGGTGGGATGGGTGAGCAGGGGGAGATAGAGAAGCCTGGCCTGGCGGTGGTGCTGCAGGGCCCCGGAAATTTTCGCCATCTGCATGAGACTGAGCATGCCTTCCTGCATGCGGGCGCCACCGGAGGCACAAACAATCATCAGGGGGTAGCGACGAAGGGTGGCCTCTTCCACTAGCCGCGTGAGCTTTTCGCCCACCACCGACCCCATCGAACCGCCCATAAAGCGGAAATCCATCACCCCCAGGGCCAGGGGCAATCCCTGCAGCCGGCACAAGCCCGTAACCACGGCATCTCGCAACCCTGTTGCCGCCTGGGCGTCGCGCAGGCGATCGGCATAGCTGCGCCGATCCTTGAAGGCCAGGGGATCGGTGGGGGACATCTCAACGTCCAGGGGCTCGAAACTGCCCTCATCGGCCAGTAAGCGGATGCGCTCGGCACTGTCAATGCGGTTGTGGTAGGCGCAGGCCTTGCAGACGCTGGCATGGGCGATCAGGTCCTTGCGATAGACCACCTCCCCGCATTCGGGACACTTACTCCAGAGGCCATCGCCCTCATCACTTTCGGGAACCTGGTTAGGCCGCACCGCCGGAGCGTTCTTGCGGCGATCAGCGAACCAGTCAAACAGCGACATTTGCGGGGCAAGGACTGGGAGGGACCATCCCCTATTTAAGAACCTGGAGCTACCGGTTCAAGGTTGCGGCAGCAAAAGATCGAGCCAAAAGCGGGAGCCGGCCCACCAGACCGCCAGGGTGCCGGCGGCCAGGAACGGGCCGAAGGCGAGGGCCTGGCCCCGCCGCAGTCGGCCGGTCAGACGACCGAGCAGGCCGAACAGACCACCGGAAATCACCGCCAGGGCCACCGCCAATCCAAGCCCCAACGGCCCCAACCAGGCCCCCATCAGGGCCGCCAGCTTGGCGTCCCCCAATCCCAAGGCCGGTTTGCCGAAGGCGCGCGCAGCCAAGGCGCTGCTCAGCTCGAAACCCAAAAGCCCCATGGCCGCCGCCAAAACATGGGAAAACAGCAAAGAACGACCAATCGTCGGCCCCTGCTGGAAGCCGAGCAGGGCCGTCACGGCCAAGCCGGCCACAAGCCCCCAGCGACAGAGGGGTTCGGGCAACCAGAGGCTGTCGAGATCGATCAGCACCAGCGGAATCAGCCAACTCACCAAGACCCAGCCGGCTAGCAACAGCAACAAGGGATTCGGGGCCGGACCCATGGCTGCTGGTTGGGCCAGCAGGGTGATCACCCACAACAGGGCACAAGCCGATTCCACCAACGGATACCGCCTGGAAATGGGGGCCTTGCAATGCCGGCAACGACCCCGCAACAGCACCCAGGAGAGCACCGGGATGTTGTCCCACCAAGCCAGAGTGGTGCCGCAGCGGGGACAGTGGCTGGAAGGCCAGAGGATGGATTCCTGGCGCGGCAATCGCCACGTGACCACATTAAGAAAACTTCCCACGGCCGCCCCCAACAGGGCAGTGATCAGGGCATGGGCCAGCGGCATGAGAGGGGCCAGCGGCATAAGAGGGGCCAGCGGCATAAGAGGGGCCATGGCGGTTAGCTGGTCCAACGGGGCGTGCCGCCCCGGGGAGAGCGGGAACGGGTTTGGCTGCGACCCCGCAACCAATCAATGGGTACGAACTGTTCTTGAGGCAGCAGCACCGGAAGATCAAACACCACCCGGCCCTGGCGACTTTCACCCACCATGACGACGCCGGCCGGCTCAACGCCCGTAGGACCTGTGGAGAGAAAGGCGTGATAAACCTGGCGAGCCGAGCTCAACAGTGCGCGACTGTTGATGCGGTCCAACCGCAGGGGCGTCACGGCCCAAGGAACCTGGCTCACCTCGGCACTGCGATCTGCCGAGCGCCCAGTGGACTGGGTTCCCTCAAGCGATCGAGCCGGGCCGATCAGAAAAGAAGGAGAAAGAGGAGGCCCAGGTTGACCGGAGGCTGGATTGGCTGAGGAGGGGATGATAATTGGACGGTGACCGTTGATCACCCGACCTTGGCCGCAAGTGTAAGTGCGAAAGGTTCGCTATGGCGGCGATCAAGCTGCGATCTTCTTTTCTTCCAGCATGCGATGGATGATCGGAGTCAGGATGATCTCCATGGCAAAACCCATCTTGCCGCCATTGACAACAAGGCTTGTGGGGCTGGACATGAAGGAGCCATGAATCATGCGGAGCAGGTACTGGAAATCAATGCCCCACTTCTCGCGAGCTCCGCGACGGAAGTGGATGATCACGAAACTTTCATCGGCCGTGGGAATGCTGCGGCAGATGAAAGGGTTGGACGTGTCGACCGTCGGTACCCGCTGGAAGTTGATGTCGGTGCGGCTGAACTGGGGCGTGATGTGGTTGATGTAGTCGGGCATCCGCCGCAAAATCGTGTCCACGATCGCTTCGGCCGAGTAGCCCCGCTCGGCATTGTCCCGCTGGATCTTCTGGATCCACTCCAGGTTGGCGATGGGCACCACCCCCACCAGGAGATCGGCATAACGGGCAACGTCATAGCCTTCGCCGACGACACCGCCGTGCAGGCCTTCATAAAACAACAGGTCTGTCTGATCTGGAATCGGCTCCCAGGGGGTGAACTGGCCAGGCTCCAAATCGGTGCCTAGACGGGCGTTGTGATCGGCGGCCTCCTCTACGGAGTGAAGGTAGTAGCGCTTCTGACCACCGCCGGTTTCGCCGTAGACCCGGAATAATTCTTCGAGCTTGTCAAAAAGGTTGGCCTCGGGGCCGAAATGGGAGAAGTTCTCACCGGATTGCAGCGCCCGGCTCATGGCCTCCTTCATCGGGCCGCGCTCGTAGCGGTGGTAGCTGTCACCTTCCACGACCGCCGGATGCAAGCCTTCGCGGGTGAAGATGTGTTCGAAGGCCCGTTTCACCGTGCTGGTTCCGGCTCCGGAGGACCCGGTGACGGCGACGACCGGATGACGCTTCGACATCGGCACTCAGGGGTAGAGATGACAGCGAGTTTCGCAGATCGTCGGCCCGACTCTGGCCACCCCTTCAGGTCTCTTTAGCCGTCAGGGCTTCCAGCAGCAGGTCCCCCATGGCGCGACAGCCCAAGGCCGTGGCGGGATCCGACGCCAGGTCGCCGGTGCGGGCACCGGCCGCCAGCACCCGATCCACCGCAGCTTCCAGGTCGTCCGCCGCCGCCGACTGCTGCAGACCCAGGCGCAACATCATGGCGGCCGAAAGCACCATGGCCATGGGGTTGGCCCGATCCTGACCGGCGATATCGGGAGCCGAACCATGGACAGGCTCGAACAAACCCGGACCCTCAGAGCCCAGGGAGGCCGAAGGCAACATACCGATGCTGCCGGTGAGCATGGCGGCTTCGTCGCTGAGGATGTCGCCGAAGAGATTGCTGGTGAGGATCACATCGAACTGGCGGGGGTCCCGCACCAATTGCATGGCGGCGTTATCCACATACATGTGGCTTAGAATGATCTTGGGAAAGTCCCCATGGATGGCCTCCACCCGGTCGCGCCAGAGCTGACTGACATCCAGCACGTTGGCCTTGTCGACGGAACAGACCCGGCCTCGCCGTTGGGCCGCCAGGGCGAAGGCCACCCTGGCGATGCGATCGATCTCGTCATCGAAATAAGCCATCGTGTTGAAGGCCCGCACCCGCCCCTCGGCCTCGACGCGGCCCTTGGGAAGTCCGAAATAGACGCCACCAATTAGCTCTCGCACCACCAGCAGGTCAACACCGCTGATGACTTCTGGCCGCAGGCTGCTGGCGCCAATCAGGGCAGGAATGATCTTGACGGGCCGCAGATTGGCGAAGAGCCCCAGGCCCGAGCGCAAGGCCAGCAACCCGCTCTCCGGACGCTGCTCGCGGGGCAAGCTGTCGAAACGGGGCGAACCGATGGCGGCGAGCAGCACGGCGTCACTGCCAAGACAGGCCGCCAAAGTGCTTGCCGGGAGGGGCTCACCGGTGGCAACCAGGGCAGCGCCCCCGATCGGTTGCTCGTCAAACAGCAAACCGAAGCCATGGCGCCGGGCCACAACCTCCAACAACTGTCGAGCTACCACAGTGATCTCCGGGCCGATCCCATCGCCGGGAAGCAGGGTGATCCGATAGCTGGTCATCGGGGGCTGGCAAGGGGGTGACGCGGTGGCGGGCGGACCCGGGCGGGGGCCTGCGGGGGGCCTTTGGGCGTACCTTTCGGCAAGCCGAGACTACCCGCGCTCCAAAGCGGCAACCCGAGACCAGCGCCCTTCAATCAGGTTCCCTGGGCTCTGCCTCCAAGCGGGCCTGCAACTGCCTCAGGGTGCGGGCCATTTCAGGCAGGCGATTGAAAGCGGCCGAGCAGCGCAGCCAGAGACGATTGGAGATCGCTGGATAACCACTGACCACTTCGCCCGCCGCCACCTCCCCATGGATGCCGGATTTCGAAGAGGCGATGGCGCGATCGCCGATGCGGGCCCGATTGGCCACCCCCACCTGGCCCGCCAGGATCACCCCGTTGCCGAGAACCGCACCCCCGGCGATTCCCACTTGGGCTGCCAGGGCACAGCCACGGCCCAGCTGGACCCCATGGCCCACATGCACCAAGTTGTCGATCTTGCTCCCCTCCCCAAGGCGGGTCTCCCCCACGGCGGGCCGATCCACCATCGAGCCGCAGCCCACCTCCACTGCGTCCTCGAGCACGACCCGGCCGGTCTGGGGCATCTTGCGCCAGCCACTGGGGGTGGGCACAAAACCAAAACCCTCCGAACCAACCACCGCGGCCGAATGGATGACACAACGGCGCCCGAGGCGGGTACCTGGGTGCAGGACCGCATTGGCATGGACCTCACAATCCTCCCCGAGATGCACATCGTCGTAAAGGACACAGCCAGGGTGGAGCGTGCTGCCGTGGCCAATGAAACAGCCCGCCCCAACGACCACCCCGGGCCCCACATGCACCCCTGCCCCCAGCCGGGCGGAGGGATCAATGACGGCGCTGGGGTGCACCCCGGCCAGGGGACGGGGCCGGGGATTCAGAACCGCAAGGGCCTCGGCGAACCCCAGACGAGGGTCGCCCAAAGCCACCCAGGCCAGGCCCCGCTCGGTGGCCTGGTGCTGCAGGTCAGCCTCCAAGGGGAGCAACACGGCGGCGGCATTACAGGCAGCGAGAGCCGAGGCCATGGCATGGCCCGCCTCCAGAAACGCCAACTGACCAGGACCCGCCAGTTCCAGGGACTGGCCTACCAAAAGCTCGGGATCGGAACCCAGATGGCGGGGTGTGGCCACCCCAACCTGGCTGATTTTGGTGAGCAGATCACTGAAACGCATTCCCCTTAACCGGCCAGGGCAGGATCGTAAAGCCGGGGCCCGGCAACAGGGGGGCAAGCCGCCAGGGCTTCAGGCCTCGGAGGCCCCGGCATCGGCGGGCTCGATCTCCTGGGAGCCAATCCGATTCAGGACCAGTTGGTCCCGGTGCACCACCGCCTCGCTGATCGCCCCCATCCGTTCACGGATCTCCCCACTGCTCAGCCCCAGAATCTGGCGCAATTCATCACTGCTGAACTCACTCAAGCCGCGCCCCAACTCCCGCCCATCGGGAGCCAGCAAACGCACCGGCTGCTGGCGAGAGAAGCACCCCTCCACCGCCTTGATGCCAACCGCCAGCAAGGACGCGCCCTTGTGCACCAAGGCGCGTTCAGCCCCCGCATCGAGCCGCAGGCTGCCGGCCGGCAGCAGGGCGTGGGCCAACCAACCCTTGCGATCGGATAGGGGAGTCAAGCTGGGATGAAACAGGGTCCCCACCGGGTCACCGGCCAACAGGGCATCAAGCACCGACGGATCACGGCCATCGGCCAGACGCACCTTCACCCCACTGGCGGTGGCGATGCGGGCGGCCGTGAGTTTGGTCCCCATGCCCCCGGTCCCCCAGCGGCCCCCGTCCCCAGCCACCCCCTGGAGCTGGTCGATCTCCTCAGGGCCCCACACCTCCAGAATCGGCCGTGCCTGGGGATCATGGCGGGGATCACCGGAATAAAGCCCGTCGACATCGGTCAGCAACACCAGCTCCTGGGCCCCTACCGCCACCGCCACCAGCGCCGAGAGGGTGTCGTTGTCACCGAAGCGCAGCTCATCGGTGGCGAGCGTGTCGTTTTCGTTGATGATGGGAATCACTCCCCAGGCCAACAATTGTTCCAGGGTGCGACAAGCCCTTCGATAGCGGCCCCTGGAGGCCAGATCGCCCCGGGTCAGCAGCACCTGGGCCACCGCCAGCCCCCGCACGGCAAAGGCATCTTGATAAAGGGCCATCAAATGGCCTTGGCCCACCGCCGCCGCTGCCTGCAGTGCCACCACATCGCTGGGGCGACGGGCCAGGGCCAAGGCCTGGCAACCCAGACCGACGGCACCACTGGTCACCAGGGCAAAGACATCACCCATCTGACGCCGGCGCGCCAGGGTGGCCGCCAGGTCAGCAATGACGGCAGCGGTGGGCCGTTGGCTGTCTCCGCGCAGCAGACTGGTTCCCACCTTGATGACGCGGCGCTGTTGGGCCGCAAGGGCGTGCTCCATCAGAAGGTGCTGCTGGTGCCCAACCAGCGGGCCATGCGCAATTCCAGATTCTGCAAATGGTCATGGCGGCAGGGTTGCCCTGCCGGGTCAATCGGCTTGACCAGAACGGTGAACAGACCCAAGCGATTGCCCGCTAGCACATCGGTGAACAGACGATCACCGAGCAGGGCCACCTGGGCGGGGGCCAATCCGAGATCGTCGATCACCCGCCTGAGCGCACCCCGCCTTGGTTTGGCGGCGGAAATGGTGTAAGGGAGGCCGAGGGGGTCGGCTACTGAGGCAATGCGCCGCCGACTGGGATTGTTGCTCAGCAGGTGAATTGGCAACTTGACCTGGGCCTGTCGCAGCCAGGATTCAACACTGGGCGGAATCTCGGACTGCCGACGGGGCAACAGGGTGCGGTCAACATCAATGACAAGGGCTCCGATCGAATGGCCGGCCCGATGCTCAAGCTCATCAAGAGAGAGATGGGCCACCGTGGTCCCCGGTGACCAACCAGGAGTGAGGAGCTTTGCCAACATCAATCGTCGCTCTCCCTTTCATCCAGCTCGGCTTCGATGCGAGGTTGAACCCGATCGAACTCTTCGCCTTCAACAACCACAGCACCATCAGGGGTGAGGCGGGCCACCACAAAGAAAGGATCCAGGGGGATATAGAGGCCGTACTCCTCAGCGTCCACCATGAAACTCACCAGGAGTTCATAGGTGTCGCTGTCGTCATCCTCCTCGTCGTCTTCATCGAGATCCTCCGGTTCCGGTTCATCCAGTTCGCCATTCACGGTCAAACTGACGGCCGAGCGCACCAAAGTGAGGTCATGTTCCTGCAGAACCACATCGGCGACCGATAGGACCGGTTCAGTAGCATGGAGGGTTTCGATCAATTCCGGCTCCTCATCGTCGCGCAGGCGAAACAGGCAGACCGGGGTGTCCACGGGCGTCAACAACGCGTAATCATGGCCATCGAGGGGAATCAGTTCTTCCAGAAAGCAGAGCAGCTGACGTCCATTGGAGTCGCTCACCAGAACGGTGGGCACATCTCCCGCACCCGTCATCTCTGGTTGGTCGGTGGTCATGGCAGAACGACTGAGGGACCCTCAGGATGGATGGGATGGGCTGGAGGCGAACGCAGGGGCGTCGCGGTGATGAGAGGTTGGGGCAACGACCCCTCCCTCAGCCATTGTTCCAGCAGTAGGGCAGCACTGGCACTATCCAGCCGGCCGGTGCGATCAGCGTGAAGACCGTACCGTTCTGCCGCCATCCGCGTGCTGGCGTGCTCGTTGACCCAGACCAGGGGAAGTTCCAAGCCCCCCGCAGCCAGAGCCGCGGCAAGCCTTCGCCCAAAACGACGGCAATGACGGGACTGCCGGGTGTCCCGCTGGGCCGCGTCAAGGGGCAGGCCAACGATGAGAACCTGCACCCGCCGTTGACGGGCCAGAGTGGTAATGGTTTGGACATCGACGTCGAAATCCTGACGATGCAACGGGGCCAGGGGTGTCACCGTGATGCCGAGGGGGTCACAACCCGCCAGGCCGATGCGGCGGTGACCCACATCAAGGGCCAAGGCCGAACATGGTTGGGGTGCTCCCATTTGCACCACTCAGCGCGGGTCCAAGGGCGTGGGGAGGGTGCGGCGGCGTGGTTGAAACGGTTCGAGCATGGCTTCAAGCCGCCGCGTGGCTTCCCGGGCGGGGGAGGAGGGTTGGCGACGCCAAAGACTTCGCCCCATCAAGACTTGCTCACCGTGGCCGGTGGCCCCCAGCTGCTCAAGCCAGAGGTGACGGACCTTATCGGAGAGCTCCACCCGCAGCCAGATCGGTTGGCCGGGCCGACTCATGCGGTGCAACAACAGGGCGGTTGGCGGACCAAGCAACGCATCGCGGCCTGGCATCACAGAAAGTTCCACGAGTTGCCCCCCCTCCGGCTGATCAGCCAGCCAACGGACCCCGGCCACCACCTCACGGCGAATGGCATCCAGAAGCATCCAGCCCCGGGTGCCGCTGTGATCGAGCAGATCCTCACTGCGGCGATCGAGGATCTGGCGCAGCTGGGCCGGGCAGGCGGCCTGTTCGAGGTGCCAGAGCTGGGGGGCGGACTGTCGATTAAGGGGCAATAACTCAAGGCCCAGACCCAGGGCGGGGGCCGCGCCCTTCGCCTGCCAGCACCAAAGAGCATCCCGCCTCAGCGGCTGGAACCCCTGCTGTCTCAGGGCCGCCAAACGGGAGGTATCCAGGCTTGAGGTCGTCGCAATCCAGCTGCAAGCCCCCCGACCCCGCTGGATGGCTTCGCGCAACAAGGCCCCGGTTACGGCCGCCTCGCTGGGAAGTCCCGGCCTCCCAAGCGAATCCTGGGCCAGCCTGAGGTGCTGGACCTCCCAGGAGCTGCCGCTACGGTTGAGGCGGCGGGTGACGATGATGCCCAGAAGGAGGGGCCGGCCGGGCTGGTCTCGGCACAGGGCCACGTGGACCCGGGGGGCCAGGCAGCGCCTGGAGGAGAGAGCGGTGATCAGCCGATCGGGAACCCCCAGCAGCAGGGCGCGTTGCAGCAGAGGTTGCAGGGGCAGAAAAGCCCGATCATCCAGAAATGGGATGTGCCAACCCTGAAGGGGTTCCACACCCCAGCGAGACTCGGATCCGGGCAACGGCTCCGGCTCTGGCCTGGAAAGGGCCCGCTGGAAGTCCGGCTGAATCCCGACAGCAGCAGCAATCACAGGAGACGGCACAGGGACGTGGGAAGGCGATGGCGGGTGGATTCGATTCTAGGCCGATCAGACCCAGGGGTTCCGCCCCCGGCCCTCAGGTTGGACGCACGAGGACCAAGGGGGTGCGTTCGTTGGCATTTCCAGCCGGATTGGGCCGCAGGGCCCGATGCAGTAATTCCTCATCGCAGCCTTGGCTGGAGGCCAGGACCTTGACCCTTCCCAGGTCGTTGACATCGACCACGGCGACCGCCACGCCGAGATCGGCTGCCATGCGGTTGCAGAAGTGTTCGGGGTCGGCAGGACCGAGGACCAGGGTCTGGTCGTAGGGGGGTGTGGTGCCGGTGATGTCGTCGATCAAACGAGCCTGGTCGCCGGCCAAGCGATAAAAGACCCCCTTGATACCAACCACCTTGAGGGTGGTTCCGGCCAACCAGGCCACCAGCACTTGAGCCGGCCCGACGATGTCGATGAGGGATTGCAATCCGCAGGCGGTCGCCAGGCTGCTGGTGGGGTGAAACACGCGGCAGAGCAGTCTGGCCAGGCCAGAGGGGTCCACCGTTTCAGGATGGTGATAACGGCCCTGCATCACGGCCAACGGGGTCTCGCCGATGGTCAGCACATCCCCACTGCGGCGCAGTCCATTGGTGTAGCGCTCCAGCACGTCCCGGGGGTCATCCAGGACCCCGAGCAAGTGGGTGCGTACCGGCAACACGCGGCAGTCCTCGCCGGAGCGCCAGGAGGCGGCTGCCGGGTCGACGGGTTCGGGCTTCTGGATTGGCACCAAAATGGCGTCGCGACGCTGCAGGCGTCCAAACGGACCGTAATTGACCCAGAAAATTTCCAGCCAGGCCGTATCCACAAGCCCCTCCAGGTCGACTCCGGCCGGGCCGATCACGCGGACCTGCAGCCGCGCCCGGGTGCTCTTGCGTCCCTTGACAATGTAAGCAGCCCAGTAGCCATCAGGGCGCGTTTCCTCATCGGGGTGCTCGGCGATCACCCGGCTCTCGCAGCTGATGCCGGCCAGATCCCCCCGACCCAGCAGCACCGGCTGCACCCTGATCTCAGGCACAAAGACCTCCATCCTGGGGTGGGGATTACGGATGGTGATCTCCCCGATCACCTCGAGACCTTGGGCACGCCGCTTGACCTGGAACGCCCCTGGGATCAACTGCAGGGGGGAGGAAGGGCGCAGCCGATGGCGCAGCTCAAGCCAGAGAAGGCTGAGGCCAAACAGCAGGGCAAAGACCAGCAGCAGGGAGAAAAGCAGCGGCAAGCGGTAAGAAAAGAATGCATCTGGCGGAGCGTAGTTGCCGCCGCGGCCCTAGGTTCCGCACCATGGCACCGGCAAGGCGACTGGCATGCGCAAAACCTTTGTTCTCGATACCAATGTCCTGCTGCATGACCCCCTGGCCCTGACCCGTTTCGAGGACAACGCCGTCGTCGTGCCCATTGAAGTGGTCGAGGAAATCGACCGCTTCAAGCGCGACCCCTCGGAAAAAGGCCGCAATGCCCGCCAGGTGTCTCGTTTGCTGGATGAGCTGCGCGAGAAGGGCAACCTGGCGGAAGGTGTGCCCATCAACGAGGCCAGCGGCGGCACGCTGCAGGTGGTGTTCTGCCGCAGTGAAACCCTTAGCCAACTGCCCCCCGAGCTGAAGGGCGGCAGCGGCGACAACAACATCCTGGCTGTTGCCCTTGAACAGCGTCTGCATCAGGTGGTTGGCAGCCAACCGCCGGTGGTCCTGATCACCAAGGACACCAACCTGCGCATCAAGGCCGATGCGGTGGGCTTGATCGCCCAGGACTACAACACAGACAAAGTCGATATCGCCGACCTCTATCCGGGCTGCTGCGAGATCTGGACCAGCGCTGACCAAATGGACCGGGTCAAGGGGAATGGTGGCTTGGCCCTGGCCGATCTTGGCTCCGACGGCGGGCCCCTGCAGGCCAACGAGGGGGTGACCCTGGTGGATCGCAACCAACCCAGCCACACCTTGCTAGCCCGCTACCACGCACCGATGGCTGCCCTGTTGCCCCTGCAGCGGGCCGGCAAGGCCCGGATCGGCCGCATCCAGGCCCGCAACCGCGAACAGACCTTTGCCCTTGACCTGCTGCTGGACCCCGATGTGCCCCTCGTCACCTTGGTGGGCATGGCCGGTACCGGCAAAACTTTGCTAGCCCTGGCAGCGGGTCTGAACCAGGTGGCCGATGAGCGCCTCTATGACCGCCTCCTGGTGACGCGACCGGTCATTCCCCTGGGCAAAGACATGGGTTATCTCCCTGGTGATCTGGAGGAAAAAATGGGCCCTTGGATGCAACCAATTATCGACAATCTTGACTATCTGCTAGGCGCTGACGAGCCCTTTGGCTCCCGGTCCAATCAACGCCCACCGCGCAATAGCTGGGCCGATCTCAAGGGCATGGGTCTGCTTGAAGTGGAAGCCATCAGTTATATACGCGGCCGTTCGATACCCCGTCAGTATATGGTGGTCGATGAGGCCCAAAACCTGACACCCCATGAAATCAAAACCATCGTAACCCGTGTTGGAGAAGGCACCAAAATCGTGGTGACAGGCGATCCCTACCAAATCGACAATCCCTATGTCGATGCCGAGAGCAATGGACTTACCTGGTTGGTGGAACGCTTCAAAGGCCAAAGCCTGGCTGGCCACATTTCACTGATGCGCGGCGAACGTTCGCCCTTGGCGGAACTTGCCGCCAAGCTTCTCTGAACAACGCACCCTGCGTCAGCCATGGCATGCTGAATCACCAAACAAGATAGTTCAGCGATGGGATCCGGCCGGTTTGCATCCCAAAGTCACAGGCTGAGGCCCTGGACGCCCACCCTGAGCCTGGTCCTCTTGCTGGGTCACACCATAGGTGGTGGACCCACCCTGGCGGCTGAAGTACCCCACCAGGCCCCCGCCCCCAGTGCCGCTGAGATCTACACCCAGAAGGACACCCGCGAGGTGGTGGCCCTTGTTGAAGCGGCCGCCAACGAAGTCAGGCTGCATGGCCGAGACGCCTTCGCCAGCTTCCGGGTAAAAGGAAGCCGTTGGTTCCAGGGCGATCGTTATGTTTTTGTCCTGGCGACTGATGGCAACAGTGTGGTCTACCCGCCCGATCCTGAGAGCGAAGGCCTAAGCTATCTTGGCTTTCAAGACCTCGGTGGCAAGCCCTTCGGTCGCCAGTTTCTGGAGGTGGCCAACAGGCCGGAGGGCAGGGGCTGGGTCCACTATCAATGGCGGAAACCCAACCGCTCAGACCGTCGTCCGGTCTGGAAATCCACCTATTTGATGGCCGTCACCGCGCCATCCGGCCAACGCTATCTGGTGTTGTCGGGTCTCTACGAACCCCAGATTGAGAGGGCCTTCATCGTGCAGCAGGTGGACGCGGCAGCTCGCCTGCTGGAGCGCCAAGGCCGCTCAGCGTTCGACACCTTGAGGGATCGTCGTGGACCCTATTTTTTTCATGACACCTATGTGTTTGTGGACACCCCTGCTGGAGTTGAAGTTCTGAACCCCGCCTTTGCTGAAGTCGAAGGCCGCAACATCCTTCAACTCAAGGATAAAAATGGTAAAGCAATGGTGAGGGATTACATCAATCTGGCCCTGGGGCAAGGCTCAGGTTGGGTTGAGTATTTTTGGCCCCGACCCGACGCTTCCAATTTGCCAGAACGCAAGACCACCTACGTGCGGCGGGTACAATTGCCCGATGGCGAAGTCCTGATTGTCGGCTCCGGCCTCTACGCCCCCTGAGTAATTTCTGTACCCCACCGCCGTCGCCCCCCAGCCCCCGGCCGCAACGGTTGGTCATCGCCGCGGCCCTGGCCTTCGGCCTGATCGGACTGGTGATCCAGCTGTGGCGCATCGCCAGTCTCACCGCTTCCTACGACCAGGGGATTTTTGTCCAGGCGCTGTGGAACGGACTGGCCGGCCACCCGTTCGAAAGCACCCTGTCCTCCCAGCTCTCGGATGTCGTCGTTAATGGCGGCTCTGCTCCCCAGGTCGGCTACCACCGGCTGGGCCAACACTTCACGCCCCTGCTGGCTCTCTGGATTCCCCTGGTGGGTCTGCTGGGCCCGGTGGCCCTGCCCCTGGTGCAAGTGGGACTGGTGACTGCAGCCGGTCTGGCGCTGCACCAACTGGCGGCCCAGCGACTGGCCCCGGCGTTGGCCGCCCGCATCGCCTTCAGTTTCTACGGGGCCAATGCGATCATCGGTCCCACCTGGGGCAATTTCACCGACCTCTGCCAGTTACCCCTGCTGGCGTTTCTGTTGCTGCTGGGACTGGAACGCCGCCGCTTCGTCCTGGTTTTGATTCCGGCCCTGCTCATGCCGCTGGTGAGGGAGGACACCGGTGTCGTTTTGGTGGGAATCGGGATTTGGTTGGCGTTGCGCCAGCCGCGCCGCTGGCCCCTGGCCCTGCTGTTGATGGGCTGGGGCGGCGGTTGGGTTTTGCTTGTAACCAACCAGCTGATGCCCCTGTTCAGCGACGACAACGCCCGGCGCTTCATGTTGGAGAACTTCGGCCAGTACGTACCGGGCAGCCAACGCGCCTCCAGCCTTGAGGTGCTGCGCCAGGCCCTGGGCCAGCCCGCTGTCTTAATGCGCGAACTCCTGGATCCGCCGGATCAAACCCTGCGCTACCTGTTAGGCCAGGGCCTGCCCCTGCTGTTCGTGCCGTTGATCGCCGCCGACAGTTGGCTGCTGATGGGTCTGCCCTTATTGGGGCTGCTGCTGGCCCAAGGCAGCAACAATCCTCTCTCCATCACCATCCGCTACACCTTTTTGGTGGTACCGGGTTTGTTCGCAGGAACAGTGTTCTGGTGGCAGCGCCATGGCGGAGTGTTCGCCTCCAAGGGGGTGAGGGGGTTCTGGACCGGAGCGGTGCTGCTTTCGCTGCTATTCAGCCTGACCAGTAACCCCCATCGCTCCTTGTCCTTTCTGATACCCGACAGCGTCAACCCCTGGGTGCACCGCTCCCTTGTCGAGCAATGGCAGCACGCCCGGGCCGCCCGCTCCGCCCTGGCCCTGATTCCGCCCCGGAGCCCCACCGCCGCCACTACCCACCTGGTGCACCCCCTGGCCCGCAGGCCGGTGTTGGTGCGCTTCCCGCAATCGGTGACCTACCAGGATCGCCAGGGCCAGCTGCGGTCGGTGGACTGGATTGCCGCCGACGTGGGTCGCCTGCAGCGTTACGGAGTGGCCTTCAACGAAGACCGGGACACCCTGGAGTCCAGTCTGAAGCGGTTCCAAGAGCTCGGGGACTCCTATGGGGTGCGCAGGGTTGTGGACGGGGTCGTGATTCTGGAACGGGGCGGGCAGGATGCCCCCGGCGCCCGCCTCGCCCTCGAAAACCTGCTTAAAGCATCGCCTCAGGCCGCACCAACCGATCAAACTCAGCGGCGCTGATCTCGCCCAGCCCCACCGCCGCCTCCCGCAGGCTGAGGTTGTGGTGATGGGCATGGCGAGCAATGGCGCAGGCTCGGTCGTAACCAATGGCAGGGGTAAGGGCTGTCACGAGCATGAGGCTGTGGCCCAGCAACTCTTGCAGCCGCGCTTCATTGGCCCTCAAGCCCTCGATGCAATGCTTGCGAAAACCTTCGCAGGCCCCGGCCAGGAGTTCAATGCTTTCCAGCAGATTCCAAGCGATCAGGGGCTTGAAAACATTCAGCTCGAAATGGCCCTGGCTGGCCGCCATTTGCACCGCGGTGTTGTTGCCCATCACCTGAACGGCAACCATGGTCAGGCTTTCGCACTGGGTGGGATTGACCTTGCCGGGCATGATGCTGGAGCCTGGCTCGTTCTCTGGCAGCACCAGTTCCCCCAGACCGCAGCGAGGGCCACTGGCCAGCCAACAGATGTCATTGGCGATTTTCATTAGACTGCCCGCGAGCACTGTCAGGGCTCCATGCACGGCCGCCAGGGGTTCATGGCCCGCCAGGGCCTGGAACTTGTTGGGGGCCGAGCGAAAGGGGAGATCCAGCCGTTTAGCAAGCCGCTCGGCCACGGCCTCCGAAAATCCAGGCGGGGCGTTGAGACCGGTGCCGACAGCCGTTCCACCAATCGCCAGTTGGTGCAACTGGGGCAGGCTGGTTAATAATGTGTCTTGGGCCAGACCTAGCTGGGCGACATAACCGCCAAATTCCTGGCCGAGGCTGAGGGGGACTGCATCTTGGAGGTGGGTGCGGCCAATCTTGAGCAACGGGGCAAACTCAGTAGCCCTGGTTTGCAGGCTGGCGATGAGCTCGGCGAGGTTCGGCAACAGAACCTGGTGCAACTGAAGAGCCACGGCGATGTGCATGGCCGTCGGGAAAGTGTCGTTACTGGACTGGCTGAGGTTGACGTGGTCATTGGGATGGACCGGGGCCTTGCTGCCAAGCACCCCACCGCAGCGCTCAATGGCGCGGTTGGCGATCACCTCATTGACGTTCATGTTGGTCTGGGTGCCTGAACCCGTTTGCCAGACGCGCAAGGGAAATTCGCCATCAAGGGCCCCGGAGGCCACCTCTTCGGCGACGGCCGAGATCAGTTGGGCCAGGGAGGGATCCAGTACCCCCATGGCGGCATTGGTCTCGGCACAGGCCGCTTTGAGCAGGCCCAAGGCGTGCACGATGGCCAGGGGCATGGCCTGACCGAAAGGGAATAGCTGCAGGGAACGTTGGGTCTGGGCTCCCCAGTAATGCTCGGAGGGAACGGGGACCTGGCCCAGACTGTCCTTCTCCAGGCGGGTGGCCGGACTGGATCCGGCGGCGCTCATCGGGCCTCGGGGCGGATTTCGCTGTTGAGTTCGTTGAAACTGACAATCGAACCGCCGCCGTTTCCAGGGGCCAAGGGAATGCCGGTGGCGTTACTCACCACCGTGTTCAAGGCCGAGAGATCGACGGGGCCCGTGTGGTCGAACACAACCTCGCCTTGATGGTCAAGAACGACCACCTGGGGAATGGCACCGCTCCAATAATGGGCTGGGTCGCTGGGGCCCTCAACAGGACGATTTTGCAGGGGATCGGTAACGAGGGGCAGCAAGGCAATGCGATTTCCCCAAAGGCGTTGCAACTCTGATACCACAGGGGCAAAGCGTTTGCTGGCGCTGTTGTCATCGAGATAAAAAACCATCACCACCACCTCCTTTCTGGCCAGACCCTCCGCCAGGGTGGTCTGGGGCGGTACCAACGACCCATTGCCCGCATAAAGAGCAAAAATATTGCCGTCGTAGCGGTCGTTGTCGAGGCTGGCCTGGGCCGGCGCAGCCCCCGGGCCAAGGGCGGTGATACCAGCCATCCACCAGAGCAGACCGGCCAGCAGCCAGCTCCAGAAACGGCGCGCCCGGATCGGCTGGGTCAAGAGAGGCCATGCGAATGGCCCTATTGTGCCGTCAGGGCCAGTGATCAAGAGCCACGACCGAAACTGCGTCCCATTCCCTGGGCGACTCCTCGGCCCACCAAACCGATCGCCCGTCCGACCACCTTGGTCAGGATCACCACCAACAGATCGCCTAAACCTCGCATCAGGCTTTGCACCTGGGGAGCCAGGGCATCCCGGGTTTCCAGGCAGAGGGTCACCCATTGCTGCAGCCAGCCCAACCGCTTCAATTCTTGATCCCTCGGTTCAGTGAGCTGTTCGATGCGAATGGCACCGCCCTGGAGGCAATAGAGGGGCCGGCGGCTTTCATAGAGCTGAACCGGCCGTTCCACCCAACTCTGCCAGCGTTGTTGAGCATTGAGCTGATTGCGAAGGCGCTCAAGGTTGCGGGTTCCCAGCAACTCAGGTCGCAAGAGATAACGACGCAGCTCAGGCCAATCGGCGCAAGCCGCCAGCACCTCAGCGCTGATCTGTTCGGCGCTGCGCACTAACCAATTAGCCAGCAGCATCTCAAGATAAAGTAGGGCTTGAGGTTCATCGGGTGGCAGCAGACAGCCCTCAACCAGCAACGGCCGCGCCTGCACCAGGCTGGAAAGCATGGACATCGGATCCGGCAGATCGGGATCGTCGCCCGCCAGGGAACTGCCCGACACCAGCGTTTCGGCGACTGGGAGCATCACCCCTTCGCGCGGCAACTGGACATAGGCGCCGGCCATGCGCCGCATGGCCTGTTGGCGCAGCATCGGCTGGAGATCACGCCACTGCGCCAGCAAACTGTCGGCACTGAAGCTCTGGCCCTGCAACTGGCTGCGCAACTGATCAAACTGCTCCAGCAGGGAAAGCAGTAGATCACTGCGCCGCTGCTCAAGCAGACCATCAAGGGCCAGCAGGCCCCCACTGGCATTTGCAGGCCCGGCGGCGGATTCTTGGCGCAGCCGTTCTCGCAAGGTTTCCCAGAGGCCGTCTGCATTGCGCTGGCGCAGGGTGATGGCAATGCCTTCGCGCTCGGCAAAGGCGGGAATCAGGCCTGGGACGCCGGAATTTTGGCCAAGGCTGCCCCGCTCTGCTGGCAGCGCGGGGGTAGCCAAGCAATCGGCCAATGATCCACTCCAAGCCAGACTGAGGGGACCCCACAGCCAGAGCAGGAGTTGGCGGGCCGCCCGCAGCTCCCGCATCCGGCCCTGCAGCAAGAGCAAGCCCAGCAAGGTGGGGGAGGTCTGATCCAGACACTGGGCACAAAAACGCAGTTCCGCCTCGATTTGCCAGAGGCCTGTGGCCAACAACCATTGGCCCAGCCCCATCGCTGCAGGGACTGGGGATTGGGGAGCGCTGTTGCCACCAGCCTCTGCCACCGGGGCGATCTCCAGCACCCGGCCACCCGCCAAGAGAATGGCGACGGTATCCCGCAGGGAGCCAGCCGTAGGGGCTTCCAACAAGCCTTGCACTCGTAGTTGCAGCAGAGGCAGGGTCGAATACCCGTGGCCTCCGGGCAGCAGCAACAGGATTGGCACCGGTTGCCAGCGCTCGTACAGCCTTTGCAATTCAAGTTCGAGACTGGCGGCAGGGGGAGGTGCGGCCAGACTCCAGATGACCAGTCGGGGGGCCCCATCCAATTCCCCTGCACGGAAAACGACCTGGCCCAGGCTGGGATCCTGTTGCAACAAGGCAGCTATTTTCTGCTGTTGCAGAGGATCAGCCAACAGCAATAACTGGGGTAGGGGCGTGGTCGTCGAAGAGGCCAAGGGTTTCAGGCTCCGGTGGGCCGCCCACACAGGTGCAAGGTATACGACTCGATGGCGTATCCTGTGTGAATCTCTATGCGGTGCAGCAGATCATCGGGAAGGCGCACATCAAGATCGTGAATAGCCCCGGAATCCAGGCAAGTTAGATGGCTGTGGGGGTCGGATCGATAGCCGTATAGGCGGCCGCTGGCACGATCTAGAAATTCGATAACTCCAGCACTTTGGAGCGCTTCCAAGTTCTGGTAAACAGAGGTATGGCCAATATTGCGACCAAGATTATTGAGCTTTTCGAAGATATCACGGGCACTGAGATGGGTCTTTTCAGCCCAGAGCAAATCCAAGACCATGCGGCGTTGGCGGCTAAGGCGCATGCCCAAATCACGGCAACGTCGATAGACATCCTCAACGCTTTCCAGGGGGGCCTCGCAAGTCGTCCTGGAGTTGGCGATGGGCATACTCGCAGTGGGGATGAAGCCGTCGACCACAGCAAGCAAAGCGTACTGGTCACTCTGTTATAGGGCAGGTGGGAGATTTTTGGCCGCAGCCAGGTCCCCTCAGGCCAGCGACAAGGGTTCAACGTCCTGCCAGCGCTCCGGGCCGACGGCTTGGAGGGCCTCGGCCAACTCCACCCGACCGTCATAGAGCGCCCGGCCGACGATCACCCCCTGCACCCCCAGATGTTCCAGACTGAGGAGGCTGAGCAAGTCGGTGAGCGAACCAATCCCGCCAGAGGCGATCAACGGCAGGCTTGCCGCCTCGGCCATGGCGCGCAGAAAAGGGAGGTTGGGTCCTGCCAAGGTGCCGTCGGTGGCGATATCGGTGGTGATCAGGGCCGCTACGCCACTTCCAGCCAAGCTGGCCGCCAGAGCCGTGGCCTCCATGGTGCTCGCCTCCAGCCAGCCGCGGGTGGCCACACGACCATCACGGGCATCAATGCCCACCACGATGCGGCCAGGATGCTGCTGGGCGAGCTGCCGCACCAGGGCCGGTTCCTCCACGGCGATGGTGCCCAAAATGACGCGATCCAATCCGCAGGCCAGCCATTCCTCAGCGCGCTCGGCGCTGCGTACGCCACCCCCCAGCTGCACCGGAATGGTCAGGGCGGAGGTGATGGCCCTCACAATTCGATCATTGCTGCGCTGGCCGCTGCGGGCGCCATCCAAATCCACTAAATGCAGCCGCCGGGCCCCCTGCCGTTGCCACTCAAGGGCCTGGGCCACTGGATCGGCATGGAAGCGGGTCACCTGGTCGTAATCGCCCTGGTGAAGCCGCACGCACTGGCCATCCAGCAGGTCAATGGCGGGGATGACTTCCATGGCCAGACAAGGGGTTGGTTTCATCATCGGTCCCCACGGCTCGCCCAGGGGGTTCGGCATGATCAGCTAGCGCTGCCAGCTTGAATGAGCTGACCATGAAACCCAGCGGGAAGCGAGCATGAAGATTCTGGTGATGGGCGGCACCCGATTCGTGGGACGGCCCCTGGTGGCCCACCTGCTGGGGGCCGGTCACGACCTGACCCTCTTTACCCGGGGCAAGAACCCACTGCCGCAGAACGTCGAGACCTTGAAGGGCGATCGCAACGACGACGAAGCCCTGGCCCAGCTGCAGGGACGTCGGTTTGATGTGATCGTGGACAGCTCCGGCCGGGAGTGTGCCGACACGCGCCGGGTGATCGAGCGCACCGGGGCGCCCAGCCATCGCTTGGTTTATGTGAGTTCGGCCGGCGTCTATGCCAACAGCGACCTCTGGCCCCTCGATGAGGACGCTCCCCTGGACCCCTCCAGCCGCCATGCTGGCAAGGCCGAGACCGAAGCCTGGCTGAGGCATCAAGGGATTGCGTTCACAAGTTTTCGTCCGACTTACATCGTTGGTCCCGGCAATTACAACCCCATTGAAAGCTGGTTCTTCGACCGCCTCACCCACGGCCAACCCATTCCCATTCCTGGAGATGGTTCCACCATCACCCAACTGGGCCATGTCAAGGATCTGGCGATGGCCATGGCCCGCTCCATTGAGGTGGACGCGGCCTGCAACCGCATCTACAACTGCAGTGGGAATCAGGGCGTCACTTTCGCAGGGCTGGTGAGCGCCGCTGCCAGGGCCTGCGGCAAGGATCCTGAAACCGTCCAACGGATACCTTTCGCCATCGAGGGGCTTGATGGCAAGGCGCGCAAGGCTTTTCCGCTGCGTCTGTCCCATTTTCTCACCGACACCCATCGGGTACGAAGGGAACTGGCCTGGGATCCGGCTTTCGACTTGGAAGCAACCTTGGCCGATAGCTGGAAAAATGACTATGGGAGCCGACCCAGAGTAAAGTGCGATTTCAGCTCAGACCAAGTGCTAATGAATCGAGCAATGTAAGACTGACAAGACACCGTCCCAGGGGTGTCATTTTCTAGATGATCGCTAAATTCTGATCGCCCTAAGCACGTTCCCCCTTGTGGCAACTAAAATCCGCTCTGAAGATTTCGCCGACGTCCTCCAATGGGTGGCTCTGGCACTGTTCATTGTTTTTTTGGCCATACTCCTGTCGGCCATATTGCCCCTGGAAATTCTCGATTCACGCTGGCAAGTGCGGGTAATTTCAGCCCTGCTTGGCAGCTCCAGTCTCCCTTTAATTGGCGTAGTAATGATGCTGCTCGCCAACTACCTCCATGAAGAGTTTAGTCCGTTTGGAGCCAAGATTAGGCTTTTACGGCGCTTGGCCGGTTTTGCGGCCATCGGCTTTTTATTACTAATTCCCCTGCAAATCACAGCTGGTTCCCGACTGCTCAATCAGCAAAGTGGCAATGAAGTCGGCCAGCTCAAAGTGTTGCAAGCTGCCGCAGAGGCGATCCGTTCTGCTAATAACGAAGCTGATCTCAAAAATGCCCTGCGACAGCTACCAGGAGCCCCCAACAACTTGGATCGCCCGCTGGCGGCCCCCCTCCCTCAGGTGAAAGCTGCGGTGATCTCCCGTTTAGACCCAGCCGTCAAGCGACTTGAAACCCAGGTGGAAGAGGCGAAAAAAAATAGATTTCTAAAAGCGCTCAGTATCTGGATTCGGGATGCGGGGATGGCTGCCGGCTATGCGATTGGCTTCTCTAGCTTAGGCAGTTTAAAGGGGCAGGGCTCCCTGCTGCGATCTGTCATCCCGAACCGCCGCAAGTCAAGCTGGAATCTATAAACCAAAATCCTGGCAGGTCAGAAACGCAGCATTAGCGGGTCCGAGCCCATCGGAACGCCCCAACCTCGCAATATAGCCGTAGCCAGGAAACTAGGTTTCCGAAATATAACACAACAACACAACACCGCCAGCCCCCTGCCTTTTGCTGTCAGGGCAGTTTGGGCTCGTGAACCTGCTTGGCGGTCTGCCGGTTTAAAAAAGCCACGAAGTGATCCATCACCGTGACAGCCCCATGGGCGGAGAGATGATCGCCATCGCTATAAAGCGGATTGCCATTGCGCTGACGCGGGCAGAGGCCCTTGGACGGACACAGGGCATCGGCTGGGTTGTAAACAACCACATTGGGACTGCTGGCCAGCACGCCAGCCAGTTGCTGGCGCAGGTAGGCGTCAAAGCGATCGAGGCCTTGGCGATCCACTCC
Source organism: Cyanobacteriota bacterium (assembly GCA_026389315.1). GTDB lineage: Bacteria > Cyanobacteriota > Cyanobacteriia > PCC-6307 > Cyanobiaceae > Cyanobium. Next base: position 36,298 of record JAPLIC010000063.1, read on the forward strand.
CTGGCAATCGCTCGACAACACCGGGCGGAACCACTGGGGCCGGCAGGTTTCCATCGGCACGCCGCTGCCGAATTCCGGTGTGGACATAAAGAGGACAAAACGGGTTTGGGGGTGTAGATCGGCCAGACGGCCCACCTGTTCGGCCCAGGTGGCAAGTGCAGCCTCGCGGCCAATAGACTGGCTAGTTTGGGGTGAAAAGTGTTGGCTGCGAAGGAGAGATTCTTCTGCCAAAAAGCCAGGATCGAAATAAAGGGGCAAACGGGATGACAGCACCACCACCCCCTGGTTTCCCTGGGGAAGGCCCGATACCTGGCCCAGTGCCTGCCAACGCTGTTCTGCCACCTGGGCATAGGTGATGGCCTGCTCCTTATTGACGCCCGTTGTGACATTTGTGTAATAGAGGGGCGGATAGGGAACCCCAATCACCGCGGCTTCGCTATAGCGCATGCCATGGCGTCCGCAGATGTGATCAGCGGCAGCCTGGAAATGGTGCGCATGGCTGTCTCCCACCATCAACAAACGAAAATGGCCAGGGGTGGAACAATCACGCCCGGTGGGGGTAGCCGCCATCCTGAATTCGGCCGCCTCAGGGTTGCCGCGATAGAGCAGGATGGGCCCCTTGCGAGCCAGACCCTGCAAGCCAAAGGTGCCTAAACCGGCCAGGGCTAAACCGCTGGCCACCACCCGCCACCGCTGGGGCCACCAAGCGGTCCGGCGGCAGGGACGTTCGACGAAACGCCAAGACAAATAGGCCAGCAGAACAATGAGCAAGGCCTGCAAGGGCATGGTCCTCGGCTGGAGACCGATCGTCCAGCGGCTGAGGGAAAGCACGCTCCAATGCCAGAGATAGAGCGAATAGGACAGCAGGCCGACAAACACCATGGGCGGCGAGCTGAGCCAAGCATGGGCCGCGGTGCAGGGACGCAAGCTGGCCAGCAGCAGGGCGGTGATGCCGACACTGGCGACCACCGGCAGCAAGCCGAAAGTCAGGGGGGCCGCCATCAAGATCCCTAGTCCAAGCAACAAAGGCAGCGGGGGCAGGGGCCATCGGGCCTGATCAACTTTGACGTCTCGCGAGGGCCCCTCGCTTGCTTCTTCCCCTTCGTCTTGGCTTAACGGGGGACGACGCCCCAGGAGTAGAAACACCAGGCAACCTACGCCAAGCTCCCAGAAACGCGAGGGGAGTAGGTAGTAAGCAGCAGGAAAATCAACCCCAAGCCTGTGATAAAATACCACCAGAGATAGCACACTCAGTGGTAGCAAACAAAGCAGCAGACGCCGACGTCCTGCAGCGCCGGTACGGGCAAAGCCGCTGAACCAAACCAGCAGCGGGAAGAGGATATAAAACTGCTCCTCGACACCCAAGGACCAGGTATGGGCAAAGGGGTTTAATGCAGCGGCCGGCCGAAAATAATCGACCGCCAATCGATACAGTGTGATGTTACTGAATCCGAATAGCGAACGCCAGCCCACACCAAGCATCTGACCCGGTTCGTAGGAGACTAGACATAGCAACAGCGCCGTGACCACGACGCACAACAGCAGGGCGGGCAGCAGGCGCCGGATACGGCGAGAATAAAAACCCAGCATCAGATCCCCTAGTCCCTCGGCAGGCCGTTGGGCCAGGGAGGCCGTGATCACAAACCCAGAGATCACGAAAAAGACATCCACCCCCAGGTAGCCGCCCGGCAGCAAGCGCTCAGAGAAGTGGTTGAGAATTACGCCGAGAACAGCTATGGCTCGAAGGCCGTCGATTTCGGGCCGATAGGCGACATTGCGATCGGCAAGGCCGGGGGATGGATTCACGTATTTACACCCTCGACCGCCTTTTGAAACAGCATTTTAGCAAGGGTCTGCCGGGTCTCCTTTCGCCACAAATCTCAATCAGGCACTGCAACCACAGCCGGGGCTTCAGGGGCCGATGCTGCCGCCACCAGGTCCTCGATTTCGCAGACAGGGAAGCGGTTGATGGCCTTCAGGGCCTTGCGGGCGTTGCTGCGCAGCCTCTCGCTGATGGCTTCGCAGTAGGGAATCTGTGCCAGCAGATCAACGGTGCGCCTCATGACCCGCACCACATCACCCTCATCGAGAGAGGTATTGGCGATCAGGTCGCGCCAGGGGGTGCCCCGGGCCCAGGCGGCCACCAGGCCCGTCAATTCGAGCTCCCACCAGACAGGCACCACCACCTGGCCCCGTTCCTGCTCCCGCTCCAGGGCTCGACGTAGGGGACGGAGGTCATGCAGAGCCTCTTCGGCTGGTTTTGGTGGCTCGAACCCACACCACAGGTCAGGGCGATTGACCTCGGTGGAGATGGCCTCCAACACCGCTGCCAGATCGGGCGGTTCCAGTTCATCGAGATGGCCACTCATTAGGGCCAGTCCCAGCCAAAGCTCGTTGTCACCCCGCAGGGCCGCCACGGTCCGGCCCACTTCTGTGGGTTCAAGTCCCTCGGCACCATCGAGGGCACCGAAGTGACGCAGAATGCTGATCAGGGAGAGGAACGTCTCCCAGTGACGGTTGGAGCGAAAATGAAGGAGTTGCTGGCGCTCGGCCACCTCGGCCTCAATCTCTTCCATGCGCCGCAGTTGCTTTTTAAGTTGTTTGCGGTCGCCCCAACGGTGGGCGGGATGGAGTTGCAACCCATCCTCCAACAGGCGCACCCGCTCCACCTGCTGCAGTACCTCCCCGGCCAGGTCGTAGTGAGGCGTGACCATGTCATGGCGTCGGGCCATGGAAGCCACGGCCAAGGCCAGACCGCCGCTGGCCTGGTCCCCGTGGCGAAGTTCGCCGCTGCGCTGAAGATCGGGAGGCTGAAGTTGGCTCACCTGGAGGCAACTGAGCTCGGCGTGCAGAGCCACGACGGCGCTGCAGGGCAACAAGATCCAGACGTTGTCGTCGGTGAGGCACAGCAGCCAAGGAAACTGTCCAGCTCCCGGCACCTTGGCAACGACAACCGCCGGGGTAACGCGGCTGCGCAACTGGGGGGCACGCAAACTGACCAGAGACCCCTCGCTGGCGAACTGCAAGGCCAGGGTGAGTTCGTGGGCCAGGGTTTCTTCCGCTTGCTGCTGCAAAATGCGCAACAGGCGGCGTTCTTCACGCAGGTGGCCGCTCTGCTTTTCATAGTCCTCAAACTGGTCCCAGGGCACATCACCGCCGCTGGCCTCAAGGCTGGCAAGCTGGATTCGTAGCTCACCAATGCGCGCTTCGTCATCCGCTAAGTCCAGGGTGGCCAGGTAGCGCCCAAAGCTGCGTTCGACCAATTCCTTGGCCTTGTTGAGGTCGTAACGCTGCAACAGGTTCAGCACCATGCCATAGCTCGGAGTGAACTGGCTCACCAGCGGATCGGCAGGGCTGGTGGCCAGTTCACCGGCCTCCCGCACTCCCTCAAAGCGGCTTTGCACCGTGACGACGTAACCCTGATCGTCGAGACCACGGCGGCCAGCGCGACCCGCCATCTGCAGGAATTCACTGCCCATCAAGGGGCGATGGCCCCGCTCGGTACGTTTGGAAAGAGCCGAGATCACAGTCGTGCGGGCGGGCATGTTGATGCCAGCCGCCAGAGTTTCAGTGGCGAAAACCACCTTGACCAGGGCCTGCTGGAACAACTCCTCAATCAATTCTTTCCAGGCGGGCAAAACACCGGCGTGGTGGGACGCGATGCCGCGCAACAAAGCATCGGCGTGCTCGCCGTCGCGAACCGCATCGGGGGTGGCGGCCACATAGGCATCGAGGCGGGCGCGAATCAAGGCTTGCTCGGCCGGATTGACCAGGCAAAGCTTTCCCAAATCCCTGAGGGCCCGGTCGCAGGAGCGACGACTGAAGATGAAGTAAATGGCGGGCAGCATGTCCCGCTGGGCCATCTGGGCCACCACAAAGCCGATGGGCGGCGCCTCGGGCTGGGGCGGTCGCGGTTCCCGGGGGCCCTTGCGGCGGGTGGTTTTGGGAGGCCGCCAGACCTTGCAATTGGGATGGAGCCCTGTACCGGCCTCATTGAGCAGGGGGTGCAATCCCTTGGCGCTGCAAAAACTGAAAGCGAGGGGCACGGGGCGGTGGTCACTGAGCACCAGCCGGGTCGGGCCATGCACCCGTTCGATCCAATCGGTGAGCTGCCCGGCATTGGCCACGGTGGCCGACAGGGCCACCAGTTGGATGGGGGGCGGACAGTGGATGATCGATTCCTCCCAGACGGTGCCGCGCTGGGAATCATTCATGTAGTGGCACTCATCGAGGACCACGGCTTCGACATCGGCCAGGGGGTCATCGTCGGGGTGATCAATCTCCGCGTACAGCATGTTGCGAAAGATTTCCGTGGTCATCACCACGATCCCGGCTTCGCGATTGACGCTGAGATCACCGGTAAGGAGGCCAACATTTTCGGCACCAAATTGCTCGCGAAAATCGCGCAGTTTTTGGTTGGACAGGGCCTTGAGGGGGGTGGTGTAGAAGACCCTGCGCCCATGGGCCAAGGCCCGGTAGATCGCGTACTCGCCCACCAAAGTCTTCCCCGAGCCCGTGGGGGCGCTGACCACCACCGAATGGCCGATGTTCAAGGCGTCGATCGCCTCCAGCTGGAAGGGATCGAGCGCAAAGGGAAACAATTGCTCCAACGGCGGCACCACTCCCGGCATGGCGAGTGGCGCCTCTCTGCCGTCAGGGGGAGGGGTGGGCATGGATCAATCCTATGGGGGCGGCGGCCCCGACCAAGACCCTGGCCCTTCCAGGAGATGGCTTTAAAACGGTAGCGGCATCTCCGTATCGGCCAGCGGCGGCGCACAAACCGCCACCCGCTGGGCCACCACAGGCCCCACCACCACGATGGAGGGGGACGTGAACCCCTCGGTTTCCACCTGATCGGCGAGATCTACCAAAGTGGACACGAGCAAGCGCTGGCCCTGCACCGTGCCCTGCTGGATCACTGCGGCCGGGGTGGCGGGATCCAGGCCACCGGCCGCCAGTTCCTGGCAGATATGACGCAAATTGTGGAGGCCCATGTAGATGACCAACCCGTCGCTGCTGCGGGCCAGGCCCTGCCAGTCGACGCCCGAGCGGCCCTTGTCGATTTCCTCATGGCCGGTCACGAAGGTGACGCTGGAACCGGCCCGCCGGTGGGTGACTGGAATGCCGGCATAGGCAGGCGCGGCTATGCCTGCCGTGACGCCAGGCACCACTTGGACAGGGACTCCGCGGCTGGCCAGATAGGCCGCCTCCTCGCCACCACGCCCAAACAGAAAGGGATCCCCCCCCTTGAGACGCACCACGGTGCGATGGCGACCGGCCAGCTCAAAAAGAACCGCATTGGTACTCGGCTGGGGCACGGAATGGTGGCCACGGCGTTTGCCGACGAAATGCCGCTCGCAGTCCGGTCCAACCAGATCGAGCAAGGCCTTGGGCACCAAGGAGTCATGCACCAGGGCATCGCACTCGCGCAGGAGACGATGGGCCTTCAAGGTGAGCAGCTCAGGGTCCCCCGGCCCGGCCCCCACGAGATAGACGGTTCCCAGGCCTTCCAGGGCTGACTCCTCGCGACTCATGGCAGCACCTCAAGGGCCTGCAGCAGCTCCTCCCGCAAGCCAGGTCGTGCCAGCAAGGGTGCTGCGGCCGATTCACCCAGCAGCGGAACCAGGCTCTCGCTCAAGCGACTGGCCCCGAGGCACAGGGGCATGAGTCCCCCCAGCTGGTCCCCAGCCAGGGCCACAAGGTCGCCATCGGTCTCAGGAGTCTGGATACAGGCAGCACCGGTCACCCGTTCGAGATGGGCAAGGTAGCGGACGGCCAATGGACCAGCGATGGGGTGATGGAGCCATCGAGGCCGGGCGCGGTCAGCAGCGCCTTGGGCCACCTCAAACGCCAGGGCTCGCTGCCAGCAGGGCCAAGCCCCCAGAAAGGGCAGAACCCGCACCGGTCCCTGCTGGCGCAGCGCGGTCGCGATCGCCGGCACGTCATGGCGCACATGTCCCCCTGGCAGCAGAAAAAGAGGAATCAGCGATAAGGGATCACCCAGCGGCTCTGGGGGTAGGGGGCTCGGATCGGTGAGGGCCCGCAGCCTTACTGGGGCACCGCGGCGCTGTTCCAGCTCCGCGGCCAGGGAACGAAAGACCGGGGGAATGAAGCCATCGGCTCGCCCATGCACCAACAACAGCAGGGTGCTGGCGGGAAGGGCCCTCAGCCGGCGTTGCAGCCGTTCGGCCACAGAAGCCTCCAGGGAGGTGCGTCCCAGGAGGATTAACGGGGAACGGGCATTGGGCAACCGGGCCAGGGAATCAACCGCCGCGCCCGCCAGCAGGGGGTCCAGATCATGGGCCAAGGAGACCAGGGTGCTGCGCAGGGCTGGCAAGGGCCAGGCACTCAAACCAAGGCTCAGCCCCTCAAAAGCGGACTGCCGAACCTGGCGGGGCCCCGGTTGCAGGGCCAGCCGTTGCAACAGGGGAAAGTCACTGGCTCGCCGCTGGTGCCCCATCAAGGGCAGCAGGACCGCCTGGCAAGGGGGATCCAACCGCCCTTCCCCCCCGTCTGTGAGGGCTGCGCCCAACAGATCCGCAACCGCCCTGTCGCGGACGCGGCCCACCAGGTTGGGAAGCGATGGCGTTCGTTCGGGGCTTTGCAACCAGAAACGCAGCAAACGAACGGCGGCATCAGCGTCGAGCTGGTCCGCCAGCACGGTTAGCAGATCAGGCTCCGGCTCGAGCTGACCGACTTCGATGGCCCGCAGCCACGGTTCCAGCAGCAAGGGTCTCTGGCGACGCAAGGCCTGCAGCCAGGGCCAGCGATCGGCATGGCCGCAAGCCGGCAGGGCGCCGGGGTCCGGGTCGAAGGGGAGTTCGGCGGCTGAAGATGGCACCGGAACGGGACTGGGCCCAAGATTTCTCACCATGACAGCCGGTCGAAGAGCCAGGGGAGAGGACGGTCTCACGCCGAGGCGTGGCGGCGGCTGGCCCCGAAACGCTCCACCAACAAAGTCTCGAGGACATCCGGCAGATCGCTGAGCGGCACGGCCTTTTCATGCAAAACCGCCAACTGGGGATCGTCAGCCATGGAGCCCCCCAGGAAGATCTTGACGGCTTCCACCATCTGACCCTCTTTACGGGCTTTGGCCCCCATCAATCCGATCTGACCCATATAGGGCTGGCCGCAGGCATTGGGGCAGCCTGTCCAGTGGTTACGAACCGCTTCGGGGAGCACCAAGCGTTGTTCCAGTGCTTCCAGCACCGCCAGGGCCGTGCTTTTGGTGGGGATCAGGGCCAGGCCGCAGTAATGATTGCCTGTGCAGCTGACGGCTTCGGCCAGAAGCGGTCCTGGATCACTCGGAAAACGCCGCAGCAAGGGCTCCTCCAGCAGGGCCGCAACCCGCTGGGTTGGAACATCAACAATCAAAACGTTCTGACTCTCACTGAAGCGGAGTTCACCACTGCCGTAGCCACGGGCCAGCTCGACCAAGGCCTCCATGGCAGCGCTATCGAGCCGTCCCATGGGCACGTTCAGGCCCACCCAACAAAGCCCTGGCTGTTTCTGGGGATGGACTCCACAGACATCCCTCGGGGCCCTTGACACCAGATGGGAGCCGTCATGCAGCACCGCATCCCCAGCGCCACCACCCAAGGCCTGCAGGGTCTCGAGCACCTCGGCCCGATAGGCATCAAGGCCCAGGGCCTCAATCAGGTACATCACACGGCTCCTTTGGCGGGTCGCTCGATCCCCACGGCGCTCGTAATGACGCAGCACGGCCAGGGTGAAAAGCGGCAACTCCTCGGGGCGCAACCAGAGACCCAGGGGAATCGCCAGCTCATTGCGTTGGGCCGAAAAAAAGCCCCCCACCATGACGGTGAAACCGAGTTCGCCCTCCCATAGGGCAGGCAGATACGCCAGATCGTTGTGGAGGAGAAAGCTGTCGGGGGCACCACCCACCGCCACGTTGAATTTACGCGGCAGGTTGCGGGGGCCATCGGGTCCCAGCAAAACGTTCTGAATGGCCCCAATCAGGGGGCGAGTGTCCACGAGTTCGTCAGGATCGATGCCTGCGAGTGGATTGCCCGTGATGTTGCGGGGATTGTCGTGACCCGACTGGCGGCTGGTCAGACCGACTCGCTCCAGGGAAGTCATCAAGGGCGCCATGTCCTCCAGCAGAAGACCGCGCAGCTGAATGTTCTGTCGGGTGGTGATATCAGCACTGCCATGCTCTCCACAGCGATCAACTACTTCCGCAAGCACCGCTAGCTGATCGGCGCGGATAACACCATTGGGCAGCCTTAGCCGCACCATGAATCGCCCAGGGGTGACTGGACGAAAAAAGATTCCCAGCCATTTGAGATGGATGGTGAGTGTCGCCTCGTCGAGGGATTCCCAGCCCATGCGGGCGAGTTGATCAAGGCGGGGAGCAAGATCAAGGCCGCAGAAGTTGGACTTGGCCAACTCCACTTTTGTCATAGGAGGCGAGGGGTCTAGAGCGGTAGGGCTGCCAGCACCATCGTCAGCCGCCGCTATGGGGTCGGTCATGTCCGGAAACGGGGGGTAGGAGTGGTGATCGAAACCACACCAAGGCTCAGACCTGGGTCTGAGACCTGAAACCACCAACGCTCTAAGTGACATTATGACCCCATCGACCGAATCCCCCCCTGTTGCAACCGCTACAGAATGCAGCGACGGATTCGCCCCTGACGTCGCTCGAAGCTCGCCGCCAGGAACGGCTTAAAGCCCTGGGAGCGGATTGCGCCCTGTTCCGAGAGCTGATCGGCAAGGTGGGCAGCGGTGAGCACACCAGCTCCGGTCTCAGTCGCCAAGAGGCCCGTGAAGCGATCGAGCTGATGCTCAAGGGCCAAATTGAAGCAGCCCAGATGGGTGCTTTTCTGATCGCGCACCGCATCCGCCGGCCTGAGCCCCAGGAACTCACCGGCATGCTGGATGGCTATCGGTCCCTGGGGCCAATCCTGACCACTCCGGGGCGCCGTGCCCTTTGCTTTGGGGTTCCTTATGACGGCCGCAGCCGCACCGCCCCAGTGTTGCCCCTGCTGGCTCTGACGCTGGCGGCGGCAGGGATTCCGGTGGTGCTGCATGGGGGAAACCCGATGCCGGTGAAATATGGCATCACCCTGGCCGAGCTGTTCGCCGCCCTCGGCATCGAATGGCGGGGGCTCCCTTTGGCAGCTGTGCAAGACCGCCTCGATGACCATGGCCTGGCCCTGACCCACCAACCTGACCATTTCCAAGCCGCCGAACGGCTGGTGTTGATCAGGGATCTGATCGGCAAACGCCCCCCTGTGGCCAGCCTGGAACTGCTCTGGACCCCGCACCAGGGCCAGCGGCTTTTGGTGAGCGGCTTCGTGCATCCACCAACCGAAACCCGGGCCTGGGAGGCCCTGGCTGCGGCCGGCGAAACCGAGCTGTTAACCGTCAAGGGGCTGGAGGGATCAACCGATCTGCCCACCACCCGGGCCGGGATTACGGCCCGGGTGCGTCGGGGGGCCGTCGAACGTATCCTGCTTCACCCCCGTGACCATGGCATCAGCGCGGCGGAGATCCCCTGGACAGGGTTGGAGGATTGGCAACGAGACGCCCAGTCGGCCTTGAGGGGGGAAGGCCCCTTGGCGGAAGCCTTGCTCTGGAATCTCGGGGCCTACCTTTGGTTGGCGGATCACCATGATGATCTGCCAACAGCCCTGGAACAGGCCAGGGCCCTCCTGCAAGCCCGCAGCGGCGCCAGGAAATGCCTGGAACTGGCTCCATGAGCGAACCTTTCAGCCCCCCGGGTCAAGAGGCCATTCACAACAGACTGTTTGCCTTCGAAGCGGACTTCAGCGGCGATCTGCGTTGCCTCCCCATGGCGGTACGCCGCAAGCTCGATCTGGCGGGAGTGAAGTTGAAACTGGTGCACTGGCATGGCTTGAGCCCAGCCGAACGGCAGAGCCTCCTGCAATGGAAAGATGACGGCCGCTCCCTCAAGGCGATGGGGGATTGGTTGCTGGGGCGCAGCCACAGCCTTCCCGAAGGACCGGCCAAAGCTTTGGAACCGGCCCGCGCTTGTGCCTGGCAACAAGCAGACACATTGCCTGGGGATGTGGCACTCTCCTGCGCCCAGCTTGGCCTGCAGATTGACCCCCAACGTTGGGCCTGCTTGGACGAGTTGCAGCGGTTCGCCCTGATCAAACTCAGCCACCCTGGCCATGAACACCGCAACATGGCGAGGGCCTTGGGCGAATTCGGACTCCTGAGGGGTTCGTGAACCAAGGGGACCGGCGAGTCGCGGCTTTCGTAGCCATTGCGACAACCGGGCCAGCCAGCCGATGTTTTAATTAATTAGTCGGCAAGCCTAAAGCGCCGACTCAAAATTCTTGTATCAGAGCGCTTCTTTTTGAAGCCTGGTCTTGGCACACCGGCTGCCCGCTCGCCTCCCTTGTGCCTGCTCAGTGCGTCAAGCACTCAATTCAAGCGCAAGCTTCGAATGGAGATTGATTCTCCACTTACAAAAAAACGCTTCCCTTTATTCACCGGATTCCATGGCCTCATTTTCGCGGCGCAAGTTTCTGATCACAGCGGCTGGCACAGCGGCTGGCACAGCCTTCCTGGCTGCTTGTGGCGGCCAGAAGGTGACAACAAAACCTGAGTCTTCCCCAACGGGAAGCATCAGCAATGAGGTCAAAGGAGCAACTCTAGGTTTCATTGCCCTAACGGACTCTGCACCACTAATCATTGCCAAAGAGAAGGGTTTGTTTGCCAAGCACGGCATGCCCGAGGTAAAACTTCTCAAGCAAACGTCCTGGGCCGCAACTCGCGACAACCTTGAGCTTGGCAGTGGTGGCGGGGGGATTGATGGGGCCCATATTCTTAGTCCTATGCCCTATTTACTAACGGCCGGAAAGATAACCAAGAGCAAACAACCCCTGCCTATGTACATCCTTGCCCGCTTGAATCTGCAGGGACAGGCCATCTCGGCCTCCAATGCCTTGTTGGATGCCAAACTCACTGTCAACAACAAAGAAGCCCTGGCAAAAGGTGCCAATAGTCTGGGCAGAAAGCTCAAAGCTGCCGTCACCTTTCCTGGGGGCAACCATGATTTATGGATGCGCTATTGGCTGTCTGCCAATGGCATTGATCCGAACAAAGATGCTGATTTAGTTGTGGTTCCACCACCCCAGATGGTGGCAAATATGCAGACCGGAACGATGGACTTGTTCTGTGTTGGTGAACCGTGGAACCAGCGATTGGTCAATAAAAAACTCGGTTATACAGCGACTCAAACAGGAGAAATTTGGAACAAACATCCAGAAAAGTCATTTACGATGCGGGCCGACTGGGTGGACAAGAATCCCAATGCATCTGTGGCCCTGCTCAAGGCCGTGCAAGAAGCCCAAATATGGTGTGAGAACCCAGCGAATCTCGACGAAATGTGTGAGATTCTTGCTCAGGATAAGTATATTAAGGCCAAAGTCGAAGACATCAAACCTCGCCTTGCCGGTAATGTCGATTATGGCGATGGTCGCGTTGTCAAAGACAGCCCTTTCAAGATGCTTTTCTGGTCGGATAATGCCTCTTTTCCCTTTAAAAGTCATGACAGCTGGTTTGTCACCGAAGACATACGCTGGGGCTATCTGCCCGCCAATACGGATACGGCTGCATTAGTGAATAAGGTTAACCGGAGCGATTTATGGAAAACGGCCGCAAAAGCCTTAGGTCAAGAGAAGGCGATTCCCGCCAGTGATTCACGAGGCAAGGAAACTTTCTTTGACGGCGTCGTGTTTGACCCTGAGAATCCCAAGGCCTATCTCGATGCTTTAAAGATCAAGACCCTGGCCTGAAATCCATCCATTTATCACCCCAACCCCAGTGGGTCTCCCGTACCGATTGGGGCTCTTTGACCTAACTTTTGAACAAGATGTCCCACTCCGCTTCTGCGACATCCTTGTCGCAATCCACCCGGAACCGCTTTTCAAATCCGGTGCTGCGCGGCGTGCTGCCCTATCTGATTTGCATCGGAGGTTTTCTATTTGTTTGGCAGGCCCTTTCCCTGATCCTTGGCACAGGCCGGCTACCGGGACCCATCAATGTGATTAGAGATACTTGGGACCCTTACATCACCCAACCATTTTTTGACAACGGCGGCACAAGCAAGGGACTGGGCTGGCAGATCCTAATCTCGCTCCAAAGAGTCGCCTTAGGATATGGTTTGGCAGCCATCGTTGGCATCGCCATCGGCGGCTTGCTGGGCTTGAACCGCTTTATTGGTAAAGGCTTTGACCCGGTCATTCAGGTGCTGCGCACCGTACCGCCGCTGGCCTGGTTTCCGATTTCATTGATGGTGTTTCAGAACGCCAACACCTCGGCCATATTTGTGATTTTCATTACGGCTATCTGGCCGATTATAATTAACACGGCTGTCGGGATTCGAGAAATTCCCGAGGACTATACCAATGTATCACGGGTATTAAGACTGCGTAAAGGAGAATACATCCGCAACATTGTGATTCCCGCCACCGTACCCTATGTATTCACTGGTTTGCGTATTGCGGTCGGCTTGGCCTGGCTAGCCATCGTGGCCGCCGAAATGCTCAAGGCAGATGGAGGCATTGGTTACTTCATTTGGGATGCTTACAACGCTGGAGGTGATAGCAGCTCTAGCCAGATCATCCTAGCCATTCTCTATGTTGGCCTTGTGGGCTTAGCCCTTGATCGATTGGTAGCCTGGACGGGAAGTCAAGTTGCGCAGGGAGGAAATTGAGATGAATCGATTTCTAACCATTGATGATGTCACCAAACTTTTCCCCCTCAAAGAGGGTGGTCATTACATAGCCCTCAAGGACATCGATCTTGAGATACGGGAAGGGGAATTTGTTTCCCTGATTGGCCACTCCGGTTGTGGCAAGAGCACCCTACTCAATCTTCTAGCGGGCCTGACCCAAGCCAGCAGCGGCGGCATTTTGATTGATGGCCGAGAGGTTAGCGAGCCAGGTCCAGATCGCATGGTGGTGTTCCAAAACTACTCATTGCTGCCCTGGCAAACCGTTCGCCAGAACGTTGCTTTGGCGGTGAATAGTGTCATGGCCGCTAGTTCATTGGCGGAACGGAAACAAACCATCGATCGCAGTATCGCGATGGTGGGTCTCAGCCACGCTGCCGACAAGTTGCCGGCAGAACTCTCGGGCGGCATGAAGCAACGGGTGGCAATCGCCCGAGCCCTGTCGATCCGACCCCGTTTATTGCTGCTGGACGAACCCTTTGGGGCCCTCGATGCCCTCACCCGCGGCAATCTGCAACAACAACTGATGCAGATTTGCCAAGAGGCTGGCGTTACCACCGTTATGGTCACCCATGACGTGGATGAGGCCCTGTTGCTCTCCGACAGGGTGGTGATGATGACCAATGGCCCTGAAGCGGAGATCGGCCAGATTCTCAACGTACCTTTTGCCAGACCCCGCCAGCGTTTGGAGGTCATCGAACATCCGAATTACTATCACCTGCGGGGAGAACTGATCGGCTTTCTGCATCAACAGCGGCGCCTGCGCCAGCATCGCTCCCGCGTCGCCGCAGCTTCCAGCGTCGACAGGAGTCAAGACAACATCACCGCCCTACCGCCGGCCCGCAGTCAGGGGCCCCGGCGGGCAGAAACGATTCGAATCGGTTTCCTGCCAGGTCTCGACATTGCCCCTTTGGCCCTCGCCCTCGATCAAGGTCTGTTCGATAGGGCCGCCATCGAGGTGATGCCCGTCCCCTTCGCCCGCTGGGATCGTCTCGAAGCAAAGTTGCTCGAAGGTGATCTGCAGGTGGCCATCACCTCGGCCACCACGCCCCTGGCCCTCAACCTGGGACTGGGGGGCCGGTCCCCTTGGCCGGCCATCACGCCGATGACGGTGAGCCGCAACGGCAATGCCCTCTGCATCGCCCGTTCCCTGCTGGCCCAAGGAATCCGGCGTCGCGCCGATTTGCGTCAGTGGCTTCTGAACCGGGGCCAACCCCTCACCCTGGCGGTGCCAGAGCTGGGATCGATGGCAGAGTTGTTGCTGCGCCACTGGTTGGCAGCCGGCGGCATCGACCCCGAGCACCAGGTGCGCTTCACCCCCCTCTCGCCGATGACGATGGCGGGGGGCCTGCGAACCCAACAGATCGATGGGTTCATCGCCGGCCGCTATCGGGTCGCAGAAGCCGTCGAAGACCGCCAGGGCTATGTCCTGGCAACCGATCTGGACATCTGGAGTGGCCATCCCGAAAAGGTAATCACCTGTTCGGAGGGGTGGGCCGCAGGCCATCCTGGGGCCCTTGATGCCCTGGGCGCCGGGCTGATGAAAGCGGCCGAGCGTTGCGACGATGGCGGCAAGCGACCCGAGCTGATCAAGACCCTCAGCCAAAATCAATGGCTGGGCCGCCGGGCCGAGATTGCTCTGCAGCGCCAGTTCGATTACGGCAACGATGAAAAGCCCCAGGCTTTACTCCAATTCAACCGCTACCACTTTGACCGTTCCCACATCCCGAATCGGGCCGAGGGGGCATGGATTCTGAGCCAATTCAGCCGCTGGGGTTGGTGCCCCTTCCCCAGTAATCGGCTCGAACTGCTCGGCCAAATTTATCGCCCAGACCTGTGCGACCGGGCCCTGGCCTTGGCCGGATATCCCAGCCTGCGTCCCGATCGTCACCCCTTCTGCCTCGCCGATGACATCCCCTTCGACCAGGACGATCCCCTCGCCTACCTGAAGGCCCTCCCCGGTGCCCCAGAACCACGGGTCGCCCCGATCCCCCTGCCCAGCCTCTCCGCACCGGCCCTGCTATCCCGCTGAATTCCCCCTCCATGAGCGCCGTCCTCCCCGCACCCAACCCCTCTTTTCTCGAGTTCAGCGGGGTGGGCCAGGTCTTTGCCACCCGCCGCGGTCCCTTTGAAGCCCTGCGCGATATCAATCTTCAAGTGCGACAGGGGGAATTTCTCTGTGTCATCGGCCATTCCGGCTGCGGCAAAAGCACCCTGCTCAACATGGTTTCGGGGTTCCTCAAGCCCAGCAGCGGCCAGGTGAGCCTGGCGGGTCAACCGATAGAGCGGCCAGGTCCCGATCGCATGGTGGTGTTTCAGAACTATTCCTTGCTGCCTTGGAAAACGGTGTGGCAGAACGTCAATTTGGCCGTGCGGGCTGCCCGGCCCGAGCTCGATGCCGCCACACGCCAACGGGTGGTGGACCATCACCTCGAGATGGTTCACCTTACTGAAGCGGCCGACAAGAAACCCGGGCAGATCTCCGGGGGCATGAAGCAACGCGTGGCCATTGCCAGGGCCCTGGCGGTGAATCCAGCCGTCCTCGTGCTCGATGAGCCCTTCGGCGCCCTTGATGCCATCACCAAGGAAGAACTCCACGAGGAACTCCTGGCGATCTGGCGCGAACAGAAACCCACGGTTTTGATGATCACCCATGACATTGATGAGGCCCTATTCCTCGCCGATCGCATTGTGATGATGACCAATGGTCCCGCAGCCACGATTGGTGAAATTCTCACCGTGCCCTTTGAGCGACCCCGCAACCACGACGCGATGCTGGCCGACAACCGCTATGGCGTCTTGCGCAATGAAGCCCTTGATTTCCTCTATCGCCGCCACGCCCACGACGACACCTAAGCCCCTATCCCCCCTGACTCCTGGTCGGCGGCTTCCAGCCGAACCGCTGCGGCCTTGAGCTCGGGTTGGCGCGAGTGAGGACAGAACAATTCGTGCATCAAGGCATTGGCTTCACAGGCCTTCTCCTGGCTGCCACCCCAGTGCATCGGCAAAAAAAGAGTTCCTGGACGGATACGGTCCGTGATTTGCACCCTGGCGGCGAGGCTGCCACGTCGAGAGCTGACCTGGGCCCAGGCGCCATCGGCCACCCCATACCGTTTTGCATCGCCGGGATGGACCTCCAACAAGGGTTCTGGATGCATCGCGTTGAGCCTTGGCACCTTGCCCGTGCGGGTCATGGTGTGCCAATGGCCCAGATAACGGCCCACTGTCAGGACCAGGGGGAAGGCTTCACAGGGCGGCTCGCCCAGGCCCAGCGGTGGATCGCAGAGGAAACGGGCCCGCCCATTGGCTGTGGCAAAGCGGTGGTCGCCGTAGAGCCGCTTTGAGGTGGTTGTGGGTTCGCTGCCAGCGGGAAAGGGCCACTGCTGGGGACCGGACTGCGCCAACAGCCCATGGCTCAACCCGGAGAGATCACACAGGCGACCGGCGGTAAGCGCCACAAATTCGGCAAAGACATCCGCCGCCGTGCAGGGGGGGAATTGGGCGCCATGGCCCAGGCGTCGACCCAGTTCGGCGAACACCTGCCAATCTGGCCGCGCTTCTCCGGGGGATTGGCGAAAGGCCGGGGCAAGGGTGACCCGCCGTTCTGAGTTGGTCATCGTGCCCTGCTTTTCACTCCACTGGGCCGCAGGCAGCAAGAGATGGGCATAGGCAGCCGTCTCGCTGCCGGCGTAGGCCTCACTGAGCACCACCATGGGGCAACGGCTCACCGCGGCGCGCACCCGTGCTAGGTGGGGAAGGCTGACCAGGGGATTGGTGGCCGCCACCCACCACAGGTCCAGGGCACCGGCCTCCATGGCCTCAATCTGTTGCCAGACGGAAAGACCGGGCTCCGAGTCGATGGAACCCGGTGCCAGGCCCCAGGCCTGCTCCAGCTCGGCGCGGTGGCTGGCATCCGTCACTGAGCGGTAACCCGGCAGTAGCTGGGCCAGGCCCCCGGCCTCGCGGCCCCCCATGGCATTGGGCTGGCCCGTCAGGGAAAAGGGACCGCAGCCAGGTTTGCCAATCTGGCCGCTGAGCAGGTGCAGATTGATCAGGCCGCCCACGGTGGCCGTGCCCTCAACGCGCTGGTTCAGTCCCATCGACCAAAGGCTGAGCACGGCACTGGAGCCGGCCCAGAGGCTGGCGATAGCCCGCAAATCCTCCTCGGGAATTCCACACAATGCAGCCGTACGGGCCGGCGTCCAGGCGGCCACGTGGGCCTTGAAATCATCAAAGCCCTCGGTGGCGGTGGCCACAAACGAACGATCGATGCTGCCGGCCTGCAAAAGCAGATGGGCGATGCCATGCAACAGGGCCAGATCCGTGCCCGAGGCGATGGCCAGATGCCAGTCGGCGATCGCCGCTGTGGCGGTGGCGCGGGGGTCAATCACGATGATGTTCAAGGCACGTCCCTGGCGCTTCTTGCGCTTGAGCAGGCGCTGGAACAACACCGGGTGACAATCGGCGGTATTGGTGCCGATCAACACCACCAGATCGGCCAGATCGATGTCTTCGTAGCAGCAGGGCGGGCCATCGGAACCCAGGCTGCGGGCATAGCCCGACACCGCCGAACTCATGCAGAGGCGTGAGTTAGCATCGAAGTTGTTGCTGCCAATCGCCCCTTTGATCAGCTTCTGGGCGATGTAGTAATCCTCGGTATGGAATTGGCCACTGCCATAGATCGCGATAGCCGACGGTCCGCGCTCTTTGAGGGTGGTGTTAATGCGGGCCGTGAGCAAATCAAAGGCTTGCTCCCAGCCAATGCGCTCGAAGGGCTGGTCCAATCCGGCGCGGTAGGCAGGGTAGAGGAGGCGGCCTTGATCGAGGCTCTCCCCTACCGTGGCGCCCTTGATGCACACCTGACCCAGGCTGGAAGGATGCTGACGATCTCCCCTGGTGCCCCAGGCTCGGGGCACCTCGTCATTCTCCGAATCGGGGGCGGCGGGCGGCAACATCTGCAACCCACAACCGACGCCGCAGTAGGGGCAGACCGAACGGACCGGTTGACTTAGGGAAGGGGAATCGACAGCCATCGGTGCTGCGGGGCAAGAGCCATTGGTGCGGCGGGGCAAGGCACCTTTGGCCACAGCCAAAGACCGGAAGCAGGGCCAGGGATTGCCCGAAAGACCTATCCAGCTTGACTGGGTACCCTAGGCCCTGTGGGTTTGTCAAGGAAGGCCGTTGTCGCTCCCGTGAGCCTACCGATCGCAAGCGCCTGTCTTTCCCGCCGCCCAGCAGTGCGCCTGCGGGCCTGCTGCCTTTGTGGCGGCCAAAGCCGGCGCATGGGTCAGGACAAGGCCCTGCTAACCCACCCCGAGGGAGGCACCTGGCTGGAGCGCACCCTGCTGTTGCTGGCAGCCCTGGAGACGCCCCTCACCCTGTTCAGCCACCAGCCAAGCCACCACCAGGTGGCGCTGCGGCTGGCGCAGCGCTGGGGCTGGGACGATCGCCTTGAGCGACTGGTCGAACCGGAGCCCAGGGAAGGCCCGCTGCTGGCCCTGGCCCGCCTAATGGAGCATCACCCCAACCAGCGGCTGCTGCTCTGTCCCGTCGACATGCCCTGGCTGCAGCCCTCGACCCTGGCGGCCCTGGTGGCCGCACCAGCCGATGCCAACGTCATCTTGGTGGCCCATGACGGGGAACGTCGCCAACCGTTGCTGGGCCTCTATCCCAGTGATGGTCGCCACCGGGCCGCGATTGAGGCAGCTACCGCGGCGGGGGAACGGGGGTTGCAGCGCTGGATCGCCACGGTCGGCTGTCAGGAGCTGGAACTTCCCCCGGGAACCTTGCGCAACGCCAATGAACCCGAGGACGTCGCCCCGCTCTGGGGGGGGACGCCAGGGACAAAGGAACAGCCGTAGCTTGCCGCCATGCAGCAGGCCCCCCTCCAAGACCGTCTCAGCCGCCCCCTCGGTGTGGTGCGCCTGTCCCTGACAGCGCGTTGCAACCTGAATTGTCCCTATTGCCTCCCCGAGGGAAAGGATCGATCCGGACTGCTGGGGGTGGAAGAACGGCGGGAGCTGGTGACCGCCAGTGTCGATCTGGGCGCCCACACCCTGCGTTTGACCGGAGGCGAACCGCTGCTGGACGGCGACCTGGAGACCTTGATCACGGCGCTGCAATCGCTGAGGCCCCGACTCAAGCGCATCGCCCTCACCAGCAATGGGCTGCTGCTCTCGGCCGAGCGGGCCAAGGCCCTGCGCAAAGCCGGGCTCGACAGTGTCACCCTCAGCCTCGATGGCAGCGATGCCACCAGCGTGGCGCGGATGAGTGGCCGCCGGGATGGGGGCTGGGTCCTGGAGCAGGTCCTGGCCGCCATCGAACATGCCCGCTCGGCGGGCTTTGATCCGGCCCAAGGCGGGTTGAAGCTGAATGCCGTGATCCAACGCGATGTCAACGAGGACCAGGTGCTTCCCCTGGCCTCCCTGGCGCGCCAACGGGGGCTGGAATTGCGCTTGATCGAATACATGGACGTGGGCAACCGCAACGGCTGGCACCCAGACCAGGTGTTATCAGCCGCCACCATGGTGTCCCGCATCCACAGCCACTGGCCCCTGCAGCCCCTCGACCGGGAGGCCAACGCCACCCACCGGCGCTGGCGCTATCGCGATGGGGGCGGGGGTGGGGCGGGAGCCGCTGATGCTCCCCCCATCAGCACCATCGCCTCGATCACGGAACCCTTCTGCGGCGACTGCAATCGCTTGCGCATCACCGCCGATGGCTTCGCGTTTTCCTGTCTCTTTGCCAGCAGCGGCACGGACCTGCGGCCCTGGCTGAGGCCCAGGCCCCAAGCGGCCGCCCTGCGCCAGGCCCTGGCCGACCTCTGGCGCTCGCGCAGCGATCGCTACAGCGAAGAACGGGCCGAACGAAGGGCCAGAGCGACCACCGACTCCAACCTGCCCCCCCACGCGGAAATGGCCTATCTGGGCGGCTGATCCGGGTCTTCACCGAGGCGGGGCAGAAGCTGCACCAGGTTGCAGGGACGGCAGCTGGCATCCAGCTGGGCGCGGATCAGCCGATCCCAGCCCGTCAGCACCGCATCAAGGGAGCCGGGCAGAACGAACACGATGGTGCCGTTGGCCACCCCCGCCAGACAACGGCTCTGCAGGGCGCTGGTACCAATCGTCTCAAAGGAAAGCACCCTGAACAGTTCGCCGAAGCCGTCGATGGTCTTGTCCAGCAAGGGAGCCACCGCTTCAGGGGTGCCATCGCGCCCTGTCAAGCCGGTCCCGCCACTGCTAAGCACCACCTGCACGGCGGGGTCGGCGATCCAGCGACTCAACTCGGCACGGATGCGGTAGCGATCGTCGGGCACCAGGCGCCGCTCGGCCAGCTGATGACCGTCCTCCAGCAGGCGTTGCTGGAGGGCATCACCCGAGGGATCGTCATTCAGGCTGCGACGGTCAGAGACCGTGAGTAAGGCGATGGCAAGACCCACGATCGCTTCCGGGCGCTAAGGGCCCATTGTGGGCGCCCAAGCGGAGGCCGTAGGGGGCAGCGACCCCAGGCGGCAGACTGATCAAGTGGGCCTGAGTTGGGGGAAGCCATGACGTCTGGCGAAGTACGGGTGCGCCTGTTCGCAGGTCTGCGCGAGGAGGCTGGCTGGCAGGAACGGAGCCTGGTCCACCAAAACGGCATGACCGCAACTGCCGTGTGGACGTTGTTGAATCTCGGCGGCACCACACCCCCCGCCACGGTGCGGGTGGCCATCAACCATGAATTTGCCGCCCTCAACACCCCCTTGGCCAACGGCGATGAAGTGGCCTTCCTGCCACCGATCAGTGGGGGCTGAGGCATGGCTTCCCCCCCTCTCCCCGTTCCGGTGGATGTGGAGCTGCTGGCCGCCCCCTTCAATCCCCTGGCCAGCTTGGCCGCCTGGCAGGCCGGATTGAGGAACGGGCCTGCTGCCATCGCTGCAGCCGAAGCCCACTTCATCGGACGGGTGCGGCCGGTGGCCTCCGATGGTGCCCCCCTGGAGGCGCTTGAGATCGAGCACTATCCGGGCATGAGCGAACGTCGCATCGCAGCGATCAGCCAGACCCTGGCGCACCAGCACGGAGTCGCCGCCGTGCTGGTGCGGCATCGTGTCGGTCGGATCAAGCCCGGCGAGCCCATTGTGGTGGTGGCGGTGGCGGCTGATCGGCGCGGGCCGGCGCTGCGCTGCTGCCAGGAATTGCTCGAAACGCTCAAACACGAGGCGCCGTTCTGGAAACGGGAATGGGTCAACGGCTGCGGCCAGTGGGTGGCGGGGAACACTCCCCTCTAAGGCTGGGGCGCAGGCTCCCAGCCTGGCCATCACCTCAGAACAGGGACCGTCGCAGCAGCCGGGCCCAGAGCTGAATGCCGGGTTCGAGGGTGGCGGCTGCGGCGGGGATCTCCAACAACAGATCGGCCCCCTGCAACGAGCCGATACGGGAGGAGGCCTGGCTGCCCTCCAGCCGTGCCAGGAGCTGACCCTCCCCATCCACCTCCAGGCGGGCCCGGGCCAACTCCGGCCGACCGGGCCGACGCTCGCAACGATCCGCCAGGGTCACCCGCAGCCGCAGGGGGACTTCGGGCTCGGCACCCTCCAGATGTTGCAGGGCTGGCCAGAGCAATTCCAAGGCGGTGATCGCGGCGGCCACTGGATTCCCCGGCAGGCCGAACAGGGGCACCGCGCCCAGGTGGCCAAAGGCAAAGGGACGCCCGGGGCGCAGGAACAATTTCCAGAAGTCGACCCGGCCCCGCTCGGCCAGCAAGGGCCGAATCCAATCGCTGTCCCCAGCCGAAACCCCACCGGTACTCACCACCACATCCGAGACGCTGGCGAGGTCATCAAGGGCCTGACCCAGGCGGCCGGGCTCATCGGGCTCCCAGCGCATGGCGGCCACGGGGTAACCGAGACGCAATAGCAGTGCCCCGAGCAGGGTGCCATTGCTTTCCCAAATCTGGCCGAAGGCGCGTTGGCAGCCCGGCGCCACCAGTTCATCGCCGCTGATCAATAAACCCAGCCGGGGGCGCTTGAGCACTTCAATCCGTTCGACACCGCATCCGGCCAGGCGTCCCAGATCGGCCGGCCCCAGGCGATGGCCTGCGGGCAACAGCAGGTCCCCCAGGGCCCCTTCCTCATCGGCCGGGCGAATCCAACGGGCCGGACCCGCCTCGGCGACCAGCTGGATAACGTCCACCTCACGCCGCACCAGCTCCTGGGCCAAAACCCGCGCGGCCCCTGGGGGCAGGGGGGCACCGGTGAGGATGCGTATCGCCTGGTCCCCCTGGAGACGGTCCAGGCAAGGAAGGCCTGGGGCTGAGCGACCGACCACGGACCATTGGCGCCCCACAGCAGGCGGAAGCTCATCGCTGACGGCGTAGCCATCCAGAATGGCGGCCCGAAAACCAGGCACCGCCGCGCTGGCCCGCACAGCCACCGCCGCCACCCGATCAAGGCCCGCCAACAGGGGCACGCTTTCGCGGCCGGCAAGCGGTTGGAGGCTGCTGAGGACGCGGCGGCGGGCCTCCTCCAGGGGAAGACCCTCGGGGGGGAATGGCTCAGCCATCGCTGGCGGCAGCGTTGCTGGCATCGCTGGGCTGGCTCTGTCGCGCCCAAAGCCCCGAGCGGCCCCCCGACTTGCGCAGCAACTGCACCGGCCCGAGCACCATGGCCGGATCGCTCGCTTTCACCATGTCATAGAGGGTGAGCAGACCGACACTGACGGCCGTCAGGGCCTCCATCTCAACGCCGGTGGGGGCCGTGGTGCTGGCGGCGACCTCGAGGCGCAAGCCGCTGCCATCGACGGCCGCTTCGATCCGCACCTGGACGCCGCTCAAGGGCAGGGGATGGCAGAGAGGTATCAATTCTGAGGTGCGCTTGGCCGCCTGAATCGCCGCCACCCGGGCCACGGCCAGCACATCCCCCTTGGGGGCCCTGCCCTCCAACACCAGGGCCAACACCGCTGGGGCCATGCGCAAAAAACCTTCCGCCACGGCCTGGCGCAGCGTGGCGGGCCGATCGCCCACCTCCACCATGCGCACAGCACCGGTCCCATCGAGATGGGTGAGGGGTCCGGGCGGGGGGGAAAGGCCAGGTTCGGTGCTCATGGGCCCTTGGGGTGGGACAGCCCAGGGCCGCCGATGGCTGAATCCTGGCAGCGCCAGTACCCGGCCCGGGACCTGCTTGCAGGAAACCCCGCCTGCAGCCGCGCCCCTGGCCCCGCAACTCAGCGCAGTTCAAACAACAGCAGGTCGGCGCCCTGATCGCCGGCCTCAAGCGAGATCCGTTTGCCGGGGGCGAAACCAAGCCCGTCACCCTGGCGCAAGACACCCATGATCGGACCCACCGCGATTGGTCCCCGGGCGTCAGCCTCGCCCTCGCCCTGGAAACGGCGGACTGGCTTCAAGGGGTCTGGCGATGCCTCACTCGCAGGCGTCTGACCCGGAGCCGTTTCACACGCAGGCTTCTGACCCGCAGGAGTCTCAACCGAGGCAATCTCACTCGCGATGATTTCGCCCGCAATCATCTGGATCCAGCCTTGGGCGTCAAGCGCCACCGGACAACCAAGCACCTGAGCGGCGCCAGCACGGGCCCGCCAGAGCCGCACGGGCCTGTTGATGGCCATGGCCCCCTCCTGGCCCTGAGGATCGATCAATAACGTCCAACCTCGATCGATCGTGAACGGTTTCTGTTCGTAGCCAGGGGCAAGACCCCTGCCGCTGGGCTCGATCCAGATCTGCAGCAGGTGGCAGGGGGCGGTCGAGGAGTTGGTTTCGCTGTGCACGATGCCGCTGCCGGCACTCATCCGCTGCACCTCACCGCAGCGCAGCGATTCGCTGTGGCCGATGGAATCCTGGTGGCGTAATTCACCCGCCAGCATCACGGTGATGATCTCCATGTCGGCATGGGGATGCATGCCAAAACCGTTGCCGGCCTGAATATGGTCCTCGTTGATCACCCGCAACGGTCCAAAGCCACACCAATCGGGGTCGTAATGGCCGGCAAAACTGAAGCTGTGCCAACTATCAAGCCAGGCATTCTGGCTGTGGAAGCGAGCAGCGGCGGGCCTGTAAGTCAGTCCAGCCTGATCGAAGCGGGGGGGATGGCGCGTGATCGGGGCGCTGGCCATGGCCGTAGCTCAAGGGGCATCGGGGTGCCCTGACTGTGGCGGCAGGGCAACCCGATGGCAAGGCGGGAAAGGCCCAAGGGGGTCGAATCCGCCAATCATGGGCAGCAGATTTGTCAAGGATGCCAGAGGGACATTGGCCGCAGAACGAACCGTGGTCCCCCCCGCTGGCCCGCGCCGCCCAGGGAGTTCATGAGGTGCCGATTTCCCGGATGTAGAACTCGGCGACACCGGCCAGCAAACCTGCCAACAGGGCGAGCCTCCAGGCCGAGAACAGCAGGCGGTTCAGCACGGCAGTCAAGGGGGGAATCATCGACTTAACTCCGCTACCTGGGGCTTGATCTCACTGCCATGGACCGCAAAGGTGGGTGAACTGCGGGCATCAAGGGGCCAGCGCCGAACCCAGACACAATCGGAGAAATCGTCGAAATTGACCACCTGATAGGTGGTGCCGGGTTTTTGGCTGATGCTGATCAGATCTCCAGGTTGAACGGTCATGACAAGAAGCTGAATTTCTGGTACTCAAGCACCTTCGACCTGGGCAATGAGTATTGATGCTCAATCGCTAACGCCCCATCCCCCGGGATGGGGCGTCCAAGGCCACCCCTGGCAAACGGCGAGCCAGCAGGGATTCGGCCCCAGGGGACAGGACACCAAAACCTGTGCCGGATCTATCGATGGGCGCAAGCCGCACGCTTGATGGGTGCAAGCAAGCCGCACGCTTGATGGACCAAAACCAGCACCTTGTTTGGCAAGCACCTAAGGCCCAGGGGCAGACCTTCCCCTTGGG
Source organism: Cyanobacteriota bacterium (assembly GCA_026389315.1). Taxonomy (GTDB): domain Bacteria; phylum Cyanobacteriota; class Cyanobacteriia; order PCC-6307; family Cyanobiaceae; genus Cyanobium. The sequence goes on from JAPLIC010000063.1 coordinate 60,911, forward strand.
CCGGCGTCTGCCCCTGGAGGGGCCCCACCGAAGTCAGTCAGCGCCTACGGACAACACCGCTTGATCGATCCGCCGGCCCTCGGCATTCCAGCCCTGAAGACGCAGCTTGTTGGGCTCGAAGTTGAGCTCAGCAAAGCTGTACTGACTGGTGGCGTAGGCCGTGCGCTCATTGGGCAGCACCGGTCGTAGGTAGGCGCCACCACCACCCACCGTCAGATAGGTGGTGCCATTGATGCGCTGGGTGCGCTCGTAGTTGTGGTCATGGCCATTGATATAAAGCTGGACGCCATAGCGCTTGAACAAAGGCGTCAGGCGGGCAATACCAGCCGCATCATCGCCGTAGAAGCCCGCCGTGTAGAGCGGGTGATGGCCCACCACCACTTTCCAGGGGGCCGTGCTGCGGGCCAGGGCTCCCTTGAGCCAGGGCAGTTGGTGCTGCCAGGCCGCATTGACGTTGGTGTCCAGCAGGAAGAACTCCACCGGTCCCCGCCGCAGGCTGTACCAGCGTCCGCCCATGCCCAAGGCCGGATAGGCCAGCTGACCCTCGCCATTGCGGGTGCGGATGTCGTGGTTGCCCAGCACCGCAAAGAAAGGCACTTTGTTGGCCAGGAGCTCTTGATAAGGCTTCACAAAGACGCGATCCAACTGGGCTGGATCACCGTCGGGATAGACGTTGTCGCCCGCCAGCAGCACCAGATCCACGGGCTGGCGCCGGTTCGCCAAGGCCATCTGCTGACCCACAGCCATCTGGTGCTTATTGCCACTGCCCGTATCGGCCACCGCCAGCACATGCAGACTGGCCCCAGCTGGGGCCGCAGAGGCCTGGGCCGGAACCAACCGCGGCAGGGCCAGCAACGACGCCACGGCGGCCACTGCTGCCAGCACCAACCGACGACGGGCCAAGGCAGCGGAGCCTTGAAGGCGGAGCGAGGCCTTTGGGGGAGTCATCCTTGGCTGGCCTCCAGCTGCTGCAGCCGTTGCAATTCGGCCAGCACCTCCTGGCCATGGCCCAGGGGCCGCACCCCCAGCCAGCGGGTTCGAAGTTGGCCGTTGGGGTCGATCAAAAAGGTGTGGCGCTGCGAATAGGGCGCCAGCCAGGAGCCATAGGCGCGGCTGACGCTGCCGCCCGGATCGGAGAGCAGGGGGTAGGTGAGCCCTTCGGCGGCACAGAAGGAGATGTGGTCTTCGGCAGCATCAGCGCTGATGCCGACCACGTCGGCTCCGAGTCGCTGGAAATCGGCTAAGGCCGCCTGAAAGGATCGGGCCTCCAGCGTGCAGCCGCTGGTGAAATCCTTGGGATAGAAATAGAGAACCAGCCAGCGTCCCTGAAAGTCTGAGGTGCGCAAGCGCACAGGGATGGCACTAATGCCGCCCCTAGCGGATTGCCCCCCCTGGGGCAAGCCCCCCGGGGGCGGAGCCACGCCTTCAAGATCAAAGGCCGGAGCCAACTTGTCGATCTCGGGGAGCACCCCACCGATAGCCTTGGCCGGAGCGACTCCCCAGGCCAACAGCAGGCCGAAGGGAAAGGCAGAAGCAGCCATAGCCAGCCACTGACGGCGGCGCATCAAAGGAGTCCGCAAAAGTGGGGGGATGGGATGAACTTCAGAAGCGGCGCAGATCCACGCCCAGCTCGCGGGCAAAGCGACCCAGGCCGAGCTTCTGGATGGTCCGCAGGGCTTTTGTGGACACCCGCAGGTTCACGAAGCGGTTGCCTTCGGCCCACCAGAGGCGGCGATACTGGAGATTCACCTGCTGCAGCTTCTTGGTGCGCACATGGGAGTGGCTGACGGCCATGCCGTTGTTGGCACGCTTGCCGGTGAGTTCACAGACGCGGGACATAACAGGGGAGAACGGCTAAGGCCCGGAAACGGCCAGTAATTCGTAACTTTACCAAATGGGAAGGGTGGGCCCCTAAAGCGTGCGCTGCATCAGCTGACCCATCAAGCTGGTGCCCCGTTGCTGGAAGCCTGCCAGATCTTCCGGAGCCAGTCCGCCCACGGCCAGACGGGCCATGTCATAGACGTGGCGGCCCAGGTCGTTGGCCAGTTGCTGGCTGGGGGATCCGCCGGTGCCCGCCCCCGTGGTCAGCACCGCACCTCGGGACAGCTTCAGCAGCCCAGCCACCAAGGGGTGACGACGGTTCACCAACAGAACATGGTGGTCCGGCAGGCCGGGCAGGCGTTGCTCCATCAGGGCACCCATGTCATTGAGGCGGCGCATCTGCTCGGGCAGCAGGATCAGGGCCGCCGGAGCTTCCTCTCCTTTGAGGGACTGCACCTGGATGGTGATGCGGTCGTCGGCGAGGGCCCGCTTGAACAGATCGCGCAGGTTGTCGTTGTCGTCCTTGCCCTCGGCATCGGTCAGGCCGCTTTCACTTTCCTGCAGGCTGGCATCCAGCTCGGCATCCACCCGCTGGAAGCGCAGCTCGCCGTGGCGGGATTCCAGCCAGGGCAGGAATTGGGTGTCGATGAAGCTATCGGCCAGGAGCACTTCGGCGCCCTGGCTTTTCCACAACGCCAAGGCTCCCGCCTGGCCCGCCTCATCGGTGCAATAAAGGATGCGGTTGGCGTGGTCGGCCCCCAACCGTCCCCGGTACCCCGCCAAGGTGGTGTAGGCCTTGTCGCCCCAGGCGATCGGATCGACATGGGCTTCGGCGGGCGGACGATCGCCATCGGCACTGGCGTCCGGGGCCGCGTCAACCGGCATCTGGGCATGGGCGCTGGTGCCGAACAACACCTGGTCTCCCACCTGGTCGGCGAACTTGTCATCCTCCATGGCGCCAACCTTGATGAAGGGAGCGATGGCGTCCCAGATCTCGGCGTAGCGGGCCGGCTCCTGGCGGTACAGCTCCTTGAGGCGATCACCCACCTTGCGGGCCACAAAGCCCCCGATCGAGCGCACCCGCCGGTCGGTTTGCAGGGCGCTGCGGCTGACGTTGAGGGGGATGTCGGGGGAATCGATGACGCCGCGCAGGGGCAGCAGATAGCGAGGCACGACCTCCTTGATCGAGTCGCTGACAAATACTTGGCTGCAATAGAGCCGGATCTCACCCTTTTCCCAGTCGGCACGACCGCTTAGGCGCGGGAAATAGAGAATACCTTGCAGGGTGTAGGGGTAATCGGTATTGAGATGCACCCAGAACAGGGGATCACCCTGGAAGGGATAAAGATAGCGATACAACTCAATGTAATCTTCCTCGCTTAACTCCCTGGCGCTCTTACGCCAAGGAGCTTCCCGCTTGTTGATCGTTTCGCCTTCGAGCTCCACCGCCACCGGCAGGAAGTCGCAGTAAGTGGTGATGAGGCTACGAATCCTGGCCGGCTCGATATATTCGAGTTCCTCTTCCTGCAGGTGCAGCACCACATCGGTGCCGGCCTCGCTGCGCTCGCCTCCTTCCAAGGTGAAGTTGGGAGATCCATCACAACTCCAGCGCACCGACTCAGAGCCTGGCCTGGCACTAAGGCTGATCAGATCAACCTGGCGGGCGACCATGAAGCTGGAGTAGAACCCCAGGCCGAAGTGACCAATGATGGCATCGGTTTCACGCTTGTACTTTTCCAGGAATTCTTCTGCGCTGGAAAAAGCCACCTGATTGATATACCGCTTAACCTCATCGGCGCTCATGCCAATGCCGTTATCACTGATCGTCAGGGTTTTAGCCTCACGATCAATGTGGATGCGGATCCTTCCTTCGTCGCCCTCGCTGCAATCCTCTGCCATGGCCGCCATGCGCCGCTTGCTGATGGCGTCGACACCATTGCTGACGAGCTCCCTAAGAAAAACTTCGTGGCCGGAATAAACGGCCTTCTTGATGATCGGGAAGATGTTCTCGGTGTGGATCTGAATCTGACCCTGTTCGCTTTGGAGCACTGTGCGTCGGTTACGGCGTCAACCCACTCTGCAACAGGGGTATGGGGCTTGGCCAAGTCGGGATTACCACCCTTCCGTCGGGGCCGAGGCGTGTTCCAGAGCCATGGCAACCCGAGATAAGGCCCACGGCAGCCACGGCAATCAAGTGGAGCTGCGCTGCAGTTCAGGCCGCTCCTCCGGCAGGATCGCCCCCGCCACCGGGCACACCTGCAGGCAGATGCCGCAATCGATGCAGATGTCGGCATCGATCCAGTAGAAAGCCGTGCCCTTGCGATTGGCTCCCTTGCCGGGATGGATGCAGGCCACCGGGCAGGCATCCACGCAATCGGCCACCCCCTCGCAGATCTCGGTGACGATGGTGTGGGCCATGGCGGCGGCGGAAGCTGGGCGGATCCTAAGGAGAGGCCGCCAAATAGAGGGCACCGCGGCAACCTCGCTCGTTGGCGATGTGCTCGGCCTCGGCGCTATCGGCGCACAACTGGTGACACAGCTCGGCCGCCTCACCCCGCCCATGGCATTCGGCTAGTCGCTCCAGGGCCAGGGGCAGGTCCGCCGCCGTCGCCACCGCCACAAGCCAGGGCCTGGCGGGGTCGGTGGGGCCAGCGGTGGCCTCCAGCAGCTCGCGGATCGCCCCGATGTCAAAGCCGAAGCCAGTGCCCGCCCCCTGGAGGGGGTCGGTGCAAAAACGTCGCACCAGGCCGTCGTAACGTCCGCCGCTGGCAATGGCCACCGGTGCGTCGCCACCCTGGCAAACAAGCTTCAGCACCAGGCCGTCATAGAGATCGAAGTGGGGCTGAAAGCTGGGATCGAGTTGTAAACGCAGACCCATGCTCTCAGCGGCGGGTTCGACGCTGGCCAAGGTGGCGGACAGGCTGACAATCAGGGGCACCGGCCCCAGCCATTGCTCGATTTGATAAAGCACTTTGGCAGGTTCGCCCCGCAGCCGCAGCAAGGCCTGCAAGCGATGCCTTTGGGCCTCCGGCACCGCCAATGCTTCGATGCCTAAGGGGTCGTAGCTGGTGAGGGCCCGGCGCGCCAATAGCCTTTGGTCACTGGCAATCTCCTGCAGCAAGGCCCCCAGTAGGCCGTGGTGCCCCACCAGCAAAATGGGGCGGTGGCGCTCCTGCAGGCCCAGGGTGGCCGCCGCCGCCAGCAACAGGTGGATCAGCTCGGTGTCCGCCGCGAGCGAGCTGTCACCGAGGAGCTCGACACCGCTTTGCAGGCTCTCGTTGATGCGCAAACCGCCCCCGTCATCGGTACTGCTGCGAAAGGTGGTGCCGGTGGCCCAAAGCCGCAGGGGGCGGGGGCGGTGGCGCAGGCGTGTACTGGCGGCCCTGGCGATCGAGGCGGTCAGCTCGGGCCGCAGACCCAGGGGTTGGCCCGCCACCAGACGCACCAGCTCCCGGTCGCTGATCGCACCGCCGGCCTCGAGGGTCTCCAGGGTTTCGATCGTGGGCGGCGTGACCTCCTCATACCCCCAGAGGCGATAAACCTGGGCCAGGAGATCGCAGAGTCGGCGGTTGCTCTCCACATCACGGGGATGGAGATCACGGACGCCAGCGGCGGGTTGCAAAGCCATGCGCTCAGTTCGAGAGGGGGGCGTCCAATTCGGGGGCGCCGTAGCTGGCGCCATTCAAGGGGCGACAGGTCGCCAGGGCTTCCAGCATCGGCTGTTGCAGGCCGGGGGCACAGGCCACCACCCGGCCGCTGCCGAGGTCCAGGGGTTCTCCCCCGTAGCCACAGACCAGGCCACCGGCCTGCTCGACCAGCACCACTCCGGCGGCCAGATCCCAAGGCTGCAGGCCCCGTTCCCAGTAGCCATCAACGCGGCCGGAGGCCACGAAGGCCAGGTCGAGGGCGGCGGCACCGGCCCGACGCACCCCATGGCTGCGGTGGGTGAAATGGGCGAATTCGGCGTAGTTGTTGTCGAGGCGGTCGATGCGGTCGTAGGCAAAACCGGTGGCCAAGAGCGCGTCCCCCAGCTTCTGGCAACCACTCACTTGCAGGCGGGTGTCGTTGCACCAGGAGCCCAGGCCCGGGGCCGCCCAGAAGAGCTCATCACTCATCGGCAGGGCGATGGCGCCCAGGAGCGGTTTTCCCTGCCAGGTGAGGCCCACGGAGGTGCCGAAAAAAGGAAAGCCATGGGCGTAGTTGGTGGTGCCATCAAGGGGATCCACACACCATTCCAGTTGACCGACACCAGCCAGCCGGCCCCCTTCTTCAGCCAGGATCGGCAGCTCGGGTGTGTCCTGGCGCAGCACCGCCAGGACGGCGGCCTCAGCAGCCAGGTCGGCTTCGGTGACCAGATTGCCGGCGAGGCCCTTGGCCCGCACCGATTCGAGCTGGCCAAACAGTTGGCGCAGCGGCAGGGCACCCGCCAACGCGGCCCGCCGCGCCACAGACGCCAGACCCTCTAGGGCTTGGGGATCGAGGCCCGAGTCCAGGCGGGCCGTATCAGAAAGGGAAAGCATCACAAAAGCGGCGGTTATTCGTCGTCGAGGGGCAGGCCGGACCGCACGGGCCCCCGGCCGAAATAGCGGCCGAACTGCAGTTCATAGACCTCGTCCTCGTCTTGGGTCTCCACCTCCAGGGGCCCCTGGGCCCGGGCCACGCAGAGCAGGCCGTAGCCCTGCTGCCGCAGCTCCCGGGACAGGCCCAAAGCCTCCCGCTGATCGATGGCGCCGGCAAGCACCCTCACGGCGCAGGCGGTGCAGCAGCCGTTGCGGCAACTGAAGGGCAGGGGTTCGCCCTGGGCCTCAAAGCTCTGCATGATGTAGTCCCCTTCCGGGACCTCCAAGCGAATCACCCGGCCGGCCTGGCGCCAGTGAACCGTGATGGCGTGACTGGGAGTCATGGCGTAGTCATCGCAAAAGCTGGATGGGGCTGCTGCTACATTGACACCTGCCCCATTTGCCCCTGGAGAGGTGGCCGAGTGGTCGAAGGCGCAGCACTGGAAATGCTGTATAGGGGCAACTCTATCGAGGGTTCGAATCCCTCCCTCTCCGTCAGCAAAAACCGGCCCTAGGGCCGGTTTTTTTATAGCATCACGAATTAATTCCGACCGCCAATACCCCTACAGATTAGGCCCTTGAGAACCAAAGGCCCACAAACATGATCAGCCAAAACGGCCGCTGACGTAGTCCATGGTGGACTGCTCGGCCGGGGCGTTGAAGATTTTTTCAGTTGGGGCAAATTCAACGAGGTAGCCCACCTTGCCAGACCCCCCTTCAACGGCTTCAGCGTTGTAGAAAGCGGTCATATCCGCCACACGCACCGCTTGCTGCATATTGTGGGTAACGATTATAATTGTGTAGTTTTTCTTGAGTTCATGCATTGTCTCCTCAATTTTCAGGGTGGAGATCGGATCGAGGGCTGAGCAGGGTTCATCCATCAAAATCACCTCTGGCTCCGTGGCGATGGCCCTGGCGATGCAGAGGCGCTGCTGTTGGCCGCCTGAGAGCGAAAAACCGCTTTCGCGCAACTTGTCCTTGCATTCGTCCCAAACCGCCGCCTTGCGGAGGGAGCGCTCCACCAACTCATCCATATCACCGCGATAACCATTGATGCGGGCACCAAAAGCGATGTTCTCGTAGATGCTCTTAGGGAAGGGATTGGGCTTCTGAAACACCATGCCAATCCGGCGCCTCACCTCCACCGGATCGACGCGCTGATCGTAAAGGTCGTGGCCATCAAAAATCACCCGGCCCTTCAAGCTGCAGCCCGGAATCAAATCGTTCATGCGGTTCAGGGCGCGCAGCACAGTGGATTTGCCACAGCCGGAAGGCCCAATGAACGCCGTGACTTTGCCATGGGGAATATCGAGAAACACATTCTTAACGGCCTCAAAGCTTCCATAGGAGATGGAAACATTCTGCAGGGACATGCAGATGACCCCCGAGCTGGGGGAAAGATTCTGATCGTCGCGTGCAGGGGGAGTGAATGTCATGGTCCTGGGAAGAAAGGATGGGAGCAAGCTGGTTGAATAAATAGGGGTCGCTAGGTCTTGGTGCGTGCGGCCAGCCTACGAGCCAGTAAATTAGCTAAAAGAATCATTATCACCAACACGAAGGACGCCGCCCAAGCCAATTGGTTTTGGGCGTCATACGGCATGATGGCAAAATTGAAGATCAGCACCGACATCGTCGCGATGGGATTGAAGACTCCCTCGGGCCAGAACGGTGAAAACAAAGCTGTAAAAATCAGCGGTGCCGTTTCCCCCGCCGCCCGGGCGATGGCAAGCACCATGCCGGTGGCAATGGGGGTCAAGGCAGCGGGCAAGGTGATGCGGGTAATCGTGACAAAACGGGAGGCACCGACGCCGTAAGCCCCTAGGCGGAGGTCATTGGAGACCAGCCTCAGGCCCTCATCGGTGGTCTTGATCACCGTCGGCAACATCAAAACAGCCAGGGCGATACCACCGGCCAGGGCGCTATAGCTTTGATTGAAGAAGATTCGGGTCGCCACGATGGCGCCGTAAACAAAAACTCCGCTGATGATCGATGGCACCCCAGCCAATACATCATTGCCAAAGCGGACAAATTGGGCAAACCAGCCTTTGCGGGAATATTCGGCCAAATAGATGCCGCCTCCCACACCAACCGGAATGGCGATCAGGGAAGCCAACAGGGTGACAAGCAGGGTGCCGAGGATGGCATTACCGATGCCACCGCCGCTCAGGCCAGGGGCGGGCGGCAATTGGGTGAACAGATCAGGCCGCAGCAGGCTGCCGCCCTTGAACAGCACGTAGGCCAGTACCAAAAACAGGGGCAGGACCGCTGTCGTGGCAAAGACACCTGCGATGCTGTTGAACAAGACATTGAAACGGTTACGGGGCAGATTAGGTTTAAAGAATAATGTGCCACGTTTGAATCCTGAGACAGATTCTGGGGCAGCATTAGCGAGTGGAATAGCCATGGGTTTCATCAGTAACGGAGACTCAAACGACGAACGACCCACTGGGCCAGGATGTTGACGGCAAAAGTCAGTAACATCAATATCAGCGCCGCATACATTAAAGCCGATACCTGGATGCCATCGGCCTCGCCAAATTGGTTGGCCAACATCGAGGAAATCGTATTTCCCGGAGCCAACAAGGAAAGGTTGAAATTAAGGGCATTACCAATAATCATTGTGACAGCCATTGTCTCGCCCATTGCCCTTCCCAATGCCAGCATCACACCACCTGTGATGGCCGAAATTGCCGCCGGTAAAATAATATTAAATATCGCTCCCCATCGAGTTGTGCCAATGCCGTAGGCCCCCTGACGCAGCTCGATGGGCACCTGATTAAGGGCATCCCTGGAAATGGCTGTAATGATCGGCAGAATCATCACCACCAAAATCAAAATCGCCGGGGCCATGCCAGGACCCTGGGGCACCGTCGAGAAGAATGGCAACCAGCCCAATGTGTTGTGCAAGAAGCCAAGGGCCGGGCGGATCGCAGGCTCCATTACAAAGATGGCCCACAATCCCAGCACAACTGAAGGAATAGCCGCCAACAGTTCCACCATCATGCCGATCAAGTCGCGCAGGCGACTCGGTAGCAAATCCTCGGTGATAAAGATGGCCGTTCCGATTCCCAAGGGCACCGCCAGCAGCAAGGCCAGCAGGGAGGACACAAGGGTTCCGTAGATGGCGGTAAACGCTCCATAGCGTTCATTCACCGGATCCCAGGCTGATGTCGTAAGAAATTTCAAACCGAACGTGCCAATTGCCTCCCTGGCCCCGAGAAAGACCGTGGCAAAAATGGCCAGCAAGACAAAAGCCACCATGGCCGCCATTAAAATGGTGGATTGGCGAAAACCGTTGTCGATCAATTTTTCGAAGGCAGGCCTTCGGCGCAGGGTGAAGGCTTCAGCCTTGTTTGGGCCGGTCATGCGGCACGCATCGGAAGGATTTCGGAAGCCATCACGCTGATTCCCTCGAAAAAGCAATCTCTCATTGCGAATTTAGGCAGGACCCCGGCCCTGGACGTTTAAGATCGGTTTAACGCCTGCAGCTCTGCCCAGTAGCGTTGCGCTTGCTGACGGGTTTCACCAAGAAGGGCATGGGGCGCATCGTCGGAATCGACCTGGGCACCACCAACTCTGTGGTGGCCGTTCTGGAGGGCGGCAGGCCCCAGGTCATCGCCAATGCCGAGGGAGGCCGCACCACCCCCTCGGTGGTGGGTTTCAACCGGGACCAGGAGCTGCTGGTGGGCCAACTGGCTAGACGCCAGCTCGTCCTCAACCCACGCAACACCTTCGCCAACCTCAAGCGCTTCGTGGGCCGGGGCTGGGACGAACTCGAGGAAGGCAGCCTCGCGGTGCCCTACACGGTGCGGGCCAACGATCAAGGCAACGTGCGCGTGGTGTGTCCCGTCACCGAACGGGAATACGCCCCCGAAGAATTGGTGGCCAGCCTGCTGCGCAAGCTGATCGACGATGCCAGCACCTACCTGGGCGAACCGGTGGAGGCGGCGGTGATTACGGTGCCCGCTTACTTCGACGACGCCCAGCGCCAGGCCACCCGCGATGCCGGACGTCTGGCGGGCATCACGGTCGAACGCATCCTTAACGAGCCGACGGCGGCCGCCCTTGCCTACGGCTTTGATCGCAGCGCCGTCAAGCGGGTCCTCGTCTTTGATCTCGGTGGCGGCACCTTTGATGTGTCAGTCCTACGCATCGCCAACGGTGTTTTTGACGTCAAGGCCACCAGCGGTGACACCCAACTAGGGGGCAACGACTGGGATCGGCGCATCGTCGACTGGTTGGCCGATGCCTTTCAAACCCACAACGGCATCGACCTGCGCCGCGACCGTCAGGCCCTGCAGCGCCTGACCGAGGCTGCCGAGAAGGCCAAGATCGAACTCTCCGGAGTGCGCAGCACCCCCATCTCGCTGCCCTTCATCGCCACCGGGGCCGAAGGCCCCCTCCATATCGAAACCACCCTTGAGCGCAGCTCCTTTGAAGCGCTCTGCCCCGATCTGCTGGACCGCCTGCTGCGACCGGTGCAGCAGGCCCTGAGAGATGCCAATCTCAGCGCTGATTCCATCGAAGATGTGGTGCTGGTGGGGGGCGCCACCCGCATGCCGATGGTGCAGGAAATGGTGCGCACCCTCGTGCCGCGGGAGCCCTGCCAATCCGTCAATCCCGATGAGGTGGTGGCCATCGGCGCCGCCGTGCAGGCAGGCATCCTCACCGGCGAGCTGCGGGATTTGATGCTCAATGACGTCACGCCCCTCTCCCTCGGATTGGAAACCATCGGTGGCTTGATGAAAGTGCTGATTCCACGCAATACGGCCATTCCCGTGCGCAAATCCGATGTCTTCAGCACCTCGGAAGCCAATCAGTCCTCGGTGGAGATCCATGTCTTGCAGGGCGAGCGCCAGATGGGGGAAGACAACAAATCCCTCGGTCGCTTCCGCCTCTCCGGCATCCCGCCGGCTCCCCGCGGCGTTCCCCAGGTGCAGGTGTCCTTTGACATCGATGCCAATGGCCTGTTGCAAGTTTCGGCCACAGACCGCACCACCGGCCGCCAACAGAGCGTCAGCATCCAGGGCGGCTCCAATCTCAGCGAAGACGAAATCCAGAAATTGCTCCAGGAGGCCGAACAGAAATCCGTTGAGGATCGCCGCAAGCGGGCTTCCGTGGATCGCCGCAATCGGGCTCTGACCCTGGTCGCCCAAGCCGAACGACGGCTTCGGGATGCGGCCCTTGAGCTGGGTCCCTATGGCGCTGAACGCCAACAACGGGCGGTCGAACTGTCGCTCCGTGAGGTGCAGGATCTGTTGCGCCAGAAGGAGCCCACTGAACTGGAACTGGCAGTCAGCGGCTTGCAAGAAGCCCTGTTCGGACTCAACCGCCGCCTGATGAGTGAACGCCGGCCTGAAGGCGGTCCCCTCCAGGGAATTAAAAACACCCTTGGCTCCCTCAAGGATGAACTGTTTGCCGATGACGACTGGGACGATTGGGATCGGGACGGGCGCTCCGATCCTTGGAGTACCCCAGCCAGCCCCCCCTCCTACGGGGCAGACCGTTTCCGCTCCCCTGGCACCAATCCCTGGGACAACACCGCCGCCAACCGCGATTGGCCCCAGCCGGGGCGCTGGGATCGCGACCCCCTGGATTCCCCCGAGCGGCGGGACTGGCGCCGCGATGCCGACATTCGCCCACCCACCGATCAGGACCGTCAAGGCCGAGATCCAAAGAACCCAGGCCCAAGCAGCCGAGAGCCTCGGATCCAGGACCCCAGAATCCTTGTCCCGAGCGACCGAAACCCACAAGATCAATATCCAAGGGACCCAGATACAAGGGATCAAGATCCAAGGGATCAAGATCAATGGGACCCTGATCCAAGGGGCCTCGACCTCAGCGAACGCATGGCAACCCGCCGTGATCGCTCGCGCAGTGACTGGGATCGGGATACCCAGGAGCCACGCCCTGAAATCCGGCGCCGTCCCCCCGGGCCCCAGGATCCCTGGAACGATGGCCCCTGAGTGCCATGACGTCGCTTCGCTTTGCTGATGGCCGTCACCGTTGATTATTGGCAGGTCCTTGATCTGGCCCCTGGCGCCGATGGGGCCCTGCTCAAACAGGCGTTTCGTGAGCAGGCCCGTCGCTGGCATCCCGATCTCAACGGCAACGATCCCGTCGCCGAAGAACGCTTCAAGCTGGTCAATGAGGCCTATGCGGTCCTCTCCGACCCCCTGCGGCGTCGGGCCTGGGAGACCGGCGCAGGCACCAACACCGGGACCACTGATCAAGACGCTCCTTATGCGACCGGTTTTCCTGAGTTTCAGGATTACCTCGACACCCTCTTTGGCTCCCGGCCGGCCGCAACGGACCGGGAGGACCTCGCCCCGGCCCCCGAGGCGCCCCCCGACGATGACGATGACGAGGAGGTAGATCTTCCCCGCAGTTGGGTCCCCCGCTGGGGGCCCTTTGGCGCCGCCCCAGTAACACCCTCCCCGGCCCCACCCCCGCCGGTTCGGGCGAGTGTCGACCAGGAAAGCATCGTCGCCCTTTCCCCCGAGCAGGCCCTTTCAGGCGAGCGGGTCGAGCTTGATCTGCCCGATGGCACCGTGGTGGAAGTGTGGACACCACCCCGGGCCGGTGATGGCTGGCGGCTGCGCTTGGAGGGCGTGGCCCCTGGTGGCAGGGATCACTTTTTACAACTACGCGTGCGCACCCCCGAAGGGCTCAGGGTCGAGGGTCTGCGGCTCCATTACACCCTCGAACTCTCGGCGCCCGAGGCCGCCCTGGGCTGCCATGCCATTGTGCCCACCCTGGGCGGGCCCGTGCGCCTCAGGGTTCCGGCAGGCTCCAGCAGCGGCCGTCTGCTGCGGTTGCGCTCCCGGGGCCTGAGCCAGGGCAACGAGATCGGTGATCAGATCGTCGAACTGCGCATTGTGGTCCCCCCCAGCCTCGGCGAGGCCGAACAGGCCCTCTATCGCCGCCTGCTGGAACTTCAGAAGGAAGCCGAAGCGACGGATCCTTAATCGGGATGGGCTCGAATGAGAAACTAAAGCCGCAGCAAGAGCCATCCCGCCGTGCCCGTTAGAGACCCCTCGGCGATGCCCGTGCATGTGCTGCTCTTTGACCCGGGCAGCGATCAGGAGGGCATCCACTCGATTGAAGTCAACGGCCAGACGGTAGTTCTGCTTTTTGAGGCCGCTGATGATGCCGAGCGTTACGCCGGCTTGCTTGAGGCCCAGGATTTCCCGGTGCCCTGCGTTGAGACCCTCGAGCGTGGCGAAGTCGAACAGTTTTGCCAACAGGCTGGCTATGAAGCCAGGCTCGTTCCCGCCGGCTTCCTGCCCAGCAGCGAGGAGGATCGGCTCCTGATCGCTCCACCTGTAACCAACATGGATGTGGAGCACTGGAAAGAAGAGAAGGCTGGCGCGGAGGCACCGCCACAGGACGGGGCCCCTTCGGAGAATCCTGAGGTCGAAGCCTTTCGTCGTCGCCTGGAGGGCCTGCTGTGACCAGCCCCGATTTGGACAGGGGCCACCTGCTCACCGAACAGGCCCACCCGCTCAGCGAAAGCCTTGATGTGCTCAGCACCGCCGAGATGGTGGCGCTTTTTTGCCAAAACGATCTTGAACCCCAACGGGCGGTGGCGGCCGCCGCCCCCCAATTGACGGCGGCGGTGGACGCGATCAGCGATCGTCTGCGCCAGGGGGGGCGCCTTTTTTATCTGGGCGCCGGCACCTCCGGCCGGCTCGGCGTGCTGGATGCGGCCGAATGTCCGCCCACCTTCTGCACCCCACCCGAACTGGTGCAGGGAGTACTGGCCGGCGGTGCCCCAGCCCTGCTGCGCAGCTCCGAGGGGCTGGAAGATCGCTTTGAAGCGGGGGCTGACGACCTGGAGGAACGGGGCTTTACGGCCGCCGACGCCCTCGTGGGTATCGCCGCTGGCGGCACCACCCCCTATGTACTGGGCGGACTGACCCATGCGCGCCAGCTAGGGGCCCTCACCATCGCCCTGGCCTGTGTGGCTGCCGACCAGGTGCCCATGCCCTGTGACATTGACATCCGCCTGCTGACGGGACCCGAACTGCTGACCGGATCCACCCGACTCAAGGCGGGCACGGCCACCAAGATGGCGCTCAACATTCTCTCCACCGGCGTGATGGTGCGCCTGGGCAAGGTCCATGGCAACCGCATGGTGGATGTGGCCGTGACCAACGCCAAATTGGAGGACCGGGCCCTGCGCATCCTGGTGGACCTGGGCGGCGTCTCCCGCCAGGTGGCCGCCGACCAGCTGGCGGCCGCCAATGGTTCGGTGAAGTTGGCCTTGATGATGACCATCACCGGCTTGGGGGCCCGGGAGGCTGGTGTTCTACTTGCCAACCATGGCCCATCGCTGCGGGCGGCCTTGGCCGGGGAAGCCAGGCGGAAATCGGCATGAACACCAGGAAGGCGCCTTGATCTAGTCAACAGGCGCCGAACTTCCATCGTCTATAGCCCTATTAACCTTACCGGTAGTTGCGTACCTGTTGGAAACTTCGATGCTCTCCTGACCTATCTTCAAACCCATACCCAAGCCCTTAAATCCAGCTTCAACCGCTGAAAGCTCCCCAGTAGGGAGTCGTCAGCAGATCAACCTTGCGCCGGGTGGCGGCCGGAACGCTATCCATGGGTGTCATCAAGGCATGGCGGAGGGCTTGGTGGGTCTTGCTGGCCGGCCGCTGCACACCCACCCTTTGGGCTGCGGCCCGCACGATTTCCTGGGCCAGGGCGGCGTTGGCCCGCAGATTATCGATCACCATCTCGACCGTCACCGAGGCATGTTCGGTATGCCAGCAGTCGTAGTCGGTCACCATCGCAAGGGTGGCATAGGCGATTTCTGCCTCCCGGGCCAGGCGAGCTTCCGTGTGGTTGGTCATGCCGATCACCGAGCAGCCCCAAGAGCGATACAACTCAGACTCAGCCCGGGTGGAGAAGGCCGGGCCCTCCATGCACAGATAGGTGCCCCCCCGATGCAGTCGTCGCCCTTCCGGCATGAGGCTGTCGCCCACATCTTCCAGAATGCGACTGAGGGCACCGCAATAGGGATCGGCCACGGTCACGTGGGCAACGACCCCTTCGCCAAAGAAGCTGAGAGGTCGTTGGTGGGTCCGGTCGATGAATTGATCCGGCACCACCATGTCAAGGGGGCGGTACTGCTCCTGCAGGGAACCCACGGCCGAAACCGACAGAATCCAGCGCACATTGAGGGAGCGCAGGGCCCAGATATTGGCCCTGTAGGGCACTTCGGTGGGGGTGAAGGTGTGGTGTCGGCCGTGGCGGGCCAGAAACACCACTTCCAAATCGCCGATGCGACCGATGCGCAGGCTGTCGGAGGGCCGGCCGTAGGGAGTGTCCAGATCCAGCTCCCTCACGTTTTCGAGACCATCCATGGCATAGAGGCCACTGCCTCCGAGGACGCCGAGGCGTGCGCTAGCGAGATCGGCGCTCGCACTATTGGCCATGCAGGGGGAGATGACAAGTGTTGCCTCTCTACAGCAAGGCGCCGTTGGATGGGAAGGGGAACCACCGAGCCGGCGGAAACAGCCCTGCTCCGGCCGTTGTGACGAACCACAATCCATAGCCGCCGTTCCTTGCCGTCACCAAGGCTGGACCAAGGCCGCTTTCGAAGGCCACCAAGCCGTTGAGACCAGTTTGCAGAGGCCCAGGAGATCGCTGAGACGGGTTCCGTGGTTGGCCAGGTTGGTGGCCCATGGGCAGACCAAGCCGCCCAGCAGCCTGGCTGTCGGACAGAGAGGGCTCGTCCGCCTGGCTGTCGAGCTGGATCTGGCTCAACAGTTGGCCGGCTGGGGCGAAGCGCCGGCCCTGCTGGGGCTGGTTGAACGGAGAAGCCCCTGCCCCATTGGTGGAGTAGCGGCGAACAGTCCGGATTGGCGCTGCGGCCGTTGAAGGGAAGGATCCCGCACTTCTCCAGGGCAGGGGTTGCGCCCATCGGCTGGCAGGATTGGAGTCCCCGATCTCAGCGCCATGACCACCGCCCTGATGGACACCGAAGAGGGCCCGATCAAATTGCAGCTTTTTGATGGCGATGCCCCAGGCACTGTGGCCAACTTCGTCAAGCTCGCCAACGAGGGTTTCTATAACGGACTCAGCTTCCATCGCGTGATCGATGGTTTCATGGCCCAGGGCGGCTGTCCCAACAGCCGGGAAGGATCAAGGGGCCAGGCCGGCACCGGCGGCCCTGGCTACACAATCCCCTGTGAAATCAACAGCCACAAACATCAGGCCGGCAGCCTGTCCATGGCCCACGCCGGCAGAAACACCGGCGGCAGTCAGTTTTTCCTATGCCATGGTCCCCAGCCCCACCTCGATGGTCAGCACACGGTTTTCGGGCAAACAGGCGACCTGGATACGGTGCTGAAACTACGCAACGGCAGCCGCATCAAGACCGTTACGATTGAAGCCTGAATTGATACATTTCGACCATAGGAGACTTCCTCTCTATGGCCAAGATGCCCAAAGCACTATTCTGCTGAATACAAATTTGAATACAAATTAATAACCGTTTATAAATTATTTCTAATTGCTTAGTCGTTAAGCTTTAGTCATATGCAAATAATCAGTTTAATTAGGGCTTACTGAGGAACCAACATCCATTGCAAGGCAGTTGATTCCAGCGACCATCTCGTGTTAAGATCGGGTGCAATCAGCCATTTCCGGCTTAGAAGAACTCGCTGGATTGAAAAATGTACGTCTTTCAGAGTGCCGGC
>JAPLIC010000042.1 GCA_026389315.1 Cyanobacteriota bacterium
GGTTTGATACTATCAATATGGCTGCATCTTCTCTGCCCCCGCAACCACCTTCTAATCAATCGTGGCCATAAGCTACGACGTTTAACCCGCAATCGGCAGAGGGACAGACCGCACCATCGAGCCAAAGTGGGACAGAGCCAGCGATCGCCGCGCCGCCATTGCATTGCCCTGCAGATGCTTGAGGAGACGTATGATGGCTATTAGCGCCGATCGGGTGGTTGCCGTGACTAGCGATAAGCCGCAGGGCCACCGGCCCGCCAAGACCAACCGGATCGAGCTGCGGGCCACAGAAGACGACCGCGATCTGCTGGATCCGGCCGCGGCGGCCCTCGGCACCGACCGCAGTTCCTTCCTGCTGGCCAAGGGGCGGCTGGCGGCTCAGCGGGTGCTGGCCGACCGTGAGCAGTTCGTCCTTGATGCCGACGCCCTGCAGGAGTGGGAGTGGATCATCAGCCGACCTGCCCGCAGCCTGCCGGGGCTGGCGCGGCTGCTGGAGCGGCCTTCGCCCTTCCTCACCCCAGCGGCGGATCAGCCCCAGGCATGAGCTGCTACCAACCGCCTGAGCTGCTGGCGGCCCGTCACCGGCTCGCAGGCTTCCGCTGCCGATCGGTGGAGCAGACCGCCTTGCTGGTGGAGGTGGCCAAGCAGGCCCATGGGACCGGCATCACCCGGGTGTTTGTCGTCACCGAGGTGAATCAAACGGCTGTCGTCGCCTACTACGCCTGGTGCATGGCGAGCGCGGCGATCGCCGATCTGCCCGAGCGATTGCGCCGTGGCGCCGGCCGCTACCCCCAGCCCATCGCCTTGCTGGCCCGCCTGGGGTGGACCAACGCCATGAAGGACAGGGCCTCGGTGCGGCCCTGCTGCTGGATGTGATCACCCGGGTCGCCAGCCTCAGCGAGGCCATCGGTTGCCGCGGCTTGCTGGTGCATGCCGAATCCGAGCAGGCCCGCAGTTTCTATGAGCACCTGATCCCGGAGTTTGAGCGCTCACCCACCGATCCGCTGCACCTGCTGCTGCTGCTGCTCAAGGACATCAGCCGCACCCTGGGGCGCTGACAGGTTGATCAGCCCCCGGACAATCCTGCGAGAATCCTGTTTTGAGCTCTGAAAACGGAGAGGGTGGGATTCGAACCCACGGAAGGTTTCCCTTCAAACGATTTCGAGTCGTTCGCTTTCGACCACTCAGCCACCTCTCCAAGCCCATGGCGCTGGTTCCCCTGTGGATGCAGGGAAGTCTTTGCCCTAGACAGAAGCCACTGTAAGGATCAACGGGACCCCCAGCCTTGAACGACGCCAACCCTCCTGCCCCAGCTCCCCTGCAGGACCTGCAGCTCCAGGTGCGGAACCTGGCCAAGGAGGTGCGACAATTGCGCTCTGAAATGGCCTTGCTGCATTCGCTGCTGGAATCCGAGGGCAGGCCCTTGGGGCGCAGCGCCAGCCCCAGCACCTTGCTGGCGCTGCGCAACGGCGAGCGGCTCAACAGTGAGGTGCGGCAGCGGTTGGCAACCTGCTCTGGCAGCGAGTCAGGTGAAACCCCCACCGAGGTGGATCTGCTGATCGATCGGCTGCATGGTTTGGCGGAAGGCCCTGGCAATTGATCGGCTGATGGGCTGAGGGCCCTTGCGGCTGGACTGCGTGCCCCTGTTGGCGAGCGCGCCTGATCTCCTCGTCAAGCCTGGGCCAGGCTCAATTCAAGGCCCAGCACTCACCCTTCAAGCCCCAGCGCTCACCCTTCAGGACCCAGCAGTCACCAGGGAGCCCCGATGGCCACTGCTTTGCCAGCCCTTGGGCAGCTGCGCCCCTGCTGGCGCCCGGCCGCTGATCCAGACGGGCCGGTGCGTCTGCGCCTCCAGCCAGCGCCGCTCGCCGGCCAGGGGTTGGAAGCCCAGCCACAATCCCGCCTGGTTCGGGGCCTGCGGGCTGTGGCGCCAGGCCTGCAGGGAGCCCCGATCGGGCAGCAGCAGCCAACGCTGGCCGCCGAACTGCAGCTGCAGGGCGTTGCTCTCGGCGGAGAGGGCTTCGACCGCCAAGCCTGCGCTGCGCAGTCGTTGGCCTGGCCCCAGCGGTGCGCTGTCATCGCCCGACAGCAGTACCAGGGGCGCCAGCGTCCGCCAGCAGTCCGGTTCGGGGCTGGCCACAGGATCCAGCGATAACACCCAGTCGTAGCGGGGACTCCCCAGGCCGGCCGCCAGCCGTGCCGCCCGTCGGCAACTGAAGCCATCGGCGCTGCTGGCCACCAGCGCCGCCCGCCCCTGGTGGCGCGCCACCAGCAGATCGGCGTGGCCATCGCGCACCAGCATCAGGGCATCGGCCCGCAGGCTGGCCACATGAATCGACACCACCAGGACCAATAGGCCGCTGGCCAACAGCCGCCAGCGCCGCCGCAGGCCCGGCACCAACCAACCCAACAAGCCCAGGGCCAATCCCAGCACCAACCAGGGCTGGGGCCTGCCGGTTTGCCATTGGGCCATCGGCAGCTGGGCAAAGCCATGGGCCAATTGCAACAACAAGCTCGCCAGGGCGCCCAAGGGCCCCAGCAGCACGCCCGTCAGCGGTGGTGCCACCAGATCCAGCAGGGCCACGGCCATGGATCCCAGGGTGAGGGGGGTGAGCAGGGGCGCCGCCAGCACATTGGCGGGTACGGCCCAAAGGGGCAGCACCCCGAAATGGAGCAGTTGCAACGGCAGGGTCCAGAGGGTGGCGGCCAGGGGTACGGCGACAGCGGCCGCCAGCCAGCGCCGCAGCCACGACCCCCCTTTACCTGCCGGGGTCTTGGCGTCCCGATCCTCCTCATCCTCCTCCTTGGCCTCTTGCCGCCTGGTCACGCTCCCCCCCATCAGCGCTTGTTCCAGGGGGCCGGCGCTCACCAACAGGCCTGCGGTGGCGGCCACCGACAGCTGGAAGCCCACGTCCTGGAGCCAATCGGGCCGCACCAGCAGCATCACGGCGGCGGCTGTGACCAACCAGGGCAGGGGCCGGCTGCGGCGCCCGAATTCCAGGGCCACCAGGGCGACGGCCCCGGTGAGCACCGCCCGCACCACCGAGGGCTGGGGACCGGCCAGCAGCAAAAACAAACCGATCGCCAGGGCCGCCAGCGGCAGTCGCAGCCCCCGACCCAGGGGTTTGGCCAGCGCCAGCACCGCCCCCAACAGCACCGTGAGATGGAAACCGGAGGCGGCGAGTGCGTGGGAGAGGCCGGCGACGCGAAAGTCATCCCGCAGCTCGCTGGGCAGGGGCACCACGGCACTGCCCAAAACCAAGGCCGCCAGCAGCCCGCCCTGGTTGGGACCGGCCTGGCGCAGAAAGGTGGCGGCGATGCGGCGGCGCAGGTCGGCGATCGGGGTGGCGGGACGCCGCAACACGCTGACCTGCTCGACCCGCAACTGGCTCCAGACCCCCTGGCGCCCCAGCCGCTCCCGGGCGCTCGCCAGCAGCGGGTGGGGGGCGGGCCTTGGCCGCGTCAGGGTTCCTGCGACCCGCACCTGCCAGCCTTCCCGCAGGTTTGGGCAGCGGGAGAAAATCAACTCGCTGGCGCCACCATCGCTGTCCAACAGCACCCGGCAACCCGGGGCTGCCTCGTCCTTGGCCCCATCCTTGGCCTGGTCCCTGGCCCCATCGCTGGCCTCGTCCTTGGCCCCGTCCTTGGCGCTCGCGTTGGCGCCCTCCTTGGCGCCCGGCTTTGCTGGCTCCTGAAGGGGCACCGGATCCGTCCGCAGTCGGCCTTGCAGTTGCACCGACGCGGCCTTGTCCCCTGCCGCCAGCCAGCGCACCGGATCCTCTGGCCCGGGTTGGGGTTGGCGGATCGCGGTTCCCCACACCACCAGGGCCGCCAGCAGCAGGGGCACCAGCAGGGACAGGGCGTCCAACTTGACGCGCCCGTGCCCCGGGCCGCGCTGGCTTGAGGGTGTGGGGGCGGTCCCGGGGGGTGCGGGGGAGGCAGCAACCATGGCCGAGGGGTGGCTGGGGCCAGGGTTCCCGGCCGCAGCCATCCGCCTTGGTGTCGCCTTGGTCCCAGGGGTTGGCCGGCGCCTCCATTGGCTCCAGGTCCAAGGCCTGCGGATTCCCGTGCCCCTGTGCCCCGGTCACTGGCCTTGTCCCTGGGCCCTGTCCCTGGGCCCTGTCCCTTGGTCTCAGGCCAGCGGCAGCAAAGCGACCCCTGCAGGCTCGGCCTCGGCTTCGGCCGCCAGCCAGGCCTGGCGTGGGGCCCCCTGCAGCAAGGGGAAACCGAGGGCGTGCCGTTCGGCCAGCCAGGCCTCCGCCACCTGGCGCGCCAAATGGCGGATCCGGGCGATGGTGGCGGTGCGCTCGGTCACCGAGATCACGCCGCGGGCCTCCAGCAGGTTGAAGGTGTGGCTGCACTTGAGCACGAAATCGAGGGCCGGCGCGGGCAGGGCGGCGGCGACCAGATCGGTGGCCTCGGCCTCATAGAGGGCGAACAGTTGCTGCAGGCGTTGGGGGTTTGAGGCCTCAAAGTTGTAGGTGCATTGCCCCTTTTCAAACGGCAACCAGAGGTCGCCATAGCTTCGCTCGCCGTTCCAGGCCAGCTCCCAGATGCTTTCCACATCCTGCAGATACATGGCCAACCGCTCCAGGCCGTAGGTGATTTCGATCGACACGGGCCGGCAATCGAGACCGCCACACTGTTGGAAATAGGTGAATTGGGTCACCTCCATGCCATCGAGCCACACCTCCCAGCCCACTCCCCAGGCCCCCAGGGTTGGGGATTCCCAGTTGTCTTCGACAAAGCGGATGTCATGGTCGGCCGGCCGAATGCCCAGGGCCTCCAGGGAGGCCAGGTAGATCTCCTGGATGCCGTCCGGCGAGGGCTTGATCAGCACCTGATATTGAAAATAGTGCTGGGCCCGGTTGGGATTGTCGCCATAGCGGCCATCGGTGGGGCGCCGGCAGGGTTCGGGATAGGCCACCGCCCAGGGTTCAGGCCCGATGGCCCGCAGCACCGTATGGGGACTCATGGTGCCGGCCCCTTTTTCGGTGTCGTAGGGCTGGAGGATCAGGCAGCCCCGCTCCGCCCAGAAGCCGTTGAGGGTGGCGATGATGTCCTGGAAATGCATGGCTGGCAGCGGTTGCGTCGACAAGGGTTGGTGTTCCCCCAGCCGTTGGCACGGGAAGCCCCGAGACGCCATTCTCCCAAAAGGCAGGTTCCAGCGCGTTTGCCGCCCTTAGCGTCCGCTGGGCAATGTCAGCCAAGGCTGACAATAAAGCAATAGATTATAATGCAAAATCAGAATATTTTCACAACAATGAAATTGTTTCAAATTCTTGCAATCATTCTTCTGGCTCTGGCAGGGTCTAAGGCTATGGCTTGCGAAAAGCACCCGCATGGGCATCAGCAACCCAGTTCCGATTCAACCACAGAGCAGATGAAAAAATGACAATCAACCATGGCCAACAATAAGTGACTTTTTAGGACGATGATAAAAAGTGTCTCCCGGGTCTTGATTTGGGTCATGTTTTTTAATGGCGTCATGCCTTTATCCCTTAAGGCACGCGCCGAAGAGCAACCCCAAAAAATGCAGGATGGAACAGAAATGATCTATCCTCCCCTTGCTCCAAAGTCGGTGCCACCTCAGTCAGGTGCTTTGCTTCCAGATTGGTTGAATTTAGATGCCTCGTGGACCGCTCAACCAATTACAAATATTGCCGGCGGTTCCCAGCACAAGCAGCGTCCCGTGGAGTGGTGTAACTCAGGAGGAGCAGCCCCGGCGTAGCCGGGGCTGACGGTTCGCCTCCATCAGTTCTCTGCTGTTGCAATGGGTGGGCCGGTCTGTGACCCTGTTTGGAGCACAACCAACAAAC
>JAPLIC010000072.1 GCA_026389315.1 Cyanobacteriota bacterium
ACGGCGCTGCCGATGGCGCCCGCCGCCAGCACCACCTGGTGGGCCTTAAACAACCAGCGCTGCTGGCCGATCTGGGCCTCGACGCCCCGCACTTCCTTGCCGCCCGCATCGGTGTGCAGCATCAGCACCCGGGCCCCCTGCCGCAGTTCAAAGCCGTCCTGGCCCAGGGCCCGATCGACGCCAAACAGTTCGGCATCGCCGGAGGGATCCTGGGCCGACTCACTGACGCTCAACGGCAGCCGGTAGGGATGCAGCCCCTGGCGTTCAAGGGCCGCCCGCAATGCCACCTGGAAGGGCTGCACCGGCTGGGCGCCAAAGGGTTGGCCAGCCTCGCCATGGACCCGATACAGCGCCTCCGCCTGGCCATACCAGGGTTCCAGATCTTCGTAGCGAAGCTGCCAATCGGGGCCGGTGCCCTCCTGCATCGGCAGGCCGGGACCGCTGTTGATGCCCTGCTGGATGTCAGAGCGGAGAGCCTCCAACTTGAGGGCACGAAGTTTCTCGCGATCCTAAAGGGCCCGGAGCCCTTCATCGATCATTTCGCTGGCGCTGGTGCAACGGCCCTGCTGGATTTGGCTCTTGATGAACTGCTCGAAATGTTCGCCGATGACGTAGCTCGACGGCATGGCTGGCTCCACGTGGTCTGGACTTTAGGTTATCATTAATTGATAGTGGCGGCAAGCGGATTCCGGCCAGGCTCCATGCTGCTCGCTTCAAGCGATCTCCATCGGCAAATTATTGTCTTTTGACGATTGTATCTTGATGTTAGCCTTCGCATCAATCAGGTTACGCAGCAAGTTCGACATACTGAACGGCATAAGAGGGCTCCGGTATCTCGATCCCATCCTCTCGCAAACCGTCCAGATGAAAAGAGATCGCCTCACGCACTATTTGTTCAATTTCATATACAGAATTCCCGGTTACGATACAACCAGGGAGATCCGGTACGTAGGCCGAGAGGTTTTCTCCAGCCCTCTCAATGACTACTGCGTACTTCATGGCTCTTCTGATCCTCTGAGTCTTGCTTGCTTAAGGATACTCATCTGAGTGCTTTTTGCATGCTCATCGGACGGCTTGCCAGCAATCCCCAATTTGTTGGCCAGGCTGAACGTCGAGATGGCGGAGCAGCTCTTGGCGGAGGGTGACCTGGCCCTTGGCGGTGACCTTGAGGGTGGTCCTTGCGCAGCCGGCCGTAATAGATGCTCACCGTAAGGTATTTTGCCCTTACTGGCAGACGCGCTCAGGCGCCAAGACCCTCCCGGAGGATGGCCTGGCGCAGGGGAGGGTACAGGCGCTCGCGCAGGCGCACCAGATCGACGGGCCGCTGGTGTGATTCACGACAGCGACAAACGTGGGTTTCGCCTAACAGAAGTCATCTTTAATGGCCATGCCGCCATGGGCAAACACAAAAACAAAACCAAGCAGGCTGACAAGGGCCCAGATCACTCTGCCAAAGGCAGTGTCGGCCTTGATCCCAGCGACGCTTACCGGCCCTCGCCGATGCTCGATGATCTCGCCGAGCATCCGGAGGGAGCAAATATCAAATTGGAACGTAAATTCTACGAAAGCGAGCTCAAGGAACTGCAGGTGGAGTTGGTTAAGATGCAGTACTGGGTTAAGCATGTTGGCTATAAGCTGATCATTCTGTTTGAGGGTCGCGATGCGGCCGGCAAGGGGGGCACCATCAAGCGCATCACCGAGCCCCTCAATCCCCGGGGCTGCAATGTGGTTGCCCTCGGTACCCCTTCCGATCAGCAGAAAAGCCAGTGGTACTTCCAGCGCTATGTGGAGAATTTCCCCTCAGCCGGTGAGATTGTACTCTTTGATCGCAGCTGGTACAACCGCGCCGGCGTCGAAAAGGTGATGGGTTTCTGCACCCCCGCCCAGGTGGAGGAGTTCATGCTCTCGGCGCCGGAGTTCGAGCGGGTGCTGGTCCGCAGCGGCATCACGTTGCTTAAGTATTGGTTTTCTGTGAGCGACAACGAGCAGGAGGCGCGTTTCCGCTCACGCCTTAAGGATCCTGCCAGGCGCTGGAAGCTGAGCCCCATGGATCTTGAATCCCGCGATCGCTGGGTCGACTTCTCACGCGCGAAGGATGAGATGTTCGCCCATACCAACATCCCCGAGGCGCCTTGGTTCACCGTGGAGGCCAACGACAAGCGCCGGGCGCGCCTCAACTGCATCCGCCATCTGCTCAGCAAGGTCCCCTATGAAGACATGACCCCGGAGGCGATCGAATTGGCTCCCCGCAAAGGCAGCGGCGATTACCAGCGCCCCCCCTTCAACGAACAGTTTTTCGTGCCCAACCACTACCGCTGATTCGGCGGGGCCAGACGCTTATTATTTTCGCAAATCTTATACTTTATAGTGCTTATGTGGCCTAATTTCGACACACCCAGGACGGCTTAAGCCTGTACGTCAGATCACAGACAACGTGGTGTCAAAGCGGCCCTGCAGGTTGCGGCTTAGCCCATGGGCTCCGGGCTGGTTTCCTAGGATGGAGGGGGTCCTGGGCGCCTTCAATCACACCCCGCAGGGCCAACAATTGCCGGTCATCGCGGGCCCGGCGGTGCCGATGGGCGGTGAAGTCGCCAAGGAGGATGGTTGGTCGCCAGGGCTGCGGCAGTCGGAGAACGGAGAGCCTGTGGCCCCGATTCCTGGAGGGGTGGAATCACTCAGCGGATTCAGAGGCCAGAACATCGCGCTGCAGCAGCGCAAACACCTCCTGGATCTGGGCCGTCCGTTCCGGTGGCAGGGAAAGCTCGCTGGCCAGCGTGCTGAGGAATTCCTCCTCCTCCGGTTTCAGCACCCGATCGCAGAACACCAACTTGACGGCCAGCACGTAGGCCACTTCCTGCTGTGCGGCGGTGAGTGCTGGCACGGCCTGGCGCACCAGCTCCTGCCAGTGATCGCGCCGGAACAGGCGCAGGAGACCATCGATCAACTCAGCGAAGGCCAGCGGCGTCATGCTTCGATAAGGAGAACGGTTGATCAACTGTTCTTTGAGGACATGCGCCTCCTCCCGGTCGAAGTTGTTGTCGCAGCACACGGCGGCCAGGGGAATGGCGGCGAAGGCCTCGGCGGGTGTCATGGAAAATCCCGGATCGGTTTCAATTATTGCAGCTCTGCAGCGGCATCAGAGTGCAATCGCGTCACAAAGCTTGGTAAAATCGTTGGCGAGTCCTTCCACCTGCTCTAAACATTGCAGCCAGAAAAGTGACGTCAGAGCTGTTGTGTCAAGTCTGCTGGGATACGTCCCCGAGTGATTCTTGATACGGCTAACTCCACCCTTTCCCCGCTGGCCTTTCATTCTCAAATCCTCAACCTGGCAGGGGCCCTTTCCCCCTAGCGGCAAGCGAAGGCGGTCACGTCCCGGCGGCGTGGCAGCGCAGCGGCCCCGGCCAGCGCAGTAGGGACTGATCGGCTGTGATCAAGGTGGCCCCATGGGCCATGGCGGTGGCGGCGATGAAGCGATCGGCCGGATCGGCGTGGAAGTCAGCCAACTCGGCGGCCGCTACCGCCAGGGACCCAGCCAGGGCTATCTCCTCCAGTCCCGCGCGCAGCCAATCGCCTCGCCAGCTCTCGGCTGATTGGCGCAGCTCAATCCTGACCCGGGCGGCGAGCATGGCCACCTCCCAGAAGGAAATGGCGCTCACCGCCAGCGAACCATTTCCCCAGGCTGTGCGTATGAGCTCGCGGCTGCTGGGCCCGAGAGCTGGGTCATCACGATCCAGCCAAAGGAGCACGTGGGTGTCGAGCAAGATCACTCCAGGGCTGACCAGGGACTGTCGATCGGTGCGAGCAGATCGCCATGGAGCACCACGCCCGGATGGAATCCGAAGGGACTGGAGCGACGGGCCGGTGCGCAGGGATGGAGCTCCGCCACGGGCTGCCCGTTCTTGGTGATCACCAGCACCTCGCCGCTGGCGGCCACCTGGTCCATCAGCCCAAGGCAGCGGGCCTTGAACTGGGAGGCGCTGATTGTGGCAGCCATGACACAAAAGGCATATTTAGCTGATTCTAACGAGCTCGTGACCATGGTCATGGTCATGACCCGGGTCTATGGTCGATGCGTGAGCCGTGGTTGGCGTCAGGCTGCTGAGCGCCAGGGCCAGATAGGGCCTGCTGAGAGAGACGCACTGAAGGCAGAGGTTTTAAAAGTTCATAGCTGGTAGGTGTGCAGCACTCCCGCCCGCGTCAAGGGGAAATCGCGGCTGTTGCGGGTGGCGAGACTGAGCTGGGCGCAGCGGGCCGTGGCCAGAATGATCGTATTCGGCATCTTCAGGCCGTGTTGCTGGCGCAACAGCACTGATTCACGAGCAATAGCGTCATCAAGGGGAAAGCGTGGGAAGCTTTTCAGCCAGGGTTAAACCACTTCAGTTCGGTACTTGATGGTACTGAAGGCCATCAATCACCTTGCTTTTTCTGGCATGCGATCCCACGGCAGTGCCCGTTCTTCGGGTGAGATCCCATTCTTCTGAAACCTGGTCTCAGGGACCTTTCCACGGCTGGGCTCTTCACACCCGGCGCACAATTCTCCTTACCCCTGACCCAACAACGTGCTCAAGGTCACGAAGCTGAAGCCTTTCTGCTGCAGATCTGGCACGTCTTGCAGCAGCGTGCGGCGTGTGGCGGGATTGGCATCTTTGCTGTCATGCAATATGACGATGCCGCCGGGATGGGCAAACTGTTCGACGAACCAGCGCTGGGCCTGCTCGGGTGGCGCGATGCCGAGGCCATCGAGTGGCCAGATTGAGCCCAGCACCGTCTGAAAGCCGCGAGATCGGGCCCACTCCAGCATCGGCGGGTGGGGCCAGCCGCCACTGGGTCGGAACCAGCGCAGAGGTGCCGTCAGGCCCGCCGCGGCCAGGTCGTCCTTGATCGCCGCCGAGGTGTCGTCCAGCTGCTTCAGGAAGGCTGCTTTGGGGAGCGAGAACGACCATTGGTCACGCCACATGTGGTTGCCCAGCTCGTGGCCCGCCGCCACGGCCCGGGCCGCCATGCCCGGGTGCTCGCATACCCGCTCGCCGATCGCAAAAAAGGTGGCGGGAATGGCCAGCTCGTCCAGGAGATCAAGTAAGGCCATCGTTCCGGATCCGCCCTCGTCGATGCCGGAACTGGGGAAATCGTCGATGGTGAGGGCCAGCACCTTGCGGTCGCTGGGACCTTTGAAGATGATGTCCATCGGGGGGGCGGCCGAAACGACGGCAAAGCTCCGCTCCATTCTGGCGGCAGCCGAGTTTCTTCGCTATTCACACAGCAACGCGTCCTTGCCAGCCGGCACTGTTCTAGCGGTGGCCAGCCGGGACCCCAGTGCGGGCTTAAGCCATCAGGCCCTGCCCGCCAGTTGAGGCCGGATCGTTCAATCCGGTAGTCCCCGCCGTTCAGAGCACATCCCTGTCCTGCAGCAGTGGAAACACCCTCGGAGCCCCCAGGATCAGCAGCCAGAAAACGGCAAAGGCTCCTGCCGCCACCCATTCCTGCCGCAGCAGGGCCACCACCGCGATCGTGCTGGCAGTGACCCGCACGGCCCGCACCGCAAAGCGCAGCAAAACGTACTTACGTTCGGGCGGTTGATCGGTTGATGCAGGATCTGGCCTGGAATCGTCAGCAGGCATGACCCGCGCCCATCGCTCTGTCCATGATGGCGGTGGGAAAAGGCCTCCATAAGCTGCGGCCCAAAGGCTTGCCGGCGCAGCAGCGACACCCGCAGCATGGAAGTTCTCGTAGACGCTCAACCAGCGGTAAAGCGAAAAAACTTGGCCCCCCCCAACAAACAAGCCAACTGCGATTTGGGACGCCCTTTTGCGGTCTTCGTCAAGCCTGAGAACGGGGGGCTTCAACAAGCAAAAAAGACTGTGCAGCAATTGATCTGCCAGTCGTTCCAAGCCGTTTCAGAAAATGGGTCGCCTGAGATTCGAACTCAGGACCAATCGGTTAAAAGCCGAATGCTCTACCGCTGAGCTAGCGACCCGTTTGCCGCCGTTTGCCGGACCAATGGGGTCCTGAACCAGCGGAACTCAGCGACGGTATCACCCGGCACGAACACCCACAATGGCCATGGCCCTGTGCACCTCCTGTTCATGTCCCAAACTGCTGGCGACCTGGCGTTGCGGCGGGGGGCCGATACCAAGGTCCAGTCGATGGAGGCCCCCTGGCCCGCCCCGTGTATCGACCCGGAGGCGTGGGTGGCCGATTCGGCCGTGGTGATCGGCGATGTGTGCCTCGCCGCCGGCGCCAGTCTCTGGCCCACGGCCGTCGCCCGCGGAGACGTGGCGGCCATCGTGATTGGCGAGGGCAGCAACGTTCAAGATGGGGCCATCCTGCATGGCGATCCAGGTCAGCCTGTCAGCATCGGCTGCGATGTCACCATTGGCCACCGGGCCGTGATCCATGGCGCCAGCTTGGGCGATGGCTGTTTGATTGGCATCGGCGCGATCGTGCTCAACGGCGTCTGCGTGGGTGCCGGCGCCTTGGTGGGGGCCGGCTCGGTCGTCACCCGTGATGTGCCCGATGGTGCCCTGGTGATGGGGGCCCCTGCCGCGATCCGCCGCCAGTTGAGTGCTGAGGCAATCGAGCAGCAGCGCCAGCATGCCCGTCGCTACCGCCAGCTGGCGCGGGCCCACGCCGGCCTCGGGGGCGGCACCGGCTTTTGAAGGGCCTTCCGGCAGCGACCCCCTGCCAGCCACCTGGGCCAGCTCCCCCTGGCAGCTCCCCCTGGCCCAGCCACCTGGGCCAGCCGCCCCTGGGCAACGGCCCATTGCTGCAAATACCCCGGTTGGGGGCGGAGCGGCGCAGGGGGTGCCTCGAACTTGTTTACAATCCCACCAGCCGATTTTTTTGATGCCATGGACCTGAGGCTGCTTCTGGTTGTTGCTCCCATCCTTCTGGCTGCCTCCTGGGCCGTGTTGCACATTGGCCGGGCGGCGGTCGGTCAGCTGCAACTGTTCATCAAGCGCGCCCAGGCTTGATGGTCCATGTGCTCGGTGCTGGCCTGGCTGGCACCGAAGCGGCCTGGCAGATCGCCTCGGCTGGAATTCCAGTCCGGCTGGTGGAAATGCGGCCCGTGCGCCGCTCCCCAGCCCACCACAGCGAGGAATTTGCCGAACTGGTCTGTAGCAACAGCTTTGGTGCCCTCTCCTCCGATCGGGCCGCTGGCCTTCTCCAGGAAGAGTTGCGCCAACTCGGCTCTGTCGTGATTCGCACGGCAGACGAGCACTCCGTTCCGGCGGGAGGAGCCTTGGCTGTCGACCGTGGCCGTTTCAGTGCAGCCCTGACCGCTGCCCTGGAAGCCCATCCCTTGGTCACGGTCGAGCGGCGCGAGCAAACGGAGCTGCCACCGGCCGATTCGATCACCGTGCTGGCCACGGGGCCCCTGACTTCAGAGCCATTGGCCAACCAGCTGCGGGCCTTCACCGGCCTGGACGAGTGCCATTTTTTTGATGCCGCCAGTCCGATTGTGGACGGTGAAAGTATCGATCTCAATTTGGCCTTCCGGGCTAGTCGCTATGACAAAGGTGATGCCGACTACATCAATTGCCCCATGGACCGGCAGCAATACCTCACCTTTCGTGATGGCTTGCTTACCGCGGAGCAAGCGGCACTCAAGGATTTCGAACAAGAATCGGCCTGCTTCTTCGAAGGCTGCCTCCCGATCGAGGAGCTGGCCAGGCGCGGAGAGGACACGATGCGCTACGGCCCCCTCAAGCCCATCGGTCTCTGGGATCCCCGTTGGGGTGACGTGACCGACAGGGAAGTAAGGCGTGCCAAAAGGGCCTATGCCGTGGTGCAGCTACGCCAGGAAGATCGGGACGGTCGCCTCTGGAACCTGGTTGGCTTCCAGACGAACCTCAAGTGGTCCGAGCAGAAGCGGGTGTTGCGAATGATCCCGGGCCTGGCCGAGGCCGAATTCGTGCGTTTTGGGGTCATGCACCGCAATACCTTCCTCGAATCTCCCCAGCTGCTCGATGCCACCCTGCAGTTTCGCCACCGTCCCAGCCTGATGGCGGCCGGCCAGATCACCGGTACCGAAGGCTACGCGGCAGCGGTGGCAGGGGGCTGGTTGGCCGGAACCAATGCGGCGCGGCTGGCCCTGGGCAAGCCACTGTTGACCCTGCCTCCGACCACCATGGCCGGTGCCCTGGTGCACTTCATCAGCAATCCACCACTGGGTGATGCTGCTGCTGCCAAAGGACGCTTTCAGCCCATGCCGCCTAATTTCGGATTATTACCAGAACTGTCCTGCCGGATTCGCGACAAGCGGCAGCGCTATGGCGCCTATCGCGACCGTGCCTTGGCTGATTTGGCCGAGCGACTGGGCAGGGAGCCACTGGCGGCCTGAGAACTTTTGCGAACTGGAGTCTCTTGGTAGAGATTTCGCAAATTATGAAAATCGCCCACTTGTCGTTTTTGGTGCAATGAGACCAAAAAACGAACAACTAAATGTGAAGACTTGGACCGCGCAGGCGATATTCCCGATAAAAATCACTTGAAGACCGGACTCCTCCTGAGCAGGAATCTTCTTCTCCCCACCATTTCTTTTGAAACGGGCTGTTCTTCAACAGGCATGACAAACCACTTTCTCCCGGTTCTGGCCACCGGCCGAACTTTCCGAATGGCTTCCAGAACGGTTCTCGCTGCCCTTGCCGCCCTGGTTTTCTCCTGCGGCTTGCTCATTCACGCCCCCTTGGTCTCGGCAGCCACCTTGGCCGAAGACATGGTTCAGGTCACTAAGGATGCCTGTGTCAGTGTTGCCAAAAAGCGGGGCTACGCCGTCGAAGAAGTCACTTCAGCCGTTCCCGCAGACGGGGACAGCTCCAGTGTCGTGTTGCGACTGAGCAAGGGCGGCGAACGCTACGAATTCAATTGCGGTTTCTCCCAGAACATTCACGAGTACGTGGCTCCGGCCCCCGCCCGTGAGACCGCCGCTGTCGCCCAGCGCAATGATCGCGTCGCAACCCAGCAGCCCGCTCGCGTCGCCGTGCAACAACCGGCTCGGGTGGCCGTGCAGCAACCCGAACGGGTCGCCGTTCAAAGGGATCGCGTGCGTGATCGTGACCGGGTCGTTGAGACAACCGAGCGCAAAGGCGGTTTCAACCCCCTGCTGCTACTACCTCTGTTGCTGCTGCCCCTTCTGTTCTTCCTCCGTCCCAAGGAAGCCGCAGACGTCAGCGCCACCAAGATGGGCAGCTACGTGAACCCCACCCCCGCGGCCAAGACCACCAAGACAACCACCGCTGCGGTGGAGACGGTTGTGACCAAAGTCTTTGATGCCATCCTGCGCACCCAGGAGGCCGCCATTGAGGTTCGCTCCGGCGCTGGCATCACCAACGCAGTGACCCGCAGCCTCGCTGCAGGGAGCACCGTCAAGCTAAGTGGTCGTTATCTCAATGACTGGGCCGAGCTGGCCGATGGCGGCTGGATCGACATCAAGTCTTTGGCTAAGGATCCTCGCGTCTGAGTCCGCCCAGCGGCGATCCTGCTGGCGACCTCACGGAGACACACTTCCAAGATGCCGGTTTTGCCGGCATCTTTTTTTATCTTTTTTTTATCAAGGGTTCTAATGTTCAGCCGGCTACAAATCAGCTGCCCGGGCGGATGTCGTCTCTGACACATGGCAACAAACGCACAACACTGATCGAGTTGCGCAATCCCGGGTTGATCAAGGCCAATGCCAGTCAGCAGCCGCAATATTTCCCCATTCTGTCAACGTGTTGAAGATGAAATGTTCCTGGGCTGTGGTCTGACGCACTTGACCATTTTTCTCTTGAGCCCCTAAGGTTGGATCAAGGATGCCGACTTGGCGTTCAAGGCTGCTTCCCCAAATACGCAGAACGAGCTCCGACTCGATTTAGGGTTCGGGAAACTTTTACGGATGTTTTCGAGATCCGTTTAAGGGTATTTGGCGCAGTCATTTTCTCTCACTCCCAACACAAAATGTCTACCCGCACGGTTATCGGCCTGTTTGCCGAAAACGCCCATGCCGCCAAGGCCCTCGAAGACCTCGTGGCCGCCGGCCTGCATCGCGATGCCCTTGACCTGCTGACCGCTGACGACGCTTCCGATGCTCCCAAGCTGCGGGCCCTTTCCGACCTGGTTCCCGAGCCCGACCTCGGCGTCTACCTCGCCGGCGTCAGGGATGGTGGCACCCTGCTGACCGCCCAGGTGCCCCTTAACGCCGAGGCCCGTGCCGCCGAAATCATCGGTGGTTACAACCCCGTCAACATCCGCGAGCACGCTGTCGCTCTGGCCGCCAAGCATCCCGAGGTCAAGGCCCAAATGATCGACACCGCCAAGGATCCCAACGTCCTTGAAGTGGTTGAAGAAGTGGTTGAGCTGGGCAAAGAGAAGGTCGAAACCGGCCGTCTGCGCATCTACAACGTGGTCTCCGAGGCCAAGGTCTCCAAGTCCATCGACCTGGTCGACGAAACCGTCACCGTTCAGCGCCGCGCCGTCAATCGTGCTGCCCTGGAAGATGCCTTCAAAGAGCGCGTGTTCGAACTCTCCGAGTTCGACGAGCGTGCCATTGTCAGCAAGCGTGCCCAGGTTGTTGAGGAAGTCAACCTCGCCAAGCAGGCCGAAGCCAAGGGCCAAACCGTCACCGAAACCGTGCGTCGTTCCGACGTCCGGGCCGAGCGCATCGGTGCCGATGGCAAGGTGATCGAAACCGTTGCCACCACCGAACGCTGATCTCTCCAAAGGATTCCCCTGTTCCAAGGAA
The DNA here is from genome assembly GCA_026389315.1 of Cyanobacteriota bacterium. GTDB lineage: Bacteria > Cyanobacteriota > Cyanobacteriia > PCC-6307 > Cyanobiaceae > Cyanobium. Next base: position 10,721 of record JAPLIC010000072.1, read on the forward strand.
CAGGGGACCTGATCTGTTTCCCCTGTTCCAAGGAACAGGGGATCTGATTTTTGCAAATCCGGGGCCCTGGCAATGGCAACTCCCCTTATGGGCCCCTTACTCAGTAATGATCTGTAGACTGCTCTTGACTGACTGTGAATGGAATGTTGAGAGAGTTACTGTCCTTGTTCGGTTTTACTCGCTCTGGCGATAGCCAAGTTCGTGCGCCGATCTCTCCACCATCACCCCCCTCACCCGGGTCTGCCTCGCAAGTTCCAGGTCAGCCGGCTGGCGAATCATCCAAAGTGCCCTCCAGTGGTACGACGCCCACGCCTTTCCCTTCTCCCCTTCCTGCCCCTTCCCGTCCTCGGAGTTCCGAAGTGAGTGCCTTTGACAACCCTGTGATCGCTTCCACCCTTGTCGTTGTTGGCGAACGGGGTGAGAACTACCGGCTATTGCAGCAAACAACCGAGGGCGCGGTCGAGACCTTGGTGCTGGGCCTTGAAGATGGCTCCCAGATCACCCTGCCCCGCAACGAACTGGTTTGGCAGGGTGCTGGTCACTGGCTCCTCACCGACGCCGTTCGTGATGCGCGCGGACTGGTCATCCCGGTTGTCGAAGAAACGCTGGAGTTGGCCAAGGAAAGGGTAGAAACCGGAAAGGTCCGCATCACCAAGTCCGTCGAATCCCGTGACGTGATTGTTGATGATCCCCTTAGTCGCGAACGGGTGAGTGTGGAGCATGTGCCCATCAACCAGGTGGTGACCGGCGATGTGCCCCAGGTTCGCGAAGAAGGCGATGTCACCGTGATTCCGATCCTCGAGGAAAGGGTGGTGACCCACAAGGAGCTTGTTCTGGTGGAGGAGGTGCGCATTCGCCGTGACCGCAGCCAATACCACGATCCCCAATCTGTCACCCTGCGCAAGGAAGTCGTTTCTGTCGAGCGCCTTGGTGAAGACGGTCGCCTGGTCGATGCCCAGGGTTGAAATCCCGTTGAGGTCTGGGGCCAACCCTGGCCAACGCGCTCTCTGCGAGACCGTTGCCTAGGGTTGGCCCATGCCTACTTCCCCAGTGTCCCCTACTGCTGCTGCCATGTCCCCTGTTGAGGCTGGGGATCATGAGTCGTGGGATGTGATTGTGATTGGTTCAGGTCTGGGGGGGTTGGTTACCGCCAGCCAACTGGCCGCCAAGGGAGCCCGGGTGTTGGTCCTGGAGCGCTATCTGATTCCAGGGGGCAGCGGTGGCAGTTTTCGCCGTCAGGGTTATACCTTCGACGTTGGCGCCTCGATGATTTTTGGCTTTGGCAGCCAAGGCCATACCAATTTGCTCACCCGTGCCTTAGCCGATGTTGGCGAACATTGCGTCACGATCGCCGATCCTACCCAGCTGGAATACCATTTACCCGACGGGCTGAATGTTGCAGTTGATCGTGATTACCAGTCTTTTATTGCTCGCTTAATAGCCCTTTTCCCCCATGAGGCCCAGGGAATTCGTGCTTTTTACGACACCTGCTGGCAGGTGTTTCGCTGCCTTGATGCGATGCCATTGCTATCGCTTGAAGATCCCAGTTATCTAGCCAAAGTCTTTTTTCGTGCCCCGCTGGCTTGCCTTGGACTGGCCCGCTGGTTACCCGTAAATGTGGGCGATGTGGCCAGGCGCCATATCAAGGACCCTGCTCTGCTCAAATTTATTGACATGGAGTGCTTCTGTTGGAGCGTCATGCCAGCCGACCTCACCCCCATGATCAATGCCGGCATGGTCTTCTCCGATCGCCATGCGGGCGGTATCAACTATCCCAAGGGCGGTGTGGGGGTGATTGCCGAAAAATTGGTGGCAGGATTGCAGCGCCACGGTGGTGTGATTCGCTATCGATCCCGCGTCACCAAGGTGCTGCTTGAAAGGGACAGGGCGGTGGGGGTTCGTCTCGCCAATGGCCAGGAACTCCGGGCCCAAAAAGTGGTAAGCAATGCCACCCGTTGGGATACCTTTGGGGGCGAGGGCTGTTCTCCAACCCCCCTGGTTGCGGCTGAAGACACCCCCGCCGCTGAACGAACCTGGCGCCGACGTTACAAGCCCTCGCCTTCCTTTCTGTCCCTGCATCTCGGTGTCAGGGCCGATGTGGTTCCAGCCGGCAGCCACGTCCATCACCTTTTGCTCGAGGACTGGGCCTCGATGGAAGCGGAGCAAGGCACGGTGTTTGTCTCCATGCCTTCGCTGCTGGATCCTTCCCTGGCACCTGAAGGGCATCACATCGTTCATAGCTTCACGCCATCAACGATGGCTACCTGGCAAGGCCTGTCCCCCCAGGCTTACCGCTCCAAAAAACAAGCGGATGCCAATCGCCTGATTGCAAGGCTGGAATCCATTTTGCCTGGGATCGGGGCCGCCATCACGCACCAGGAGGTGGGCACTCCCCGCAGCCACCGCCGCTTCCTGGGGCGCCTCGCCGGTAGCTATGGGCCCATCCCCGCCCTGCGCTTGCCTGGCTTGCTGCCGATGCCGTTCAACCGCACGGGCATCGCCGGCCTGTATTGCGTTGGCGACTCTTGTTTTCCTGGCCAGGGACTCAATGCCGTCGCCTTCAGTGGCTACGCCTGTGCCCATCGTCTCGGTGCCGATTTGGGTTTGAATCCCTGGGCCCTGCCGGATTAGGAAACCTTCGATCTTGCCGCTGCCCAGACTTAGTGATGAAACCCCGGGCTGGCCTCGATGGGTTTGGGCATTGGCGCCGAGAGACTCTCAAACCACTCGACGGCACGCTCGATGTCCGCCAGTAACTGGTCGGCCATATCGCGACTGATGTTCATCGCAAAAGGCTACCGCTTCGCTGGCACTTGATTAGAGTCGATACGGTTTGATCGGCAATCGTCGGGCATTGTTTTTGGCCTATGCCAACCGCTGTGGTGGGGAGAGCGTCAATGGCAGCGTCAAGGCCTCCTGTCTTGGCAACAGCATCATCTGCGGTTCCTACGGGGATGCCCTTTGTGCGGCCAGGTCGGAAGCCCACCCTCCACGTTGTCGACGGCTTCCTGGCTGAGTACCCCCAACCCATCCGCTAGGGACCAGCTATCTGGAGGATCTCCGCGCGGATCGATTCGCCACCCTGGCCACGACCACGCCCCCAGCTCCATAGCCTGGAAGCCAGGAATCCAAAGCCCATGACTTCAGCTCCGTTACCCAGCTCCGCCGATCTGGCCCAGTATCTGGAAGCCCGAGGCCAATTGGGTAAGCCCTGGATGTGGCATCTATTGCGCCTGGTCAAGATCAAAGAGCAACGGGATTCCATGACTCCTGATGAATTTGTGGCGACGCTTGCCGATGCCCATGCCGACCTGATGCGTCTGGGGCCGTTCTGGCAGGGTCGTGAGCAGGAGGTGTTTGGCGGCCTCTATCAACCGGCTGCCGAGATCGAACCCCTGCCCGGTTCAGATCAGGATCGATGAAGCAGGTGCTGCCCCCCGCCGGAGTGCATCGTTACCCGATGGCACCCCTCATTCGTTATGGCCTGCTGGCCCTCTATGGCGCTTTGGTGTTGCCATTACCCCTGCTGGCCCCAATTCACTGGCGTTGGCCCGTTGGGACTGCCGTGTTGCTGGGCTTCTTGCTGGTGCTGGCGGCTACCAGTGAGCAGGTTGAAATCACTGCCACCGAACTGCGGGTGGGCCATCCGGCTTGGTGCCGTTGGCTTTTGCGTCGGGGCTGGAGTCTTGCCTGGGGAGACGTTCAGGCGCTCCACTCTGTGGCCACCAGCCAAGGGGGCAGGGTGTTCTACGTGCGCACGACCCAAGACGCCGCCGGCAGGATTCAGTCCTGGCTGTTGCCCCAGCGCATCGCCCACTTTGAAGACTTCTTGGCCCGGTTTTCGGCGGCAACCGGGCTGGATGTTGGGGAGGTCCAGCGATTGACGCCCCCTTGGACTTATCAGTTACTGGCTGTGTTCAGTGGGTTATTGCTGCTCTTTGAAACCCTGGCCCTGGTTGGCTTGCCCCATCCCGCCAATCCCTAGTAGCGGAGAGGTGGCGGATCGGCTTGACCGGCTAACGCAGGCGCCAGGGAGATTGGGGCGTTGGTGGGGATGTCTCCTGGCTCAGGCAGGGTATCGAGGCTGAAGCGATAACCCTGCTGGCGCATGGTTTCGATGCCACCCCCTTCTCCCAATCCGGCCTGCTCCAGCTTGCGTCGCAGGGTAAGCACTTGGGTATCGACCGAGCGGGGGCCGCCACTGAAGGGAGGCCAGGCCATGCGCAGGAGCTCCTGGCGGGTGCGTACCACGCCAGGGGGCATCAGCAAGGCACAGAGCAAGGCAAATTCCCTTGGGCTCAGTTCCACCGGTTGGTCCCGCAGGGTCACCTGTCTCAGCAACAGGTGCACTTCCAGGGGTCCGACACAGACCCGTTCTTGCAAACCAATGCCACTGCGGCGCAAGAGGGTGCGGCACCTGGCGGCCAGTTCTTCCAGGCCAAAGGGTTTGCGCAACACGTCGTCGGCCCCGGCATCCAGCAGGGCAACAATCGGTTCGGATCCTGATCGGGCCGTGAGCACCATCACGGGACAATGCAATTGGCCAGCCAGCCTGAGGGCCGATGTTTCTTCCAGCAGCTCGGCACTCACCAACAGGTCGGGGGAGAGTTCCTGGCAGAGTTCGATCGCTTCGGCAGCCGTGGCGACAGCTGCCGCCATGTGGCCATCCTGGCGCAGGCGCTGGGCAAGAACAGTTCGCAAAGTGGCGTGGGGATCGACCACCAAAACCCGTTTGGGATGGCCGCCGTTGTCTTTGGCATTCGGCTCGGCCATGGCGAGAGTAGGTAGCTCCTTGCTCAAACGTAATCTTTTTGAGATTAGCTGAAATAAACCTGCCTTATGAGTATCAGGCGATGCCTTTCAAAGCGTCCACCAGCTTTTTTGCGCCGTTGGACAAATTCGCGACCGCGCCCCTCAGGTAGCAGAATAGGGGTTAGGGCTTGCCCATGTTATGACCGCGCTGCAACACCCCGACGCCATCCGCCAGTTCCAATCCCTCTGCGATGCGCTCCAAGACCTGGCTGACAGGTACCACAGCCCTTCGGAGCTCAGGCTGTATGCCGACGGCTACTTGCATGCGCTGCGCCGCACGTCCGTACTTGATCACCAGTCCCAGCGGCGGCTTGAGGAGCTCATTGAACGCTGGATCCTGGATCCTTCGGCCTTTGTCAGTCCCGATGGCAATCCTCGCACCCTTTTTGAGAGTGGCCGCTACTGATCGGTGGCGGTGCCAAGGCCTTGGATCCCCAAGCCATGCCCTGTCCTGCCAGGCCAGACCAGGGAAGGCCAGGCGGAAATCCGCCCGACCCATCGCTTGCCCGGCTGGACCAGCCGATCAGGACGCCAAGGCGACAGTGAGGTTTTCCCGTAGTTCGCCGCTGTTGTACATCTCGATCAAGATGTCCGAGCCACCGATGAATTCACCCTTGACATAAACTTGGGGAATAGTGGGCCATTCTGAATATTCCTTAATTCCATTACGGATCTCACCATCGGAGAGCACATCAAATGTTTCAAACGGCACGCCAAGGGAGTGCAGGATTTGGACGACGTTGTTGGAAAAGCCGCACTGGGGCATCAACTTGTTGCCTTTCATGAACACGAACACCGGGCTGCTGGCAATCAGCTCTTCGATGCGTTGCTTGACATGGTCTTCCATGGCTTTGCTGGGTCGGGGGTCAGTGGGCGAGGGGGGATGAGGGAAGGGCGGTGTGCAAAGCGAGGGCATGGATGGCCTCACTGGCCAGTTCGCCCTTCAAGGCGTTGAACACCAGTTGATGCTGGCGAATGCGGTTGAGACCCGCGAAGGCTCCGCTGACCACCTTCACTTGGAAGTGGTCGCCGCCACCGGTGAGGTCCTCCACCTCAACGGCGGCATCGGGAAGGGCGTGGCGGATGGCGTCCTTCACCTGATCCGGGTGAACCATGGTGGGGGCTGAGTGGGTCGGCTGGAATCTAGAAGCTAGGGCTGCGGACGGCGCAAACAACTGAACCCGGGCTGGGCCCCAAGCGAGCCAGGGTTGCCGCGGCTCAGTTGCCTGAAGAGGGAACGTTGTAAGGAGTGGTGACAAAGCCCATCTCACGAAGCTGTTGGTAGGCCTTCCGGCCCGCTTCGCTGGAGGGGGTCATGGTGGTGATCACTTCCACCAGCAGGGGCACCGCCACTTCCGGTTGGCCCTGGCGCCGGAACAAGGCCGCCAAGCGCATGTTTGCCTCCACCAGCACATCCAGGGTCTGGCGGCCCTTGTCATCCATTTCGCGGGGGATGCGGGCGTCGAGTCCCCGGAACGCCCCGCTCAGGTCCCGATAGAACATCAACAGACGCTTGGCGGCGTCACGGGCCTGGTCGTAGAGACGGCGGGCTTCCTGGCTGTTGCCCGCAGCGGCGGCGGCGTCCCCCCGCGCGAGCAGCGAGCGGATGGCGTTGGCATCGAACACCCCGGCCACCATGGGGCTGCGGTCCGCCTGGGCGTGAACGGGGTTGGGTTGGACCAGGGGCACCGCCAGGGCCAGAATCGCCGCGGCACGGCCGCAGGCCCCAAGGATCCGGGGGGCGACGGAGTGGCTGATCAAGGGGCTTGCTCGACGAGGCTGAACTTTACGGGGGGTCCATGGGCCGACCGACCAGGATCCGGGCCGCTTGCTCGGCCGACCGCATGGCCTGGGCCAGGGCTGCGCTGAAATCACGGGCTCCCTGACGACCCTGCCCCTCGGCCCTGAGGGGGGCGCCCACCCAAACCGCCGCCTGCTCGCCAGGTTGGGGCACCTCCCTGGCATAGGCGATGCCGATCGGCACGACGGGAACCTCCCATCCCTGGGTGCGGGCCATCTGGGCCAGACGGGCCAATCCCTGTTGGAGGGTGATGGGGCCGTCCCGCCGCTGAATTCGCCCCTCCGGAAAGACCACCACCTGTTCGCCCCTGCCCAGCAGGTCAAGGGCCAGTCTCAAGCTGGCGGTCCCCGGGTGACCCTGGTTGACCGGAAAGCAGCCGAGGCGATGCAGAAACCAGCCCTGAATCCCAGCCATTTCGTCGAGGGTCACCATGAAGCGACAGTCCCGGCCGGTGACGCGGCGGCCCGCCGCCAGGGGCACCAGCAAGGCATCCCAGCGGGCCCGGTGGGTGGGGGCCAACAGCAGGGGACCGCTGCTGGGCAGATGCTCACGGCCAACCACTTTGATGGCACTGAAGAAGGCCGGCAGGGCCAGGTCTTGGGTGATGGCCATGGCTAGGGGCGCTAACCAGGGGCTGACGCCATTGCACAGGCCGTCTTCCCGATCTCGCTTTGCCTCTCCCGTCGCCTCCGCCGCCAACACCTGCTGTGCCCTTCGTAAGGATTCTTATGAAAGTAGGGGCCCCTTCCAGCCAAAAGGGGGCTGGACGGGCAGTTGAACCTGCGGCCGATACGGTGATCTCCCCTTCGCAATGCCATGGCCAGTCTCGGGGTCAACATCGATCACATCGCCAACGTTCGTCAGGCACGACGCACCGTCGAGCCGGATCCGGTGACCTATGCCCTGTTGGCTGAGTTGGGTGGGGCGGACGGCATCACCGTTCACCTGCGGGAGGACCGCCGCCACATTCAGGATCGGGATGTGGAATTGCTGCGCGCCACCGTTCGCACCCGGCTCAACCTGGAGATGGCCGCCACCGATGCTATGGAGACCATCGCCCTGCGGATCCGACCCGACATGGTGACGCTGGTGCCCGAACGCCGCGAGGAGGTGACCACCGAAGGGGGCCTGGATGTGGGCTCCCAGATCGCCAGCCTCGGCGCCATGGTGGGACGGCTGCAGGACGAGGGCATTGGCGTGAGCCTGTTTGTCGACCCCGATCCGGTGCAGCTGGATGCCTGCTGCACCTGTGGAGCCCGTTGGGTGGAGCTGCATACCGGTCGCTATGCCGAGGCACGCTGGGCCGACCAGGCCGCCGAATTGGATCGCCTCGGGGAGGCCACCGCCCTGGCCCGCCAGCTCGGCCTGCGGGTCAACGCCGGCCATGGCCTGACTTATCAGAACGTCGAACCGGTGGCGGCCCTCCCTGGCCTGGAAGAACTCAACATCGGTCACTCCATCGTGGCCCGGGCCCTGGCGGTCGGCCTGAGCCAGGCGGTGCGGGAAATGCGGATCCTGATTCAGAATCCCCGGCAGGACGCCCTGTTCGGCGGTCCCGCTGACGGCGTGCCGCCGTCCTCCTGACTCCTGCCCTCCCCCCATGACGCGTTACCACTACGTTGCCGCCAGCGAAGCCTTCCTCACCGTGGAGGAGCCCCTGGAGGAGGTGCTGCGCGAGCGGGTGCGCCATTACGGCGAACAGCAGCAAGCGGTCGACTTTTGGTTGGTGCGTCGTCCCCTGTTTTTGGAGGCGCCCGAATTGGCCGCCCAAAGCGAGGCAGTGCCCCGGCCCGCCGCCGCCGTGGTCTCAACCGATGAACGCTTCATCACCTTTTTGAAGTTGCGCCTTGAATTCGTGCGCCAAGGTTCGTTTGAGGCCCCCTCATCATCGATTCCCGACCCCCTGGCCAGCCAGATGTTGCCGGTCTGAGGAAGGCAAGCTTTTAAAAAAGCCAGCCTCAGAAAAGTCCTAAAAACCGCTTGCGATCCCGCGGTCCATCGCTATTGGTTTGGGCTCTGCCCTGGCCTCCATCTTGATGGTAGCGAGGTTTATTGTCGCCAATTGTCAGCACAGCTTCTTTATTTTTCCACCAGATCCAATCACGAATCGGTGGGGTCTGGCGCAAATCCTCCCGGCCCAGCCCCAGGCCAAGGCGGGAAGAAGCATCGACCAACACATCCAACATTTCCTCGCCATCGCGGCAGCGGGCCAGGGCTTCGTTGGTGCGTCGGGCCCCATTGAGGGCCTTGACCAAAAGGGCGATGCGACGGCCCGTGGGCAGGCTGCGGGGATCCGTTGAACTTGCCCCACCCTTTTCGTCTGCCCCCATCCTGACTCCCTTTTTTGAGGATTTAAGGTTATTTGAGAATTGACATTATCAGTGCCGCCCAGTTCCCGTAGGACCTGGGTCAAATCTTGCCAATGTTCGGGGGGAACTGGCCCCTGCGGGGGCTGACAGATGGGGGGGAGGGGCGCAACAATGAAATTGCATGACCCCTTTGTCTTCGCTTCCCACAACGATGCGTCATTGGGTGATCGCGGATGTCCATGGCTGCCACGCGGCTTTGCAGTGCCTGCTGGCGCTTTTGCCCGCAGGCGACCGTTTGATCTTCTGCGGTGATGTGATCAATCGGGGTCCCGCCGTCGCCGCCACCATGGAGACGGTCTGGTCCTTGGTCGAGCGGGGACGGGCGGTCTGGTTGATGGGGAACCATGAAAATGGCCTCGTCAGGGCCCTCAATCGCCCCACTCCACCCTCCCGGCAGCACCTGGAGGGTTGTGAGACTTACCGCCAGTTGGGGGATTCCCTCTGTCGGCTCTGGCAGCCGCGGCTGGCGGCTCTGCCCCTGGCCTTCTGGGGCCAGGGCTGGGTGGCCACCCACGCTGGCTTTGATCCCCAGACCTGGCAACCGGATCTGACCATTCGCCTGCCGTTCTGGAATGCCTACGACCACCGTTTCGGCGAGGTGATTGTGGGCCACACCCCCGGTCCCGGCATCCGACGCCTCGGGTCCATCGTCTTGATTGACACGGCAGCTTGCTACGGCGGCCAGCTCACCGCCTACTGCCCCGAAACCGGTTTGAGCCTGAGCGTTCCGGGGGAAACCGTTGCCAGCCAGCGCCGTTCCCTTGCCCCGGGTTTGACGGCACGATGAGGTCAGTCGCCTCGCCTTGTTGACGATTTCACCTTGCTAACGATTTACCGAGGCAATCGGGCAGAACATCTGGCCCAGTTGCTGGCGGCCCAGCTGCGGCTGACGCCCCCGCCCCCCCTGCAAACCGTCCGGGTGGTGGTGAACACCTGGCCCACCAGCCGCTGGTTGGGTGAGCAGTTGGCCACCCACCTGGGCGGCGTGGTGGCCAATGTGCGTTTTCCTTTTCCCGCCAGCACCCTGCGCCAGCTGGTCGACCTGGTGCTGGAGGAAGCGGCGGGGTCCCAGGAGGCGCCTGGGGCCCTATCCAGCGCAAGCCAGGACCCGTGGCGCGCCGACCAGTTGGTTTGGGCCGTGCTTGAGCAATGGCCGACCCTCGCCAGTGATGCGGTCGCCGCCCCCCTGAACCGCTGGCTGGGGGAGCGGGACCTGGGGCAACGTTTGGATCTGGCCAGCTGGCAGCTGGCCCGTTCGATCGCCGATGCGTTTGACGACTACGCCCTCTATCGCCCGGAGATGTTGCAGGCCTGGGACCAGGGTCAGGACGTCGATGGCCGCCGCCGCCCCCTGGGCGCCAGTCAGTCCTGGCAGCCCCATCTCTATCGCCTCCTGCGCCGCAAGCTGGCGCGGCAACCCTTTGGCCTCAGGGCCCTGGCCGCGATGGAGCGGTTGCGTCAGCCGCCATCGGCGGCCCTGCGTGAGCGCTTGGCACCCTTCGCCGGCGGGTTGCGGTTGTTTGGTCTCAGCAGCCTGGCGCCGGTTCAGGTGCAATTGCTCCAGGCGCTGAGTGCCGTCTTGCCGGTGGATCTGTTTTTGCTGACCCCCTGCCAGGACCTTTGGCAACGCTGCGTTGACCGCCGCCAGCAGCTAACGGATGCCCTGGCCCTCAAGGAACCCCTGGATCTCGATTGGTTGCTGCAGGCCCCTGGGCTGGAGGCTCGCTTCGGCCGACTCGGCGCCGAATTTCAGCAATTGCTGGAGGGCACGGGCGAGGCCCTTCTGGCCCGACAGCGGGAGCTGGATCTGTTTTTTCTGCCGGTCACGGCCGGGGCCCGGGGCGATGCAGCTCCGACAGCAGCGGCGGCAGCAGCGCCGTTGCTGCTGCAGCTGCAGCAGCAGTTGGCCGATGCCGCCAACCCCTGCCCCCTGGTGCGTTCCCCGCAGGACACCTCCCTTGAATTTCATGGCTGTCCGGGGCCGCTGCGCCAGGTGCAGATCGTGCGGGATCGGCTGTTGCAGTTGCTGGCGGCCGACCCCAGCCTTGAGCCCCGCGACATCTTGGTGATGACCCCGAATGTGGATGGCTTTGCGCCGTTGCTGGCCTCGGTGTTCGGCGATCGGGAGGCGACGGGGGTGGAGCTGCCCTGGCGCCTCACCGATCGCAGCCAGCAGAGCGAGGCGGGCATCGCCCGCACCCTGCTGGGCCTGCTGCGGGTGGCCGGGGATCGCTTCACCGCCACGGCCCTGGAGGGGTTGCTGGAAGCCCAGCCCCTGCGCGAACGTTTTGGCCTGACGGCTCCGGAGGTAACGGAATTCAACCACCTGCTGCAGCGCAGTGGCTTCCGTTGGGGACTCGATGGCAACGAGCGGGGCGGCGACCCGACCCACAGCCTCGCCTGGGTGATCGACCGCCTCCTGCTCGCCCTGGTGTTGCCCGAAACTCCCGGCCTGGCCCCCGGTGGCGTTGCCCCCGCCGCCAGTGGCGCCGACCTGGAACGCACCGGCCGCTGGTTGCATCTCCTGACCCGGCTCCGCCATTGGCTGGGCCAGCTGCGCCAGCCCGGCACCAGCGCCGACTGGGCGGCCCGGCTGCAGGAACTGCTGCTGGATTTGTTTGGCGATGGGGGCGAAGCGGCGTGGGAATTGCCGGTGCTCCAGGCGGCCATCAACACCTGGCAGGAGGCCGCGGGCCAGGCCAAGCCCCTGGTGCTGGAGGCGGCCGTGGTGGCGGCCCTGCTGGATGAGCAGTTGGCGATCGACAGCGGCCGCTTCGGCCACCGCAGCGGCACGCTCACCATCAGTGCCCTCGAGCCGATGCGCGCCATCCCCCACCGCGTCATCGTGCTGATGGGCCTGGACGCCGATCTGTTCCCCCGCCAGCGCAACCGGCCGGCGTTTCATCTGATGGAGCAGCAGCGTTTGCTGGGGGATCCCCACCCGGCTGATCAGGATCGCTATGTGCTTATGGAAGCCCTGCTTTCGGCCCGGGACCATCTGGTGATCACCTGGAGCTGCCGGGATGAACGCAAGGGGGAGGAACGGCCGCCCTCGGCCCCGGTGCGCCAGTGGTTGCAGTGGCTCCAGGAGCAATTAGGCGACCAGGCCTCCGGGCTTGAGATCGTCCATGCCGCCAGCCCCCTGGATCGTCGTAATTTCTTGCCCTGCGGCGATCTCCCCCCCGCCAGCTGCGACCGTCGCCTCCTGGCCGCCCGCCAGTTGCTGGAGCAGCAGCCCCCCCCGAGCCAGCCCTGGGCGGCCGGGCCCATGCCCGAGACCCCTCCCCAGGCCGCCGCAGCGCCGGGCCGGACGGGCCGGCACCCCTCCAGCCCAGACCCCCCGCCTCAAGAAGGGCCCCAGGAGCGTTTTGAGGCCCTGCGCCAGTGGCTGATGGCCCCCCAGAAGAGCTGGTTGCGCGAACTGGGACTGCGGCCCGGGGAGTGGGCCCGACCCATCGAGGACCTGGACCCCCTTTCCCTGCCGGAACGGGCGCGGGCAGCCTTGCTGCGCCAGGGGCTGGTGGCGCAGGGGTCCATGGCAGGGCCTGGGGCGGCCGGCGATTGGCTGCTCTGGTGTCGTGGCACCGGCCAGCTGCCCCCCCAAGGCGGCGGCGAACTGGAGGCCCGCACCCTGCAACGTCGCTGGCAGACCCTGCAGGACGCCAGGGCGGCCTTGGGGCCTCCCAGTTGCGAACCGCTGGCCTGGGAGGGCTGGCAGGCGGCGCCCCAGTGGCAAGGCGACAGTGTGGTGGTTTGCCACCCCGCCAAGGCCAACACGGCCCAATTCGTCGATCTTTGGCTCCAGCTGGTGTTGGCCGCCGCCTGCGCTACTTCGCCTCGCCAGGGGGTGTTGATCGCCCGCGACAGCCCCGATGGCTTTGCTGCGGCCCTCACCCTTAAACCCCTGGACGGTGAGGCCGCCCGGCTGGAGCTGGGGCGGTTGGCGGCCCTCGCCCGGCGCGGCAGGCAAGTGTGCTGGCCGGTGCCGCCGGATTCGGGTTGGGCCTGGGTCAGCCACGAGCAGGCCAAGGCCGGTAGTGGGGACGCCCAGGCGGCGGAGGTCTGGGAGGGCCATGTCCGCCGCAGGGGGGAACGGCTGAGGGAAGAGATGGTGGTCTGCTTTGGCGCCGATCTGCCCGCCAGCCGCTTGATTGATGGGGCCTTTGGCCCCTTGGCCGCCGAGCTCTACGGCCCGATCCTGGCCGCCATGGTGAAGCCCAAGCAGAGGTCAACGGAGAGGTCAACGGTGACGTCATGAGCCCGCGATTGCAGCCCTTTGAGGCCAACAGCTTTCCGCTCGATTGCGGCATTCGCCTGCTGGAGGCGAGCGCCGGCACTGGCAAGACCTTTGCCTTGGCCCACCTGGTCTTGAGACTGGTGACGGAGGAGGGCCTGAGCCTGCGCCGCTTGTTGGTGGTCACCTACACGGAGGCGGCCGCCGCCGAGCTGCGCGATCGCATTGGTCGGCGGTTGCAGGAGGCTTTGGCCTCTTTGGAAGGGGGCCATCAGGGCTCCCGGGTAGCGGCAGTGCCAGCAACAGCGGTAGCGGTAGCGGCAGCGGTAGCGGTAGGGCCGGCCCCGGAGGCGGCAAGCGTTGATCCAGTGCTGCACGAGTGGCTGGAGCGGCTGCACCGGCAGGGGACCCAGCCCGTGGATCGCCTGCGGGGCATGCTGTTGCTGGCCCTCGAAGAGCTTGATGGCGCCGACATCACCACCATTCACGGTTTCTGCCGCCGCACCCTGGAGCGCCAGTCCCTGGAGGCCGGCTGTTCCCCCCAGCAACGGCTGGAGGGGGATGCCAGCCGCCTGATCGAAGAGGTGGTGCATGACTATTGGCAGCGGCAGGTGCTGCCCTTGAGCCCCCCTTGCCTTGCTGGTTTGGGGGCCTGCGGGGTCAGCCCTGAAGCCCTCGCCTCCCTGCTGCTGCGCCTCGATGGCGATCCGGCCCTGGCGCTGGATCCCCTGCCCGCTGGTCTGGAGCTGGAGGTGCCCTTCGCCGACCAGTGGCCCGCCCTCTGGCAACACAACTGGAGCCAATTTCGAAACGAGTGGGACCGGCGCAGTGAGGCCCTGCAACAGGATTTTGAGGCCGCCGCCGAGCAATGGCACAGCGCCACCGGCGCTAAAACCGGCTCGTATTCGCGACGTTTTCGCCAAGGCGGACCCCGGGCCAAGGTGGAGGCCTGGTTGGCCCAGGCCGAAGCGCAGGTCGAAGCCGGCGATTACGAGGCGGTGCAGCAGCAGAAGGAGCTCACCGACATCTTCCATCCCGGGGCCTTCAGCCATCAGGCCCGCAAGGTCGAGGGCCATGGCTTGGTTCCCAGCCTGCCCCAGCGCCCCCTGCTGGAGGCGGTTGCGGCCCTGGTGGATGGCCCGGCGGAGGCGTTGCTGGCCCACGCCTGCCATTGGGGTCGGCGGGAATTGCGCCAGCGGCGCCAGCGGGGCGGGGCCACCAGCTTTGCCGGGTTATTGGAGGCCCTCGATCCGGGGGTGGACTCCCTTGGGGAGGGCACTCCCCTTTTGGCTGCGGTGGCGGCTCGCTACGACGCGGCCCTGATCGACGAATTTCAAGACACCGATCCAATCCAGTGGCGCATCCTGCGCCAGGCCTTTGGGGCTGGGGGCCATCGTCTTGTCATGGTGGGGGATCCGAAGCAGGCGATCTACCGCTTCCGGGGCGGCGACCTGGCCACCTATCTCGCGGCCCGGGGCGAAGCGGGGGCGTTGTATCAGCTCGAGGAGAATCGGCGCTCGACGGCGGAGTTGATCGACGGGCTCAACCGCCTCCTGGCGCCCGGACTGGTGCGCTCGGGCCTGGAGGTGCCAGCGGTGCTGGCCCGCGCCGATCGCTCCGGGCCGCCCGGGCCGGCGATCGAGGTGCTCTGGCTCGGTCCCAAGCTGGAGGAGGAGGAGGAGGCCGAAGGAATGCAGCCCGAAGGCAAGCAGCCCAAAGGCAAGGAGCCCGAGGCCAAGCAGCCCGAAGGCAAGCAGCCCGAGGCCAAGCAGCCCAAGCACAGGGCGCCAAGCCGCACGGAATGGGAAGGGCGCTTGCCCGGCCTGATCGCCGCGGCCACCGCCGACTTGCTGGCCCGCCGACCCCTGGTGTGCCATGGCGGCCAATCACGCCCCCTGGGACCGGAGGACATCTGTCTTTTGGTGAGCCGCCACCGCCAGGCGGAAGCTTTGCGGCAGGCCCTTCAACGCCAGGGCCTTGCCTCGCGCCTGGTCAGCCAGGCGGATGTGTTCGCCACCGCGGGGGCCACTTTTTTGCAGCGCTTCCTGGATGCCCTGGCCGATCCGGCCGATCCCAATCGCCTGCGGCTGCTGGCCGCCTCGCCCCTGATCGGCTGGAGTGCCCGCACCGTTCAGGCGGCGGATCCCGGCCGTTGGAGTGCCCTGGCGGGCCGGCTGCAGGCCCTGGCCGCCGGGCTGGAGCGTCGGGGCCTGTTGGGGGTGTTGGCGGACCTGCTCGGCAGTGACAACCTGGCCCGGCTCTCGGGGGGGGAAGGCCGTTCATTGGCGGATCTGGAACAGGTGGCCGGGCTGGCAGAACGCCAGCGCCATGCCGAGGGCCTGGGGCCCGCCGCCCTGGCTGATTGGCTGCGGCGGCTGCGCCACAGCGAAGATCGCCCCCTGCCGGACGACCATCAGGCCAACAGCGACCGCATCGACGGCGCCGTGGCTGTCGTCACGATCCACCGCAGCAAGGGCCTGCAGTTCCCTGTGGTGATCTGCCCCTATCTCTGGCAGGCCCCCGGCGCCAGTCGTGGCGCCGGGGCGCCCCTGGGCTGCCGTTGGCAGCCCCCGAACGCGGCCCAACCCCACCTCGATCTGCACCTGGATCGGCGCTGGGGCTTGGGATATGCCGCCCACAGCCAGGAGCGTGCCTCCGAGCAGGCCGAGGCGGAGCGCCTGGCCTATGTCGCCATGACCCGGGCCGAACACCTGCTGGTGCTGGCCTGGGGACCGGTGGCCCAGCAGGGGGCCAGTCCCCTGCTGCCCTGGTTGTTCCCAGAAGAGCCCCTGGCTGGCCCCGACCACGACCCCCTGGCGGGGAGTTCCGCCCTGGAGTGGCGGCGGCGGCTGGAGCACCAACTGGCCCAAAGGGCCCTGCCCGTTCGCCTGATGGATCCGCCCCCGGCCCCAGGCGAGGGACAGGCTGCGGTGGGCAATGGGGCGCCCCCCCTGGCCCTGGGTCCCGTACCGCAGCGCCCTTTCGATCGCCGCTGGGGGCGCGCCAGCTACACCGGCTGGACCCACGGGGCGCCCGAGCCGGGCCGTTCCGTGATGGCCTCGGGGGTGGCCCCCCAATCCCTCGAAGAGGGCCGGGACACCTTGGATCCCAGCACCGAGCTTGAAGACATCCAACTAGGCGCGGCGGTCCCATCTGCAAGGCCGCTCTCTAGCCCCCAGTGGCCGGACAACGGCCCGTTGGCCGACTTTCCCAGGGGGGCTGCCGCCGGCGATTGCCTGCACCGCATTCTCGAGGGCCTGGACTACAGCATCCCCTGGCAGCCGGATTCGGTGGGGGAGCAGGTGCAGGCGGAACTGCGCCGGGCGGGGCTGGCCTCCCAACCCCTGGAGCCCTTGCTGGCGGGGTTGGAGCAGGTGCGTCTCACCCCCTTTGGCGGGCCACTCGGGGGGCTGCGGTTGGCGGATCTGGCGGCGGGCCAGTGGCTCAATGAGATGAATTTCGATCTCACCCTGGGTTCGGTGCGGGCCAAGGCCCTTGCCGCCGCCTTCGCCGATCACCCCGGCGGGCCCTTTGGGGCCGATTACGCCAATCAGGTGGCCCAGTTGCCGATTGCCAGCCGCGGTTTCCTAACCGGCTCCATCGACCTGCTCTTCCAGGCCCCGGATCCGGCCGGTCGCGGTCGCTGGTGGGTGCTCGACTGGAAGAGCAATTGGTTGGGACGCCGGGACAGCACGGGACGGCCCGTGGCCTGTGGGCCCAGCCATTACGACCGCGGGGCGATGGCCGCCTTGATGGCCGCCAATCACTATCCGCTGCAGGCCCATCTTTATCTAGTGGCCCTGCATCGCTACCTGGGCTGGCGCCAGCCCGACTATCAACCCGAGCGGGATCTGGGCGGTTACGCCTATGCCTTTCTGCGCGGTGCCCCCGGGCCCGTGGCGCCGCAGGATTGGGACGCCGGTGCCGCAGGCAGCGCCGATATCCCCGGCATGGTGGTGGAGTGCCCCCCCGTCGGTCGTTTGCTGGCCCTCGATGGGGCCCTGGCAGCGCCGGAGCGCAAGCCATGATTGCCCAATCTAATTTTAACCAGGATCCCAGCCCCGATCCAACCAGCCCAGACTCCAACCAGGACCCCATCCCAGTCACTCCGCTAGAGGGCGATGACGCCCTGCCAGGCCAGGATCCGCCCTGGCTCACCGCTCTGCAGGAGTCCCTGGTCGAAGCCCTGCCAAGGCTCTATGGGGTAGCGGCGGATCCGCTGGTCAGCGAGGCGATTGGGGCCTTGACCCGGGCCTTGGCGGCAGGGGAACTGGAGTGCCCCCTCCCCCTTTCCTTGCAGCAGGGCCAGGGAACGGCCGGCGCCGATGGGCCCGATTCCCTGGCCCTCCTGCAGCGCTCAGCCCTGGTCCAGGCCAACGACAGCCCCCTTGTCTTGGAGGGCCAGCGGCTGTCTTGGCGCCGCTGGCAGCAGCGCTTGCAGCAGGTGCTCGCTGCCCTGGTGGACAGGGCCCAAGCCCCCCCTCCGGCCTGGCCGGCCGCGGCAGGGGAGCCGGTGGCAAAGGCGGCGGCAGCGGAACCAGCGGCTAGGGATTCTGCGGCAGATCAACCCTCGGCAGGGGAACCGGCGGCAACAAAGGCAACCCCGGCCGCAGCGCCCCCCGCCGCCCCCCTCGACGACCAACAGCGACGGGCGGTTGCGGCGGTGTTGGCCAGGGGTTTGGTGCTGCTGGAGGGGGGCCCGGGCACGGGCAAGACGAGCACCGTCGCCGCCATGATCAGCGCGGTGCAACAGCACTGCCCCCAGGCCCGCATCCACCTGGCGGCCCCGACGGGCAAGGCGGCAGCACGCCTGGGCCAGGCCAGCGGCGATCGCCATCCCTGTTCGACATTGCACCGCTTGCTGGAGCAACGGGGCGACCGTTTTCTGCGCAACCGCCACCATCCCCTGCGGCTCGATCTGCTGATCGTCGATGAGGTGTCGATGGTGGATCTGGAGTTGATGGCGGCCCTGCTGGAGGCCTTGCCCACCAGCTGCCGGCTGGTGTTGGTGGGCGATCCGGCCCAATTGCCGCCAGTGGCCCCCGGTGCCGTGCTTGCCGCCCTGCAGCGGCCCGCCCCCCGCGCAGCCCTGGGCGAAACCGCCGTGCGCCTGGAGACCACCTATCGCCATGCCGGTGCCATCGCCGCGGTGGCGGCATCCCTGCGTCAGTGGGGTGAGGCCGATGGGCCGGAGGCCCCCACGGCCCCTGGCGCAGAAGGCTTGCTACAGCTGTTGCGTCCCCAACTGCAGCGTCTGGGGGATGACGACAACCTGCAATGGCTGGAGGTGTCCTGGACCGGTTGGGCCGCGTCCCTGCCCGAGCCGGTGCGGCAACGCCTGCAGCAGCACCGCCTCAAGCTGGCCGAGCTGGCCCGTGCGGTCGGGGCCGACGGGGCCGGGACCCAGGGGGCCAAGGCCCAGGGGACCGGGACCCAGAGGGCCAAGGATCAGGCGGCAGCAGTGGAGGCTTTGTTGGCCCAACGCGATCGGCTGTTGCTATTGACCCCCCAGCGACGGGGACCCTGGGGAGTGGAGACCCTGCATCGGCTGCTGTTGGGGGAGGCCGCGGCGGATCCGGCCCGCTGGCCCTGCGGCACCCCCGTCATTTGCCTGCGCAACCGGGACGATCTGGGCCTGGCCAATGGCGATCTGGGGGTGGTGATGGGTGATTCGCCCGCTACCGGCTCTGAGTCCAGCTTGGATTCCAACCGAGAATTCCAACGCTGGTTGATATTTGGTCCCGACCCCAGCCAACGACTCCATCCGGCCCAGTTGGCGGGCGCCGTGGAGCCGGCCCTGGCCCTCACGGTACACAAGGCCCAGGGCAGCGAAGCGGAGGAGGTGATCGTGCTGGTGCCCCCCGGCGAACCGCGGGATCCGCGTTTGCTTTACACGGCGTTGACTAGGGCACGGCAACGGGCTCTGTTGGTGACGAGCCGGGTCACCGGTTCGGCTTGAACGAAGTCGCCTAGCGCCAGCTTTGGCGCGATTGGGCGGTGGGGGATCTAGACTGTTCATTCATCTTCCGGAGATTTCAGGCAATTACCCGTAACTGAGCCAGCCTGCCAATGATACGGACCGGAACGAAACGTTCTATTTGCGGAAGCTGGTAGAGCAGGTACAGACGACCTGGAAGATGCTTACTTGGGCGCTGCAGCACTGGAGGCCCATCCCCGTTCCGGTGAGTCAACCATTCCTTTGGATCATATGATGAGAGGTTTTAGCTTGGAAATTTGAGTTCAGCCCCGCCTTATCGCTCGGTACCTGAATGACATGGCCTCCAGTTGCAGTGATCCTTGCCAACTTGGCAAGGGCCTGACTGAAAATATGTCGGGCTTGTGGCTTTGACGTGTGATCTGCTAAATCCACGATTACCGCTTAGTTGTGCTGGTGGTGCGGATTAATCACCGCAGCACGGTTTATAAAACCAAGGTGCCTAGGCAGGCCTCCGACGAAATCAAATATGAGCAGTAAAGCCCCGATCGGCTGCCGCGTCTTTTTCCCTCTCTAGACAAATCCTGTGCGTTCTGATGCCCCCTGCAGGCCCTCGGGAGAGACACTCTCAGGGTATTGGAGAAAATAATTCACATATCTAATTAAGCGAGGCTCGGTACTCTTTCCCGTCAAAGAGGCATTGAGCCGTAGATTCTTGGTAGCCATCGAAGCCATTGCGTGCTCGGAAATGGGTTTCCGCAACCCATCCTTTTCCAGATTTGACATCGATGATCTGAGTATCAATTCGCTGGTAACTTCCTGGGTTTGTTAATTGATTTTTAATAGCTTTGTCGCAGTTGGAAGCGCCGACATACATTCTTTCGCCAACCTTGACTTCAATCGACCCTTGTTGGCTGCTGCTCTGGCTGCTCGATTCTGTTTTCTCGCGTGGGATGATGCCACTTTCTACAAGCTTACCTTGAACAAATGAAAGCATTAGCGCCAAGCCCAAAATAGGGCCAAAAATTTTAATAAGCGTTATAAGTCTTGACTTATTGGAAGGTGAATTTCTTGTATCAGGTGTTTCGGGCATTGACTGGGGATAACTTTACTAACATTACCAGCATTTTCTTGCCTTTACATGATTTGGTCCGTCTTCATGACGGAGGTGTGGGCTAAAGAACGGCAGAAGTGGCCACTCTTAGACCCCACCCGATTGACTGGCCAGAAGGCCCCCGCTGACATCGAAAATCCAGTCCCCAACAGGATTAGGTGGTTTTTACAAAAAAGCATTCTTAGTATTAGCCCCTGACTATTCTTCTACGTAGAGCGGAAAATTCACTCAAGTATCGATTCAATAGAGCTACTCTGCTTACCATAACACCTCAAATCTGCACTCTACAATTGACACCAAGCGCTCTGCACTGGATGGCAGAAATGGTGCTTATCAGAAAGCCGGCAGATGACTAAGATCCTAGACCTGAATTGGATTTTGTGACTATAGTCGAGCTGACCCCAGACCTGAAAAACGCCAGCAGGTGAACCGAGAGACAATGCAACATGCTATTCAATTCGATATCCAACTTCTGAGCGGCCAGTTCGATTGTCTGCCGAAGCCGAGTACCAAGGCTTAAACGAAAACGAAGCTCACTGGGGGCTTGGGAGTTCAGACCCAGCGGATGTCCCTATTTCAGTAGTTGTGTCGTCCCTAGATTCGGTAC
The DNA here is from genome assembly GCA_026389315.1 of Cyanobacteriota bacterium. Lineage (GTDB taxonomy): Bacteria > Cyanobacteriota > Cyanobacteriia > PCC-6307 > Cyanobiaceae > Cyanobium. The sequence continues at coordinate 31,593 of JAPLIC010000072.1, forward strand.
CATAGGCACCTGCATCACCCGCCACCATGGCCGCTTACCCTTGGCTTTCCCTATCCTTACTGGTGACAGTATATCCCGCTTTCCCCGCTATCGCTGACGTTACTAGCCCCCAGTATTTGACTTGTAAAGAGAATTTTGGGTTCGACAAGATTGATGTATATAAGGATAATCTCTTCAACAACAGCAAAGCAAGCCTGGAAAAATCGGAATCGCGCAAGGCGTCCCTACGAGCATATTCTGTATATATTGACTTGTCTTCTGGGAGAGGTGATGTGGATGGACGTCGGAGGCAATTATCGCTGTCCCCAACCCAGCTTAAATTATCTACAAGCTCAAGCAACTCAAAGGGCACATATAGTTATCATCATGTTTTGAGAATTGACAGACTAGCATTGGAATTTACCACTGAACAGAATAGTTTCATTATGTTAAATCAAAGTGAACATGAACGAGCTTATTTCAATGAAAGTAAAACTGGAGGAAAGTGTGTAAAAGTTAAAGCAGACTTATTGAATCAAATCTGAGGCCCTGGCTATCCGCTGCTTGGACTCATTCGTCGATCACGCCAATCGGCTCGCATTCCTCTACCTGTTCGAGAAGCATCTGCACATATTGGGCGGCCATCTCCTCGGCCTTGTCGAACACCTTCTGAGGATCGGTAAGCTTGCCGCCCAGTTTGAGATCGAGGGCCTTCGTGGAGAAAAAGATAGGGTCAAGGTCGATGATAATCACCTTAATTTAGTAATTGACATTGAGCACGGAGATGTGGAGCCAGCCCCTGAGGCCGCTGATGAGGCCCATCGCCGTTCCGGTGAGACGACCATGCTTTTGGATCAAGTGATGCGAAATCTTGGCTTGGAAGTTTGAGTACACCCCCGCTGTCCGTGGCGTCAAGTTGGCCGGCACCAGCCCCGGCACCCTGCGGGAGAACGTCAAGGCGAAAGCCGCCGCCGCCGGCCGATCCGAAGCTCTCCGCCCAATCTTGACCGCCATGGCCGCCTATGAGAGCAGCCTGTAATCAATGGCCGGGGCCCTTGCCGCTTGTAGCACCCGCGCCGCCTTCGACCAACCTTTGAACCCTACGCAAGTCCACAGGCATCTGGAGCGGCTGGTGCTAGCTACCGAGTTGTGCTGATGGCCTAGCACGCAGAAACTCAAGTACTTTCCCGTAGCCATCATCCGTAACGTCGTGTACTGCTTTCCCCATGGGAGAGGAGGGGAATATTTGATGAAAGTCTAAAGAGCCTGACAATTCAAATCCCTCTTCTAATTCTATAATATTCTCAGAAAGATATGCAATGCACTTCTGTGCACTTTTTTGTATTTTTTCATCAAGGGATGAATCTTTTTCAGCATTCTTTAGGTGTTCAATAAAAAGCTGTACATTTTGGCGAAGGAGAGAAGTCATTGAACGTCTTATAATTTCAATTCACTTTATTCTTGCCATCAAAATGGACAAGTACGGGAAGCCGTAGCGCTGGGGAAGTTGCAGAAGGTTTGGCCAGCATCTGGAGATTTTCTGGACAAGTGGCTGCTTGCCTATCAGTCGGTAGACGAAAACTTCAAAGCAGTCCGTTCGATCGTCTGCCGAAGCCCAAGAACTGAGACGCAAAAGAAAACTAACCCCACATAAAGTCTGGGAGTGCTGCCCCAAGCGAAGCCCTTGTTGAGCCCTACGCAAATATGCCGGAGTATGGAGTGATTGAGCCTAGCCTGTTGATCTGGCGAACGCTGGGGAGTGGGCATTCGCAGCAGCGTCAAGGCCAGAGCTGCTGCCCTGAGGGGCGGAGCTGTGCCGCGAAACGAGCACTCGCACCGTTTGCTCCGCTGAATATGTGGCCTTGAGGTCGAATTGGCCGAGCACCTGGACGGCAGAAGCAGCTTGGCCAACTTCGGCCCATCAGTAACGCCACCGACTGACGGCACTGATGGGCTATCGCAGACCACCCCTTTTGCCCATAAGGATGGAGCGTAGTGACCCCGCCGATCCGGGGATCTTTCACTGATGGCAGCCACTGACGGCAGTGATGCACTGGCCGCTCTGGTTCGGTTGGCTGCAGTGATGGCAACAGCACTGCCCCAGGCCCGGTCTTCTCGCGGGGGCCAGAGGCCTCGCCGATAACGTTGCCATGGGGGCCTGGCTGAGCCCAGCGGAGCTGGCTTACGGATCAATTTCCCCGGCCCGGCTTTGGGCTGGAGCGTCGGATGGATGGCGGCACGTTATGGCGAAAAGTTACCGGTCTGTGACGGTAGTGACGGGAATCTGGCGTGGTCTCTGCTGGCGGCGCAATTGATGGTTTTGACGATTTTGACGTTTCTGGCTTAAGCTTGAACGATCTTGCATCCTCTCTTCTTCTCTTGGAAGTGAAATCCCAATGACCTCGACCCTCTCCCCTGACGCCACCCCCAAGGCATGCATTACGGATGCCGTAAAGCGGCCTGTTGAGAGCATGTATCTCACCAGTACCCAAGCGGCCAAGGTCCTTGGCGTGTCTTCACCCAATACTGTTAAGAACTGGCTAGAAGGTGGAGAATTTCCTGGAGCGTTCAAAACACGCGGAGGCCATTGGCGATTTCTTCGACTTGAGGTCGAGGCTGTGAAGAGTCGGCTGGACAACATCTCATATCGGAACCTTCAAAGAGATCTAACCCCCCTCGACGTTGACGATGACTTTGTGCCTCCATTGTCGTAGGTTTTGTTAACTAGATGCAAAGGAGCTTCCGCATAGTTATAAACGGGGCACCTTTGTCGTCCCTTGGAATCGGCCCACCCAGGTCTTCCGACAATCCCATCTTTTTGTAAAAATTTATTGCACGTTGGTTATCTGATCGCACCCATAGGGAGACGCCTACGCAATTCGGATCTTGAATTGCATGCCCTTCCGCGATCTCAAGTATCGACTTTGCATAGCTAACGTCTTGATTCCTAGCGTTATTTTTACCTATAAATTTTTTTTGTCGCCAATCATATAGATTATTAAATATCTTGCCCTAGATTCGCTTGTATCGCATGGGTGTGCAATTTTTTTGAAGCTCATTGCGATATATCCAACAACCTCTCCTCCCTTTTCTGTTCGAAATACATAGGTAGAGGGAGAGGATTTTCCTTTAGTTTCATTGAACCACGTGCATTTCTTGAAATAGTCATTTACCTTTTCGTTGCCGCAATCAAATTCCCTCAGCCCTGGGTGATTGGGCATGGCGAATTCATAGAATAAATCCTCAGGTATGCAAAAGTTCAAGATTTATCTAAGCCGCACTGTATGCGAATTGGTCCGGCGAAGTCATCCCGGCGACGTCTGCGACTGCGGCGGGATACGTTTCGAGCTGGTGTGGCCCCATCCCCGCCGCCGGCTGTTCTCGTACCTATGAGTACCAACCCACCTGGCCCTGAACCGTCAGCGACATTCCGGTCCCTGCCAACCTGGCCACAATTGGGCTAGCCAACATGGACCCTGTCAGCGGCTTTCCTTCAAGGGCAACCCTCGTCACAGCCAATCCCGCCCTACCCGAACCCACCCCAGGCCTCCGTTGCCTGCGCCCCTGGGGCTGGTACGAAGTGCTCGCCGTTGGCGAGGGCTACCAGGTCAAGCGACTGCACCTGGAGCCCAACCAGCGCTTCAGTTTGCAGCGGCACCAGCAGCGCAGTGAGCAATGGTTGGTGCTGGCCGGCCAAGGGGTCGTGCAACTTGGCGAAGACAGCCTCGCCGTGCAGCTGGGCCAGTTGTTAGCAGTGCCAGTCGCCTGTGTCCATCGGGCCAGCGCCGGTCCGGAGGGTCTGGAAATCTTGGAGGTCCAGCGGGGCAGCGTCCTGCGGGAAGAAGATATCGAGCGCCTGGAGGATGACTACGGCCGTTGCCAGCTGGCTTGACCTCGCCGGTACCCCCTACGACAACTAGGGGGGAGGCGATGTGTTAAATTTTAATTTCAAACCTTTGATTGAGGCGGTGCAGCGCGGGAGATCCATCTCCCACACAGGGTCGCTGCGTGCCTGCGTTGAAGGATCACTGGCCCACGCAGGCCCCCTTCCTTGACCCATCCCTCTTCGGGCAGCGCTCTTCCCGCTGCTAATCTTGACGTGGGACCTCACGTCAGTGATTCCCTTGCGACCGGCGTCGATTTGCGCCTGGACGGGGACAGCTCCTCCCCCGCCCTGCTCGAGACCCCCGTCGGCGTTCAGCCAGAGGGGGTGATGCCTAGCACTATTGATCTCTCCCCCACCGCCCTGACTGCCGCTGCCGAGCTGGGACTTGCTGTGGCAACGGCCGAGCCGCAGTCCACACCAGCCCCTGTTGCCGAGCCCCGCGCAGCTGTCGCCCTGGAGGACATGCCCGCAGCCGCTGCCCTGCCCGAGGTTGTTGCGGCCCTGGAGGCTGCGGTGGTGGCCGCCCCAGCCGATGCCTCCGGTTTCATCGGTTTCGGCCTCAGCCCCGAGCTGCTTTCCGGTCTGGCGGCCCTTGGCTTCCAGGATCCCTCGCCGATTCAGCGGGCCGCCATTCCCGAGCTGATGCTGGGCCGCGATCTGGTGGGCCAGGCCCAAACCGGCACTGGCAAAACGGCCGCCTTTGCCCTGCCCCTGTTGGAGCGCCTGGACCCCCAACAGCGCACTCCCCAGGTGCTGGTGCTCACCCCCACCCGGGAATTGGCCATGCAGGTGGCCGAGGCCTTCAACTCCTATGCGGCCAAGCTGAGCCAGGTGCGCGTGCTGGCGGTTTACGGCGGCGCCGACTTCCGTGACCAGATCCAACACCTGCGCCGGGGCGTCCAGATCGTCGTCGGCACCCCTGGCCGGGTCATGGACCACATCCGCCAAGGCACTTTGGATGTCTCCGGTCTGCGGGCCCTCGTGCTCGATGAGGCCGACGAAATGCTGCGGATGGGTTTCATCGACGATGTCGAGTGGGTGCTCGAACAGCTCCCCAGCCCCCGTCAGGTCGTGCTCTTCTCGGCCACCATGCCGTCGGAGATCCGGCGCCTCTCCCAGAAATACCTCCAGAATCCAGCTGAGGTCACGATTCGCACCAAGGGCGCCGATGGCCGTCGCATTCGCCAGCGTTACATCCTGGTCCAGGCACCCCAGAAGCTGGAGGCCCTCGAACGGGTGCTGGAGGCCGAAGGCAGTGAGGGCGTGATCATCTTTGCCCGCACCAAGGCAGTCAGCCTCACCGTTGCCGAAGCCCTCGAAGAACACGGTTACGACGTAGCGGTGCTCAACGGTGATGTGCCCCAGACCCTCCGGGAGCGCACCATCCAGCGGCTGCGCGATGGCCAGGTGAATGTGCTGGTGGCCACCGATGTCGCGGCCCGGGGCCTGGACGTGGAACGCATTTCCCTCGTCATCAATTACGACGTACCATTCGACGGTGAGGCCTACGTTCACCGCATCGGTCGCACCGGCCGGGCCGGCCGCAGCGGTGACGCCATCCTGTTTCTGACGCCGCGGGAACGGCGTTTCCTGGGCGGCATGGAGCGGGCGGTGGGCCAGCCGATCGAGCCGATGGACGTCCCCTCCAATGCGGCCATTCATCAGCACCGTCTCGACCGCCTGCATCAACGTCTTGCCGGCACTGTGCAGCAACCCACCACCACCACCGAGGAGCGGGCCCTGCTCTCCGAAGTGTTGCAGCGCCTTGGCCAGGAACTTGACTGCACCCCCTCCGTGCTTGCCTTGGCAGCCCTGGAGCTGAGCCTGGCCGGCAAACCGCTGTTGCTCAAGGCCGAACAGCGTTGGGGTGCCCCCTCCGGCCGTGTCCTGGAGAGCCGCAGTGGCGACAGCCGTGGCGACGGTCGCCGCGATGGCCGCAGTGGCGACTTCCGCCGCGATCGGGATGGGGGCCGCGACCGGGATGGGGGTCGTGACCGCCGCGATAACGATCGCTCGGATCCCGATCGTCCCGAATCCCCCCCCGAAGCCCATCTGGAGCGTTTCCGCCTGGAGGTGGGCTGGCGTGACCACGTCAGGCCCGGCAACATCGTCGGTGCCATCGCCAATGAAGCTGGCCTTACCGGACGATCCATCGGCCGTATCCGCATCTACGAAGGCCATTCCACCGTCGATCTGCCCAAGGGAATGCCGGAGGCAGTCTTCACTGACCTCAAACGGCTGAAGGTGATGAACAAGGAACTGCAGATCTCCCGGCTGCCGGCCTGACCTTTTTTCCCATGCCTTTTGTCGCTGACACGACCTTTTGGCTGTTTCAAGTCCGATCCAGCATCCGCTTGAACCTGGCGACGGCTCTAGGGGCGGCTCTGCCCCTGGCGGTTCTGCCCCTGGCAGCTTTGCCCCTAGGGGCTCAGCCCCTGGGGGCAAAGCCATTGGCGGCCTTGCCGTTGGAGGCTCGCGCCGAGGGGTTCGGGGCGATTGTCCAGGCGATGTGTCTGACGGCCTTCCAATCGGAGATGTCGCAGGCGGGGAAGGTGGCCCCAGAGGGCATGGCGGGGTTTGCCTGCCGTTGTGTCGCCAATCGCATCGTCAAGGGAAGCGGCGTTGAGGAAGCCCGCAGGGAATGTCGGCTCGCCACCATGCAGCGCTTTCCGATCTGACCCGCTGCTGAAACCCCAAGGCCCTTGGCTCTGGGGTTTCGCTTTTGGGGGGGCTACCAACTTGCAGTGGTGTTGGTGACCGACGTGAAACTGAGCTCTGCGGTGGACAGGCTCTCAACGGCGGCAATCAACGAAGTCTGCACTTCAACACTTTCTGAAAGCACCAAGGTCTGCAGCAGATCAAACTTGTCTTGCAGGCCAAGCTCCCCATTGGGTTGCCAGGCGAGGCTCCAGAGCGAGGGGGCCATCGTCATCGACTTGTTTGATCAGCATTCGCTGACACTGATGCAGTTTTGGCGCAGGGCCTCAGTCCTTTCAATTGTCTTCCGTTTCTCTTCAAGTTTCTTCATGTTGGCCCGGCGGCCTGGTGGACCGGTGCCGGGGCGCTGCGGTTGTAAAGTTTCCAAGATTTCGAAGATTCCGGTTCCTGAGGGAGCTTGCAATCAGACGAATCCGTTCCGGTTTTTTCCCTGATGACCATCTACGTCGGCAACCTCTCGTTTCAGGCCGAACGGGAAGATCTGCTTGATCTCTTCAGCCAGTATGGTGAGGTGCGTCAGTGCAGCCTCCCCCTTGATCGTGAGACAGGCCGCAAGCGCGGCTTCGCCTTCGTGGAGTTGGATTCCGACGCTTCTGAGCAAAAGGCGATTGACGATCTCCAGAACGTCGAATGGATGGGTCGCATGATCCGGGTCAATAAGGCCACCCCCCGGGAAGCGGGCGGCGGCGGTGGCGGTGGCGGCCGTGGTGGCTATGGCAACCGTGGTGGTGGTGGCGGCGGTGGAGGTCGTTCCGAGGCCAGCGGCGGCGGCAACCGCTGGTGAATAGGTCGCCTCGATGAGCGGGGAGAGCAGCGGGCTGGGAAGGCTACTCAGTCGCCTTCACCCCCATGTTCGTTTGGTGCGACTGGCATCCCTTTGTTCGATCCTCAATAAGCTTTTTGACCTGGCGCCGCCGGTGTTGATTGGTTTGGCCGTGGATGTGGTGGTCAAACAGCAGAATTCTTGGTTAGCCCAGTTCGGAGCTTCAACGGTGCCCGCCCAGCTAGCGGTGCTGGCATTGCTTTCCTTTGTGATTTGGAGTGCCGAATCGCTGTTTGAATATCTCTATGGCTTGCTCTGGCGCAATCTGGCCCAAACTGTTCAGCACGAACTCAGAATCGAAGCCTATGACCATCTCCAACATCTGGAAATGGGGTTTTTCGAGGCCGGAAGCACCGGTCAACTGCTGGCTGTTTTGAATGACGACATCAATCAGTTAGAGCGTTTTCTGGATCAAGGTGCCAACGAAATCCTGCAGTTAATCACCACCGTTCTGGCGGTGGGAGCCAGCATGGTGGCGCTTTCCCCCACGGTGGCGGGCCTTTCGTTTTTGCCGATCCCGCTAATTTTATGGGGTTCGCTGCAATTTCAGTCGCGCTTGGCGCCCCGTTATCGGGAGGTACGGGAGAAAGCGGGGGATATGGCCAGTCAATTGGCGAACAATATCGGTGGCATTCTTACGATCAAGAGCTATGTGGCTGAAGACTGGGAACGCCAGCGTCTGGAGCAGCTCAGTGATGGCTATCGCCTCAGTAACCGCCGAGCCATTCGTCTTTCGGCGGCGTTCGTGCCCCTGATTCGCTACGCTATTCTCTTTGCATTTATCACGATTCTGGTGATCGGTGGCCTCCAGGCCTGGCGCGGCGTGATTGCCGTTGGCACCTACAGCTTTCTGGTGTTCATCACCCAACGCCTGCTCTGGCCCCTGACCACCTTGGGACGCACTTTGGATGATTACCAGCGGGCCATGGCCTCCACTAATAGAGTGTTAGATCTACTGGATACACCCATCGCCATCCCCTCCGGCGATCGCCCCCTGCCCCTGACTGCGGTGCGTGGAGAACTGCGCTTTGAGGGGGTTAGTTTTGCCTATCGTGATCGCCCCCCCTTGCTGGAGGGATTCGATCTTGTGGTGCCAGCGGGCTCCACCTTGGGCATCGTTGGAGCCACGGGCTCCGGCAAGAGCACCATTGTCAAGTTGCTGCTGCGTCTTTATGAGATCAACTCCGGCCGTATCTTGTTGGATGGGATTCCCATCGACACTCTGAATCTCGATGATCTACGCCGGGCCATCGGCTTGGTGAGCCAGGAGGTGTTTCTTTTCCATGGCAGCGTCGCTGAAAACATTGCCTACGGAAGTTTCGGGGCCTCGCTCGCGGCGATCGAAAAGGCGGCAAGACTGGCCGAGGCCGATGGCTTCATCGCCCAGCTTCCTTATGGATACGACACCATTGTGGGCGAAAGGGGCCAAAGGCTCTCGGGGGGGCAGCGCCAGCGCCTGGCCCTGGCCCGGGCCATTCTCAAGGACCCCCCGGTGCTGATTCTTGATGAGGCCACCGCGGCTGTCGACAATGAAACGGAGGCGGCGATCCAACGCTCCCTGGATCTGATCACGGCGCAACGCACCACAGTGGTCATTGCCCACCGTCTCAGCACGGTGCGCCGCGCCGACCGCATCGTGGTCATGCAAGACGGCCGCATCGTCGAGACTGGGCGCCATGACGACCTGCTGCGGCGAGGTGAGGCCTATGCCGAGCTCTGGCGGGTTCAGGCCGGCCTGACTTCCACTTCAGCGCAGCTGCTCTGATTGTCACGGACCTGCCATGCCCCTACCCCAATCCCCTCCCCCCTTGCGCCCCCGCCCCTCCTGGTTTCGCCAGCTGCTTGGCTCCAAGGGCCTGCTGGTGCTGATCGCCATGCCTGCGGGCCTGCTGTTGGGATTGGTGGCGGCCCAGTCCCTCGCCCACCTGTTTGAGCAACGCCCGGCTGACCAGGCGACGGCCTTGCCGGGGGCCTTCCGGGGCTGGCTGAACAGCGAGGGCCAAACAATCCTGTTGCTCGGTACCGATGTGGGCGGGGGAAATACGGATGTGATCGCCTTGATCAAGGTGGAAGAAGGGGTGACAGACGTGGTTCAGATCCCTCGCGATTCCTATATTGAAGCCGAGACCTACGGCCCAATCAAAATCAATGCTCTCTATGCTCTCGGGGGAATTGAGGCCGTTAAACAGGAAGTTTCGACCCATATGGGGCGCTCTATTCAACACCATGTTGTGATTAATCTTGCGGCTGTAAGGCAGCTCGGAGATATGCTTGGCGGCCTGGAGATAAATGTGCCAAAGCGTATGGAATATATCGACAATAGCCAGGGACTGAATATTGATCTACAGCCCGGCCTCCAGACCCTCAAAGGAACTGATCTTGAGGGATTCCTGCGCTTTCGCCATGATGAAGCTGGCGACATCGGTCGCCTTGAAAGGCAGCAGCTTGCCCTACGGGCGCTCTTTAGCAAGCTCGGCCGTCCTGAAACCCTCATGCGTTTGCCGGTGCTGTTGATGACGATGGGCAAGGAGGTCCAAACGGACATGGGGCCCATGGATTTAGGCGGCATGGTGACGGCCCTGGGGGGCACGAAATTGCAGACCAAGCAGCTGGGTGGCAGGCCCTTTGATCAAAATGGCATCAGTTACTGGGAGGTGGACTGGCCCCAGCCGATCGAGTCGAGCCCATCAACTGACAGCAAGGAGAGCGCCACCAAGGACAGTGGCGATAGGTATGGTGAGGATAAATATAGTGACGAAAAAGAAAGTGATCGGCGTCCCCAGGGCGAATCCCCAACCAATTCGAGTGGCGAACGCTATTTGTTTTGATCCGTTTGTTTTGTTCTTCTCCTGTTTGGCTGGACCTGGTTCGTCAAGCTGGCCGTTAAGGATTGGGCCAATTGGGCGGCCTGGGTGGGTGCCGTTGAGAAGGGACTGCGAAAGCCCGTAAAGCTCCAGAGCCCTGGGGCCCCTGGCACTGGACCCACCAAGGCCCGACCTTGGCGGCCAAAAGCCACAGGGATCTGGCGGTAGGGACCGACCAGGGCAGCTAGCTGGGGATCCCAGCCCTGCAGGCCCTGGCGCAGTCGCTCCTCCATCCTGGCGGGGTCCGGGGCCTGCCTGGTGCCATCGAGGGGCCGCACCAGGCTGATCTGGCCCAGCAGGACCCCCTTCGGGCCCCAGGGGGCGGCGCTGGCATCAACAATCCAGCGCTCCTCGGCCAGCCAGCCGGCCTGATCTTCGAGCCCAAGGCGCTGCTCCTGCTGGGTCAGCACCAACCGACCCCGGGCGACTTGCCCCAGCCAGGGGTTGTTGCCCGGGTTGGTCTCCAGGGCCAGGACCCCCGCCCAGCTGATCCCCAATTGACGGGCCAGGGGCGGCCAGAGATCCAGGCAGCCGGCCCCTGCCGCCAGCACCACCTGCCGCGCCTCAAGGATGGAAGCCGCCAATGGGGGCTTCCATCTTTCAGGCTCCCCTTGGGGCTCCCCTTGGGGCCTTTGGCGCTGGTTGGTTGGCGGCAGGTCCAACAGCCGCAGCCGCCAGCCGCCAGCGGCCCCCGCCTCCAGCCCCTGGACAAGTGCCGGCCGTTGCCGCACCCCGGCGGCCGCCAGGGCCCTGGGAAGGGCGGCCATCAGGGTGGGTCCATCGACCCGGCTGGCCGGCAGGGTCAGCCGCCGCCCGAGCCAGCCCCGGTCGTGCAGCTTGAGGCCGCAGGCGGTCCAGCCCAGGGTCCCATGGAGGCGTTCAAGGTTCCGCCAGGCGCGGCCCGTGGTGCCCGGGCTGAGGCTGCCGTAGCTGAGGGCCGTGGCAGTTGCGCCAGTGACGCTGGCGCCGAAAGCGCTGGCGTCAGACTCCTGGCTGGGCGGTGCCACCTGGATCACAGTTAGGCCGAGGCGGGCCAGGGCCAGGGCGATCAGGCCTCCGGTGAGCCCAGCGCCAACGACGACGACCGGATCCGAGGCCAGGCCGCCTGGACCTGCCATGGTCAAATCTGCAGGCGGAAGGAGCCGATCACCTGCTCGAACAGGGGCTTGACCTTGGACCAGCGGGCCTCATTGGTGCTGGTGGCCAGGGTATAGAGGCGACCCCTGTCCACAACTACGGTCGCTAACTCGTGGCGGGTGCGATCGGCCAGGTGCACGCTGTATTCGAGGTCGTAAAAGGTGCGGCCGCCCTGCTGCCGTTCGGCCGCCTTGACCAGTTCGGCCTGGCGACCGCTGCCCTCGGGGGCGATGACGATGCGGCCCAATTTTTCGCCCACGGCCACGGCGCTACCCAGGCTTTCCAGTTCGTTGGTGCTATTGACCTCGGAGATCACCAACGAGAGGGTTTCATCGCTGTTGATCAGATCGTGGAAGACCACCTGGGGGCCGCCGTTGACCTGCACGCGGGTCCAGCCGGTGGGATAGAGAAAGGCGTAGCGGCCGTCGGGGCTCTGGAAGGTGTTAAGGCCGGCGGCCAGGGCGCTGCAGCCCGTCGCCCCCAGGGCCAGCGTCAGCGCCAGCAGCAAGGCCAGCAGCGGCCGGCCGAGGGAGGGTGCCCAGGGGGATGGGGTCGCTAACGGGAGGGTACGGGCGGTGGGTGCAGCCATGGACCGGTGATAAGCGCGGTCCCATTCTGACCCGGCGCCTGTTTGCCTAGATTCCAGCGACTGGCGGCACAGCCCTGAGCGGTTTCACCCGACCCCTGGCCCGGTTGATCGACCAGTTCGAGCGGCTGCCCGGCATCGGTCCACGCACGGCCCAACGGCTGGCCCTGCACCTGCTGCGCCAGCCGGAGGAACAGATCCAGGCCTTTGCCGAGGCCCTGCTGGCCGCCCGCAGCCAGGTGGGCGAATGCCAGCGCTGTTTCCACCTTTCCGCCGAACCCATCTGCGATCTCTGCCGTCAGGAAGAACGTCGCAATGGCCAGATCTGCGTGGTGGCCGATTCCCGCGATCTGCTGGCGATGGAGCGCACCCGGGAATATCACGGTGCCTATCACGTGCTGGGGGGCTTGATTTCGCCGATGGATGGGGTCGGGCCCGAGCTGCTCAAAATCCAGCCCCTGGTGCGCCGCGTCGACCAGGAGGACATTCAAGAGGTGATCCTGGCCCTCACCCCCAGCGTCGAAGGAGACACCACCAGCCTCTATCTGGCCCGCCTGCTCAAACCCTTCACCAGCGTGAGCCGAATTGCCTACGGTTTACCGATGGGTGGCGAGCTGGAGTACGCCGATCAGGTGACCCTGGCCCGCGCCCTTGAAGGTCGTCGCCCCGTGGAATGAACCCCCCGCCCATGGCCCAAGCCAAGACCCGCTACAGCGACCAACTACCCAGCGAACGCCTGCCCGAGTGGCTGAGGCGGCCGGTGGGGGATGCCTCCGCCCTGGAGGGGGTGCAGGCCGTGGTGCGCGAGCAGCGGTTGCACACCATCTGCGAGGAGGGCCGCTGCCCCAATCGGGCCGAGTGCTATGCGGCAGGCACGGCCACGTTTTTGTTGGGCGGGCCGGTGTGTACGCGCAGCTGCGCCTTCTGCCAGGTGGACAAGGGCGTGGCCCCGACGCCCTTGGATGCGGCCGAGGCCGAGCGGGTGGCCGAGGCGGTCAGCGCCCTGATGCTGCGTTACGTGGTGCTGACGGCCGTGGCCCGCGACGACCTTGAAGATCACGGCGCCTGCCTGTTCACGGGCACGATGGCGGCGATCCGGCAGCGGGATGCGGGCGTGCAGATCGAGGTGCTGACGCCTGATTTCTGGGGCGGCCACCGCGATGAGACGGAGGGACGGGCGGCCCAGGCGCGGCGATTGGCGTTGGTGCTGGCGGCGGAGCCGGTGTGCTTCAACCACAACCTGGAAACGGTGCAGCGGCTCCAGGGCGAGGTACGCCGCGGCGCCACCTACCGACGCTCCTTGGGCTTGCTGGCGGCGGCCAGGCAGCAGGCCCCCCATATCCCGACAAAGTCTGGCTTGATGCTGGGGCTGGGCGAAACGGCGGCGGAGGTGGAGCAGGCGATGGCGGACCTGCGGGCAGTCGATTGCCAGCGGCTCACCCTGGGCCAGTACCTGCGGCCTTCGCTGGCCCACATGCCGGTGGCTCGCTACTGGCAACCCGAAGAGTTTGAGGCCCTGGCCGATACGGCCCGCCGCCTGGGCTTTGCCCAGGTGCGCAGTGGCCCCCTGGTGCGCAGCAGTTACCACGCGGCGGAAACCTGAGCCTGCTCCAGCTGGCGCAGGCGTTGCTCGCATTGCTCCAGCGGGGCCAGGTCGACATCGACACTGCTGCTGCCATCGTACTCAAAGGGATTGTCGAGATCGCGAATCAGAAAAACAAGGTAGAGAAAGGAGGTGAACAAAAAACTGGAAACAACAAAGTTTTCGCCAAAATTATCAGCCCCAATCAGTAATAAGGCGATAAACACCCCCAGCAAAAACAGCTCTAACAAGGCATAGGCGGGGGCGATGAAGTCATGGTCGCGGTTGCTGGCGATGCGACTGAGCAACAGGCGCATTTTGGCCATATTCGCCAGGCTGGGATTGTTGGCATCCGAGCGGCCAGCGGCCTCCAAGGCCGCCAGGCTGCCGTTCAACTGCTGCATGGCGGTTTGCACGCCATCCCAGGGGGCCTGTTTGAGCAACCAAAGGCGAATCGCTGCCAGGGCCGCCACCAGGGCCGCTCGAATCCGCACGGCATCAAGATCGGGGGCCGCCGCCCCATTGACGGCCAGCCGATCGTTGATGGCTTCCGCCTCGTTCACCAACTCCAGCACCATGTCCTCACTGGCGTGGTACTGGCTGAGGGTGCCACCCAGCACCAGGGCCAGGATGAAACTGGCGGCCCCCAGCAACGAGCCCGTCAGGGAGTCGAACTTCCATAACTCCCAGCCGAGCTGGTGAAACAGCACCTCCAGCAAGGCAAACAGCAACGTGAATGGCGCCACCGCCAGCAGCACCCGCCACTTAACGGGCACCCCGCGCAGCCAGGACTGATAGGGGTTCAGAGCTTTCGGCTGGATCGCGGTGGGGACGAAGCGGCTGGCTGGTGTCATGGGCGGGGGGCTTGGCGGCCGGGGGTCAGTTTGGCTGGTCGGGGGGAGGGGGGGCGCTACGGGTGGGTGAGCCGTGGCGAAAAGCCAGTACTTGGCGGGAAGTGATGTACTGGCTGTAAAGGGCTTGGTGGAAGATCAGTTCCTGGGATTCTTCGGGTTTGCGGATGGATTTGTCTCTCTTGACTACTTCATTGTGTTGGTTTTAGGATTGCTGCGAGGTAGGCGGAGAGGTGGGTCTTGACGGACTACATCCAGCAAACATTGGCCTTAAAGCATTTGTGCCATTTTGCATACGCTAGTTGACACAGACCATATTACGGCTCAAGATTAACCATTAATTCGTAGCCTTCATGATTCGCAAGCCTGTTCACGATTTCTTTTTATTTCTCGTTGGCGGCGCACTCTTCGCAGCGGGAATCTTTCTATTCACCAATCAGGTGATGGTGGATTCTGGCTTTCATGGCATGGGTTGGGGTAGAAGTTACGGTGGCGGCATGGGTTCGTCCTTTGGTGGGATGTTTTCTTTTGGCACTGGCCAAGGTTTTGGTTTATTAATGATTCCCTTTGGAGTGGGTGTAGCTCTTCTGTTGGCAAATGTCTATAGAAAGATTGGCTGGTTTCTTGTATGGGCATCTTCGGCAGCAGTCGGAGCTGGAGTACTACAAAGCCTGCTGTTCAGTTTTAGAACCACAAGCCTATTCAGCCTCATGACGATGGTAGTTATGGTTGCAGGCGGTGGAGGGCTAATGTTCAATTCTCTGCGAGATTACCAAGGAGAAGAGCAGGAGCGCAGACGCGTAGAATTGGACGACTCAACGAAGAGCATAAATGAACTCAGGGAAGAGTTGGAGCGCTTAAAGTCGAAAATTAATAAAGACTAGACCACCCGAGTAGTCTTATAATATCAAAATGTAGCGGGCCTAGGCACATATGTTTTTCTATGACCTAGATGCGCTAAGGACGAGGCCAACATTTGAAACTGTGGCTAAGTCCAGGATGCTATGCGGATCCGTCCATCATGCCTGTCCGAACTTGGCCCATTCTTAAAAAGCCCTGCGGCACAGTCTATTTCAGGCATTCAAGGAAGCCTTTCTCGGGGTGACATGATGAAGGATTGCTGGCCACAACCAACATTCCTCAAGAGGAAAGAAGGAAATGACAGAGAACATCGAGACACGCGAGGTGACGCAGAAGACCTACTGCCGAGCTGAAACGGACCGAACCTTCTACAACGCATCGCAGCTGACTGGCGGCGTAAACAAGCTGTTCAGCTTTCGCAATGTCACGCCGCTTGACAGGCAAACGGTGGTCAGGATGAACAAGGATACCCTCTACACGGTGGCCTTGGTGGATACGTCCAAGGGTGCCACCATCACGGTACCTGATATGCCGGCTGGCCGCTATTTCTCCGTGCTGTTGCTTGATAATGATCACTATTGTCCGGGCGTCATCTACACGTCGGGCACGCACGAACTGCCCCAGGACACCAAGTATCTCGCCATCAATGTTCGTATCCAGCTGCTGCTCCCGGATGACCCAGCGGACATCGCGCTTGTCAACCAATTGCAGGATCAGTTTGTCATCCAGGCCAACAGCGCCGACCCGTTCCCGGAGCCGAAGTGGGACAATGAGTCGCTGGCCGCACTAACAGCGGAATACAACGCAGAGTTCGCCAAGTTCGATCTTTATCCTGACGGCTGGATGGGCAAGCGCGGAGAAGCCGATGATGCAACCCGTCACCTGGGCTGCGCCGGCGCGTGGGGACTGTTCCCGAACAAGGACGCAGTTTACATCAATTACAACGGACATCTGACCGCCGACAAATGCCACACCGCCACTTACCAGGTGCCCGAGAACAACGCGTTCTGGTCCATCACCATTTACGGCGCGGATGGCTACATGAAGAGCGTGAACAACATTCTCAACGCCGCGAATACGAAGATGAATGCCGACGGCACGTTGACTGTGTATTTCGGGTCGAAGGAAGCCTGCGGCGATGTGCCCAACCGGCTGGACGTGAGCGAAGGTTGGAACTTCCTCATGCGCGTGTATCGCCCCGGCCCATCCGTCCTGAATGGCAGCTACAAACTGCCAGATGCCGTCGCCTGCCCGTAAGCTGACCAGAGACGATTTTGAACATGACTGCCGCCAAAGCCCACGCCAAAGGCACCTTTCCAGCTATCTGCGCAAGATTCCATGAATGCCACATTCTCTCTGCTGCATTCCGCCAAGCTTTTACCCGACAGATAAGCATTTTCTATAATTTCCTATGCGGACCTACGCAGATGGCGAGCTGCACGGAGTAAGCATCGGGTTGCAGCCCTAGCTCACCACACCCCAGAACAGCACCAGAAGCGTGTCAGGCTCAGCTGCCGTGGCCGCCCAGCCAGGCCTTGAGATCCTCAGGACCCTCGAAATCGAGCAGGGAATCGGCCAGGGCTTCAAGGGCGCTGAGGGGCAGGGCCTGAATGCGGGCCTGCTGGTTGGGGTTGAGCGAGCCGCAGCGGCGTTGGAGCTGGCGCAGTGTGAGAGCTGCAGCTTCGGCCTGGCGGCCTTCCTGGCGGCCTTCTTGCCGGCCCTCTTGACGGCCCTCTTGGCGGCCCAGCCCAAATATCTCGCGGTAGGCCACGCTGCTGGAGAAATCTTCGACGGTGATGCCACCCATGGCGCAGATCTCGGGTACGGTGCGACCGCTAAAGCGTGACACCAGGATAGCGGCGATCACATCGTCGATCTCGGTTCCCAGGCTGGTGCCCGCGGCTTCGGCTCGGATCATTGCCGAGCAGGCGGGCAGCTGTGCTTCTGGCAGCAGCAGCATCCCGAGCGCCCTTTGCAGGGGTGGGGCGGCTGGCGGTAACCGCTCGCTCAGCAGTTCGATCCACACCACCCGCCTCTCCACAAACTCCTCCACTGGAGTGGGATCACCGAAATTGAGCTGGCGCGACGGGCAGATCACCACCACCTGCCATTGGCGGATCGGACGGCCCTGGCGCTGCTGTTGCTGCAGCAAACACCCCGTTTCGGCATTGAGCCGCAGCAGGAAATCCGGATCGGAGGCCATCTGGGCCTCCAGGATCAACGTGGGCCATTCAGGCTGATCGGCGGGCGGCAGAAACAGGCCATCAAGCCGGTATTCCCTTTCCTTGAGCACCGGCGCACTGAACACATATCCCTCCATCTGCGGCAGCAGCGAGGCCACCAAGGGCTGGAGGCGTTCGGCGCGCTGTTGGAACAGCCAGAAAAAAAGCTTGTCGCTGGCGACCACGGGGAGGGTTGCGGCTGTCTCATTGCCCCGACGATGACACGCCCAAGCAGCCGTCAAGGGGGTCAGGTGGCGACAGCTCAGAATCGAGCCCCCCGCCAGCAGTCGGGCCCCCACCAGCACCCCCAGCAGTTGCTGGAAGTGCCCTGGCAACAGGGGATGGCTGGGACGCTGTTGTTGGCGATGGGGTTGCAAGCGCGGGTTGGGCTGGCCTATTGCCGCGCCAGGATCTCGCGCAGCTTCTCTTCCTGATCCGCGATCGGCGTGCCGGTGACATCCACCAGCGCCCGTTTGATCTTGCCCCCGTAGGCGAACGGCGGCTTGTAATCCGGCAAGGCCGGTGAACCCGGATCGGATCCCACCGCCACCCCGGCCGCCAAGCCCAGGCTGAGGGGAATGGTCACCGGCAGGTTGCCCTCACCCACCGGCTGGCCGTCGATAAACAACACCACCTTGGCCGGGGTGCCCTTGCCGTTGGCCAGATCGGCGGGGCCGGTGGGGGTGAACTCAACACTGACGATGTGGTGACCGGCTGGAATCGGTCCGCTGGAGTGGACCCGGAAGAACTGTTCGGCCACATAGTTGTAGCCATAGGTGAGCAGGCCGTTCTGCACGAAGAAAGCAAAGCCGCCATCGTTGCCGCCCATGCTGAATAACACCCCCTCAGCGCCGGCTGGGGGCACTTCAATCTCCACCGAGATCGAATGGGGCCGATTCAGCACCCGCGGGGCCGCATTAAGAGGCACCATCTGGGTGCCGGGGTAATAGATGTAGCGCTGCCGGTCGGCGGCAATCTGGGGACGCTCGACAGCAAAACGCTGGGTGCCACGGCTGTCGATTGGCAACACCTTGTACTTACCCGCCTCCACATACCACATGCCAATCATGGCGATCAGGCGGTCCCGCTCCGCCTCGGCCAGGTTGGTGGTTTCGGCGAAGTCGGTGTTGAGGTTGTAGAGCTCCCAGCCGTGGGCATCAAGCTGAATCAGCTGGTCGTAGCTGATCGGATCGCCGAAGCGGCGGCCCGATTCGGCAAACGAGGTGCCGGGCCAGGGGCATACGGCCCGCCAGCCATCATGATAGAGCGAGCGATGGCCGAACATCTCGAAGTACTGGGTGAGATGCAGGCTGGGTGCGGCTGGATTGGCGAAGCAGGAATCCAGGGAGAAGCCCTCGATCGGGCTTTGGCTGACACCGCGGATGGCGGTGGGGGGCTCGATGCCGAGGGCTGCCAGCACCGTGGGCACCATGTCAATCGCATGGCAGTACTGGGAGCGCACCTCACCGCGGGCGGCGATGCCCTGGGGCCAACTCAGGATGAAGGGGTCGCTGGTGCCGCCCCGATAGGTTTCGCGCTTCCAACGGCGGAAGGGGGTGTTGCCGGCGTGGGTCCAGCCCCAGGGGTAGTGGTTGAAATACTTCGGTCCGCCGATGTCATCGATGGCGGCCAGGTTTTGCTCCAGGTTTTCGGGCACGTTGTTGAAGAACTTGCCCTCATTCACCGAACCAGTAGCCCCCCCCTCGGAGCTAGCGCCGTTGTCGGAGATCACCATGATTAAGGTATTTTCATATTCGCCAATTTCCTTCAAGAAATTGATCAGTTCGCCGATGTAATGGTCGGTGTGCTCCAGAAAGCCGGCGAATACCTCCATCATGCGGGCATAGAGGCGTTGCTCTTCGGCGGAAAGGCCATTCCAGTCGGGCACATCGGGGTCGTGGCGCGAGAGCACTGTGCCCTCCGGGATGATGCCCAGCTCCTTTTGGCGCGCAAAGGTGGACTCCCGGTAGGCATCCCAGCCGCCATCAAACTTGCCCTTGTACTTATCGGCCCATTCCTTCGGCACGTGGTGGGGCGCATGCATGGCGCCGGTGCAGAAGTACATGAAGAAGGGCTTGTTGGGCGCCACTTGCTTCGAATCGGCGATCATCGCCCTGGCCTTGGCCACCAGATCGTGGGTGAGGTGGTATCCCTCCTCCGGGGTGGCGGGGGGTTCCACCTGGGAGTTGTCCTGCACCAGTTCGGGGTAGTACTGATGCGTGTCACCGCCCAGGAAGCCGTAAAAGCGTTCAAAACCCCGGCCCAAGGGCCAGCGGTCGTAGGGGCCAGCGGCGGAGGTTTGTTCGGCGGGGGTCAGGTGCCATTTGCCGATGGCATAGGTGTTGTAGCCGTGCTGCAGCAGGATTTCGGAGAGGAAACCGTTCTCAAAGGGGATGATGCCATTGGAGCCGGGGAAACCCATCGACCCCTCGGTGATGCAGGCCAGGCCGTTGGAGTGGTGGTTGCGACCCGTGAGCATGCAGGAGCGCGACGGCGAGCAGAGCGCCGTGGTGTGCATGTTGCTGAAGCGCAGACCATCGGCCGCCAGGGCATCCAGGTTGGGGGTGGCGATGGGGCTGCCGTAGCACCCCAGCTGTCCAAAGCCGGTGTCGTCGAGAACGATGTAGAGCACGTTGGGCGCCCCCTCCCTGGCCCGGTTCGGCATCGGCCAGGCGGGGGTGGAGACGTCGGCGGTGCGGCCGATCACCCCTGGGAAGGATTGGCCTGGGCGGTATTCGTTGAGGGGCATGGGAAGGGGGGGATGGGGCCCAGACACGGACCGGCCCTAGTTCAGGGGCTTGATCCTAAATACCCGTTAAGGACCACGTCTTCAAACCAACCCTTGCGTTAATTGCGTTTTTTTGCGCCAATGATCCTTCTTGACAGGATTGGGCCTGTCAGATTAGGGTGGGCTTCGTCAGATTTGTATTGATGCTGGACGGGCCTGTTTGTTCCCAGAGTCCGCAGGAGAATTCCAGCACAACTACCCTGCCGTTTCTCAGGCTGCCTGGTGCATCCCTTATCCCAGGCCAGGTCGAGACCTTTGCGAGTATTATCGGTCAATTTTTGCCCATGCATGTTTTGGCCTTGGATCTTGGCCCCGAAAGTGATACATTTTTTAATCAATCTGGCGTCGTTCGCCTTGGTGATCTCACCCTTCTCTCCACCTGCGGATCATCGATTGATGGACTTGTGGAGCAGAAATCCCAAGGCCAGTTTATTTTGCCCTATCCGGCCGGCATTAATCGCTTCAAAATAGAAGCCATAACTTACACTTTTTTCGATTCTTCATTCTATATCCCCGCTCGCCAGCATCGCATGCAGCTGCGTTGCAGCCTTTGTTCGGGGGTGATCTTCAGCTTCAACCCCGATGTCTTGGTGCCGGTGGCCGCCGCCATCGCCGGCCCGGTCTTCGATTCCAGCAGTTTCATGGCGGTCCTCGAACAGCCGCAGATTTTGGGGCGCCGCAGCGATGAACGGCGCCAGCATTTGCATGAATTGCTGATGCAGACCCTGGGGCTGATCGATAACGCCATGCAGACCCTGGGCGATGTCAACCAGATGATGCGACTGGATGACCTGATCAAACGGTTGATGGTGATGCTGCTGGTTCCCGATCTTTTTCAGATCGAAGAGCCGCCCAACCCCTGCCTACCCCCCTCCAATGGCTTCCCCCATAAAGGGTTAGTCGATTGGGTCATGGCCAACCTCGACCAACCCATCAGC
The DNA here is from genome assembly GCA_026389315.1 of Cyanobacteriota bacterium. Lineage (GTDB taxonomy): Bacteria > Cyanobacteriota > Cyanobacteriia > PCC-6307 > Cyanobiaceae > Cyanobium. The sequence goes on from JAPLIC010000072.1 coordinate 52,828, forward strand.
CTAACCGACCTGGAGCAGCGCAGCTGTTATGGCCGCCGGTCGCTGCAGTACACCTTCAAGCAGCAATTCGGTTGCGGGCCCATGCAATGGCTGCGGCAGCAACGCCTTGAGAAAGCGATGCGCCTGCTGCAGGAGTCCGGCGGACAGCTGGGCCTCAGTCAGGTCGCCCAGTCCTGCGGCTATCTTTCCCAATCCTCATTCAGCCGTGATTTTTTAAAACGTTTCGGCCAACGGCCCTCCAAGGTGCGCCGTCTAAGCCAGGTGCTTTAAGCTGGCTATAAATTGGCATTGGATCTTTAGCCCTGAAGGGGTGCCCCTCAGCCAGCGCCCCCTTCCGCCAGCACCGGATTGCATAACGTGCCGATCGCCTCAATCGTGATCTCCACCTGATCGCCGGGCTTGAGCCAGCGGGGCGGATCGGCCGCCATGCCCACACCCTCAGGGGTGCCGGTGATGATCACGGTGCCGGGCAGCAGGGTGGTGCTGCCGCTGAGGAAGGCAATGATCTCGGCCACCGAAAAGATCATGTCGCTGGTGTGGCCATCCTGCACCCGCTCGCTGTTGAGGTCGGTACTGATTGCCAGGGCGTTGGGATCGGGGATCTCGGCGGGGCTCACCAGCACCGGGCCGAGCGGCGCGAAGGTATCAAAGCTTTTGCCGCGGCACCACTGGCCGCCGCCCAGTTCGGGGCGCTTTTGCCAATCGCGGGCGCTGACATCATTGGCGCAGGTGTAGCCGAGCACCGCCGCCAGCGCCTCATCCACCCCCACGTTTTTACAGCGGCTTCCAATCACCACCGCCAGCTCGGCCTCGTAATCCACCTGGTGGCTGACGAGGGCGGTGGGCAGTTCAATCGGGGCGCCTGGATCCTGCACCGCCCCCGGCGATTTCATGAACACCACCGGCCGCTGCGGGATGGCGGCACCGGTTTCGGCGGCATGGCGGCGGTAGTTGAGGCCGATGCAGATCAGGGCGCGGGGTTCCAGTGGTGCCAGCAGCCGGGCTACGGCGGCGGCCTGACCACTGGGGCGTTGTTGCTCAAAAAGGCTGCCCACCAATCGCTCGCGGCTGCCATCGGGGTGCAAGAGGCCGTGGTGCACGGCACCCTCGGGGTCGGCGTAGCGAAAGATAGGCATTGTTACCTCCATTACAACGGTCGTAGCCTAGTTGGAGGACCTGAACAGTATGCGGTAGGTAAGAGATGGGGCAGCCCAGCGGCACTGGCCTGCTGCTGTTTGTGGAGGCGGGTGTTTAAGTTAGCGCCAGGTTTCGGGAGAACCTTCGCGGCTGATTAGCCAGGGCTCAAGCATGGTGAGTTGATGGGGCTGGAGGCTGAATTCGCTGCCATGGAGGCGCTGGAAGGTTTTTTGTCTTAATTTGAATGGCAAGTTGCTGATTTGCTTGAACAGATCATCTTGCTTGGTTGAGCTGTCAAGGCCTGAGCCTTTGTTTTGGTCTGGCCGGGTGGGTTGATGCGGCTGGTTGATACCGATTTGTTTGGCTGGTGTGGATTCGCTCAGGATGGCTGCAAGCTTGAGAGCAAGCCTGCCAGCGGCCTGGTCAGATGCGCCGAGGGTGCTATAGACGAATTCCAACAGGTTGAAGGCCATACTCAAATATCCAGCCAGGGCAGTGATCTTCAAGGCAACATGGCTATTTTCGCCAAAATCAAGTAAAGTCCTGCCGCGAAGTTCGCTCGGGCTCGGCAGATAGGAGTACCACCCTCCTGGTTCCTTAATCTGTTGATTTTCCAGCTTATTCAGGGCATACCAACGGAATCCTTGCGCCCAGAGTGTGGTGCTTAGGTTGGTGGCCATTTCGCAGATCAATGGTATCCAAGAATAGCTATCGGCACTGTCACCAAGTTTGATGGTGCAGCGCTCCCGGAGCTCGCGCTCAAACCCAGTGTCGTTAAGAGTATCGGCATCATTGCCATGGCGCTGACTACCCATTGTTGCCCGCTTCAGGATGTGAAGCACGGTTTCGACAAGCTGGCCAATGGGCTCTGCTATCGGGGCCGCGCAAACAGCCTGTGGCCTGGCATCTCCCGGCTCAAAGACCAGCTTGACTTTTAACAATATCCAGATTAAGGCAACTTCTTTGATATGCAAATCTTTTGTAATCCGGTTAAAATCAGGATCATCACAGATCAACTCTTGTGCTAGCTCCAGCCGTTGCCCATGAATCGGGCGCGGATGCTTGCCGCCGATAACACCTGGCGGCCTGTCGATCTGTTTGAACGACTCGATCAGCTCAACGACTAACTCCGCATGCCGCAATTTACGCATGATCGGCTGAAGTGGCTCACCCTGGCGATGGAGATAATATTCTTTGATTGGCAATGTGATCAGATTGACTGCTTGGTCTGGATCCAGGTCGGGGCCAGGAATCAGTTCAAATATCATGTTGCGAATCAAATAGCAGTGCTCCGGACTTAGGCAGGTCTGGTGACTTTGTGAACTCTGGGCCATTTGGCTTGCCGCTTGCTGCCGCTTTTGGGCATAAGACTGCTCTAACAAGCCATAGGTCAGTGAACGGGTGCGTTTCAAGTATCCGCTGAATGCAGGCCCCAACTGTCCCAGTCGTCGCTCAATCAAGGCGGTCTTCAAGTCCCGAACCTGGGGCGCTGGATCGGCAGAGCGCACAAGTTTCCACAGGAAGTGCCTCAGCACTGCGAAGACATCCAGGTCGATCGAATCGCTCTGGAAGCTTTTGCTCAGCCCAAGGCGCATGGTCCAGGTCGGCTCTGGCGCTGAGGGCGGTCTTGGTAGCAGTCCAGCCCCCTCCTTAACCGCAGACCACCACTGATTGATTGAATCGAGCCGACCTTTCAGCCAGCCACTCCGTCCCAGCCGCCCCAAACCCAGCCGCCGCCAGCCCCGCAGGCCCTGCCAGAGCAAGAAAGCCACCAGCCCCAAGCCGATCAGCCGGGCGAACACCGCCGGCCGCATCAGCTGACTCGCCAGGCCCAGCTTGGCCGAAGCATCGGCCGGCCCCAGCGGCCAGCCGAACAACAAAGCAACTCCCAGCCCCAGGCCAAACCCCAGGCCAAACAGCAAAGAGATATTCCGCAGTACCAGGCGTGCCGTGCGGCACAGGCTGGGGCTCGGCCATTCGGCGTCGGTTGGAATGTTATTCAATGAACTGCTGCTCCCGGAACCGGCTTGGGCCGCCAACGCCGATTGGGCAGTCGACCCCAAGTTGTTCTCAAGGCTGGGTTCTCTGTAAGCACTGTTGGCTGGATTGATGTTATCAACATCGGTGGCAATCACATAGCGAATAGGCTTCATAGTGCTGCCGTCTTCCTGCGCCTTACGAGCCAGGAAAGCTCGGATATCTTCGACACTTGCCAGGCCAAGATTGTCGTAAAGACCTCCATCGAGAAAGGCAATATATGGTTTTTGGTCGCAGATCAGTGAACCGGAGAAAGCTTCTCTCGCCGCTGCCCAGTCCTGGTCTGGCCTGAGAACCTTTGGGCGGAAAAAGTCATTAGGGAAAATTAGTGGGTCAAAACCGCCAGGGAAAGCATAGGAAGAAGCGATGCAATCTCCGATGCGCAACAGCTTGGCATGTTCGCGAAGATCTGCGCCAACTCCGCGAGCATCAGGTCGCAGAAGATAGCGATTTAAGATGTATGCAGTTAATGCGAAATCGCCTTCGCTGGATTTTGACTGGCCGGGCCTGCTGCCATCTGCATCGGAATTAACGTAGGAAATAGCATCCCTGCCTTTCTGAATTCCAAAGCGAAACAAATCCAGCGAGCTGATGTTGGTTGTGTTGAAGAAGGCATAGTCGGGCGAAAGATCTGAGTTGCTCAACATCTTCGTTAGGCGCTCATTGCCGAAACTTGCCTCTTCGCCCAGCAGTCGGCTCATCAAGGCCTGGGTGGCATCGGCGGCGCGGAGGATCAGCTTCTGGCCCTGAAGCAACCCCGGGAGGCTTACGAAGGCAGCGGCAAAATCTTCATTATCCATTTCTAGCATTAATGGGATATAAACGCTCCTGTAGAAGTCAAACTCCTTTTCCGAATTTGCCCCCGAACCTGCCTTGCCGCAAAGATAGGCGCCCACGGCCAGGGAGCCACCCGACACCCCAGACAATACCCTTGTTTCACCCAGTAATTTGAGGTCTTGCAATAAGGCCATCGTACCTAGGGAATAGGCTGCAGCCCGATAGCCACCACCGGAGAAGGCAAGCCCGATATAGCCCGCTTTAGTGTCATGGCTTTGTTCCTCAGTGTGGGGCCCGGGACTGCTTTCGCCCTGGGGCACGTCAATCGGGTCATTGTTGGAATCTACGCTCAAATCCTGACTGGGATTGCCGTAGGAGTTGGCTGGAGCCATAGCCTCTAATCGGTAGTTCTAATCCACAGGCTAATAGGGAATGGCACCATGACCTGCAATGGAAAGCTAATGTTATAAAGCTAAACAACGCCGCCAATTGCCCTATCATTGACCAGGCCGATACGATGCAGCCATGAGATACGCACGACTACCAGATTGTGCCTCGCTTAACAAAGCTTCGTTTCAAGACACCTGCGCCAAGATCACATTCATTGGCCTTGGGGGCTCCGGCGAGAGACCTGTCGACCCTGGCTCGGGCCCAGATGGTCAGCGCCAGAAGGAGCTGAGCCAGGCACTCAGCGCGGCGACTGACTCCGCCGCCAGCCCAGCTCCAGCTCGGCCCGGAAGCGCTCGATCCCCCCGGTGGTGTCGCGCCGCTGGCTGAGCAGCTGATTGTTGATCAGCCGGTGATTGATCAGCCGGCCGATCTTCCAGGCCTTGAGCGCGACGGCCACGGCGAACACCAGCCAAGGCACCAGCAGCCAAATTGGTTGGTCCATCAGAGCGGTAGCGGCGACCTGCTTTTTCTACAACGTTTGCTCAGCTGGTGTTGACGCAGCGTCCATTGGTTGCCCTTGATGGCCTGGCCGCAGTGCTCGCAGATCGTCACGGGGCTACTCCTGCACCATTGCGCTGGCCGATCACCGACCAGCTCCCGCCGGCTGGGGTCGATGCCCCTGCCCTGCTGGTAGCGGGTCAGGGCCGGGGCCGTGGTGATGAAGCCAGTCTCGATGCAGCGGAACAGCAGGGACTGGCCCCGCAGGTTCTGGACGTTGTAGCTGGATACCGCCATCAGCGCAGGATCAGGTGGCTCCACCCATAGTGGCATCAAGTCGGGCATGGCACTACGGGTGGGGGCTGGGAGGGGCTGCTGCCTACTTCTGCGGCAGCGACTGGCTTGGCAGCCCAAACCCGTGCAACGAGGCTTTGGGCTGGTTGCGGCGGTCCTAAGCAGGTTCGGTTGGAGACAGGCTCAAAGGGATCGAGACAGGCAAAAATCACCCCAACACGCAAGCCGCCAACCAAAGCGAGAGACCATCTACCCGCAAAGCCATCTATTCTCTCTCGCAAGTTGCATAAAAACCACTACCGTTGATTGTTAATCCCTATCACGTGCGTGCCTGATTAGCTCCTTTGAAGCACAGGCCTCTGTGAATCAACGGCCAGCCCCCGCAACTACCAGCCCATAGCTTCCCCCAAATCAGCCTCATGGTTCACCGCGTACCCTCCCTCAGTCACCGCTGGGCCCGTCTGATTGCCTGCGCCTTGGCGCTGCCCCTGGCCGGCTCTCTGCAGCCGGCCCAGGCGGCAACATTGTTGTCTTTCCTCAGCAGCCCCTACAGCTTCGTGGGTGGCGGAGAAACGGTCTCCGCGGGTCCAGACAACGGCTTCAACATCGGTGTCCAGGGAGATCCATTCACAATGCTTCGCTTCAGCGTCGCCGAACCCTGGACGCCTGAGGGATTGAGTCGCTATTGGGACCTTGAACTGGCAGCTCCCCAGGGCGCCAGTCTTGCCGTGGGCTCCTACGCCAACGCAACCCGGTGGCCCTTTCAGGAAACAACGGCTCCAGGCCTCACCTTCAGTGGCAACCATCGCGGCAACAACAGATTAACGGGGTCATTCAATATTTTGGAATCCAACGTTGCTGACGACGGCACCTTCTCCTTCGCCGTGGACTTTTTACAATACGACGAAGAAAGTACCAATGCCTGGATCAAAGGAGCGATTCGATACAACTCAGACGTGCCTGTCAACTTGACTCCCGACCCCACCATCGAAGACTCAGGCATCGGGGAACCATGGCCAGATGGCAGTACTAACGATCCGGCAATTTCAATTCTCCCCTATCCAATTGACGACCAAGACTTTCCTGTTTATTGGTATTTTGGCAGTTCGGGCTCCTCAATGGACGTCAACCAAACCCCAATCACTTTTGAAACCATGGGTTCCAACCCAATCTCCGCCCCCGGGCCGCTTCCCATCGCAGGCACCCTCGCGGGCTGGCACAGCGCTCGCCGCTTGCGCCGCCGCCGCCGGGAGAGCAGCCAAAGGGTTGCCAAGCCTGGCCTTTCCTCCCAACTCTGAGGGATCAGATTCCATCTGCGGATGGGCCCTGTTCAGAATCTGCGGGTCTAAATTTCGACACTAAAGTTGTGGCTTGGGATCAGGCGCCTCGGAACCCACCCCTGCCATGACGGCCGACCTGGCCCGCGAAATCCTGCAACGCTGCGGCGAGCACCTGCTGATGGTGGCCTTGGCGGTGGCCATCGCCCTGCTGATCGCCCTGCCCCTGGGGGTGTTGATCCAGGGGCGGCCCCGGCTGGCCCAGCTCGTGCTGGGGCTCGCCAATGCCGTGCAGACCATCCCCAGCCTGGCGATTTTTGGCCTGCTGCTCACGGTGCCCGTGTTGGGGGGCATCGGCCCCACCCCGGCGGTGGTGGCCCTCGTCCTCTATGCCCTGCTGCCCCTGCTGCGGGGCCTGGTCACCGGCCTGAGCCAGGTGCCGTCGGGGCTCAAGGAGGCGGGCCGGGCCCTGGGCCTCAGCCGCGGCCAGGTGATGCGCCATGTGGAATTCCCCCTGGCGCTGCCCAGCCTGATGGCGGGCCTGCGGGTGGCCACGGTGATCTCGGTGGGGGTGGCCACGATCGGCGCGGCCATTGGCGCCGGTGGGCTGGGGGTGTTCATCTTCCGGGGCATCGCCACGGTGAACAACAGCTTGCTACTGGCCGGCGCCCTGCCGGCGGCGGCGATCGCCCTGGTGGCCGATGGCGCCCTCGGCGCCCTGGAAACCCGCCTCTCTCGGCGCGTCGCCAAGGGCGGCAGCCAAGGCGGCGGGCCTGGCGGCAGGCCTGACGGCCGGCGGCCGGCCTGGCGGCGGCGGCGCTGGCGCCAGCTGCTGGCGGGGGCCCTGCTGGTGGCGTCCTTGCTGGCCATCCCCGTCGCCTGGCGCTGGCTGGCCCCTGCGGGTTCGCCGCCCGCCGGCGGCAAAGCCGCGGACGGTGAAACGGTGGTTGTGGGCGCCAAGGGCTACACCGAGCAGCTGCTGCTGGGGGAACTTCTGGCCCAGGAGATTGAGGCGAACACGTCCCTGCGGGTAAAACGGGAGTTCAGCCTGGGCAGCACCTTTTTGCTCCACGAGGCCGTGCGCCAGGGGCGCATCGATGGCTACGTGGAGTACACGGGTACGGCCTGGACGGCAATCCTGCGCCAGCCGCCCTTGCCGCCCGAGCGGCGGGCGGCGGTGTGGCAGCGGGCGCGTCAGCTCTACGACGACCGTTATGGCCTGCGCATGTTCCCCTCCCTGGGGTTCGAAAACAGCTTCGCGATCCTCATCCGCCAAGCCGATGGGCAGCGGCTGGGCCTGCGCACAATCAGCGATGCGGTGAAACCCGCCCGCCAATGGCGCGCGGCCTTTGGCTACGAATTTCTCAATCGCGAGGATGGCTTCCCGGGGCTGGCGGAGCGCTACGGACTGCGCTTCGCCGCCCCGCCCAGCGCCATGGATCTGGGCCTCACCTACCGGGCCCTGGCGGACGGGCGGGTTGATCTGATCGCTGGCGACAGCACCAATGGGCTGATTTCCGCCTTGAAGCTGCAAAAGCTGGACGACGACCGCGCCTATTTCCCCCCCTACGACGCCGTGCCGGTGTTCAACGCAGCCAGCTTGCGGCGCCACCCGCAGCTGGTGCCGGTGCTGGAGCGATTGAGCGGGCGCTTCTCAGCCACCACCATGCAAAAGCTCAACGCGGCTGTCGATCTGCAGGGGCAAACGCCGGAGCTGGTGGTGCGCCGCTGGCGGCGCGAATCCGCTGCCGGGCGAGCGGGTTAAGCCGGAGGCAATCCCGCGCGGCTCAACCGGAGGCTGCGCTATCCATCCAGCGGCGCAACCCCCTTAGATTTCACCCCTCTTCAGCTATACGAGGACCATGGGAGAACGACCGCAAGCCCTGGCCCGCAAAGCGATCGCTGGCGCCTCAGCCCTCGCCGCCCTGCCCCTGCTGCTGGGCCTGCCAGCGCCTGCCGCCCCCGCCAAACCAGCGGCGGCGGTCCAGCCTGCCGCTTCGGCCAAACCCACCCTCAAGGCAATCCCGATCCCCACCTACCAGATGGAGGCGATAACCCACACCGGTCTGGATATCAAGCCGATGGGGGGCGCCAACATGATGCGCATGATGCTCGGGGGCGCACCCGCCATCGGAACCACCACCAACCGCACCCTGGAGCTGCGGCTGGAATCGCCCCGAGTGGTGGCCAACCCCACGGCGGAGCACCGCATCCCGGCGGGGCTGGGCATGGGAGCGGCCCTGCCCCTCAAAACCCTCACCCTGGAGAAAGGGGAGCCCCCCAACTTCAAGGAGATGGAGCTGGTGGAGGGCGATGGGCGGCTGCTGCTGTTCCGCGGCTGCGCCGAGAGCGCCGGGGCGGACCAACCGGAGATCGTTTCGCTGCGGGGGTGGACGGAGGAGCAAAAGCGCCAGGCGCAGGCGGCGATCCAGGCGCTGGGGGCCCTGCCTTGGACGGTGGATGGATCCGGCACCAGCGGCAGCTGGCCCAACAGCGATCAGGCACCGCCGGTGCCGGCGCAGGGGTCACTGGTGGGCAGCCATGGGGTGGTGAGCACCTTCGCGCCGGAGATTCGCTTCCAGGTGGAAGCCAGCCACGATTTCCTGGCACCGCTGACCTTGACGACCGCCGCGGCGGGCGGGGCTCGGCGCCTGAGCTGGCAGGCGGTGCCCACAGCCCTGGGCTACCAGGCCACGGCCACAGGCGCGGGCCAGCGGGAGGGCGACATGGTGATGTGGACTTCCAGCGAAGCGCCCCGCAACGACAGTTGGGTGCCCAGCGACCTGCGGGCGGCGGACGCGGCGCGACTGGTGCAACGCCAGGTGCTGCTGCCTCCGGAGCGCACCAGCTGTGCGATCAGCGCCCAGGCGATGGCGGCCATGCGCGGCGCGATGGTGACGGTGACGGCCTATGGCGACACGCTCAAGCTCAGCGGCCCGCAGGGCGCCCCGGCCTGGCAACTCAGCCTGGAGCGCCGCTCCAGCACCACCAGGCCCGTGGGCGAAGGGATGGAGGGGCTTGATGGGGCTGGCGCGGCCGGCAGCACGCCCGAGCAACCCAAGCAGCGCGGCTTCAATCCCTTACGGCTGTTTTGAGGAGCCTCCTCAATCCCATCTCCCCCTCACCGAGATAGCCGCTGATCCTGGCGCGGTCGCCGGATTTGGCATGGGAGCGGTGGATTGTCCAGGCGCAGTAGACATTGACCAGCCGCAGCAGACGAGGTTGATGCTGGTGGCTCATTTTCCAGCAACAGGACCGCCCATTAGGGGGTATTGCTGAGATCAGCCCCGGCTATCGCCCCGCACCGCCACATAAGCCGGAGTTAGGGCCGAGCTGGCCTGATCGTCGTTGCCAATGCTGGCAGGCTCTTGGAGCAGTTCGTTCACAATGGCGCCATCAAAGGAGAATCTGCCGGGACCGAGCAACAGCAGGGCGAGGCTGCCTCCTAAATACAGCGCCACCAGTTCGAGAACGTAGATGTTGAGGCCGGCCGTGGAGATGTGCTGGTAGGCCGCTACGGCCATCGTGCCGGTTATCGCCAGGGCCCCCAGCGGCGTGAGCAAGCCGAGGATCAGCAGCCAGCTGCCGATCAATTCGGAGAATCCGGCGGCGTAGGCGAAGAACAGGGGGAAGGGCAGATGCAGCGACGCCACATAGGTGTTAGCGAACTGCTGGGGATCGGCCAGCTTTTCCTGGCCGTGGTGGATCATCAACACCCCGATGGTGAGGCGCAGCAGCAACAAAGCCGTGTTGGCCAGGGGGCCATTGGGCAGGAAGTAGGCCGCTGCCTGACGGCGCAGCGCAGCCTGCAGGCTGTCCGTGCCCCCCAACCAGAAGCTGGGAGTATCAGCGACGACCCCCTTGGGCTGGGAGGAGCGGCTCAGCAGCACGAACCAAAGGGCGATGCAGGCGGCGAGGAAGCCGGCGAACAGTTCGAGCAGCAAGGGAGTGGACATGGAAGGGGGACTGGCGACTGGTGTCTGATGTGACCAGTCTGCCAATCCGAGTTAAGAAACGTGAAGTGCTCTCAGAATCGGGACCAGCCCTCAGTTGCCCGTAGCCACCGACGGCCGCAGGTGCTGCAGGCCGCTGAGGAACATCGGGATGAACTGCTCCACCAGCTTCTCGGGCTTGTCCTGCAGCACCCGCTGCACCGCCAAGAAGCGCGATTTCTGCAGATCCGGCGCCAGCAGAGCCTGGGGCAGACGCTCCATCAGATAGGCGGGCCGATCCCAGACCGGCAGGGTATTGGTGATCTCCACCAGGTTCGCCACCCGCCGCAGTTCGGCGCCGGCGGTGATGTCCATGCCGGCCTCGAAGGCCGCGTGCTCGATCATCGAATACTTGCGTTTGGCGTCGTTGACGCGGGCGCGATGCTCCGGGCTGCGGGCGGCGATCTTGCCAAGCCAACGGCTGCCCCAGCTCACATGGCCCGCCTCCTCCGGCAGGATTTTTTCCAGGGTCTCGCGAATGCGGCTGTTCTCCTCCGTGGCGGGAGCGTGGCGCAGGGCATGGATATGGGCCGAGAAGGCCTGGCAGCCGCGCTTCTCGGTGGCGTTGATTGAGGCGAGCACCGCGATCAGTCCGTCCTCCTGCTGGATCTCGCCACCGCTCTTGTCGAACAGGCGGTTGAGCTCGTCGATGTAGGAGCCGGTGGGGGGATTGCCGATCTCCTCGCCCAGGTCGCACAGCAGGTCGGTGAGCCACGCGGCGTGACGGGCCTCGTCGCTGATGTGGTGGGAGAGCTCGCGGCAGAGGTCGCGGGGCTGGCCGTCGAGGGCCTCGATCAGCAAGGTGAGTTCCTGGCAGGAGCGCTGCTCGTTGAAGCGGTAGCTGTTGAGGAACAGCATCTGCACCTTGCGCTCCTTCACCACAGCGGCCATCACCTCCCGGGGCCCCACGTTGTTGACGAGCTTGCGGGGATAGGTGACGGCCATGGCCAGGGTGTTGTCCGGGTGTGGAGCTGATCGTAAGAAGGCCAGAGCGGCAGCGGGGCCTCCAGGCTGGGCAGAGCGCCTTCTTCCCCCGCAGACTGGGCCTGGCCCGCCAATCCCATGTCCTTGCCGCTCCCCAGGCCTCTGCGCCCCGGCCTCAGGCGGCCGAAGAGGTGCGCGATAGCGGCAGCTTCCACCCCGCCAAGGTGCGCATCCTCGGTATTCCTGTGATCACCGTGACCTCACCGTTGGCGGCGGCTGCGGGCGGGCCGGATGCGCAGCAGCGGGCGCGGGTGCCGGGAAAGGAGCGGCCCCTGCTGAGCGTGACCGCTGATAACGCCCTTCGACCCCCAGAAATTCTCAATTGGCCTGATGGATTTCACCCTCAATGGGAAGCCTCGTTGCCAGCAATGGGCCTGTGACACCAATCAATGACGCCAATCAATGACCTCAATCAGTAACGCCAATCAGTAACGCCAATCAGTAACGCCAATCAGTAACGCCAATCATGGACTTAATCCCCCCTGGCCCCTTCAGCCAACCGCCAGCAAGGCATCGCGGAAGGCCATCAAGGTGTCGTCGATGTCGGCGTCGCTGTGGGCCAGGGATGTGAAGCCCGCTTCGTAGGAGCTGGGGGCCAGGTAGACGCCCCGCTCCAGCATGGCCCGATGCAGGCGGCTGAAGCGCTGGCTGTTGGTGGCCTTGGCCTCTTCGAAGTTGCGCACCGGGCCGGGGCAGAAGAAAAAGCCGAACATGGCGCTGATGTGGCTGCCGGTGATCGGCACACCGGCAGCCATGGCCGCTTCTTGGATGCCGTTGCTGAGACGGGCGGTGATCGCCTCCAGCCGTTCGTAGGTGCCAGGCCGCTTCAGCAGTTCCAGGGTTTTGATGCCGGCGGTCATCGCCAGGGGATTGCCGCTGAGGGTGCCGGCCTGGTACATGGGCCCGGCCGGGGCCACCATCGCCATGATGTCGGCCCGGCCGCCGTAGGCCCCCACCGGCAGGCCGCCGCCAATCACCTTGCCCATGGTGGTTAGATCCGGGGTGACGCCAAATTTCGCCTGGGCACCGCCATAGCTGATGCGGAAGCCCGTCATCACTTCATCAAAGATCAGCAGGGCACCGTGCTCCCGCGTCAGTTCGCGCAGACCCTCCAGGAAACCGGGTTCCGGCGGGATGAAACCGGCATTGCCCACCACCGGCTCCACAATCACCCCGGAAATCTCGCCGGGGTTGGCGGCAAACAGCTCCTTCACCGATTCCAAGCAGTTGTAGGGCGCCGTCAAGGTGTTGGCCGTCACCGACCGGGGCACACCGGGGGAATCGGGCAGGCCCAAGGTGGCTACGCCCGAGCCAGCCTTGACCAGAAACATGTCGGCATGGCCGTGATAACAGCCCTCAAATTTGATCAGCTTCTCGCGGCCGGTGAAGGCCCGCACCAGGCGCAGCACCGCCATGCAGGCCTCAGTGCCTGAGTTGACGAAGCGGACCATTTCCACCGAGGGCACCGCCTCAATCACCATGGCGGCCAGTTGATTTTCCAGTTCGCAGGGGGCCCCGAAGCTGGTGCCCTTTTCCAGCGCCTGGTGCAGGGCCCCAATCACCTCGGGATGGGAATGGCCGCAAATGGCCGGGCCCCAGCTGCCGACGTAATCGATGTAGCGGTTGCCATCCACATCCCAGGCATAGGCGCCGCTAACTCGATCGAACACAATCGGATGGCCCCCCACCGAGCGGAAGGCCCTGACGGGCGAACTCACGCCGCCAGGCATCAGGTGCTGGGCCGCAGCGAAGATCTCCCGGGAGCGGGTGGTGTTGAACACAGGAGTCGAAACGGGCGCTGATGAAGGGGCCGACAAGACAGGATCCGCAGACGGTGCGCTTTAACGGGTGGGCGTCAAGCGCTATCCATCCTTACCTAGCGAAGGACCTTACCTAGCGAAGGACCTTACCTAGCGAAGGACCTTACCTAGCAACCGACCCTCTTGACCCAAGTTGGCCTTTGGCCAGCCACAGCGTGCCCTTCATTGGCGAGACTGCTCCTTTATCACCCGAGACCTGGCCTCCCCAGCGCCGCGCGCCCCCAGCCTTTGTTCCGTGCCATGACCCTGCCTTGACCCCCCCAGCGCCCACCCAAGCCCCCCCGGCCCCAGTCGTCGTGCGCCACCCCATCGATTGGGCCGAAATCGAGCGCCAATGCCGCGCCATCCTGCCGGCCCGGGGCGTGGTGGCGGCCCGCCAAGAACTATTGGCCTACGACTGTGATGGCCTCACCCTGAAGCGTCACCAGCCGCCCCTGGTGGTGTTGCCCGAAACCACCGAGCAGGTCTCAGCCGTCGTCCGTCTCTGCCATCAACAGGGGGTGCCCTTCGTGGCCCGCGGCAGTGGCACGGGCCTTTCGGGGGGGGCCGTGGCCGAAACCGCCGCCCTGGTGATCGCCACCAGCCGCATGCGCTCGATCCTGGATCTGGACCTGGCCAACCGCCGCATCACCGTCCAGCCAGGGGTGATCAACAGCTGGGTGACCCGGGCCGTCTGCGGCGAGGGCTATTACTACGCCCCCGATCCCTCCAGCCAGGTGGTCTGCAGCATCGGCGGCAACGTCGCCGAAAACTCCGGCGGCGTGCACTGCCTAAAATATGGCGTCACCAGCAACCACGTGCTCGAACTGGAGGTGGTGTTGCCCGATGGCAGCGTCACCCGCTTGGGCAGCGGTCTGGCCGAAACCCCGGAACTGGATCTGCGCGGTGTGTTCATCGGCAGTGAGGGCACCTTGGGCCTTGCCACCGCCATCACCCTGCGCCTGTTGCGCACACCCCAGAGCGTCGCCGTGATGTTGGTGGATTTCACCGCCATGGAGAGCGCCGGAGAGGCTGTGCGCACGGTCACGGCGGCGGGGGTGTTGCCGGCCGGCATGGAGATCATGGACAACTTCACCATCAACGCCGTCAACGATCTCTTTGGCCGCGACGAATACCCCCGGGATGCGGCCGCTGTTTTGTTGATCGAACTGGATGGTCAAGAAGGGGAGGTGGCGGCCGCCCTTGAGCTCGCCGAGAGCCTCTGCCTTCAGGCCGGGGCCCGCAGCGTGCGCCGCGCCACCGACCCTGAGGATCGCGCCTTGCTCTGGAAGGGCCGCAAGTCGGCCTTCGCCGCCGTCGGCCGGATCACACCCACCTATTACGTCCAAGATGGGGTCGTGCCCCGCAGTGCCCTGCCGCGGGTCCTGGCCGCCATCGAAGCCCTGGGCCGCCAGTACGGCCTGCCGGTGGCCAATGTCTTCCATGCCGGCGACGGCAACCTCCATCCGCTGATTCTCTATCGGGCCGACGAGCCCGATGTCGCCCACCGCGTCCAGGAGTTGGGGGCCGACATCCTGCGGCTCTGCATCGCCGCCGGCGGCAGCATTACGGGCGAGCATGGGGTCGGCAGCGACAAGCGCTGTTACCTCGACTTGATGTTCGCCCCCGATGACCTGGCCACCATGACCCTGGTGCGCCAGGCCTTTGACCCGCAAGGCTTGGCCAACCCCGGCAAGATCTTTCCCACCCCATCGAGTTGCGGCGAGTCGACACGGCGGCGAGCGGAGTTGGGGAGTGGTCGGCCGGATTGGGGCCCCGTCGAGCTGTTCTGAGCCAGGGCCCGGGGCTGCTAAATAAGAGGGGCTTTGTTTTTGCCCGGCCATGGCCTCGGAAATCTTCGGCACCGCTGCCCTTTTCTGGGTGTTGATCGGCGTTGGACTGGCGAGCGGTGCCCTGATGGTGCGGCTCTTCCGTTGAGCAAAGGCGCCGTTGGCGGTCTGCCTACGGTCGCGGCCTTCGCTCACGGGCCCCTAGGCTCAGCCGGCTTCCGGTGAGTGGGTCATGCAGGTTCTGGTAGTGGGTGGCACTGGCACCCTCGGCCGCCAGATCGCCCGCCGGGCGCTCGATGCTGGTCACAGCGTCCGTTGCATGGTCCGTTCCCCCCGTAAGGCCTCCTTCCTGCAGGAATGGGGCTGTGAACTCACCCGGGGCGATTTGTTGGAGCCCGAAAGCCTCGCTTACGCCCTGGAAGGCCAGGAAGCCTTGATCGATTCGGCCACGGCCCGGCCCAGCGATTCCCTCAGCACCTACGACATCGACTGGTCCGGCCAGCAGAACCTCTTGAATGCCTGCGGTTCCCACGGGGTCAAGCGGGTTGTCTTTGTGTCCCTGTTGGGAGCTTCACTCCATCCCGATGTGCCCCTGATGGACATCAAGGCCTGCACCGAGGCCTGGTTGGAAGCCTCCGATCTGGATTACACGATCCTGCGCGGCGCCGCCTTCATGCAGGGTCTGATCAGCCAGTTCGCCATTCCGGTCCTGGAGGGGCAGACCGTATGGGTCAGTGGGGTGCCCACCCCGATTGCCTACATGAACACCCAGGACATGGCCCGTTTTGCCGTCGCCGCCCTGGATCACCCCGACACGATCCGCCGTGCTTTTCCCGTTGTCGGTCCCCGGGCCTGGACCACCGCCGAAGTCACCCAGCTCTGCGAGCGCTACAGCAGCAAGGACGCCAAGGTGTTCCGGGTGCCACCGGCCCTGATCCAATTGATGCGCAATGGGGCTGGCTTCTTTGAGGCCGGCCTGAACGTCGCCGAGCGGCTCAGTTTTGATCGGGTCAGTGGCGGCGGCGTCCCCCTCGATGCCCCGATGGAGGCCTCCTACGCCGCCTTCGGCCTCGATCCGGCCCAAACCACCACCCTCGAGTCCTACCTGCGCGAGTACTACGACACGATTCTCAAGCGCCTGCGCGAGATGGAGGCCGACCTCGATAAGGACGCCATCAAGAAACTGCCCTTCTGAACGGCGCCCCAACCCCTGCGGCCCTGGCCAGTGCGTGTGTACTATAATCAGGAGTCTATTCGGCGTCTCCCAAGGCCATGGCCATCGCCCAGATCAAGAATTTGCAACGCCGGCTCGCCAATCTGGAGGAAGAAGCGGAGGCCGAACTCAACCGAGCCTGCGGCCACGAGCTGTGGCAGTCCGTCGGCTTCGATGCCCTTGACAGCATGGAAGATCCCGATCGCCGGGCCCGCGCCAATTACTACTACGGTCAACTTCAAACCGTGCGTGAACTGCGCGAAGCCCTCGGTTGATCGGGGACTCTGTCGGGACAACGCCTGGGCAGGGTTGGCCGGGTGCTGCCCCTTGCCAGGCGGTCTAGCCGTTGCCTTTCGAAGGGATTGACCTGGCGCCATTGCCCTGCGGCCAGACCCGCCAGGTCCAAGGGCGGATCACCGTCCATCAGATCGATCGCCACCCGCAGCAGCCGCAGGGTGGGCAGGCCCACGGCAGCCGTCATGCGACGCACCTGTCGGTTGCGCCCTTCCCGTAGTTCGAGTTCGATCCAGCTGGTTGGCAGGAAGCGGCGCAGGCGAATCGCTGGGGTGCGCTCGCCCAGGGCCGCCTGCTCCACGTCCAGGTCCGCCAGGGGCCGGGCCCGGGCCGGCAGGGTGGGACGCCCCTGCAGGTTGATCCCCGTGCGCAGGGGCTCGAGGTCTGCGTCGCCGGGCTGACCTTCCACCTGGGCCCAGTAGCGGCGCCAGTGGCCCCATCGCGGATCGGTCAGCCGTTGCTGCAGGACTCCCTCATCGGTGAGCAAAAGCAATCCCTCACTGTCCCCATCGAGGCGGCCGGCGGCGTAGACCTCGGGTACCGGCACAAAGTCGGCCAGGGGTCGAAAGCGGCTGCCGGCCTCGGGGCTGAACTGGCTTAGAACACCGTAGGGCTTATGGAACAACAAAGTGGTCACCGCTCCACGCCTCCTTGGCTTGTCATTGCCATGTCATTGCCTTGTTATTGACCTTGGCGCCAGCGCCAGAGATTGACCACCCCGATGGATAGCAACAACAGGCCCAGATCCATGGAAACGGGGGGCAAAATCATCGCTTGGACCTTGGCAACCGTTGGGACCCTAGGAGCCTGTCGCACATAACCCCACCACCCACTTCTCCACAGACGACCTCCAATCTGCCCAAATCCCAGTGACAGCAATGGATACGAGCGAGAGAATGGGCTATGCGCAAGCCCAAAACCTTCCGTCCCTGGAACCC
>JAPLIC010000035.1 GCA_026389315.1 Cyanobacteriota bacterium
CATCACCACGGTGGTGTGATGCCATCCCTGCTGCCGGATCCCTGAATTTGGCGACACAGAACACTGTTGCTTGATCCCTCAGCGATGAACCATCAGGTGTGCAGTCCTGCGCCGGGGCATCCCGACCTCTGAACGGGTACTTTATTTTTTCGTTTTATTTTGGTTTCGACTTCGGCGCCAAATTTAATCTTTTTTCGGTTGGTGGCCTTAGTGTGAAGTTGAATGTTGTGCGGGGTCCGGCCCTGTCCATCTGCTTTTAGCAGGCGCAACCCTTGCAAGCGCCATTGGCTGACGGGGTGGAGGTCCCTGTTGGTGTCGTGGCAGGCCTGCAGGGGCTCAGATGCCAAGCCTTTGCCAGATCACCGCCAACTGGGATTGGTGCAGCCCACAGGAGAAGCAGGATTCAAGCTGCTCGGATGATAGTCGATCGCTGACCTCGGCATCAGCCTCGAGGTTGGCGCGGAAGTTGCCACCCTCCTGGTTCCAGGCGGCATGGGCGTGGCGTTGCACGATGCGATAGGCCTGCTCTCGATTCATACCGCTTTCCACCAAGGCCAACAGCACCCGTTGGCTGAAGACAACCCCGCCATACACGTTCATGTTGCGAGCCATATTGTCGGGATAGACTCCCAATCCCCGCACCACCTCGGTCATCTCCCGCAGCATGAAGTGCAGGGTCACCGAGCAGTCCGGCAGCATCATGCGCTCCACCGAGCTGTGACTGATGTCCCTTTCATGCCAAAGGCTGCAATTTTCAAGGGCGGCCACGGTGTAACTTCTCAGCACCCTGGCCAGACCGCTGATCCGTTCGCTGCGGATCGGATTGCGTTTGTGGGGCATGGCCGAACTGCCTTTCTGGCCTTTGGCAAAGCTTTCCTCGACTTCGAGCACATCGGTCCGCTGCAGATTACGGATTTCAGTGGCGAACCGTTCTAAGGAGACCCCTACGAGGGCCAGGGTCTGGACGTATTCGGCGTGGCGGTCTCGGCCAATCACCTGGGTACTGGCCGTGTCGGGTTCCAGGCCCAGGATTCGACAGCTGATCGCTTCGACCTGCGGATCGGTATTGGCATAGGTGCCCATGGCGCCACTGATCTGGCCCACGCTCACAACCTTGTCCAGCCGGGCCAGCCGCTCCCGGTTGCGTTCGGTTTCCGCCAGCCAGCCGGCCACTTTGAAGCCGAAGGTGATCGGTTCGCCATGGATGGCGTGGGAGCGACCGATCATCACGGTGTCCTTGTGGGCCCGGGCCAATTCCCTCAGGGCGTCGCCCAACCGGTCGAGCTCCCGGCGCAGGACCGCGACCGAGGCTTTCAGTTGCAGGGCCAGTCCCGTATCCACAACGTCCGAGCTGGTCATGCCCACATGGATGTAGCGACCCGCATCACCGACGTGCTCATTGACGTTGGTGAGGAACGCAATCACGTCGTGGCGAACCTCGGCCTCGATTTCGAGAATGCGCCAGACCTCAAAGGTCGCCTTCTCCCGGATCTGCAGCAAAGCCTCCTCGGGCAGTCGGCCCAGCTCGGCATTGGCCTGGCAGGCAGCCAGCTCCACATCCAGCCAGCCCTGGAACTTGGCTTGTTCACTCCAGAGGTTGCCCATTTCGGGCAGGGTGTATCGCTCGATCAAGGAAGCGCGACCCCAAACAGACGTTGACCCAACCTATCGGCCCACAGGCAGCCAGGCCCCCAAAGGAGAGTCAGGCCGTTGAGCTGAGCTGGTGGTGGGGCACCTCCAGGTGGATCAGCTTTCCCCAGGCCTGTTGCCGGATCCAGCAACTGCCGCCTCGGCAATGCAGCAGCTCGAAGGGGGGCAGGTCGTTGGGATGGTTCGAAAGGCGTACAAACGTACCAGGCCGCAGCAGCTCAAGCACCTCGGCGTGCTGCCGCTGATGGGGTCTGGTGGGACTGGACTGGGTTTGAGGCGCTGCTGGGAGCGAACCGCTGGATCCCGAAAATGCCATCGTGAAGAGGATGGGCGGGAAGGGGATGAGTCAGAAGAGCACTATTTTCCAGTGATGGCCTCGCCAGCACCCATTTCCTTGGAATTTGTTCCGTTTTTGGCCTTGAACCCATGACAAAACGCCAAAGGCTGGATCTGCTGCTGTTGGACCGTGGTTTGGCGTCGAGTCGTCAACAGGCCCAACAGCTGATTCGTTCCGGCCGCGTGCGCAGCGGCGATCAGGTGCTCGATAAGCCTGGGGTGGTCTTCAACCCCGATCTGGAGCTGGAGGTGAAGCAACCACCTCGTTTTGTTTCCAGGGGCGGCGAAAAGCTTGTGGCGGCGTTGGAATCGTTGCCGATCAGCGTTGCGGGCCGGGTCTGTCTTGACGGTGGCATCTCCACAGGTGGGTTCACCGATTGTCTGCTGCAGCGTGGCGCCTCCAGGGTTTATGGCATCGATGTCGGTTACGGCCAGACAGCCTGGAGTCTGCGCTGTGACCCCAGGCTGGTGTTACGTGAGCGCACAAACCTCCGCCACCTAACGCCAGAGGTGCTTTACGGCGCGGATGACGTTTGGCCGGATCTGGCTGTGGCGGACGTGTCCTTCATCTCGTTGGTTCAGGTCCTGCCGGCCCTAAGAACCCTGTTGAAACCATCGCTGCCAGCCCCAGGGGCTGGCGTGGAAGCGCTTTTACTGATCAAGCCCCAATTTGAGGTGGGAAGGCAACGGGTGGGCAAAGGGGGGGTTGTGAGGGACCCCCTCGCCCACCAAGAGGCCATCAACCGGGTGATCGAGGCCTCGATGGCCCAGCATTGGAAAGCCGCAGGCTTGGTGGCTTCGCCCCTTACTGGACCCGCCGGCAACCATGAATACTTGATTTGGTTGGTGGATGCGGATCAAGCCAATCCAGAACTCGATCCCAGGCAGGTTGGGGCCATCGTTGCGACAACGCTGGCAGGGGCAAGGAGGCCGAGTTGATCCGGGCTGGTTCAGATGGCGCTGCTGTCGCGATCTCCGGTACGAATGCGGAGCACCGAATCGACCGAAGTGATGAAAATCTTGCCATCGCCGATTTCCCCCGTGCGGGCGGCCTCCTGAATGGCGTTGATCACGGTATCGACGCGATCGTCATCGACGACGATTTCCAGCTTCAGCTTCTGTAGGAATTCAACAGTGAACTCCGAACCCCGGTATCGCTCCACTTGACCTTTCTGCCGGCCGAAACCGCGAACTTCCGTCACGGTCATGCCGACGATCCCCGCACTCACCAGGGCAATCTTCACATCCTCGAGCTTGAAGGGGCGGATGATGGCCTCGATTTTTTTCATGGAGAAGACTGGATAACAGGAAAGAGAGCACTGGCGAGACAGTCTCTCGGAGATGGATGCGCTGGGGTGGCGTCGGCACAGAGAGTATCGATGCTCTGCCAAACCATGACTAGGCCCAGGGTCAAGGGCCTTGTGGTAGTTGATGCTACTGGGGCGCTGGCGAGGCTGTCTGCCAACCCCTGGCCTGCAGCGACCATCCTGGGGGTCTTCGAAATACCATTTAGCTCCACCACCACCTGCGGTCCCGGCTCCGGCCCAACTCAATGTCATCCCCCTCACCCCTTCCGGTCCCAAGGCCCGCTGAGCGCATGGCTGCCCCCGAAGAGGGTGCTCTGGCCATGGCTGAAGTGCAATTGCTGACCTTTGAGAATCCTTCGCCGGCAAGGGTGTACGAAGTCTCGATCGAACTACCGGAGTTCACTTGTCTTTGTCCGTTTTCCGGTTATCCAGATTTCGCCATTCTACGCGTGCTCTACCAGCCGGGTCCCAGGGTGCTTGAGCTGAAGGCCTTGAAGCTTTATGTCAATAGTTTTCGCAACCGCCCTATCTCCCACGAAGCAGTGGCCGTGGGAATTCTTGACGATTTAGTCGCTGCAGCCGATCCGCTTTGGATCGAGCTTGTCGCCGATTTCAACCGTCGCGGCAACGTCCATACCGTGGTGAGGGTGAGTCACGGCGAGCGCCGACCTTGTTGAAACAAGCTGCTTCAGGGAGTGGTCGTCGGCCTCAATCCTTGCAGCATGGCAGGCAGTTCGGTCGCCAGGGCCGTCAAATTGCGATTGCAGAGACCGGCCAGATGGAGCCGTCCCCGGGGTCCTTCCCCTTCGGCGATCGCCCATAGCTGACGGGTGGCGATCAGACTGAGGGCACCGCCGAGAAGTGAGATCGCAAAGCCGCTGTAAACGAGCGGCACGCCGGGATCTTTCTTGAGCAGGATGCCGCTGGCGGCCAGCACGCTCTCGATGCGTAAGGGCAGGCCCATCACCTCGACCGCCGGCCCACCAGGGATGATCTGGGCCAGCAATTGGCCTTCCGCATTGAAGACCTGGGCCGGTCCCTGCTCACTGCCAAGGCTCACCAGCACGGGCTGGCTGCCATCCGGCCGGGTCGGCAGCACCAGACCCCAAATCTGCTCGCCAAGCTGGGGGAAAGCTTGAAGCGGTAGCTGCAGTACGGGGCTGCGACCGATCTGCAGATTCACGGCAACCAGGGCCCAATCGGCTTGGTAAAGCGTGATTCCTTTGTGGCGCAGGGGATGATTAACGCTAATGGTGGCCTCTAAAGGAGCCCCTGCCGTGGCAGCCTCCCCAGGGGGCAGGAGGCGCAGTTTGGAGGTGAACTGTTCAGGCCGGCCGGCTGGATCCCTTTGAATCGAAAAGTCGTCCAAAGCCAAGGTCAACTGAGTCTGGCCGCGGGGATTGAGGAGTTCGAGGTCATTGCCTGGGGCCAGAAAGCGTTCCAGCCGCTGACCGGCTAGAGCGCCCCAGCTGGCCCCAAGCATCAGAACGACCAAGCCGGCGTGAACAAGCAGCGGACCGACACGACCGGCCACGCCCCTGCGGGCGGCCAGCCGTCCTTGATGACGCCGAATGCGCCAACCTCCCTGTTGTAATTGTTGTTCAAGTTGATCGAGATCCGTCGCTGGGCTCTCTGTTTCAAGGGTTTCTGCTATAGATAGTTTGCTGAGCTGGCGCGGATGGCTGTAGTCAATCCAGCGCAATGAAGCTTGCAGGGCCGGCCACTGACGACGCCAGCTACAGAGGATCAATGCCAGAGCCAGGAGGGCCAGTAGGGCCAAAAACCATTGACTGGAATAGACGTGGTCGAGCTGCAGCTTCAGGACACCGTCACCACGGAGCAAGCCAAGCCAAGGATTTGGGTCGTAGCGTTGATGATAAAACTCAGTGGTTTCCTTCTGAGGTATGGCGGTGCCGATGCCACTGGACAAGGCAATAACGAGAAGCAGGCCGATCGCTACTTTCAAATTGGAAAGCCAGGCCAAAGGGCGCATGAGCGCTGTCGTCAAAGCGCTCATGCCAGGTGGGCCACAAGGGTGAGGGCACCTGTGACCAGGAGAACAACACCACTAATTGGCGGCACCCATTGACCCATTTGCCGCAGTTTCAACAGGGAGGGAAGGGTGGCTGCCGCCGTGCCAGCCAACAGCAGGGGCAGCACCTGGCCGGCCCCAAAGCTGGTAAGGAGCAGCATGCCCACCAGCGGTTTGCCGGTCTCGGCCATCCAGGCCAAAAGCACCGCAAGCACAGGGGTGGTGCAGGGTGTGGCCGCAAGACCGAAGGCCAGACCGGCAGCCATCGGTGCGAGAGGGGCCGGAACCAGACGCCGCCACCGTTCTGGATCAGGGCCGGCAGGGAGGCGCAGGGGCAGCAAACCGAGCAGGTTGAGTCCCATCAACAAGGCCAGGCTGGCCACCAGCAGTGGAATCTGATCTGGAAGGCTTCCATAGAGTCTACCCATCAGGCCACTCGCCAGCCCTAGCAGCACCAGTGAGCTGACGATTCCCATGGCAAAGCAAAGGCTGCGCTGCCATGGCAAAGGACCCTTGGCGTTGCCATCTTCGGCAAAACCGGCCAGGTAGGCAAGCGTTACAGGCAGCAAGGAAAGCGAGCAGGGGCCCAGGCTGGTGAGGAGCCCGCCAGCGAAAACGGCTCCAAAGGTGAGCGGACCCGGTTGGGCAAGGCTGCCCTGGAGGAGTTGTTCGCTGCCCCGTGCCAGGTCGGCAAACTGCAGGGCGAGGCTGGGCATGGCCAAGGCAAGCAGCAGAGTTGCCAGCCTATCTGGGGCTTGCGGCGGGACGCCGCTTGGGCCGTGCGGATTCCAGACCCTGGCTTTCGAGGGAGCAGCGCACAAGCAAGCCGGCCATAAACAGGCTCGATAGCAGCGAATTGCCTCCGTAGCTGACCATGGGCAGAGGCAAGCCAGTGGTGGGCATGGCTCCGCTGGCGACGGCGATGTTCAGGATCGACTGGCCGACAAGAAGGGTGGTGCAACCAATCGCCACAAGCCGTTGTTGGGGACTGCTACAGCCAAGGGCAACTTTGAGGCCGACAAAAGCAAAGATGGCAAGAAAAAACAACAGCATCAACGAACCGAGGAACCCAAATTCTTCGGCAAAGACTGCAAAGATGAAATCGGTCGTCTGAATTGGCAGGTAGTCCAGTTTTTGAGTTGAAAGCCCGAAGCCCGAGCCCAGGGCCCCTCCTGAGCCAATGGCTAAAAGACTTTGAACAAGTTGATAACCATTCCCCTGGGCATCTTTCCATGGGTCGAGGAAAGAAACGACCCGCAGACGTTGATAGGTGTTGAGCATGATGCTGGCGCCACCCAACAACGCCCCAGAGGCAGCAGCTCCCAGCAGCATCAACTTTGGCAAGCCTGCGGCAAGGGCCATCAGCCAAAGCAAAAGACCCATCAGTGCGGCGGTACTGAGGTTGGGCTGTTTAAGAACCAGCAAGAGAAGGCCGCCGAAGACACTGAGCCAAAACAACTTTTGATCCAGGGCGATTCGCTGCCATTGGGAAAAGAGTACGGCTCCTTGAAGCACCAGGAATGGTTTCACCAGTTCGGTGGGTTGGAGTTGGATCGGCCCGATCACCAACCAACGACTGGCCCCATTCACCGTGCTGCCAACCACCAAGGTGGCGGCTACAAAAAGGGTTCCCAATAGCAGACCTTGGGCCCCTAGGGCGAGCCAGCGACGCATCGACGTGCGTAGGGCCAGCAAGAAGAGCCCCCAGCTGGCCAGCAACCAAAGGGTCTGACGTTTGATGTAATAAGCCGCATCGCCCATTTCGTGGGCGGCCACCCACCAACTGGCGGAGCAGAGCACAAACAGACCAAGCACGCTCCAAAGGCCGATCAGTCCCAAAAGCAACCTGGCTTCGGCAGACCAGAAGGGCCACGGCAGGGGCAGGAGCCCCTTGGGCAGAGAGGCCCCTGTTCCAGCCTCGGTATTCCGGTTGACGGGACTGAATTGGGTGTCACGGCTGGAGGACCCAGCGAAATCTCCGGAACGCGGCACTTCGGATCGGGCGGTCGGTCGCGGCAAGGCCTGTGGGAATGGGGTTGTTAGCCTATTTAGACGGGAGGTGGCCTGCTTTGTCGAGTCGATTCAGACAAAATGCTTGCTGGCTGCCAACAAAAAACCCGGCCGTGGGGCCGGGTTGAGTCAATGGAGCTGAAAAGCGGCGGGTTTGAATTCGCTAAATTCCGACGTTTTGCTGACGTTTGCCAGTGGCCAACTCAACCTTCAGGATTTTGCCCCCCTGTTTCATGATTCGCTGTTGCTCTGCAAACCAGCTATCAAAAGGAACCCACTTGGTGAAGTAGGTGTTGTGGATTTCCCTCTGGGTGCGGGATTTCTCCGGGCAAGGGATGCAGGCTGTGATCTTGAAGAGACGCATGGAGATGATTCTCGTTAGACGGGCCGCTTGAGCTCTGAAGGAGGAAAAATCAGTTTCCTAAGCCGGAACTGATGTAGTCAAAATAAACGCCCATCTCACGACCTGCATCAGGTCCGACAAGTGCGGCTGTTGCTTCCTTCATGGCCTGAATCGATTGCACTGTGGCACCGATGGGGACACCAAGGGAGTTATAGGTCTCTTTGAGACCATTCAGGACGCGCTCATCAAGGATCGACGTGTCACCAGCCAACATGGCATAGGTGGCATAACGCAGATAATAGTCGAGGTCCCGGATGCAGGCCGCATAGCGACGGCAGGTGTACATGTTGCCACCTGGACGGGTGATGTCCGAATACAGCAGCGACTTGGCCACGGCTTCTTTGATGATGGCCGATGCGTTGGCGCTGATGGTGGCAGCCGCCCGGACCCGTATTTCGCCACTGGCAAAATACTGTTCAAGGCGTCCCATGGAGGAACCGTCGAGGTAGAGGCCCTGGACGTCTGACTGATTGATGACGTTGGTGATGGCGTCTTGCATTGATCCGTTGGGTGGCGATGAAGGGGTGGGACTGGGCCTTAGGCGAGCGCGCCTACCAGGTAGTCGAAGAAGAAACCGGCTTCTTCGGCATCGGCTCCGGTGAGGATGCTGGTGGCCACGGCCTTCATTTCACGTACGGCTTCTGCCATCGCTTCAAGGGGGGTGCCCAAGGAGCGATACATCTCGCGGGCGCCGATGATTCCGATTTCTTCGATCGGAGTCACGTCACCGGCAACGACGCCGTAAGTAACAAGACGCAGGTAGTAATCCATGTCCCTCAGGCAAGAGGCGGTCATCTCTTCCCCGTAGGCGTTGCCGCCCGGGGAGATGACGTCGGGACGCTTCTGGAAAAGCTGGCCTGCGGCCTGCTTGACGATGCGTTCCCGGCTTTCGCTCAAGACCTGGGCGACACGCAGTCGACGTTGACCGCCAGCCACGAATGACTTGACCTGGTCGAGTTCGCCAGGGCTGAGGTAGCGGGCTTCGGCGTCCGCGTTGATGATCGAGTTGGAGACGATGCTCATGCAGTTCTGCCTCGAAACAAGCGGTCACCGTTAAGGAGACCGGTATCCGGTGGGTAAGGGTGCTGACGGATTCCCGTCTGCCGAATCATTCTGCGTTAGAGCCGTGCGCTGGCCGAAGCTCCGGTAACAGTTCTTTACGGCCACTTCCTGGTTAAGAACCCTTGGGGCGCAATGGTTTTGCCATGATTTTGTCTGATTGTCCCCTGGCGGCAATTGTTGATGCGTGTGATGGCTGCTTCGATAGGGCCCGCCTAGCAAAAATGTTTTTTTGTATCATCTGCCTGTAGATCGGCAAAAAGCCCCTACTTAAACAGCAGGGGCTTATCCGCGGTGGCGGCCAAAATAAGGATGGCAGTTAACTCGCTGAATAAGATTTTAACTCACGTCGCTGGTTTAGGGTTTGGTTTTAGAGCGGCGTTGCCACCATAAAGAGCTGCTGTTTTATTCACTGTTGCCAAGGGGATGCCATTGCTTGTCTCGAGGCCGCGCCAGTAAGGAACAGTATCTCGGGCAAAAGCAGAGGCGTAGTCAGGGCTGTCAAGGATTTCGGCGATCGCTGCAGGTAGGCCGGAGCGCACGCGGGTTGCCAAAAAGTGACTGGCTTCGCTGGGCTGGGGAGCCCGACCCAGAAGGGCAAGATAGGCACCTGAAACGGCTCGCAGGGGGGCAAGCTGGTTGAGACGATCAAGGAAAAGGTCGGTGCTGGCCACAAGGGCTACGAAACCGGCCACGTCAATTTGACCATCCTTTAACTGGGATTCAGCATCACTCAACCGTTCTGCCACATAGACATCGCGATTGAGAAGTTGGCGATAGGTGGCACTGATGACCTCGGCGACCTGATCCCGTCCGGGGGCCGCCAGAAGGCGCACCGGACGGCTGAGGCTTTGGCGCCGGCGGAACCCTTGGGGTGACTCGGGCCGGAATGCCTTGTCCATGGCCGCCCCTGGTGCTTGGGCGATGCCTCTGGCGAAGCCCTGGCCCACGTTTGCTGTCCAGCCGCCAAGGCCACGGGCACCAGTCGGAGCCACGGTTCGCGCTGGGGCGGTCGTGGTGGTGACAGCGACCCCACTGCTCCAGGCCACGGTTGCTGCGCCGGTGCTTGGCGAAGGACGCCAGGTTCGGGTTGGGGCTGGGGGTTGCCTCAGGCTTTCGGGACCCGACGCTGGCGGCAGGGGAGGCGCCATCGATTGGCCGCCAGTAATTTGGGCGCTCCATGGGCCCACCACCGCCGCACGTCGCTGGGGGAGGTTGCGGGGAACCGTGTCAGCTACCGTGCGCAGCGCTGTTGTCGGGGGAACATCAGGTCGGCTGACGGGGCTGAGATCGACATACTTGGACGGGTCAAAGGCACGGCGCAGAGCTGGGACCTTGCGGGCATTGCGATCGGCTGCGGTGAGAAAGCGTTCGTAGGGAACGGTGTCCTCACCGAAGCATTCGTTGTATTCACGGCTGTTGAGCATGGCATCAACGACGCCGTAGAAGCCTTGGCGAGCGGCGGTGTCGAAATAGGCGTTGATCTCCCACCGCCCAAAAGTGGGCCGCCCCAACAGGCGCCTGTGCATGATCTCAATCGCCTTGCAGATGTAGAGACCACTCCAATAACGGCGCCTGAAGGCGTTGGAGCGGGCCACCTGGCGCACAAATTCTCGCAGGTTGATATCACCGTTTTCGAGTTTGATTTCCTCGACGGTGTTGCGTTCACCTGCATAGCCGGTATTACCGAGA
The DNA here is from genome assembly GCA_026389315.1 of Cyanobacteriota bacterium. GTDB lineage: Bacteria > Cyanobacteriota > Cyanobacteriia > PCC-6307 > Cyanobiaceae > Cyanobium. The sequence goes on from JAPLIC010000035.1 coordinate 10,490, forward strand.
ATTTGGGCATAAACCGCCCGGATCACGGCCTGCGTGGACGCTTCCGTCCCACGAATGCTGGGTTGGCCACCGCGGCGCGGTACCGAGTTGCCACCGGTGGAGATCTGCTGCAGCCTCACCACCTTGGGTCCCACACGGCGGGGGCTGGCCTTGCGGAACTGGGCACTGTTCATCTGGCCAGGCTGGCCCAGGCCGTTACCGATCAGGATGCGTCGCGTGTCGTAGCCGAACGAGGCGGCTCGGGTGGCCACGGAGGCCGTTCCAGAGGGGAAGATGGCGCCGTAATTCAGGGCTAATGGATCGTTGCCGCCGCCATAGGGATGTTGATCGGGGAAGGGTTGCCGGTAGGAGGCGTACAGGGTGATGTATTGGGGTGCTCCTTCAAAGGGAGCACTAAAACGGAACAGTTTACGATTAGAACCCCAACCGGCACTTTCTTGAGCATCTTCTCCCAAATCCCGCAGGAAAGGAACGATTTCTTCACCAAAAGTACGGGCATATTCCATACTGTTCACCAGGGCATCTACCAGGCCAGCAAGACCTTTGGCGCTGACGATAGCGAAATATTGGCGGAATTCTTCTATAGAACTCACTCCGCGGCCGAGAAAATGGCGGAAGGCTAATTCCACGACTCGACTGTTGGAAAAGCGCCCGTAGAATTGTTGACGATATTCCTTGCTACGCCCTAAAGAACGTATGAATTCCCGCATCGAAATCTGGCCTTGGCGGAGCTGGGTGGCTTCGACAGGGCAGACCACCTGGGAATAACCCTTGACAAGGTCTCTTTCGAAGACTTGCCGATAGGCCGCTCGAACCACTTCGGCTTTCTGGGCCCCAGTCAGGCCAGGCTTCATCACAAAGCGTTGGGCCCCTTGGGCGGAGAGGGCATAGATCGCCGGCAGTTGCAAGCCTTGATTGACGGGGCTGCCGAGCCGTTGCCGGGCCGAGGGGGTGGGAACCTCCAGCTCCTTGAGCAGAACGTTGAAGCAATCGATCACCAACTGGCGGGCGGCGGGCTCTGCTTGGAACAGGGAGGCAGCAGCGGCTCGCATTTCCTGCAAGGCCACATTGGTGGCACTGAGGGAACAGGCTTTTTCAAGGACATCCTTGAGCCCGCGCGTATTGACGGCCAGGATGCTCGGATCGCCAGCAACGACGGCGTAACCGACGTAACGCAGGAACCAGGCCAGGTCCCGCACGGATTTTTTCATCCGTTCGGTGCCGTAGCGACCAACGGAAATCGGACTGAAGCCCGGGGGCAGCACGACCCGTACGTCCGCTTCTCCCGAAGCGCCTTCAAGCAGCCTTCCGAATAGGTTGCCCCCCCGTCCGGCCTTGGCACCCACAAAGGTGCGCACCGATTGCTGGAAGGCCGTTTGGTCGGCGGCCAGGGGTTCGTTGCTGCCTGGGGAGACCCCAGCAGAGGGGAGCGGTGACTCCAGATAGGAGAGGGGGGTGCCCCCGGCGAAGATGCGGTTCGCCGCCTTGGCGACGATCTCGGCCGCATTCTCGGAGAGCTTCTGGGCGGCTGCCACCCGGGTCTGTCCGCTCTGGAAGAAGGTGATAAGGGTCTGCAGCTCGCTCCCATCGGGGAAGCGATCCTGCTGCTCGGCTTTCCGGACACTCGAGAGCGGCAGAGTGTCGAAGAGCTGAGGGGTGACCCTGGTGCTGCCGCTGCTGGCGGTCACTGTCATGTCACGGGAGTGAGCCGGGCTTTGGAAGGTTACGGCTCGCCCTGAGGGCCTCCGGCCAGCCATGAACAAATGTTTGCAGCTTCGATTCGATTGCTGCCTTTGGTTCCCCGTGACCCCAGCGTTCGGACCACCCCCCAGCACCGATCCCCTGTCTAGAACAGCAAAGCCCATGGACCAGGACCAGGCCCCTCCAGAGCTTGGGCATGCCGCCCGAGATGCCGCCACGCCGGCCGTCAGCGCCTTCTACGACCGTTTCCCCTACCCCGGAGATCCCCTTCAGGACGGACCGCCACCGGGATACAACTGGCGTTGGTGTGTCGACAGTGTCGTAGCCGCCGTCAGGGGCGGCTTGCCGCCGCGCCTTGGGGGCCGTCCCAGGCCATGGCGCATCTTGGATGCCGGCTGCGGCACTGGGGTCAGCACGGATTACCTGTGCCACCTCAACCCAGGGGCCGATGTGGTGGCTGTGGATATCAGTTCCGGGGCCCTAGATGTGGCCAGAGAGCGGCTCAGGCGTTCTGGGGCGGCCGGCCAAGTGCGCTCCCTGGAGGTGAAGCAATGCAGCCTTTTGAACCTTGAGGAAACAGGAAGTTTCGACTACATCAATTCCGTGGGTGTTCTGCATCATCTTGATCGTCCAGAGCAGGGATTAAGGGCACTGGCTGAGCGGCTTGCACCGAAAGGGCTTTTGCATCTTTTTCTTTACGCCGATGGGGGGCGCTGGGAGATTCATAGGGTGCAGAAGGCTTTGACCCTTTTGCAGGCCGGCCCCTCAAGTGAGGGCTTGAGGCTGGGTCGGGCTTTGTTCCATGATCTACCGCTCCATAATCGTCTGCGCCTTCACCATGAGAACCGTTGGGCCCTTGACACAGCGGCGGATTCAAATTTTGCAGATATGTATCTGCATCCCCAGGAAACCAGCTATAACCTAATCAGTCTTTTTACCTTTGCGGAGCAATGTGGGCTGCAATTCTGTGGCTTCTCGAATCCTGCCCAGTGGGATCCGGCTCGCTTGCTGAAGGGGGAGCTCCTTGAGAGAGCCCAGGCCCTTTCAAGGCGTCAGCAATGGGAATTGGTGGAGTCCCTTGATCCCGACATCAGCCATTTTGAGTTTTTCCTGAGTAAAGAGCCCGTCAGAGCGAAAACATGGGGCAATGACGAAGAGTTGTTGGCCGCCGCTGGGGAACGCAACCGTTGCCTCTGGGGTTGGCCAGCCACGGCGCTTTTGGGCCCGGATCTGGAGCCTTTGGACATCGAACCCGGGGACCTGGCTTTGCTCCAATCCCTGGAAGGGGCTCCAGAGGGAATGGCCCTGGCCGCTTTGCCTTTGGCCATGGATCAGCAGGAACGCCTGCTGCGGGCTCGGCGCTTGATCGCCCTGCGGCTGCTTCAACCACTGATCCCCTGAGGCGGAAGACCCCGCTGCCGTAAGCCTGCGTGATAAGTTCTGCTCGCCAATTCGCTTCATACGGTTGCCGGCCGCGATTGCCCCGTCTCCGAATCCAGAGGTGCCTTTACCTCTTGCCAAGGAGCCCCTAGGGGTTAGTCCTGCCAATGGCATTGGGGATTTTCAGCGGCTCCAGCAGCGTCTGTTGCTGGCCACCACCATCGCGGCAGCTCTTGCCGTTCCGATGGTGGGCTTCGCTTTCGGATGGACTGTTGGCTTGAGCCTCCTGATCGGGGCCATTGCTGGTCTTGTCTATCTGTGGCTTCTGGCCCGAAGTGTGGCTCGACTGGGCCAAGCCAGCCGCTCCTTGAGCAAGGTGCAGTTGCTGGTTCCAGTTGTTCTTGTACTGGCCAGCGTCCGTCTGCCCCAACTCCAGTTGTTTCCTGCCCTGGTGGGTTTTCTTCTTTATAAACCTGCCTTGCTTGTTCAGGCCGCCCTGGACCGTTAATTCCTGCCCAAGACCCAGCACTTCCTTTCGGCCCTTTCTTTAGGACAGCGACTCCGATGGTTCCGATGACTTTCAGTCTTCCCTTCGCTGCCCTCGAGGTGGGTCAGCACCTGTACTGGAAACTTGGCAATCTCAAGATTCACGGCCAGGTTTTTCTTAGTTCATGGGTCGTGATCGGTGCCTTGCTGGCCCTGGTCGTCTATGGCACCCGAAGGATGCAGCGAGAACCCTCCGGCGTCCAGAATTTATTAGAATTTTTGTGGACGTATATTCGAGATCTGGCCCGTGAGCAGATTGGGGAGAAGGCTTACCGCGACTGGCTGCCTTTCATTGGTACCCTGTTCCTGTTCATTTTTGTGAGCAATTGGGGCGGTGCGCTGATTCCTTGGAAGTTGATCCATCTTCCCAGTGGAGAGCTGGGGGCGCCAACCGCTGATATCAACACCACGGTAGCCCTGGCATTATTGGTTTCTCTGGCCTACTTCTATGCCGGTTTAAGTCGTAAGGGTCTTCGTTATTTTGAATATTATGTAGAACCAACTCCCATTATGTTGCCCTTCAAAATTATCGAAGATTTTACAAAACCCCTGTCGTTATCCTTTCGTCTTTTCGGGAATATCCTTGCCGATGAACTAGTAGTTGCTGTGTTGGCATTCCTGGTGCCTTTGGTCGTACCCCTACCGGCCATGTTCCTGGGTCTGTTCACCAGCGCCATTCAGGCCCTGATCTTCGCCACTCTGGCGTCTTACTACATCGGAGAGGCGGTGCACGAAGAGCACCATTGATCCAACGCCCCAACTGCGTCTCCCAGGGACGCCGTTCTGCCAAACTCTCTGCGCGCAGGTCCGATTCATTCGGGCCCATTTCCCCCGAGATGTCCCAGGCGCAGGCTCTCCAGCGACCTCCCATTCCCCGTTCCCCCATGGATTCCCTGACTTCCGCCGCTTCTGTTTTGGCCGCCGGTCTTGCTGTTGGTATCGGCGCCATCGGTCCTGGCATCGGCCAGGGCAACGCTGCTGGCAGCGCCGTGGAAGGTATTGCCCGTCAACCCGAGGCTGAAGGCAAGATTCGCGGCACCCTGCTGCTCTCCCTCGCCTTCATGGAAGCCCTCACCATCTACGGCTTGGTGGTGGCCCTTGTGCTGCTGTTTGCCAACCCATTCGCTGGCTGAGCTTGAGGTGGGGCCTGTTGTGCAGATGTTGATCCGCCCAACAGGCCGCCTTGCCCACGGCTTTGCAGCCTCCGTAGACCCAGCCACCATCCCGTTCGCCCGCTTCCCCGCTCCATGACCAGTTGGCTACTGTTCGCCGCCGAGGCCGGTTCCCAGGAAGGAGGTCTGTTTGACCTCGACGCCACCCTGCCGCTGATGGCGTTGCAGGTGGTGCTCCTGACCTTCATCCTCAATGCCCTGTTTTTCCGTCCCGTCGGCAAAGCCGTTGAGGAACGCGAGGGATACGTCAACACCAGCCGTGCCGCCGCCAAGGAAAAGCTGGTTCAAGCGGAACGTTTGGAATCAGATCTCAAGGATCGCCTCAAGGAAGCCCGCCTGCAATCCCAGCAGGTGATTCTTGACGCCGAACAGGAGATGGAGCAACTGCATCGAGCGGCCCTTTCAGAAGCCACCGCGGCGGCCAATGCTTCTCGCGAAAAAGCCCGTCGCGAAATTGATGCCGAACGCGAGAAGGCCCTGGGCCTACTGGGCACCGAAGCCAAAAGCCTGGGTCAGATGATTGTCGATCGCCTGCTGCCAGCCTGATGTCCACCCTCCCTGTTTTGTCCCTGTTGGCCAGTCACTCTGGCTTTAGTTTGAATCTCAATCTCTTTGAGACCAATATCATTAATCTGGCGGTGTTGATCGCTACTTTGGTGTGGTTTTTGAAGGGTTTTCTAGGCGGCATTCTTGAGCGTCGCCGCACCAGCATTGTCGCCGATCTCAAGGAGGCTGAGGAGAGGCTTGCCAAGGCCACCACCGCCTTGAGCGAAGCCCAACAAGGCCTTACCCAGGCCCAGCAACGGGCTGAGAAGATCGTGGTGGATGGCACCGCTCGGGCCGCTGCCATTCGTCAGGAAAGCGAGCGTCGCAGCATCGATGAGATCGCTCGCATCAAGGAGGCGGCGACTTCTGATCTGGCCAATGAGGCCTCCAGGGTGAGTGCCCAGTTGCGGCGCGAAACGGCCCGCCAAGCCGTCGAGCAGGCCCTGGCAGGGTTGACCGGCAGGCTTGATGACAAGGCCCACGCCAGTCTCATTGACCAGTCCATCCAATCGCTGGGGAACTCCTGAAATGCCACTCCTCAACGCCATCACGACTCCCTACGCAGAAGCTTTTCTGCAGCTTTGCGACGCTTCGGGTGATACGGAATCCGTGATTCCCCAGGCCCGCCAAGTGCTTGAGCTGTGGAATGGCTCCTCCGAGCTGAGGGAGGCGATGGCCTCGCCGGTGCTTGAGCCCGACGCCAAAAAGGCGGCATTGGAGAAAATCTTCGCCTCCGAGATTTCCCCCAATTTCCTCAATCTGCTCAAGCTTCTTGCCGACCGCCAACGCATCGGTTTCCTTGATGCGGTTCTTGAGCGCCTGCTGGAGCTTCACCGCGACCAGAATGGCATTGCCCTGGCGACCATCACTGCGGCCACACCCCTCAGTGACGATCAACAGGCCCAGTTGGTCGAGAAGGTGAAAGCGGTTGCCGGCACCGACAAGGTCGAGACGGTCGTGAAGGTGGATCCCAACCTGATTGGCGGTTTCGTGCTCCGAGTTGGTTCCAAGGTGATCGACAGCTCCCTGGCTGGCCAGGTGCGTCGTTTGGCCCTCGAACTGGCTGCAGCCAGCTGAGGTTCCTGCCTCTTCTCTCCCCCCCTTACCCCTCCATCGCCTCCCCTCCGGGGACTTCCCACCCATGGTTTCCATCCGGCCCGACGAGATCAGCGCCATCCTCAAGCAGCAGATTGCCGACTATGACAAGTCGGTTTCCGTCAGCAACGTCGGTAGTGTCCTCCAGGTGGGTGATGGCATCGCCCGTGTCTATGGCCTCGAACAGGTCATGGCAGGGGAGTTGGTGCAGTTTGAGGACGGCACCGAAGGGATCGCCCTCAACCTTGAGGACGACAACGTGGGTGCGGTGTTGATGGGCCAAGGCCTGGGCATTCAAGAGGGCAGCACGGTTAAGGCAACCGGAAAAATCGCCGCCGTTCCAGTGGGTGACGCCATGTTGGGCCGGGTGATCAATTCTTTGGGTCAACCGATCGATGGCAAAGGCCCGATCGCTACGACCGAAACCCGTCTGATCGAATCGATGGCGCCTGGCATCATCCAGCGCAAGTCGGTGCATGAGCCGATGCAAACCGGGATCACCGCCATTGACGCCATGATCCCGATCGGGCGTGGTCAACGCGAGCTGATCATCGGCGATCGTCAGACAGGCAAGACCGCTATCGCCATAGATACGATCATCAACCAAAAGGGTGAAGATGTCGTTTGCGTCTACGTGGCGATCGGTCAAAAGTCCGCATCGGTGGCCAACGTGGTTGAGGTCCTGCGCGAGCGTGGTGCCCTTGAGTACACCGTGGTGGTTGCTGCCAGCGCTTCAGAAGCTGCGGCGTTGCAATACCTGGCTCCCTATACAGGGGCCGCCATTGCCGAGTCATTTATGTACAAGGGCAAGGCCACCCTTGTTGTCTACGACGATCTCACCAAACAAGCCCAGGCCTATCGCCAGATGTCCCTGCTGCTGCGCCGTCCCCCCGGGCGCGAAGCCTATCCCGGTGACGTTTTTTATTGCCACAGCCGCCTTTTAGAGCGGGCCGCCAAGCTCTCCGATGCCATGGGCAAGGGCAGCATGACCGCCCTGCCAATTATCGAAACCCAGGCCGGTGACGTCTCCGCTTACATCCCCACCAATGTGATTTCGATCACGGATGGTCAGGTGTTCCTCAGCTCTGATCTTTTCAACTCCGGCCTGCGACCTGCCATCAATGTGGGTATTTCCGTGAGCCGGGTTGGTGGTGCCGCCCAGACCAAGGCCATCAAGAAGATTGCTGGTACTTTGAAACTCGAATTGGCCCAGTTTGACGAATTGGCGGCCTTCTCCCAGTTCGCGTCCGACCTGGATGCCGCCACCCAGGCCCAGTTGGGCCGGGGTAAGCGTCTGCGCGAACTGCTGAAGCAGCCCCAGTTCAGCCCCCTCAACTTGGCGGAACAGGTTGCTGTCGTCTATGCCGGCGTCAAGGGTCTGATTGATGAGGTGCCTGTGGATCAAGTCACCCAGTTCGCCCGCGAACTGCGTGATTACCTGAGAACCAACAAGCCTGATTTCATCAGCAAGGTGATGACGGAAAAGCAATTGGGCGAGGAAGCCGAAGCCATTTTGAAGGAGGCCATTTCCGAAGTGAAGGCTTCCCTGCTGGCGGCAGCCTGAGGATCCAGCCATGGCGAACCTCAAGGACATCCGAGATCGGATCAGCTCCGTCAAGAACACACGCAAGATCACGGAAGCCATGCGCTTGGTGGCCGCCGCCAAGGTGCGGCGGGCCCAGGAGCAGGTGCTGCGCAGCCGGCCCTTTGCCGACCGTTTGGCAAGGATTCTCCAGAATCTGGAATCGCGCCTGGCCTTCGAAACCACCGATTCGCCCTTGTTAGCCACTCGTGAGGTTCGCAAGATCACCCTGCTATCGGTGACGGGGGATCGGGGTCTCTGCGGGGGCTATAACTCCCAGGTGATCAAAAAAACTGAGCAGCGCTTTGCCGAGCTCAAGCGGCAGGGATTTGATGTGGATCTTGTGCTGCTCGGTCGTAAGGCCATTACCTATTTCACGAATCGTAGCTACCCCATTCAAGCTACGTTTACAGGTCTGGAACAGGTTCCAACCGCCGCCGATGCCAATAAGGTGGCCTCTGAAGTCTTGGCCGATTTTCTCTCCGGTGACAGTGACCGTGTGGAGATTGTCTACACCAAGTTCATCAACCTTGTTAGCTCCTCGCCCGTTTGTCAGACCCTGCTACCCCTGGATTCCCAGGACATTGCTGACCCTGATGACGAGCTGTTCCGACTGGTGACCAAGGATGGCAGGCTGACGGTCGAAACCGTGGATGTGGCGAACAGCCAGCCCGCCATCCCTTCTGATTTCGTCTTTGAACAGGGTCCTGAGAAGCTGCTTGATGCCTTGCTGCCTCTCTACCTGAACAATCAACTGCTGCGTGCCCTGCAAGAGGCCGCCGCCAGCGAATTGGCCAACCGGATGACGGCCATGAATAACGCCAGTGACAACGCCAAGGCCCTGGCCAAGACGTTGACGTTGGATTACAACAAGGCTCGCCAGGCCGCGATCACCCAGGAGATTCTTGAGGTGGTTGCTGGTTCAGGCTCCGTCTAATTTTTGCCAGTCGATGGCTTAGCAATGGCCGGCCCTATGGGCCGGCTTTTTTGTGGCTTGCCTTGCTACGCCATTGCGGTCCTTCATTGACCCCCCATCCCATTGCGCCCCCATTTGGTTCTGTGCCTTTAATGGCCCATTGAAATCTGCCCATGGCAGAGCTTAGGGAGGGTTTTGGATCTAACTGGAGGCCGAGGTGTAAAAGCGCAGGGCGAATTGCCAGAAGGCACGGCTGAGGGCCAGGCCAAGGCAGGCCACCATCAGGGACAGCAGCAGCCAGGGCAGGGTCAGGCGGCCCAGCATGGCTTCAGCGGGCACGGTGGTGAGAAAGGCCACCGGCAGCACCATGGTGAACAGCGTTCTGACGGCCGCTGGATAGGCGCTGATCGGATAACGGCCGGCGCTCAAGGCGGCGCGCAGAACCTCGATGGCATTCCAGGTTTTGACAAACCAAATGCTGGTCGTTGCCACCAGAAACCAAAGGCTGTATAAAAGCAGTCCGCTGGCCAACAGCATCAGCAGGGTCTGGCACAACAGCCAGGGAGTGGTTCTGATTCCGGCCTTTGCTGCGGCCCAGATCATCAGGCCCAGGCCGGTGGCGATTTCGGGCAGACCCATCAATGAAAGCCGGGTGGTGGAGAGCCAGAACTGGCTGTCAATCGGTTTCAGCAGCACAAAGTCCAGGGTCCCCTGTTGCACATGGCCCACAATCGTGCTCAGGTTTGGGCGCAGCCAGGTGCTGGTGATCCCTTCCAGCAGGGTGTAAACCCCCAGAACGACCAGGGCCTGGGGCCAGCTCCAACCCCCCAGCGCCCGCCCGCCGCCATAGAACAACGACAGCAGCAGCAGGCTGCCGATCAGGTTGGCGATGGCCGCAACCACCTCCAGCAACAGGTTGGCCTGGTATTCGAGCTGCATCGCCAGGGCCGTGCCCCAAAGGCGGCGCAGCGTCAAGAGGTAACGGCCAAGGGGGTTGCCCATCAGGCCCCCATCGCTCCGTAACGCTTGACCCCGGCCCGCCACAACAGCGTCACCAGTAGCAGCAGGCCAGCGATCCAGACCGCCAGGGCGGTGAAACCGGCGGCGATATTCATCTCCCCACCCGCGAGCAACTGGGCCGGGAAATGCACCAACAGGGGAAAGGGTGTCCATTCGGCCAGCCGGCGCAGGGCCGGTGGGAAGGCCTCAAGGGGGGCCGCCATGCCGGAAAGGAACAGCATGGGGATGAAGATCAAGCGTTCCAGGGCGTTGACCCGGTCGCTCCAGAAGCACAGGCAGGCCATGCTGCACTGGATCAGAAAGTTGAGTAGGAAGGCCAGGATCGTGGCCGCCAACGCCAGCAGGGCCCGTTGGGGTGTGGGCAACCAGAACGCCCAGGGAAGCACCAGGAAAAACAGCGCTGCAATCAAGGCGACAAAGGGCAACCGAATCGCCTGCTCGGCCACGTGGGAGGCCAGGTAGCGCCAGAAGGGATGCAGGGGCTGCAGCAGCATGGGAGAGAGCCGACCCTGGAGGGCGTCCTCCTCAAAGACCACCATGACCCAGGCGACGGTGAATTGGCGCACCACGAAGGCGGCCAGGAAATAGCGTGCCAGCTGGGTGGGGCCCATGCCCAGGGCGGCGCCGGCGGGGGATTCGATCCAGACCGCCAGCATGACGAAGGGCACCAGGCCGGCGAGGGCCCACAGCAGGACTTCGGCCCGAAATTCGAGCATCAGGGCGTACTGGCTGGCGAGCAGGGCCCGGGCGACCCGAAAGCCATGCTGAAGGGGGCGGAGGGGCCTGACCCGCGGGCTTCCATCGGCACGGCTTCCCTTGGCACTACTTCTCACGACAGGGTTCCTTGCACAAATAAACGGCCGATCAGCTCCTCGATGGGGGGATCGCGCACCTCCAGGTCCCGCACCGGTAAATCGGCGAGCAGCTGTGATACGGCAGCGGTGAGGGCGTCACGGCGGATCAGCAGGCGCACCACCATGCCCTCGCAGCTTTCGACTTCGCCATAGGCGCGCAGGGAATCAAGGGGCCAGGGTTCGGCCAGTTCGAGGCGCACCTCCCGGCATGGGGCCAGCCGCTGGGTGAGGGCTTCGAGGCTGCCGTCGTGGAACAGGCGGCCCTCGTGGATCAACAGCACCCTGGGGCAAAGGGCGGTGATGTCGGCCATGTAATGGCTGGTGAGCAGCACGGTGGCGCCAAAGCGTTGGTTGTAATCCGCCAGGAAGGAGCGCACCCGGGCCTGGGCATTGACATCAAGGCCGAGGGTGGGTTCGTCGAGAAACAGCACCTCGGGGCGGTGCAACAGGGCCGCCAACAGTTCGGCCTTCATGCGTTGGCCCAGGGACAACTTGCGCAGGGGGCGCTTGAGTTCGTTCCCCATGTCCAGCATCTCGGCCAGGGCGTGGATGCGTCGGTGGCTTTCGGCATCGTCGATGCCGTACACGGCGGCGTTGACCCGCAGGGAATCGAGGGCCGGCAGGTCCCAGAGCAGCTGCTGTTTCTGCCCCATCACCAGGGTGATGCGCCGCAAGAAATTGGCCTGGCGGCGGTGCGGGGTGTAGCCGGCCACCAACGCCTTGCCGGCGGAGGGATGGATCAGGCCGGTGAGCATCTTGAGGGTGGTGGTCTTGCCGGCGCCATTGGGGCCCAGGAATCCCACCATTTCACCGGGTTGGATCTGGAAGCTGACGTCACGCACCGCTGCGACATCGTTGTAGCGCCGTTGCACAAAATGGCGCAGGGTGCCGGCAAGGCCCGGGTCCTTGGCGGCGACGCGGTAGGTCTTGCTGAGCCCTTCGGCAAGGATGATCGGGCTGGTACTGGGGGCCATTGGGGGCAGGTTAGGCCGGACGGATGGGGGTGGGGGCCCACCAAGGCAGGATCGGGGGCGCTGTTTGCTGGATCGTTGGCCATGACGTCTGCTGCCGTGACCCTCCAGCCCTTGTTTCCGGTCGCCCTCGGCCAGGTGGCCCTACCCGCCGATCCGTTGGAAGCCGCCGTGTTGATGCGGGCCATGTTGGCCCTGCGGGGGGAGGCGGAGTCCAACCCCGATCCGCTCTGCGCCTGGACAGGGGACCTCAACGGTGTCGATCAATTGCAGCGCCACGCCGCCTTCGCGCCCCTGATCAGCCGTTTAACGGGCCATGTCTGGACCTACCTGCAGGCGCTGGGGTTTGATTCGGCGGCGCTGGCGCTGCATCTGCAGCGCTGCTGGCCGGTGGTGGGTGAGACGGGCCAGGTGGTGGGACGGCACCACCATCCCAATGCCCACCTGAGCGCTGTCTACTACCTCAATGGTGACGGCAGCGGCCGCAGCGGTTGTCTGCGCCTCTGGCCCCAGCGGCAGTCCAACGAGCTGGTGCCGGGCCTGGCGGTGGGCCACGGCGGGCCGATCCGCGCCGACCTTGCCGCTGCTAACGATGCCGCTGCTAACCATGCCGCTGCTAACCATGCCGGCGCCCAGCAGTGGAACGCCCCCTGGTTTGATGTGGCGCCCCGGGCCGGTTTGCTGGTGCTGTTTCCCGCTTGCATCGATCACGCCGTGCTGGAGAACAACGACGACGACGATCGCCGCTTTTCGATCAGCATGGATTTTGTGATCACAGCGCCTGCGGAACCCTCGGCGGGGGGGCGGCCTGAATATCTGGCGCCCCATCCGGGCGGCTGGCAGCAGGTGGCGGGTCCGGAGGGGGGATCTTTGGGGGGATGAGGGTGCTCAGCCGCGTTTGGAGTCACCGTCTGCGAGGGGTCCATCACGGCGTCTGGGTTGGCTGCACATAGCTCGCTGAATTGGTCAGGTATGAGCCGCAGGCTGGTGGTGAGTGTTTGCGGCAGAGAAATGTTTCCAAATCTATAGCCATGTGCTCAATCTTGCAGTGGCTGGTGATAAAAGCCCTGCAGATCTCCTCTTTTCCTTGACAAGCGCTATGGACGAGGCCGGCACTGGAAACTGTGGCTAAGCTTGGGATGTTATGCGGATCCGTCCATCATGGTTGGCTGGACCTGACCCAGTCTTGAGAATCCTTGCAGCGCAGTCTATCTCAGGTATTTAAGGAAGCCTGTTTCGTGGTGAAATACTGAAGAAACCATGGCCGGGCGGGGTGTTATACGCTCCGCCCATACTGCGTTAGGCGGACAGCCAAGAATGCTGCGGTGGTCTTGGGCGGATCCGCCCAAATTGCTGTTAGGGTTCACCCATCGTTCCCTAGCAAGGCAAGGTGATTTAAGTGGCGATGCTGGATGTGATGGCCTGGTGGATGTGGCTGATGCTGAGCTGGGCCTTCTTCTTGCTGATGCCCTGGCTGATCAATCACTCCTTCGCCAGGTTTTATCCTCAGACTCGAATCGATCCCGGTTGGCGGATAGTGGTCTTGCAGGAGGCAAGGAAAGGACGCTGGAAGTCTTTGATCGGTCTCCATCTGATCAATTCCGGGATTATCGGCCTGTGCATCGCAGCGGGCGGCTGGCTGCAGGCTGCGGGTGTAGGACAACTCCATGATGGACCGTTGGGATTGCGTGGCTGGTTGCTATTTGCTCCTCAAGTGCTGTTGGTACTGATAGTTTTTGACACCCAATTCTACTGGGTTCACCGCGCCGCCCATGCCTGGCCAGTGTTGTACCGAAGGCTTCATCGCGACCACCATGTAGATCGCTTCCCGGACACATGGAGCGCAATGAAGCAGCATCCCCTCGATCTGTTTCTCACCACGGCGATGCCGATGGCCTGGGTCGTGGTGCTGCCGATCCATGAGGCCGCTTGGCTGGCTGCGCTGCTGCTTGCCAATTACATCAATCTGGCGGGCCACAGCGGCTTCGAGGTCACGCGCTACCTACCGGGCCTGGTGACACCAAACGGATTGGCATTACGGCACGATCCCAACCTGTCTGGCATCGCTCGTTGGGTCAACACAGTGATGCACCATGACATTCATCACCAGTTGGTTCACAGCAACTACTCGCTGTACTTCACCCACTGGGACCAGTGGATGGGCACGCAGGCCACGGACCGGTCCTGCCCGTGAATCTCTTTGCGAAGCCTAACATCAAGATTCAGCGGGCGGGTGCGAAAAAACCTGATGAATGCATTGATCTATTACAAGCCGCTGATCTTGAGCGTTAGCGGCTCTCCCCAAGGCTGTATTGCAGTAGGATCAACTTGAAGGCCTCTGGTTTCAGTTTCATGTCATCATCTCTTCACCAAATCGAAGAGCAGGCCCGCTCACTCTCAGCGGAAGATCGGGCAAAGCTTGCGGAATGCATGCTGGAATCACTCCACACTTCCATAGAAGAAATAGAAGCGGCATGGTCAGAGGAAATAGCTTTGCGCATTGAATCATATGAGCAGGGAGATATTTCTGCGTATTCAGCAGAGCAAATATTTGCAGAAGCACGTCAGATCTTGCAGTGAATCGTGTTCGGTTTGTTCAGCCTGCAAGGCTTGCGGTCTTGCTGAAGTTGCCGACTACCATCGGCTTGAGGTAGGGCTTGGAACCAAATTTCTTGAAGCTGTTGATGATGCCTTAGCTCGTGCTACGAGGTCGCAATACTTCGAACATGACCGTCGAGTGGACACCTGATCCCTTCACTCCCCAGACCCAACCCGCCCACGCCAAACTCCCCGCACCCGCGAGCTCAGCGCATTGGCGGCTCGGGCCGTGACCAATCCGGACAGGGCCGCCACCAGCACCGTGGCCATGCTCGTGAACTGGGCGCCCTCCGGTCCGCCGACGCCCAGCACCATCGCCATGGCGGTGAACGGCAGGCGGTAACCGCCTGCGATGCCCGCAGCGGCTCCGGCGGCACCGGCCAGATCTGGCGCGATCCCGAAGGGGGCCGCGAATACCCGGCCGCACAGGTCACCGATCGCCAGAAACGGCACGAACACCCCGCCGCAGCCCCCCGCCAGCACCGCCGCCGCCGTGGTGGCGGCCGCCCGCAGCAATGCCAGGGCCAGCAGGCGATGCGGGGCGGGGCTGGTGGTTTCGGCCCAGATGATCGCCGCGCCCCCCGGCCCGAAAGCCGCCGCCGGGGTGGCAAGGCCCCCGATCAGCAACGCCAGCACCAGCAGCGCCGCGCCGCCGATCAGCAGGCGCGTCAGCGGTCGGTCGCGCCAGCCCCGGGCCCAGTAGATCGCCTCACCGGTGAGGGCCGTGAGGGCGCCGGCCAGCACGCCGATGCACAGGGTGGCCTGCAACGCGGCGAGAAAACCGCCGGGGGGAACCCTGGGCACCACCAGCCGGATCAGATCAAGCTGAAACGCGCTATGCACCGCCCAGCCGCTGAGGCCGCCCGCCAGCATGGCGGGCGGCCCGTGGCGCACTCAGCGGAATCTGGCGCCTTGCCGCCAGCTCGGCCATGAAGAAACTGCCCACCAGCGGGATGCCGATCAGGGCCGACACGCTCGCCGCGCCACCCCCGATCGCCAGGGGCCGGGCCAAGGCCCGCAGCGCCGGCACCGCGCTGCCCAGCCAGCTGCCCGTGGCCACGCCGACATGGGCCGCCGGCGATTCCGTGCCCATCGGCGCCCCCAGCCCCACCGTGGCCAGGATCGCCAGCGCCCGCAGGGGCGCCAGGTTCCACGGGAACCGCTCCTCCAGCCCCGAGGCGTTGACCACATCGCCCGTCAAATCAGCGCGGGCGATGTCGTGGGGGAACGAATACCAGGCCGCCAGCGAGCCGGGGGCGACGCCAGGGCGGAGCGTCTGGCGGGGGGCGATCGTCTGCACCGATTGGCCTCGGCCCAGGCCGAACAGGATCAGCACCGCCAGGCCCACCCCCAACAGGGGCAGCAACCGCAGCGCCGCCGGACCCAGGCCGGCGGCGGCGGCCAGCGACAGCTTGATCAGCTCGGTGAGCGCCACCGCCGCCAGGCAGCCGATCAGGCCCCCCAGCAACCCCGCCGCCGTCCAGGCCGCGATCGTGCCGATTCGAGTGCGCCCCTGCTCCATTTTGTTCTGCCACTGAACCACAGGCCTGCAATCGCGATCTCTTTGAGCAGTCTGAACTTTGCAGTTGTTAATTCAGGTGCATAGTTCAGGTGCATAGGGAAGGAAGCGGCCTTGGCCGACAGCATCGCTCAGGCAGACCTCGACGATCTGCGCACTTTTGTGCCTCGGCCCCTTGAGCGAGCAGCCCTGCCCCGGCCCCTGAACGGCGCTCAGCGAGGATGGCCGCCAACGACGGCAACTCGGTGAGCGAAACCCCCAGCTACCAGGTCCAGGCCAGCCTTGATGGCACCTTCTTCAGCTTTGCCTGCCGCGCCGACCAGACCGTGCTGGCTGCGGCCGAGGCGGCAGGGGTGCCGCTGCCCAGCTCCTGCTGCTCGGGGGTCTGCACCACCTGCGCCGCCAAGCTGACCAGCGGCAGTGTCCACCAGCCCGATGCCATGGGCGTCAAGTCAGAACTGCGGGAGCAGGGCTACGCCTTGCTTTGCGTCAGCTACCCGCTCAGCGACCTGCAGTTGCTGGCCGGCCAGGAGGATGCCCTCTACGAGGCCCAGTTCGGCCAATACCAAAAGTGAGGCTGGAGCCGCTGGCGGTCTGGTTCCAGCCGGCGGCGGGGCCCCTGTTGCCCCAGCTGCGGCCTTTTTTGCTAGCGGCCGGCCAGGTCCAGGCGGGCGCCTCGGCGCGGCTGCTGCGCTGGGCGATCACCGCCGCCGAACCGGCCCGGGGCCTGCGGATCGAGGCGGTGCTGGTGGTGGGCGAGCTGGAAGGCGACGGACCTGGGGCAGAGGTGAACCCTGGCTCGGATTTGGGCTTTGGCTCGATGGCTTGCCGGGACTCGGTCATGACGGCAGGTCCAAACTCTGCTTCGGCAGCCACGCTTCCAACCGTCTGGCGATGCTGACCCCCCCCCTGCCCACCCTGCTGGTGATCCCCACCGGCGTCGGTTGCGCCGTGGGGGGCTACGCGGGCGATGGCCTGCCGGCGGCCCGCTTGCTGGCGGCGGCCAGCGGCTGCCTGGTCACCCATCCCAATGTGCTCAATGGCGCCGCCCTCTACTGGAGCGACCGCCGCATTCATTACGTGGAGGGCTGGGCCCTCGATCGCTTCGCCTGCGGCGAGCTGGCCCTGGCACCGGTGGCGGGCCGGCGGGTGGGGCTGCTGCTCGATGGCGGCATTGAGCCGGAGCTGCGCGCCCGCCAACTGCAGGCGGCCGAGGCCTGCCGCGCCACCCTGGGCCTGGCGATCGGTCCGGTGCTGGTCACCGATGTGCCCCTGGGGGTGGGCCTGAGCCTGGGGCCCAGCGGCAGCAGCTGGGGCACGCTGGAGCGCCCCGATGTGCTGTTGCGGGCTGGCGAAAAACTAGTGGCCGCCGGGGCCACCGCCATCGCCGTGGTGGCCCGCTTCCCCGACGATGCTGGTAGCGACGCCCTGGCCGCCTACCGCCACGGCGCCGGCGTCGATGCCCTGGCCGGAGCCGAGGCGGTGATCAGCCACCTGCTGGTGCAACACCTGGGCATCCCCTGCGCCCATGCCCCCGCCCTGGCGCCCCTGCCCCTTGATCCGCAGCTGGATCCGCGGGCGGCGGCGGAGGAACTGGGCCACACCTTTTTGCCCTGCGTGCTGGTGGGCCTCAGCCGCGCCCCCGATCTGGTGGCCCCCAAAGACCGCCGTGCCTCCTTGGGGGCAGAGGATCTGGGGGCGGTGGTGGCCCCGGCCGGGGCCCTGGGCGGCGAGGCCGTGCTGGCCAGTGTCGAGCGGGGCGTGCCCTTGATCGCCGTCAGCGGTAATCCCTGTCTGCTGCAAGTGGATGGCGCCGCCCTGGGGATTCCCGTGCTGCCAGCCAGCAACTACAGCGAGGCCGCTGGCCTGGTGTTGGCCCTCAGGGAGGGCCTTGATCCAGGGGCTCTGACGCGCCCGTTGGGGATGCTTGCGCCCGAGAGCGCCGGTTTGCCAAGTCCAGCTCCCAGGCAGTAGGACATGACGCGGAGGAGAATCGTCGCTTTACCTTGGGGTGCTATCGATCCAAGTCAGAGCCAAATCTCTTCGCTTGAGCATTGCACCCACGTAGACCAACGTCCATCATTGATTGCAAATATCCGAGCAGGGCTCCAATCCATCGCGATGGGCAAGCTGCACGTGATTCATGATCGGGGCAGGCAAGTTCATCTTGGCCTCGGAATCGGCTAGAATCAAGGGAGATACTTTTTTGCAACACGAGTTGGCCCAATGCAATCTAATCCAGACTTTTGCAATCCCATTCAATATTCAATTGTCAAACAGGATCGCTTCTTGCGCCCTTTCGATGGAATAGAAAAAATTCAAATCAATTACAGCCAACTGCACCAAGACATGTTTACACTTGCCATGCTAAATGGCAAGACCAAAGGAACCTACTTGGAGATTGGCGCCCATGAACCAATCTTTATCAGCAACACATACTTGCTTGAATCAATGTTTGACTGGCGAGGAATTTCAATTGAATTGGATCGAGATATGGTATTGCGCCATAAGGTACTGCGCTCGAATAGTTGCCTGCTGGGCGATGCGACAACAGCTAATTATGGCGAAATTCTTGAGAACGCTTCCATGCCGTCAGTTATTGATTATCTGAGCATAGATATCGATCCACCCAAAAACAGCCTGCTCGCCTTAAAAAAAATACCCCATGACCGCTATCAATTTAGAGTGATTACCTTTGAGCACGATTATTCAGCCGGAGGTCACTTAGAGCGCAGGGAAAGCCGTGTTTTGCTCCAGTCACTTGGGTACAGGCTGATCGTGAGTGACGTTTCCTGGGGTAATCGGATTGTTGAAGATTGGTGGATTCATCCCGATCATGTTGATAGCGATATCAGCGCTGAATTAATTTGCAATGACACCAATCCTCACGAACATGATAAATACATCTATGGGTTATATAAGTCGAAATCTTATGCTCTGCCAAGCCAGTCTGCATCGAAGCCACTGCAGACAACACAACCAAGCCTTTGCATCGAGGGCTGGCGCAGCATCAATCATTCCTACTGCCTTGTCAACCAATGGCAAATCCTCAACCTCTTAGCTCATCCCATCGAACTACGACATCGAGATACAGCCTATTTCCGGCCTGAATGGAAAAGCGACCAGGACCAAAGCGGCTTTGAACCGGAGAAATACAATCAAATTATTTCGATCCCCCATCCCGAGGAAGGTGATTACTTTGACGTAACCTATCGAATCAGCTTTCCTTTTAATCTGTCGCCATTCAGGAGTAAAAAGTTATTTGTATTCGGAACTTCTGAAGCAGGTACTGTTGATGGTTTTTTCACTGAAGAATATCCCGAGGTTGCAAGCTTAGGTGAAAATATCAGAATCATTACCTCATCTCATTGGTCTCGTCAGGGATTCCTTCGATCCGGCTTCCGCGATGAGACCGTAAAAGTGATCAGCCTTGGCATTGATCCTTTCACCTTCTTCCCAGTAGATGCTGAGTTGCGCACGCTTTATCGGGAACTGTTTGGGATCAAGCCCGATGATTTTGTTTTGCTTTCAGTAAGCGCCCTAACCGAAAATAAAGGCATTGACGTTCTACTTCGAGCCTTTTTAACCCTGAAACAGACCAAGCCTGAACTCAAACTCATTGTCAAAAGACCGGGTAACCTGTACGGCGTTCCGTTTCAATATTACCTCAACAAAATATCCGACCTGCCAGAACTGGCACGCCTTAGCGAGACTCACATTAATGACATCATTGAAATTTCAGATAATTTTGACTTTGATGGCATGCGAGCCCTCTACAATGCCTGCGACGCCTGCATATCTCCCTACAAAGCTGAGGGGTTCAATATGCCGCCACTTGAAGCTGCGGCATGCGGATTGCCTATCCTTGTCACCCAAGGAGGCCCTACGGACGATTATTTTGATCCAAGGATGGGACTACAAATCAAGGCTACGCTTATGGAAAGCACGGGGCAAATGTTTCTCGAGCCTGATCTTGACTCACTTATCGATGGCATAGAAAAACTGACGGAATCAAGGGAGCGATGGGGGGGAGCCATCGCAAGTGAGTATGTACACCAAAATTATAACTGGTCCAAGATCACAGATGATCTACTAAAAGAAATGGGGCTTGAATAATTATTTCAAGATAGGTCATTTTTCCAATCACTCAAACTGGTACTCAGCCAATTTTCCAGCTCCCCCCTTCCCAAGAACGATAGACCCAACACAAACACAAACACAAACACAAACACAAACACAAACATAGCCAGTCCCAGCCCGGGGGCCGTCCATCAGATTCCCGTGGGCACCGCCGTTACGGCCTACTGCAAATCCCTGCCTCATAGGCGAATGGTTTCAGCAAGCGCTAGGTCCAGGAAGCCCAAACCGCCTGGTATCCGCCACCCAAGCACTATCCCCAGCCCCCAGGCTTCAGCGGCCTAAGGGCTCGATGTCATTGAGCTGCCAGGTTTTGCTGAAGTAGGGCTCGGTGGGGCCATAAAAGCGGAAGTAGCTGAACCAGCCCTGGCCCGGGTTGGTCTGGATCCAGTTGGCGGCTCCGGCCGGCCGCACCGGGCCGAAAACCACATCCACCGAACCGTCGGCGTTGCGCACCAGTCCCGTTTGCCGCGAGCTCAGGTCGGCGGCACCCTGGGCGGTGATCAGGGGACCGCGGCTGACGTTGTCGTAGAGGGTGATGGACCAGAACTGCTTCACCGGCGGCTCGGCAGGCACCCGCATGCGATAGCTGCGGCCGCCATCGAGCCAGTGGCCCTGGCTGTCTTTCGAGGCTTCCAGATAGGCCTGGCCGAAGCCAACGATGCGGCCCTGCATCCCCACCGACATGCCAATGGCCTCATAGAACCAGGAGCTGCGCTCATCCAATTGGACCCGTTTGCGGTCGGGGCTTTCCTGATCCAGCTCGAAGCGCTGGGCATAGTCCCAGTGTTTGCCGGGGTAAACCGTGACTCCGGGGGTGCGTTTGTCGAAGGCCAGCGTGCGGGCCATCAGTTCGCCCACCTGGGCGGCGTCCGCCAGGATGCGGCTCTGGCGGGCATCGGGTTTGAAAGGCTCTCCGGGCACCAGGCCCAGGGGCGCCAGCATGGCGAACATCATGCGGTCCCTGGGGGCCACGGGCTCGTTGGCGTACAGCTCGCTCAGCATGCGCCAGTAATCCAGGTTGGCGGGCTGGGCTGATTGCCAGGGGCGCCCCCCCACGGACCGATAGGTCGTGGCGGGGGGATTGGCCCGCTGGTTCCAGCCGTAAACGCGGTGCTGACGCACGGTGGCCTCGGCCGCTGCCTTGTCCGGCGACAGGCCCCTGGTGCCGAACCAGACCTGGTTGCTGGGGGAGCGCACGATCCGGTAGCCGGGGGCCTCCACGGCGGGGCTGCCGGGGGGCAGAACCAAATACTTGCCCCCCAAGCCCTTGTCCGGACCCGTCTGGCCCATGTCGGTGATCGGTTGCTGCCAGAGGTCCATCACGCCGCCGGCGGTCAAGCCAGCGGGAACTTCAATCACCAGGGGCCCCTGGCTGGCCAGGTCCCAGAAACTGAAGGCGTAGAGGGTGGTGATGTTGGGGGTCAACATGCCCGCCTTGTCCTTGAGGTTTTGATAGAGCAACACCTCGCCGTTGGCGGTTCCCAAGCTGCGGCGCTGGGCGTCGTAGAGGGCCTTGAAGCCAATGGCCGGCAGGGCCCAGAGATAGGCCTGGGTGGCCCGCTGGAAATCGAGCTCGTCGTAGAGCTTGGCTGCGGTGGCTTCTGACGGGTAGCCGTTCTCCAGCGTCAAGGGGCCAAGGCGCGTGTTCACGGTGCTGAGGCCGCCCCGATTTGGGGCCACGGGGGTGGATTCAGCGGCTTGGGCTCTGCCGACTCCGGCCCATCCGCCGGTCCCCACGGCGGTGGCGATGGCCAAGGCCAGGCAGAGGCTCTTGGGGCGCGGACGGGGGGACGACAGGTTCACGGGCGGGAGAGGCAGTAAGCGAAATCGCAACAATTTTGCCTAAGCCCAAAGTCCGGCAGCGAAATGGTGCGCCCCAGGCCAGTTTGGTCCCCAAGTTCTGCGTGCAGCGCCAGGTCATCGTCAGGATTTTTTGGGCAATAAAAGCGTGAACACGACCCGTCCAGCCCAGCCGTGGGGCCCCTGCTCCGGTCCCTCGGCCCAATAGCGCACCCCAGCGCCCACGCTGACCAGTTGATCCCCCAGCTTGAGGATCTTTGTGATGACAAAATTAATCGGTACGGCCAACTGCTCGTTCTGCCAGTCGTAGCTGGTTTCGGTCTGCAGGGTGGCGGTCCAGGCCGTGGGGGTGGTGTAGCTGATGAACGGCTGCACAAAACTGTTGTTGACGTCGGCGAGACGGCCCCGGTTCTGCACCGACCACAGGTGGTTGGCCAGCACACCGACGGTCCAGCGCCCGCTCTGTTTGAGCACCACTCCGGTGGGGCCGAGCGCCCATTGATTGGCGGTGGTGAAGGTGTTGGTGCCGGTGGGCAGCAGGGCCACCGGACCGAGCCCCCAGATCAGGCCCCATGGGCCGGGGCGGCTGGGGGAAAGAAACAGACTCTGCACGGTGTCGCCAAAGTCAACCCCGTTGTCAAAACGGCCCTGATTGATCGTGCTGTTGGCATCGCTCTGATGGATCACCGGCAGGATCGTGCGGGAGATCAGATTCCAATCTTTGCTGAGGTTGATCGGCACCACCGGCTGGATGTTCAGCGTCAGGCGATTGATGTCTTCCCTGGCGCCGATGCGATCGTCCCAGTTCCATTGAAAAGGAATGCTGACTAAGGCCGCCACTGGATTGGCCAGCTGTTGGGCCAATGATGCTTCTGCTTGATCGAGGGCCTGCGTGGCTTCTTGCTGCTCAGGGCTGGGTTGCTCAGCGATGGGCTGTTCGGCCAGGGTGATCGGTGCCAGGGCGGTCCCCCGGTCGGCGGGGGGCTCGGCCGCGAGGCCGGCCATGGCGAGCCCCCCCCCTAGGGCGTAGGCCGAGATGGCGCCCAAAAGGGGAAGGCGCAACCAAGAAAAGGGCTCGCCAGGGGCCCCCAGAACACCGAAAGAGAAGCTGCTGGCTTGGTCAGCCATGGGGTTGAGATTGCTGGCGGATGAAAATTCCCCCAAACCATAGCCTGGGGAAGCCCATCATGCCGCTTCAATCAACCCTTGGGAATCCGAATCTTCTGACCGGGATAAATGAGGTCAGGATTCTCAATGACTTCCCGGTTGGCGGCGAAGATTTCGTTGTAACGGGATCCATTGCCTAATTCCCGTTCGGCAATTCCCCAGAGGGTGTCACCTTCTTTCACCAGCACGAAGCTGGAATCTCCAGGGGCCCCAAGACCAGCGGCCTCGACTTTGGCGACGCCCTCCACATTGCCCGCTATCAACACAGCCTTTTCAAAGGCCGCGGCATCATTGGCCGTGCCGCTGATCGTGGCGGTGTCGCCGTCAAAAACCACATCGAGATCGCTGATGCCAGGATTATTGGCATCGATGTGTTTCTGGAGTTTTTGGGCAATGGTGATCGAATCTTCACCACGGTTGAAGATTTTTTTGCCGACATTGGCGGCGAAATCAAACAGGGGAACTCCCATCGTCAAGATTGGCTGGCCTCCCTACAAAAGCATCCCCCCAGGGGCCATCGCCAGGCGCCAGTGATCGCGAATACCGGCGCTCAAGCCACCAGGGTCAGGAACCCCATCAGCCCTGCCGCCAGGGGCCTGTAGCCCACTGCGGCGAAGCCTGCCTGTCGAGCCAGTTCCATCTGCTGCTGGGCGGTGGGAAAGCGGGCCAGGCTGGTTTCCAAATAGGCGTACTGCTCTTTGAGGTCCACCAGGCTGGCCACCGGCACGACAACACGGTTGAGATAAAAGTGTTGGAATTGGGCAGCCCCTAGCTGGAAGAGCCCGCCATCCGGGTCGGGGCGGTTGAAATCGAGCACGGCGGCCCGCCCGCCAGGGCGCAACACCCGACGCAACTCCGCCAACCCCCGGGCCGGATCCACCAGGTTGCGCAGGCCATAGGCCATCAGGGCCCCGTCGGCCCAACCGGCGGCCAGGCCCGTTGCCAGGGCATCCCCTTGTTCGAATCGCAGCGGCAACCAGGGTTCTCGGGCCGCCCTCTGGCGGGCCCGTTGCAGCGGTGCCGCCGCCGCGTCCAGGCCCAGCACCTGGCCGCCGGGGCGCACCTTTTGGGCCAGGACCAGGGCCCCATCGCCGGTGCCACAGCAAAGGTCCAAAAACTTTTGCCCGGGGCGAGGATCCAGCCAGGCCACGGCCTGGCGTTTCCAGAGGCGGTGGCCCCCCAGGCTCAGCAGGTCATTGAGACGGTCGTAGCGGGGCGCAACGGTCTCAAACAGCTCGCGGACCGCCTCTTGATCACCGGGGATCATCTTGAACTTGCGCTACCAGGGGCAGCACGATCGCATCCAGACTCCCCCAGGCCTCCTGTTCGCCGGGGAGGCGGTGCAGGACAGTGCTGGGCAGCGGGTCGGGACTGGTGAGGGTGAGCACCATCACGGTGGCCAGGCCCACAGCCGCCGAACACACCATGCAACCGGCCAACATCAGCGAAAATTCCTGCCGATCGGTGGCGGCCTGCATCAGTTGCAGGGCCCAGGCCACCAACGCCACCACAGCCACTACCAATACCACCGCCAGGATGATCAGCAATGGTGCTTGGAGAGGCGTCGGTGGGACCACAGCAGATAATCCCAAGTAATTTACTTTTCTCATTATAACGTCGGCCCCAGGGCGGCTGTGAAGGGCGCCGCATCGGACTCCAGGGGGCGAATCGCCAGGCCACGAGCGAGCAGATCTTCCTTGATCTCGGCCACCGTCAAGACGCCGTCGTGCAGGAGGGAAGCCAGCAGGGCGGCAGCGGCTCCGCCGCGATCGAGGGCCGCGGCGATGTGGTCGATGCAACCGGCTCCGCCGGAGGCGATCACCGGCACCGGCACCGCTTCCACCACCGCGCCGGTCAAGTCCAGGTCATAGCCGGCCTGGGTGCCGTCCCCGTCCATGGAGGTCAGCAGGATTTCGCCAGCCCCCAGGGCCACCACCTGGCGGGCCCAGGCCACGGCATCCAATCCGGTGTTCTCACGGCCGCCTTTGACATACACATCCCATCCCGGTGCGGCGCCGGCAGCCCGTTCGGCGGCGGTACGGCGCCGGGCATCGATGGCCACCACGATGCACTGACAGCCGAACCGCCCAGCCCCCTGGCCCACGAGCTGGGGATCCCGCACGGCGGCCGAGTTGAGACTCACCTTGTCGGCCCCGGCCCGGAGCAGGGCGGTGATGCCATCAACGCTGCTGATGCCACCACCGACCGTGAAAGGAATCGTGACGGCATCGGCGGTGCGCCGCACCAGGTCCACCAAAGTGTCCCTGCCCTGGTGGCTGGCGGCGATGTCGAGAAACACCAGCTCATCGGCCCCGGCCGCCGAATAGCGACAGGCCAGTTCCACCGGATCGCCGGCATCGCGCAGGCCGACAAAATTGACGCCCTTGACGACCCGACCCTCCGCCACGTCCAGACAGGGAATGATGCGTTTGGCCACCATCGGCGCCAACCCCCCAGAGCTTCTCGGTCCAGCGTGTCAGATGGGCCAGCGGCCCTGGCGCTGTTAAGGTTTTCTACCCTTTGCCCCTGCCCCAGCCATGGCCCAGGCCGCCATCACCATCGGCTCCAAAGTGCGGGTGCTCAGGGTCCGCGACCGCATTCCCGCAGACCTCGTCTCGACCCTGAAGGCCGATCCCACCGGCACTGTGAAGGGATACCGGGTCACCGACGGCAAGGGCATCGGCGTGGTCGTCGACCTCAACGGAGGCGGCACCACCTGGTTCTTCGACGACGAAATCGCCCCCGCCTGAACGGCCCCTCCCTGCGGCGAGCACCCGTGACCGAACCAACCCCAAGCCAAGCCCCTGCGGAGAAGAAGGGCAGCGCCACCCGCCAGATCCTTGGTATGAAGGGGGCGAGCACCACCTCCAACATCTGGAAGATCCGGCTGCAGCTGATGAAGCCGGTCACCTGGATCCCCCTGATCTGGGGGGTGCTGTGTGGCGCCGCTGCCTCAGGCCACTTCCAGTGGCGCCCCCAGGAGGTGCTGGCCTCTTTGGCCTGCATGTTGATGAGCGGTCCCCTGTTGGCCGGGTACACCCAGACCCTCAACGACTTCTACGACCGCGACATCGACGCCATCAACGAGCCCTACCGGCCGATCCCCTCCGGGGCGATCCCCTTGGGGCAGGTCAAGCTGCAGATCATCGTGCTGCTGTTGGCGGGGCTGGGTGTGGCCTACGGCCTCGATCGCTGGGCCGGCCACACCACGCCGGTGCTGCTGTTGTTGGCCTTGGCTGGTTCGTTCGTCAGTTACATCTATTCCGCCCCGCCCCTCAAACTCAAACAAAACGGCTGGTTGGGCAACTACGCCCTGGGCGCCAGCTACATCGCCCTGCCCTGGTGGGCGGGCCAGGCCCTGTTTGGCCAGCTCACCTGGACGACGGCGCTGTTGACCCTGGCCTACAGCCTGGCCGGATTGGGCATCGCCGTGGTCAACGACTTCAAGAGTGTGGAAGGGGACAAGGCGCTTGGGCTGCAGTCCCTGCCTGTGGCCTTTGGCATCAAGCGGGCCAGTTGGATCAGCGCCGCCATGATCGACCTGTTCCAGTTGGCCATGGTGGCCGTATTGATCGCAATCGGTCAGAATCTGTCTGCCGTGATTCTGGTGCTGCTGATTATTCCCCAGATCACCTTTCAGGACATCTGGCTGTTGCGCGATCCGGTGGCCTTTGATGTCAAATACCAGGCCAGTGCCCAGCCTTTTTTGGTGCTTGGCATGCTGGTTACGGCCCTGGCGATTGGACATAGCAACCTGATTGCGGGGACTTTGGCGCTTTGACTCGCCTGGAACCCGATCAACGGCTTCCGGAACCCCGCTGGGGCCCCGCCCTGCGTCGCCGGGACAATGCAGGCCGCCTCGCTCCCGCCCGCCAGCCCGATCGTCGCCCGTCCAGTCTCTGGTGGCCGGCCCTGTTGGCCGGTGGCTTGGGCGTGGCTGCCGCCTTCGGCCAAAACCTTTTGGTGTCCGGCTTCGATTCCCTGCTCCCCGATGCCCGCGGCATCAGCGCTTTTTCGCGACCGGGCACCCTCACCATCTTGTCGGCCGATGGTGATGTGGTCTTCAAGCAGGGTCCGGCCACCCGGGAGAAGCTGCCCAGCGGCCAGATGCCCCTGTTGCTGCAAAAGGCCTTCGTGGCCGCTGAGGATCGCCGCTTTTATCAGCATGATGGGATCGACAACCTCGGCATCGTGCGCGCCATGCTGCGCAACCTCAGCCAGGGGTCGGTGGAGGAGGGCGCCAGCACGATCACCCAGCAGCTGGCCCGTACGGTGTTTCTGAGCCAGGATCGCACCCTTTGGCGCAAGCTGAAGGAGGCGGCTCTGGCGGGCAAGATCGAGCGTCAACTCACCAAGAAGCAGATTCTTGAGCAATATCTCAATTATGTTTATTTAGGCTCTAGTGCCTATGGAGTTTCTGATGCTTCTTGGGTTTATTTCTCTAAAAAACCAGATCAACTCACCCTGCCTGAAGCGGCCCTGATTGCCGGCTTGCCACCAGCGCCTTCCGTCTACTCACCCCTGGTCAATCCAAAGCTGGCCCTGGAGCGCCGCGCCACGGTGCTGAGGCGAATGCGTGAGATGGGCTATATCGACGACCGCCAGCTTGAAACGGCTCAAGCCGCGCCCATCGGTCTTAAGCCCGCAGAACCCAAGTATTTCGTCAATCCCGCCCCCTGGTTCACCAGTTGGTTGGAGCTGGAGCTGCCCAAGGTCCTCACCAAGGAGCAACTTGAGGTGGGCGGCCTCACGATTCACACCGGCCTCAAGCCTGAATGGCAGGCCCGCGCCCAGGAGGCTGTCAATACTTACGCCTCAGGCGGCATGGAAGGGGCCCTGGTGGCCATGGAGCCTGGAACCGGCTTGGTGCGGGCCATGGTGGGCGGCACGGATTGGGAACGCAGCCAGTTCAACCGGGCCATTCAGGCCCTGCGTTCGCCCGGTTCCACCTTCAAACTTTTCGCTTATACAGCCGCCCTGCAATACGGCATGCGGCCAGAAGACACCATTGCCAATCGCGAGCGCTGCTACCAGGATGGTTGGCCCCCCAAGCGCTTCTGCATCCCCGGCAGCGGCGGCCGCGTCACGCTGCTGACGGCCGTTACTAATTCCATCAATCCCGCCGCCGTGGCTACGGCCGAAAAGGTGGGTTATCCCCGAGTCATCGGCGTGGCCCGCCAGCTTGGCATCACCGGCGAGATAGGGGAATACCCCTCCATGGTGCTGGGGGCCAATGAGAAATACGTGCTCGAAATGACGGCCGCCTACGCGGCGATCAATAACCGTGGCCTGTATGTGACGCCCACACCTTTCGATCTGATTTATGGCCCCGATGGCGCCTTGATCTGGAGTCGACGCCAGAAGGCCAAGCCCCCCCGTCGCGCTGTCAGCAGCGATGTGGCCGACGCCATGACGTACATGTTGCAAAACGTGGTTCGCGCTGGTACCGGCCGCCCTGCGGGTCTGGCCGATCGGCCGGTGGCGGGCAAGACCGGCACCGCCGAGGGGGGCCGTGACCTGTGGTTCATCGGTTCGATTCCCCAGCTCACCACGGCAGTTTGGTTTGGTTACGACGAAAACTGGAAGACCAGCAGCAGCAGCGTGCAGGCCGCCTATGCCTGGAACTCCTTCATGTCGAGGATCGTCAAAGACATCCCCGTTCGCGAGTTTCCCCCCAAGCCCGAACTCACCGGAGAATTCATCCCCTACGTCCCCCCCAAGCTGCGCGACAAGGGCAAAGCCAAGGACAACAACAGCCCCCCCCCGGCAGCGCCCGATCGCTGGGAGCCCCCGTCCAGTTGGATGCCCCCCCCAACCGAGCCCAATCGGTCCGAAGAGGCTCCCCGCCGTCGCTGGCAACCGGAGCCCATTGATCCGCTCCCCGCTGACCCTGGTGCCACCCGTCAAAGCGAGCCGCCGGCCGAGGAAAGGCCCCGCTGGCAGCCACCCGCCCGGGAAGAACGCCCCTGGCAACCGCCGGCTGCGGAGCAACGCCGCTGGCAACCGCCAGTCCGGGAGGAACGGCGTGCCGAGCCACCGGCCCCCGCACCCCCGCCCGCTGCGGCCCCTGCTGCGGCGCCGGCCCCCGTCGCCGCCCCGGCGCCAGCCCCGGCCCCGCCGCCGCCGCCACCGCCGGTGAGCCCGCCGCCGCCCCTTCCCTAGGCAGCCGGCCCCAACCCTTGCCCCTGGTCGTCTCGATGGCGGGGTTCCAGGACGGCGACGTAGAAGCCATCCCCAGCCTGGGGCGCCGGCCACCACTGTTGTTGGTGGATCAGGCGCCAGCTTGGATGGCCGGCCAGAAAAGCAATGACCACCTCGCTGTTTTCCTGGGGATGCACCGTGCAGGTGGCATAAACCAGGCGGCCAGCGGGCCGCAGCAGGGGCGCCAGGCGTTCGAGCAGGCGTTGTTGCTGCCTGGCCAGTTCAGCAATGCTGTCGGGTTGAAGGCGCCAGCGGGCATCGGCATGGCGGGCCAGGGTTCCCAGCCCCGAGCATGGCGCATCCACCAGAATGCGATCAAAGAAACCGCGCCATTGGGGCCGTATTTCGAGCAGGTCGGCGGCGTCGGCCGCAAGCACCTGCAGGCTGGCCATGCCAAGACGCTCGGCGTTGGCCACCACCTTTTTGAGCCGAGACTCGGAGCGATCCACCGCCCAGATTTCGCCCCGATCGTCCATCAACTCCGCCAGCTGGGTGGACTTGCCGCCAGGGGCGGCGCAGGCATCCAGCACCCGCTCGCCCGGCTGGGGTGCCAGCAGGGGGGCGATGGCCTGGGCTGTGCGGTCCTGAACGCACCAGTGACCTTCCTTGAAACCGGGCAGCCCCCGGAGATCGCCGCTGGCCCCGGCTAAGCACAGGCCCCATTCCTGGTCGTCCAAGGCCCGGGCCGTCAGTCCCGCGGCCCCGAAGGCCGCCAGGACCTCCGCCCGGCTGCTCCGCCGTCGGTTGATCCGCAGGTCGAGGGCCGGGGGGGTGTTGCTGGAGCGTCCAAAGGCCTCGGCCTCTTCCGGGCGGCACCATTGCAGCAGCTGGGTCGCCAGCCAGGGGGGCAGGGAGTGGCGCAGGGCCAGGCTGTCGGCCGCCGCGTCGGGTAAGGCCAGTCCCTGCCAAGGATTGAGGGGCGTGGCGGCATCGGCGTGGGTCTCGGCCCCGGGGGCCTGATGGGGGTTGTGGGCCCGGGCCACGGCCCGCAGCAGACCATTGACAACTGGAGCCAGCCGGGCAAAGCCCGCTTCCTTGGCCAGCTGAACGCTGGTGTTGACGGCGGCGGAGGCGGGCACCCTGCTGCTGAACAGCAGTTGGTAGAGCCCGACGTGCAATAACCAGCGCAGCCGGGGTGGCTGGCGGCTGGCCTTGAGCCGGCCATGGGCATCGATCCAGGCATCAAGCAGCAAACGCTGGCGGATGGCCCCATAGGCCAGTTCGGTGGCCAGTCCCCGGTCGAGGGGCGCCAGGTTGGTTTTGGCCAGTTCCCGTTCCAGGGCGTTGTCGGCAAAGGCCCCGGCAGCCACCGCCTCCAGCACCCTCCAGGCCAGGCGCCGAGGGGCGAGACCGTCGGTTTCGGTCGCGAGGGGATTTTGGCGGTCCTTCACGGCTGCTGATCGCGTTGGCATTCACTGCGCCAGCGATACCGATGGAGGGGGAGTCGGCCCTGGGGGTCCACCGCAATGCCCTCGGCCAGCAGCAGGTCCCTTTGCATCCAGTCACTGCCCTGGCGCGACAGGGTCATGGCGACGCGACCCTGGGCATTGACCACCCGGTGCCAGGGCAGGGGGGAAGGCAGGGGCAGCCGTCTGAGGGCCCAACCCACTTGCCTGGCGCATCCCCATTCCCCCATCAGTTCAGCGATTTGGCCATAGGTGGCCAATTGGCCGAAGGGGATGCGGGCGACTTGTTGGTAAGCCCTTTGGTCGAAACTGGTTTCCTTCATCGGCTCCATCATGGGGTGCGGCGCTCGCTGGCCTTGCTGGAGGGCCCCGTCCGGATCCCTTGATTCGCCCCTCTAATCATGCCCCTGCTTGCGCGCCGTTTCGAACGTCTTCAGTCGGTCCTTGACCACCGCATGGCGGACCTCACCGTGCTTTTGGAGCAGGTGGAGAAGCCGCACAATCTTTCGGCAATCCTGCGCAGTTGCGATGCGGTGGGGGCGTTGGAGGCCCATGCGGTCTGCCGCGCGGGCCGTCTACCCACGTTCAACAGCACGGCCCAGGGCAGTCAGAAGTGGGTGCTTCTCAAGCTGCACAGCCACACTGAAGCGGCCATCGCCCAGCTCAAAGAGCGCGGCTTCCGCTTGTATGGCACCCATCTGGGCCGCGCCACCGTCGACTATCGCGCCTGTGATTTCACCGGTCCCACGGCCTTTGTGCTGGGGGCCGAGAAGTGGGGACTCAGTGAGACAGCCGCTTCCCTTGTTGATCAATCCCTGTCCATCCCGATGCGGGGCATGGTGCAGTCGTTGAATGTCTCGGTGGCGGCGGCGATTCTTTTATTCGAGGCCTTGCGCCAGCGCCAAAGTGCCGGTGTGGTGCCAGAGCATGGAGAAGGTCTGACTGCCGATCAATACGGCCGCCAGCTTTTTGCCTGGTCCTATCCCCGGGTGGCCCGCTGGTGTGATCAGCAAGGACGGCCCTATCCGGCCCTGACCGCCGAGGGAGAGATTGCCGAGTCCCTGCCGAGGGATGTCAGGTTGCCCCACTGATCAGGTTGCCCCACTGATCAAGTGGCCCCCCGGATCAGGTGGCCCCCCGCATCAGCGGCGGCCATGGCAAGGAGGGACTAGAAGCGAGACCCGCTTTCCAGGCTGCGGACACTGGGAAGCCAAAGCACCAGGGCCAACACAGCGATCTCCAGCAGCAGCCATTGGCCGCCAAGCAGCACCACCAGGGCGAAAGCCACCGCCAGAATGCGCATCAGCATCATCACGACATCGTCGAGCTGCTGGCCTCCCTTGGTCCACAACAAAACAGCCAGACCGAGAAACAGCAGGTCAAGCCACAGGGGCATTCCCGTGAAAGAACAACTGTTTTCAGTTTAGGTTTCCCAGCCGGGCCGCTGCCATGCACCTCGTTCTTGAGCAAAGTCCCACCCCCATCTACCAGCGGCTGATCGCCGGCCTCACCCGGGCCTTGGTGGGGGCGGGCCATCGCATCAGCCTGCTGGATCCGACCGATTTCATCGCTGGGTCCTTTGCTGGCTCCCCAGCTGGCTCCCCGGATGGCAGCCTGACGCGGCTGGCCTTGGGCCGAGTGGCCGAGGTGGGCCTCCTGCGTTCCTTGTTTTGGGATCGGCTGGACTCCCTTGAGGCCGATGCCCTGATCATCGTCAGTCCCATCAGCCTGCTGGCCGGCTTCGAGCTGGGGCGGGGCAGGTTTCTCTACGAACAGGCCAAGGCACCCTTGGTTTTTCTGCACTACGAAGACTGCCTGGGCACCCATCCTTCCCGGCAGCGCATTGAGGCCGCCCTTGGCAGCTACATCGCCAGCGCCGCCCGTTCCCACCATTTTTGTCTGGAGCCGCGCAATGCCCGGGAGCTGGGGCACTTGAAGCTGGCCACCTCGCCGCTGTTTGCCATCGGCGAGGGGACCTACGAGCCACCGGCCGGGGCCCCATTGCGCCGGGAGGTTTGCTTCATCGGCCATGTGCATCCAGGCTTTGACTGGGGCGACCAGCCGCCTGAGCTGGCATCAGAGCTGCAGGCCGAAATAAGGCGCCGTTTGCACCATTTCGACCACCCCCTTGAACCCGCCGCCCTGGCCTACGCCCAGCGGTGCTGCGGGCCCGAATCATCGCCGCTGCAGCGGTTGGCGGCGAAAGCCTTCTACCGCTCGCTAGCCCACTGTCACTCGTTGGAGTTTCGGGGAGAAGTGCTGCAGCGTTTGGGGGACCGTCGCCTCGATCTCTACGGTCCCGAGGCCGAGCGGCTGTGCGCCAGCTGGCCAGCCCCAGCCCCAGCGTTTGGCCTGCGGCGCGGCCATCCGGCGACGGAATCGGTGGCCGCCAGCGCGGCGGTGTATCGCTCGTCGCTGATCAGTCTCAACATCACCGCTTTGCAGTTCGACCAGGCCGTCAGCAACCGGATCCTGGATGTGGCGGCTGCGGGGGGGTTTCCGCTCACCGATTGGAAAGACGAGTTGGGGGCGATCACGGCGGTCGCTGAGGCCATCAGCTACCGCAGCCTCGAAGAGCTGCGGCACAAGATCGATTACTACTGCCACCCGGACCATCGGGCCGAACGGCTCGAAATTGCCACGACCTTGCAGCGCGAGGTGCGAGAGCGTGGCGATTACGGAGCCTTGGCCCAGGCGATCGGGGCGGTCCTTGCTGACCTCGCTGTCCCGGGAGGGCGCCCAACTTGAGCGATCAGGAGCGCCTGGAGGGGCCCGAAAGCCATTGCTCCAGGCCTTCGCCGAGAAAGGACAGACCCAACACCAAGACAAACATCGCCAAACCGGGATAGAGGGCGGTCCACCAGACGCCGGTGGGGACGGCCGTGAGGGCCTGCTGCAGATCGCCCCCCCATTCGGGCACGGTCTCGGGCAACCCCAGCCCCAGAAAGCCCAGCCCGCCAAGCACCAGGACGGCATCGGCGGCATTGAGGGTGAGCAACACCGGCACCGAGGTGATGACGTTGCGAAACAGATAGCGGCGCAGCACCCACCCCGGTCCGGCGCCGAGGGAGCGGGCCGCTTCCACAAACGGTTCGGCTTTGACCTGGGCGCTTTGGTTGCGCACCACCCGGAAGTACTGGGGCACGTAAACGACACAGAGGGCGGCGGCGGCGTTCAGGAGGCCTCGGCCCAGCAGAAAGGCCAGCACCACCGACAACAACAACACCGGCAAGGTGTAGAGGGTGTCCATCAACAGCACCAGGACCCGGTCCACGGCTCCGCCCAAGTAGCCACTGGCCATGCCGAGGGGGACACCAATCACCAGGGCCACCAGCAGGGCCACCACCACCACCTGCAGGGCGACGCCGCTGCCGGCGAGGGTGCGGGTGCAAACGTCTCTCCCGAGGCGATCGGTGCCGCACCAGTGGCTGGGGCTGGGCGGGGCATAGATGGGGTTGTCGAGGCCGGCATTGGGATCGTCCAGCCAGCCGAGGTGAAGCAGCACAGGCACGAGCAGGGCCACCAGGGCATAGATCAGCACGATGACCACACCCCAGCGCGTCATGCGGGCTGAAAGGCTGAATCCCTGGGCACCGGTTCCCTGGGCACCGGTTCCCTGGGCACCGGTTCCCTGGGCAACGGATCCGTGGGCAACGGATCCCTGGGCAGAGGAGGCGGGCCTCGGCATGGGGCAACAACCAAGTTGGGCGAACCTAGGGCGGGCGGTTGTCGGCAAGCCGCCAGGAGACCGGACAGCCGAGGCCAAGGCGGTGGCGCTGCCTATTGACGGTGACTGTTGGCGGTGACTGATGACGGTGACTGTTGGCGGTGGAGGTGGTTTCAGGATTCTGGTGATTTCACTGCGCTACGAAGCCAAGCTTGGGTTCGTCTTAGGGGGTGGGTCGAACGGTTTTGGGAACTGATTTGAGCCCTTTCCAAGTCCCTTGAGGGGTGTTTCCCGAACCTTTGTGACAGAGGCTGAGCGACGCAGCTTGCAATCGCGATATTCAAGTTTTGCGAGTTCCTTTGAGTTGTAAGGTTGCTCGCCCCCAACCACGTCCAAGAGCCTGGCCAAGGCTACCCATTTGTGGGTAGGCCAATCAAAAATTCCGTCCACCGCCAAGCCCAAAGTCTAAAATAAACGAATAAAATTGAGAGTTTACTTAATTTATTTTTCACAGAAATCGTGTGAATTTGGATAAATTCGTAAAGTTGCTTTGCCCTTCCCGCCGTGGTATCAATTAATACGTCAACAGGCCCTTGAGGGGCTCTTCCCATGAACTCACCTCTCGTCAAAACTCGTCTGCAACTCGAGCTGCTCCGCAGCCTTGGTCAGCGCAGGTCCGGCAACGTGCTCGCCAAGGGTTTCACCCTGGTGGAACTCATGATCGTTGTGGCCGTGGTCGGCATCCTCTCTGCCGTCGCCCTGCCCCGTTACCTGGCCGCCCGTGCCGCCGCCGGCGCTGGTTCTGCTATCGCTGAGCAAGTTGCTTTGGCTAAGGAATGTGGCACGTTCATCGCCTCCGGTGGTGTGGGCCAAAACCCCAACACATCTGTCTGTGTCATCTCCTCTGGAGCTTCCTACACTGCAAACTGGTCTGCGTTTGGCCAAACAGTTGCAGGGCTGAAATGCCTTGACCAAACCCATGCTGGTGCCAAGTCAGCCGTCATCACCGTCAACACGAATGGTGGTCTTTCCTGCGCTATGAACGCAACGTGAGTCAGGTTGGTGCTCTTCCCTGAACCAGGTCACAACGGTTTAGGTATTAGTCCAACTATTGACAAAGCAACCGGGGGCCCTAAACCTCCGGTTTTTTATTGAGACCCATTCGCGAAAGCTGAAATTTGGCAAACTCACGTACCTAGTGAAATCATGCGCTAGAGTCGAAAGATTGGTTTCAACATGGTTTTTCCCAAATGCAAACCAAACTGCAGTTGGAATTTCTGGGCAGTTTCAAGCGATCTCGACCTAGCGCCAGCGGCTTTACCTTGGTAGAGCTGATGATTGTTGTTGGCGTCGTTGGTCTGCTTTCTGCCGTCGCGCTTCCACGTTATTTGCAGGCCAGGAACGCAGCTATGGCCGGGGCCTACATTGGCGGGGAAGTGGGGCTGGCCAAAGAGTGTGCCGCCTGGGCTTTCTCTGGTGGGATTGGTCAGCAACCGGGGACTCGCTGCAAACTCGGCGAAGATTCCTTGTACGGAGGCTGCTGGGGAGGAGGCGTTACCCCTTTTCCGGTGAACAGTGGTCTCAAATGTCTAGATGCGACCCAAGGGGGCGGATCAGGCATCGCAATCACCGTCTCCCCTTCATCGGGTAAGTTAACGTGCTCATTCACAGGTGCCACCTCTTAAGGGCAGGATTCATACCTGTTTTGCCTTGATCACCATGGCGATCAGGGCTCCCTGCAGGTGCTGGGCTAAGTCCAAACCATCAAACAGACTGCTGTTCTGGGCTTGACGTTGGCGTTCCTGTTTCCCGGCCCGCAAAGCAGGCAAGTCAGAACAGAGTTCTGCCACGATTCCAGCAAACTCATCCGGGGTACGGGCCACCCACTCCGGCCGACCCACACCCTGCACCAAAGAGGTGCTCATCCGAGCTGCCGTACAGCCTCCCTTGATGGCCACCAAAGGGGCCCCCATCGCCAATGCTTCAAAGCCGGTGGTGGCGCTGCTCCAGGGGGTCGTATCCAAGGCCACGTCAAGAATGTTGTAACAATCGACATGGTCGTTCCATTCCCCCAGCAACGGTAAGAACCGCAGTCGCTGCGGATCGACATCGTGCTCCTTGGCCAGCACGTCGGCGATCCGCTCACAAACATTCGGATCCACGATGCATCGGTCTTTGATGACCAACAGGCTGTCCGGTACCTTCTTCAGGGCGGGCCCCCAAAAGCTGAGGGTTTCGGCTCGAATCTTGCCCACTTGACTGAAAGCCCCCAGCACCGGCAAGTCGGTCGCAGCCAGCTGATCTGCTGCCGGGAAGACCTGATGCTTGGGATAGGCCAGCCAGGGTCGGGGGAGCTGCCAAAGCTGTTCGCTGAATTGATCCTGAAAGGCGGGATCGGCGGTTATCAAATCACCAATAAAATAATCCATCCCGGGCAATGCGGTGGTAGCGTGATAACCGATGTAGTGACATTGCACCGGTGCACAACGCTGGGCCAGCAGCCTGATGCCACCATGTCTGGTATATCCAGATGTTTCTAAAATTAGATCGTAATCACGACTCCGCAGCAGGTCGCGGGCCTGGGGGTCGCTTAAACCTTCAAGGCTTAAGGCACCATCAGCTAAGGCGATCAATTCTTCACTGCGCGATTCGTAGCGCCGCCGCATCGACAGCAGTTCTACATGCAGTTTGTCATGGTCGTAGTGCTCTAGAAAAGCAGCAAGGAACCCGCCCACCACGTGACCGCCTAAATCGCCGCTGAGGATGCCAATGCGGACCTTGCCACGGCGACGGGCATCGGCGCTGTCAACCAGGGTGCCGATGCCGGGCGTGGTTGGATCGAAAACCAAGCTGTCGCTGTTTGAGGGGTCGCTCTCGGGGGCAAACACCCGAGTCCACTCCGGCCAAAAGCGTTGGCCCAGCTCCAGGGCCGCCGCAGCCCATCGCTCTGACGCCACCGAATACAAAAACATCTGGGAGCTGAACAGGGCCAGATCCAGGGGTTTTTCAGCGAGAAGCTCGTCAAGGGCGATCCGGGCTGCTTCCAGATCACCTCGGGTTCTTAAGGTATTGGATAAATTAAATTTAATGGCCAAATTAGTGGAGTCCAGTTCCTGCGCTTTTTTGAAGCTTGCCAGGGCTTGGTCCAATTGGCCGATGTCTGAGTGGCATTCCCCTTTGACATTTAAAATATCAGCGCGTTCTGGCATTTTCACCAAGGCGCGATCCAGCATTTCGATGGCTTGACCTTGATCCCCCAGGGTGTGCAGGGCTAATCCATTGCAGGCCAGGGTGTCGCCGTTGTCGGGGTCAAGGGCCAGCGCCTGCAAAAACAGAACCAGGGATTCATCGGCTTGGCCTAGGTTCAGTAATATCAAACCAAGGCCAATCAAGGATTGAGCATCGGCAGCGTTGAGATTCAGGGCAGTGCGATAACTCTCGACGGCCTCTGGGATACGAAGTTGGTGCCCGAGATTGACAGCAAGTTTGCGGTGCAGCGAGCCATTGTCGGATTCGGCGGCGATCAGCCGCCGGTAACCAGCTTCGGCCAGCTTCAGGTCTGCCGCCGATTTCAAATCCGTGAGTTGATCCAGGCTCTGCCAATGGTCTGGATCCAGTTCCAGGGCAGTGGCCAAGGCCATCCTGGCCTCGCTGGTTCGGCCGGCCTTGGCCAGCACCACCGCCAGGCCGTGGTGGGCTGCCACCAGGTCGGCCTCTTGAAGCAGCACCTGGCGAATCAGCGCTTCGGCGCTGTCGGAATCATCGTTTTCGTGGTATGCGGTGGCCAGGTTCAGCAGGAGATGGGCATCGTTGGGGTCCAGCTCCCGGGCGCGGTGGAAAAGCGTTAAGCGCTCATCCTTATCACCGCGAGCACCGACGATCACCCCCAGATTCATCCAGGCTTTGGCTAGGGAG
This sequence comes from Cyanobacteriota bacterium, assembly GCA_026389315.1. Taxonomy (GTDB): domain Bacteria; phylum Cyanobacteriota; class Cyanobacteriia; order PCC-6307; family Cyanobiaceae; genus Cyanobium. The sequence goes on from JAPLIC010000035.1 coordinate 48,686, forward strand.
CAGCCTGAGTCGACCAGCTGGCGCAGCAGCTGTTCGGCTTGTTCAAGCTCGCCTTGGCTGACCAGCTCTGAGGCCCTCAGAACGATCTCGCTGTCGCTGGCGGGATGCAATGGGGCAGTAGGGGCCGAGGAGTTCATCGCGGCAAGATTGATATCAGGGAGTGGGGCTGCGTTGGACATGCACCCGGAAGGGTTGGTCCCCGGCGAAGGTGATGTCGGTGCCATCTTTCTCGGTGCCAGCTTTCATCGTGATGGTGAGCTGGGCGTCTTGGACGGGGGATACTGTGGAAGGCTCGACCTGAAAAGATGTGTCGGCTGGCAGGCGATCGAGGACAACAGTCTGGATTTGGGGCGACATATCATCGGGGAATGGGCCACAACGAATCAGGAGTTTGGGACCGCGGTAGAGCGCTTCCTCGTCAACCGCACGGTCACGGACACCATAAATGATGGGGGTCAAAGCCGGATTGCTTGAGTTGAGCACCAGGACAGGATTGGTTTTGACGTCTTTGCAGGAATGTACAAGGGGCAGGGTCGCCGATAGTGTGCCATCAAAATCGGCCACTTCGTTCTGGATAAAGGTGACCGCCCTGCCCCACTGTTCCTGGGCCTCTTGAAGCGAATTACTGCGTCGTCCCACTTGCACATCCGAAATCAAGGTGAGGGCCCCAAGACCAGCGAGAACCACCGCCGTCAATCCGGCCACGATCATCAGCTCCACCAGGCTGAAGCCGCTGGTCCGAGCCATCCTGTGGCTTGGTACGTGGGTTGTGCGTCGCCATGCTGGTGGTATTCGTCTAGTATTGATTGCATGAAAGGCTTGGGCCGTCATTAAAGCGAGCCTCCTGAGCTAGCAAGACTACATTTGGTTTCACCAAGAGGTCTCCATCCAAGATGAGTCTGGGCTAACAATGGGGTGACGACAACACACCAGTGGCCTTGGTCGGCCACCGCGGTTGAGGTGAGTAGCAGGGTCATCTGGGTTTCAACCGAACCCTTGAGTGTGAAGCAAAGTTTAGGGGTGACACCGGTTTCAGTTGTTACCTGAAGTCCTGTGACTCCTGAGACCATGCCCTGATTGATTGGGCTTGAGGAATCCGCTGGGTCTAGGGAAACACAGTTATCAGGTGATGTGAGCCTTTGGGCCGCAACTTTGACCCGTTTTTCCTGGATCATGCCAATCACCTCTAGGGCTGCACTACGAAGGCGGCGTTGTTCGTAGAATCCGAACATGGAATTAAAGGCCACGGAAGCCAATATCCCTGAAATAGATACAGTGACCAAGAGTTCAACCAATGTGAAACCCGTTGTAACGCGATGGCTGGCAACGCGGCTTGAATTGATAATCATGGATCACACCAACCCGCAGCTGGTAAGTAGACAGTGCTGGATCTTTTAAAAATTGTACCTGATTTACTGAGTGTATAGGTGATTGTCAAGGTACCTGGTGGGTCGTCATTAGGTTGTATTTTTCTTTCCAACATGTAACCAGAGGCTGATTTTGGAACATCAAACGTTGTAGTTGAAGCGCCATTTGGTATGTCAAAGGGCGGTTTTTTTATTGCATCAAAGTCCGTTTTTAACTTGGCAGCATCTTTCTGGAAAGCGTTTGCCAATGCAGCAGATGTGGAGCAGCCAGGATGTTTTTCGTATTGAATAGTTGCATCTTGAGTGTAACTTGTTTGGGTGACTTCTGGTGGCAGCGTCCCATTATCATAGGGTCCTTTTTCCAGTTTCCAAAGCACAGCGTACTGCCGAAACCAAGCCAAATCATTGCTGATGGCAACTTCTATCGCACTGGTGGCTGCAGCGCGACGATTCAGGCCGCTATCGTAGAGTTTACTCATTATTTGGGCTGCGGAACTCGCGGCCATAAGTGCCAAGGCTGTGGCCAAAAGCAGTTCAATCAGGGAAGAACCCATCGCCTTACTTTGGCTGGAAGCGATATTGCATATTTGAGTTTTTGGATATGTTTTCATCAGGCAATTATTGCAAGTAAATTCGAGCCATTTAGCAAGAGCTTTTTTCATATGTTTCACTTTATAGCCCTTACTCTCAATCTATTGATGCTGGTGCCTAGTGGATCGCAAACACTAAGCGTACGAGTGATCTGTCGCCTATAGGTAGTGGAGTCAACGAGAAGTTTGGCCTCAACGGTTACAGAGAGATCGGCGTTACCAATGCTAGTACAAGGCGGTATTGGGGAAACTGGGGATAGTGAATTATAGGTAATTGTATAGGTAGCAACACCCGGTTCTCCATCAATAGGTCGATCCAACAAACTATTAGATAAAGGGGTATTTGAAGTATCATATTGTTTATTTACCAGCGCCATCATTTGATTGAATCCATACTCTGCAGCCATGCGGGCTGCCTGGGCCCTCGATTCCTGGGAGGAGGCAACTGCCGCACTGTTGCTGCGTGTGACCAGGCTCAGGGCCGTCATGATCAGCAGCATGGCCGCCGGCAGTACAAGGATCAGCACAAAACCAGACGCAACAGACACCACTGGCTGGGGCCTGCGTCTGCGGGCGATTGGGTTTGGATAGGTTCCGCTCATGTCAGCTTGCTACTTCCCTGATCCTTACCATAACCCCTAAACAGGCAGGACCCAAGCCCCCTCCCGCTGCCCCCTGGCTGGTTGGTTAGCCTGGCTAGGGGGAATTAGGTTTTACTTTGCGCATGGCTGTCAGAGTCTCGTTCTCTAGAACTACGGGGCCACTGGGGCCCGAAAACTGTTGGATAAGGCGCAACTGAAGCCTGGTGCCGTCAAGGTTTTGGGCCCTAAACCCTTGGCTTTGCAGTCCGTCAATCAGGACGCGGTTTTGAAATTCGCCCAGACTGGCTTCCCCGGTCAACGAGAAGGCAGGACCGCAGCGCATCAGCACCTCGCCGCGCCAAATCGAACTGGGGGGGCTCCCCTGGCTGTAAACGATGGTTCCGGCTTCTGTTTGCAATTCCAGCACCGATCGCCTGCCACCCAGGCCGCAGGGACCCGTTGCGGCGCCCCCAAGGCCGATGGCTTCGGATCGCAGCACATCCGAGCGAATCAAAGCGAGGGTCCGGTCCTGGAAACGCCTCTCGCGCATCACCCGCATCGCCAAATCAGCGCTGCGCTGCAGGCCTACCTGCATCTGGGCGATGCCGCCACCAAGGATCAGGGCCAAGCCGAGGGCCAGCAGCAGTTCCACAAGGGTGAAGCCCATGGCGCTGGGCGGCCTGGATCGGGTGGGCATGGGTCCCCCTTAAAGGCTGAGGTCCCTTTGGCAGGACCCGGAGGCCATGCGCCCGACCCGCGTCACCCCCAGGGGCAGGGACACCACCACACAGCGTTCCAGTTCGGTGCCCTCCGAGCGCAACACCACAGTGCCCCCATCCAGCACCAAGCCATTGCTGGTGAAGCGCACGGTGGTCGGCAAGTTGTGTTCCAGTTGCACCTGCGAGGCCTCGATGCCCTCAACGAGGGGTACGTTGACCCCGGGACAGGGGTCCAAGGAGCTGGAGGCTGGGGCCTGCCAACCCTTTTCGCCAAGCTGCAGGCCGCAGGGTTGGCCAGTGCGCAGCGCCGCGCTGCGGCCTTCTTCCAGGCCCAGAAGGACGCGGCGGCTGGCCGCTTCGACGCGAAGCCTGGCCAAGCCGGCGCTGCCAGAGGCCATGGCCAGGCCGGCCAGCAGCATCAGCACGGCCAGGGTCACGAGCAGCTCCACCAGGGTGAAGCCGCTGGAGTGGTTTGGTGATTTGGCCATGCTCATGCTCCCTCACAGAGGCGCAGGGCCGCTGGTTTGACCAGTTGCTGGCGCCGGGCCAGGGGCTCGTTTCGATCGCGAAGCGACACCAGCAGGCCCTCCTCCGCGGTCAGCAGGGTCAGTTCGCGATCCACCCCAGCACTTTGCGGCGTCCGCTGAAGCTCGTTCAACAGCTGCTCACTGGCAACGCGACACGATGGGGCAAGCGGTCCCAGTTGCGCCAGTTGTTGCCATTGGTCTTGGAGGAGGATCAGCTCGCCATCAATACGGTTCAAGGCCAGCTGCCTGCGCTGGGCGCTGTTGATTTCCGCCATGGAGATCGACCAGATTTGCAAAGAGGCCGAGGAGGCGCCCATCAAGATGACGGCGGCCAGCGTCGCTTCTGCCAACGTCATGATGGCGCCCCCAGCAGGCCCTGCTCCTGAATCGACCATGCCCGCACGGGATCACCGCCGAGTTGAATCGCAAACAAGCCACGCCGGCCGCTGCCGCCTTCGGCCTTGGGCAGTTGCAGCAGCAGCATCACTTTCTGACCACTGGCATCGGGCTGCCAATCGAGGGTGCGCACATCGGCGGGGGATCCATCGCCCCCATCGATCAGCCTGCTGGCCCGATTGACATCAATGCACGCAGTGCCGTGCAGGGCCCATTCTTGTTCGGGTAGGTGGAGCAGGCAGGGATGGAGAAGATTGATCTGGCTCACCAACCTCTGGGCCGCTTGGCTCAGTTGATCCTGATCGGAGCGGACCTGAACTTGGGAGCGAAAATAAAGTCGGCTTTGCAGGGCCGTCGCCTGGAGCGAAAGGCTGGAGAGCACCAGCCCCATGGAGGCCACGACCGTGAGCGGAAGCAGGAAGCCAGCTTCCGGATCCAACGGCCTTGATCTCAGGGGGGATTGGGATCGAAACGGCAGGCCGCTTGAGCCGGGGCATCGACCTCGAACAGGCCGAGCAAGCACTGTTTTCAAGTCAGTAAATTCTGAGAACCCCCCAGGGTTCCCCGCCGCGGACAAGCCTTGAACAGCTGGTGGACCTAAGAGTTGTTCAGGCTGGGCCGCTCGCCATGGACTTGGTATGAGGTGAAGCGAACGGGGATGGCGTGATGCTTCTACTGATTGAGTTTGAGAACGGCCATAAAGGCTTCTTGGGGAACTTCAACTTTGCCCATCGCTTTCATGCGTTTTTTGCCTTTGGCTTGCTTTTGAAGTAATTTTTTCTTGCGCGAAATGTCGCCGCCATAACATTTAGCCAAAACATCTTTACGCATGGCGCTAATGCTTTCGCTGGCGATCACCCGGCTGCCGATGGCGGCCTGGATGGGAATCTTGAATTGCTTACGAGGAATCAATTCCTTTAGTTTTTCCACGAGTCCTTTGCCGACATTGTAGGCCTTGTCCCGGTGCACAATTGAGGTGAGCGGATCGGCACGTTCGTTATTGATAAGCACATCAAGACGTGCCAATTCATTCTTGCGGTAGCCGATTAGTTGATATTCCATCGAGGCATATCCTTTGGTTCGGCTTTTCATCTGATCGAAGAAATCAGTGACCACTTCAGCCAGGGGCAGTTCGTAGTGAAGCGTGACGCGATCCGTCGTTATGTATTTCATATCAATGAATTCTCCCCGCCGCTCTTGACAGAGTTCCATCAGGGCTCCGTTGTACACATTTGGGGTATAAATTTCAAGTTTTACATAGGGTTCTTCAATGGATTCTCGCTTTTGCGGATCGGGCAGGGTCGCCGGATTGTCGATTGATAACGTGCTGCCATCGAGCATATTAACCCTATATATTACCGAAGGTGCCGTGACAATCAATTCGAGGTTGTACTCCCGCTCTAGCCGCTCTTGCACGATTTCCATGTGCAATAGCCCCAGAAAACCGCAGCGGAAGCCAAAACCCATGGCGCTGCTGGTTTCCGGTTCGTATTTCAAGGCAGCATCCGATAGCTTTAATTTATCGAGGGCCTCCCTTAAATCGGGATATTGGTCGGCGTCAATGGGGAAGAGCCCACAGAAGACCATCGGTTTGGCTTCGGTGTAGCCAGGCAGGGGTTCGGTGGCGGGATTGTTGAATAGGGTGATCGTGTCTCCGACCCGGGCATCGGTCACTGCCTTGATGGAAGCGGCAAGGTAGCCCACTTCACCAGCGTGAAGCGAATCGACCTGGCGTTGGTCCGGTGCCATGACACCAACCTCATCAAGTTCATAGGTTTTGCCACTGGCCATCAACAAAACCTTGTCTTTGCGGCAAATCTTGCCACTGATTACCCTGAAGTAAACAATCACGCCCCTATAGGCATCGTAATAGGAATCAAAAATCAGCGCCCGCAGCGGTTCCGCTGGCCGATCGGCGGGCGGGGGCACCCGGTCGACGACCGCCTGCAGGATTTCAGGAATTCCCAGACCTGTTTTGGCGGAACAGGCGATGGCGTTGCTGGTGTCCAGACCAATGATGGATTCAATTTCTGCGCCGATGCGCTGGGGATCGGCCCCGGGCAAGTCAATTTTGTTGAGAACTGGGATGATTTCCAGATCGTTTTCCAAAGCAAGATAAACATTCGCCAAAGTTTGGGCCTCAACACCCTGGCTGGCATCGACAACCAGAAGAGCGCCCTCACAGGCCTGCAGGCTGCGGCTCACCTCGTAGGAGAAATCGACGTGGCCTGGTGTATCAATTAAGTTTAGGATGTAATTTTGGCCATCTTTGGCCGTGTATTCCATGCGGGCCGCCTGCAGTTTGATCGTAATTCCCCGCTCCCGTTCCAATTCCATATTATCCAGGAATTGTTCCTGCATATCCCGGGCAGCCACTGTGCCCGTTTCCTGCAGGAGTCGGTCGGCCAGGGTCGATTTGCCATGGTCGATGTGGGCGATAATACAAAAATTGCGGATCCGCGCGGCGGGAACGTCGGTCATGCGGGGTCCGGATTTTGCACAGCGATGCTGGGATCCTAGGCAGGCGCCTGCAGATGTCAGGGCCTGCAGCGCTGGGAATCGCCCCACTTGGCGGGTGCCGGGCGGAAATCGGCTTGCCAATCCAGGCATCAGGGGTTTGGCATGGGCTCCAATGGCCGGCGACACTGGCCTCTAGACCTGGGCGGGCCAGCATGCTGGCCAGGACATGGGGGCCCTCTCGCTTGTGGTAAGGCGGGAAGCCATGCTTAATGCTTTGCAATTAGCGTGGAATTGCTGGGCCACAAGCTTTGATCGGTGCTCCAAGATAGGGTTCATGCTAGAATTCTCAAGTATTCAAATCGTTGCCAGTGGCCTCGATTATTTTCGAGATCCTTTTAATTCTGATTCTGATTTTAGCAAATGGGGTGTTTTCAGGTTCGGAAATAGCGGTAGTTTCTGCTCGCAAGGTGAGGTTAGAGCAACAAGCTGATCGTGGCGATCGAGGGGCCAGAGCCGCTTTGCGTCTCGCCAATTCACCCAATGAATTCCTTTCAACTGTCCAGATCGGCATTACGCTGATCGGTATTTTGAGCGGTGCCGTTGGTGGGGCGACGATTGCCCAAAGATTGCGGCCAGTTCTAAGCGATATTCCCCTGTTTGCGCCCTATGCCGAGGGTTTGAGTGTGGCCTTGGTTGTTTCCCTGATTACCTACCTCTCTTTAGTGATCGGAGAACTGGTCCCCAAGCGGATTGCCCTCAACGAGCCGGAGCAAATTGCCCGCTTCGTGGCTCGACCTATGCGGTGGCTGTCAAACCTGACGGCACCTTTGGTTTATCTCCTTGGCATTTCAACAGATTGGTTGATCAAAGTCATGGGAATCAAGGATTCTCAGGAACCGGGAATCACGGAGGAAGAGATTAAAGCGATGTTGCGTCAGGGTGCGGAGACGGGTGTTTTTGAAGAGGCGGAGCATGAAATGGTGCAACGGGTTCTGCGCCTGGGCGATCGTTCCGTCAAGGCTGTGATGACCCCGAGGACAGATATTAGCTGGATTGATAGTGAGGAACCTGTCCAGGATAATTTGGATGAGATTTTGGCCAGCACCCACAGCCGATTTCCTGTCGGCAAGGGCAGCCTGGATGATTGTCTTGGGATTGTCAGGGTGAGAAGTCTGCTGGCTGCCTACGTCAATGGCGAACCGCTTGATATCGATTCGATGTTGCAGCCGCCCCTTTATGTGACCGCTGGCATGAGGGCCCTCAATGTGATTGAACAATTCAAGCAAACTGGTGTTCATATTGCCCTGGTCACAGATGAATTCGGCGGCATTGAAGGTTTGGTGACCCTTAACGATTTGATGGAGGCCATTGTTGGTGATCTTCCTTCGGTGGAAGATCGAGAGGATCCCATGGTTGTGCAGCGAGATGATGGCTCCTGGCTGCTTGATGGTGGCCTAGACCTGTCTGAATTTAAGGATTTGGTGGAGATTTCTTCGTTGCCCGATGAGTCTTCCGGTACGTTTCAGACCCTTGGCGGGTTTGTAATGCATCGTTTAGGCCGCATCCCCCATGCCGGCGAACATTTTGAATGGAATAATTTACGCATTGAAGTTGTTGATATGGATGGTAAACGAGTTGATAAGATTTTAGTGATTCAAAAGCCCCATGATCCTTCAGATATAAATGACGACGATCACTGAGCGGGAGCCATCGCCGCTCAAGGCGACCCCCTCCCCCCAAACGACTGACTCCCTGCGGCCGGAGCAAACCCCCCGGGTCGATCCGCAAGCGGATTGAGCCAGGCCCGGGTCTGTTGACCCCGCTGCAACATCGGAATCGCTCCTGGACCGGGCCAGTTGGCTGGGTGGCGTTCTGGATGGCTGTAAAACAGATCGATTCGTTGGCCGGCCTCCAATGTCGAACCCCTGGGCCGGCGTACCACTGCCAGCACCTTGGCCCTGATGTGCAGCTCCGTGCCGATCAGGCTGATGCGTTGTACCTCCAGGTCCAGCACCACCGCTGCCTGGCGCTGGCGTTCGGCGTAGACCGCCGGAGGCAGCTCGGCCCTGGCCGCTGGCGGGACCAGAAAGCCAGCCAATTCAATCCCCAAGGGCACCAACGTCAATAACGCCAGCAACGTCACCGGGGGCCAGGGACCCGGGGCCACCTTTCGGGGCAAAACGAGTTGGGAGGGGGGGCGCATCAAGGGAGAACGCAGCAAGGGGGGGCTCATCCAACGGAGCCTTCTTCAGTCAGCATCGACGAGGGAGGGCCGGAAGGGGCTCCGTAGCCGCCGCCCCCCGGGGTTTCGATACGCAAGCGATCCCCGGCCGCCAGTTGGCGCTCAAAGCAGCCCGGCAGCAGCTCGGGGTCGCCGTTCGCAGCGATCAAGAGATTGCGGCCCGGGGCGCCGGGCCCACCACCGGCCAAGCCTTGCGGGGGCTGCAGGCGGCTGCCGGAGATCAGGGCCACGGTGAGGGGTTCGAGAAACCGGAGTTGGCGGATCAGGCCCTCACCACCGCGCCAGAAGCCCTCACCGCCACTGCCGCGGCGGATGCCGAAGCGTTCGACGCTCACCGGATAGCGCGCCTCCAGGATTTCCGGATCCGTGAGCCGCGAATTGGTCATGTGGCTCTGGATGGCATCAGCACCGGCGAAGCCCGTTGGCTCGAAAAACCCAGCCCCCGTGCCGCCGCCGATCGTTTCGTAATACTGGCAGCGGTCATTGCCGAAGCTGAGATTGTTCATCGTGCCCTGGGCCGAGGCCATCACCCCCAGGGCGGCAAACAGCAGATTGGCGAGGGCCTGGGAGGTTTCGACGTTGCCGGCCACCACCGCCGCCGGCGGCCCGGGGTGCAGCAGGCAGCCCGGCGGCACCACCAGATCAAGGGGTTCAAAGCAGCCGCTATTGAGGGGGATCTCATCCCCCACCAGGGTCCGAAAGACATAGAGAACCACCGCCTTGGTGATGGCCAGCGGCGCGTTGCGGTTGCTGGCCTGCTGGGCGGAGGTGCCCGTGAAATCGAGCCGGGCCCGGCGGCGGACCCGATCCACCGTGACCACCACCTGCAATTGACTGCCGTCATCGAGGTTGAGGCGGTGGGAGCCGTCCTGCAGCCGGTCGATGACGCGGCGCACCGCTGCGGCGCCATGGGCCTGCACCTGGCCCATGGCGCGCTGTACCGGGCGGATGCCTTGGCGTTGGACCAGCGCCTGCAATTCGCTGGCCCCGAGCCGGTTGGCGGCCAGCTGGGCCTGCAGATCGGCCAGCAGGCGGTCCGGATCGCGGACGGGCCAGGGGCCCGCCGCCAGCCGCTGGCGCCAGCCGGGGCCGTCGAAGTGGTCCGCGCTCAGCAGGGTCACGTTGTCGAGCAGCAGGCCCTCCTCGTTGATGCTTTGGCTGAAGGGCGGCATCGAACCCGGTGTCAGGCCGCCGACATCACCGTGGTGGCCGCGACTGGCGACAAAAAAGAGGGGTTGTGCTGATGAAGTCCCCGCTGCGGAGCCGTTGGGAGTGGGCGCAAACACCGGGGTGATGACGGTGATATCGGGCAGGTGGGTGCCGCCGTTGTAGGGGTTGTTGGCCGCCACCGCATCGCCGGGCGCCAGGGGGGGACGCTCGCCGCGGGCCACGGCCGCCAGCAGGCTGACGACGCTGTCGCCCATGGAGCCCAGATGCACGGGGATATGGGGGGCATTGGCCACCAGGCCGCCGCGGCCATCGAAGAGGGCACAGGAGAAATCCAGCCGCTCTTTGATGTTCACCGAGCTGGCGGTCTGCCGCAGCCGCTCGCCCATCCGCTCGGCGATGGCGCTGAAGCGGTGTTGGAACAATTCCAATTGCACCGGATCCACCCCCGTCGCCCCGGAGTCCGTTGGCTGGACTTCAGCGAAGACTGGGTTGGCGGCGGCGGCCGGGGGGAGGGGCCCATCCCTTTGCAACAGCAATTCGCCGGCGGCCAGCACCTGGGCGCTCCAGCCCTGGGCCAGAACGATGCTGCCGGTGGCCTCGATGATCAAGGCCGGCCCAACCAACACCTGGCCGCCGCGCAGACGATGCCGGTGCCACAGGGGCACGGCCTGCGAGCCGTTAGCTCCATGTAGTTCGACCGTTGTTGCGTCCTCGCGGTCTGGCCCCGCGGCCAGCTCCAGCGCCCGATCCAGGTGCGGGGCGGGCCGCACCAGCTCAAGGCTGAGGCGTTCGAGCTGCAGGGGTTGCTGGGGTAGGTAGCCATAGCGCTGCAGGTGGAGGGCGCCGAAGGCGTCGGCCATGGCGGCCGGCGGGCCCCAGCTCACCGGCAGGCTCCCGTCGGAGCCCAGCGTGCGCAGATGGGCCGTCACTGTTTCTTTTGGTGGGGCATCTGCAGGGCCCCCCGATGCAAACGAGCCGTGGGCGTCGGCCCGCAGGCCGGAAAGGGCGGTTGCGGCGGCGGCATCACAGGTGGCGAGGGGCAGGTCCAGCACCCGTTCGCGCAGCAGACGCTCATCGGCCAGCCCCAGGCCAAAGGCCGACAACACGCCGGCCAAGGGATGCAGCAACACCCGCGACAGACCCAGGGCCTCGGCCAGCCCGCAGACGTGCTGGCCGCTGGCACCGCCGTAGCCGCACAGCACCGCATGGTCGATGGCATGGCCCTGTTGCACCGACACCCGTTTGATGGCCTCGGCCATGCGGGCCGTGGCAATGGCGATGGCCCCCTCGGCCACCTGTTCGGGGCTGTGGGGGAGACCGCTGGCCGCCTCCAGCTGCCGCGCCAATGCCGCCAGGACGTCTCGGGAGGCCTGCCCATCGAGGGGCCTGTCCCCTTGGGGCCCAAAGACCCGGGGGAAAAATGCCGGCTGCAGGCGGCCCAACACCACGTTGGCGTCGGTGAGGGTGGCCGGACCGCCGCGACGGTAGGCGGCCGGTCCGGGATCGGCGCCGGCGGAGGCCGGCCCCACCCGCAATCGCTCGCCATCGAAATGGATCAGCGAGCCGCCGCCGGCGGCCACCGTATGGATGGCGACCATGGGCGCCAGCACGGCAAAGCCGGCCACCTCGGCCCGTTGGCGCCGCTCGGGGATGAACACTTCTCCAGGGCTGCCGGCGGCCAGGTGAAAGACATCGGTGGAGGTGCCGCCCATGTCAAAGCCCACCAGGGCCTGGCCGGCCAGGCCGGCGGCGCTCGCCGCCCCCAGGGCTCCCACCAGCCCGCCGGCGGGCCCGGAAAGGATCGTGTCCTTGGCCCGCAACTGGGCGGGATCAATCAAGCCGCCGTTGGACTGCATCACCCGCAGGGGGCTGGATCCCCCTAAATCCGCGACCACCTGGGCCAGATAGGACTGCAGGGGCGGACCCACGCAGGCTTCGACCAGGGCGGTGTGGCCGCGGGGCACAAAACGGGGGCTGGGGCTCACCTGATGGGAGAGCACCACCAGCTCGAAACCAAAGCTCTGCAGCCATTCCCCCAGACGCAGTTCGTGCAGCGGTTGGCGGGTGGCATGGAGCAACACCACGGCGCAGCTGCGGCAACCGGCCTGGCGGGCGGCCCGCACCGAGGCGGCCAGGGTGTCATCGAGGCGCAGGGGTTCGATTTCGAGTCCATCGGCCCCCAGCCGTCCGGCCACCTCCAGCACCTGCCGGTAGAGGGGGGCGGGCCGGATCGGTTGCAGGGCAAAGAGGTCCGGGCGGTGTTGATCGCCGATGAGCAGGGCATCGGCAAAGCCCTCGTTCACCAGTAGCAGGGGTGGGGCGCCGCTGCGCTCGAGCAGGGCATTGGTGGCGACGGTGGTGCCCAGCCGCAGCTCCTGGATCAGGCCAGGGGGGATGGCAGCACCGACCTCGAGAGCCAATAGATCGCGGATGGCCGCCACCGCCGGATCTCCCGGGAGCTGGGGTTGGACCGACAGCACCTTGCGCACCACCAGGGGGCCGTGGGGTGGCAAGGCAACCAGGTCGGTGAAGGTGCCGCCCCGATCCACCCAGAAACGCCAGCCGGCCTGCAAGCGCAGTGACGCCCCTGGCGCCCTTGAGACTGGGCTGAAATTAATGCCCCTTTGCAGCGGCGGGATCGTTTCTGGATCCATGGGCCGCCCCAGCCAGCAACCTGCTTCATAATCTGTTACAGTGTCATTAACATTTCGAATCCCCTCGGGGTTGACCGCCATGGGCACTGATTACACCGCAGCCATCACCAGCGTTGTCGCCCTCGTTCTGGTGCTGACCGGAATGGTGGCCTTTGTGCTCACCCGCCCCAGCGACCTGGCCCCGAAAACCCGCTGATCGCCTCGACAGGTTTTCTGCCCCCTCAATAGCGCTCGCTTTCCAACCATTCTTGACACCATGACCAACACCCCCGCCAACGACAAGGATTTCAGCGGCAACGAAGCCGAGATCCACATGGAACAGCTCAAACGGGCTGAGCGCTTTAACGGCCGCGCCGCCATGCTTGGCATCGTCATTGGCATTGTCCCCGAAGGCCTCACTGGAGCCGGCATCGCCCACCAGATTGGTCTCGGCCCCCTGATCGACGGCTATGCGGCCTGCCGCACCCAGTTTCTGCCCTTCTGCTTCTGAGCCTTTGTGCCTATGGATCGGTGCAGGGGTTGCTAGTTGAGACTTTCAACCGGTCCAGAACCAAACTCAAGCAGTGATTATTGAATACGATTGTTCTGATTTTTTGCTCCAATCTATAGTTATAGAAATAAAGTCAGATTCCCTCAGGCTCAAACTAATTCAATGCTGGGCATGGATGATTAGCATTGTTGATATTTCAGATTGTGGAATGGCAATATTTTTTAATTGTGAATGTTTAAACTATCTTCTTGGCAGCATATTTTTGTATTTGCGCCCTTAAGGACTCTTTGGTCGGTGATGGGCTGCCTCGATCATCGAGCAACAGAGCTAAACCGATGTATCTGATTAAACATTTTGTTTTTGATATAACAGGCCAGGGCTAATCCTTGATTTTGTTGTTTGCATAGGCACCGAGTTTCACTGCGGTTATTTCCCAGCCAACGTAATATTGGGCGCATTTTTAATTGATAAGCGCATTACATGATGTGAACTGCAATTCAGTAGGACACCCTTCCAGAAAATACTGCAATAACTCATACTATTCAACAATTCTTAATGCACAGGTCGGTTCAGAAACCTTGCAATTCCTGCTATGGTTATTTCTCCTGGTAGCGATGGGTATTTCCCCGCCCTCGGTTGGCTAACCTCGCCTACCTTGTCCCTGCTTTAAGCGAAGCGGGCAGCCATCTTGACTAGTCTCATCTGCACAAATTCCATAGTTAATTTCAATGATCAACCCCGTTCCTCAACAAGCAATCCGCTTGATCGAAGAGTTTGAAGGCTGCCACGAGCTAAATTGCACTGATGGGTTGGTGCACGCCTATCCAGATCCTAAAACCAAAGCGGAACCTTACACGATCGGTTGGGGAACCACTGTTTACCCCGATGGACGCAAGGTTAAGCTTGGTGATTGTATTACCAAGGAAGACGCAGATAAGTTCTTCGCCACGATGCTGCAACAGAAGTTCTGGGAACCCATCTCCTGCAAGATTCCCCATTGGCAAGAGTTAAACGACCCGATGCGATCTGCCCTGTGCAGTTTTGCCTACAATTTGGGGGCCGACTTCTATGGCGGGGAAAATTTCAACACCATCAGCGCCTGTCTCCGCGAAAAGCGCTGGGGCGATGTACCGGCTGCCCTCATGCTTTATGTCGATCCGGGCAGCGACGTCGAGGCGGGCCTGCGCCGTCGCCGGGATGCGGAGGGGCATCTTTGGCGTCAAGGACATGAGCAGCTGAACGGGACGGCAGTCCCTCCTTGCGAGCTGCAAATCCTGGAAGCGACAACCGAAACGTTCCTCAAGAAGGAGAACGTGGATTCCTCCCTGCTGGCCCCCAACCAGCTGGTGCCCGTCGAAGGCGGCAAGCAATACAAGATCGAGAAAGTGTTGGAAACCACAGCGAGCGGCAACGCGATGAGGGTGCAACTGGCGTACGGGGCTGGAGACTGGTGGTTGTTTAAGCCCCACTGGAAATCAGCCACGGCAACGGCGGCCGCCGCAGAGCTCCCGACCGCTGGACCTCGCCCCGAGCGGTTAGTGGATCCCACCAAGCCCCATCTCCTGAATATTCCCTATTTTTCCCAACTTGACAATCTAGAAAACCCCTTTGGTAGCTGCAATGTCACCTGCGTGGCCATGTGTCTCACGTATCTGGGCATGCCACGCAAGCCCGGCACCCAGCTAGAAGATGAGCTCTATCGCAAGATGGAGCAGCTTGGCTGGAGCAGGCACGATCCCAACGATCTCATGACTCTGATCAATTCCTTTCCTGGCTACAAGGATATCTTCCGACCCAATGGCAGCTTCAAGGACATTCAAACTTCGATCGATGCCGGCAATCCAGTTATCCTCCACGGCTATTTTACCAAGTTTGGTCATATCATCGTTGTATGCGGCTATGATGATAAGGGTTTCATCGTGAATGACCCCTATGGCGAATACTTCTCCTGTGGTTACGACAACAGTCACAGCGGCGAGAAAATCCACTACTCTTATAGCCTAATTGGTCGCACTTGCTCCCCAGAATCGCAAGCCAATCCCCGTAATATCTGGTATCACACGTTGTTCAAGCTCTAAAGTCCCACGGCCCCCATCGAATCGGGATTGATGGGGGCCAGAAAGGAGCTGTTGGCACGCACCACGCAGGTTGTGGAGGTTGTCTTCCACCTCCTTAGGCGGGCGTCGTAGAGAATGTCCATCGGCTTGACCTTCACCCGCAAGTACGTTTTGCCCTGGTTCAGCAGTACGGACCCCCCGGCTTGAGCACTGGTGTCGCTTTCAATGACGGAACCATACTTGAGGGCGATGGACGGACGCCCCTGCCGATCCCGGCACCAAAGACCACGGGGGTCGCGATCCACCACAAGCCAAAAGCGCTGAAGATAGGAGCCTCGGGGTCCAGGGATCTGAAGGCTGCTGAAATCTCCATCCTCGCCTGGGCTGATTACATCGGCCGTCTGCGTATGCGCCGCTGGCGTAAGGGCCAGCAGACCAGGCAAGCCCAGCAGAACGGACAAGGTCCAGGCTGGGATGCCGCGTCCGTCCCGACCCCATCTCGGCCAATACAACGGAGCAAGGGATCTCAGGTGGAGCATGGAATCAGCCGATTGAGAACAGCCTAAGGCGGATCTGGCAGGGTTTCCCGCGATCATGGATGGCAGTCAAACCCGGAAAGACAGCGCTGCTGCCACCGGCTTCCCCTTGATGGCCAAGCGCCAAGACCGAACCCAATCAAGGGAATCTGCCCTGCCCTGAATTGGCGACGACGGGACGGAAGTGGCTGGATCTATCGCATCGATATCCATCATCCCTGCGCCGTTGCCAGCTCTCCCTGCGGCTGTATGAACTCAACCAGGCCAGACGCCCTTGAGCCGTGGCCGGCTTGGGCTGCAGCGGGCGTTCTGGGCTGCAGCGGGCGCCATTCATGTAACAAAGCGTATGTTGAACGACGGTTTGGCAGAGAATTTAGCGAAATTGGTGCTAATTTCAAGTTTCAACTCCTAATCGATCTGCAGCCTCAATGGCTGTCATTTTTTCGCCCTCAAGTCAGGGGCAAATAGCTTGCGTATTTTCTGCTATAAGTTAAGGAAGTTCTGGGCAACTCCTTCGGAGAAGGCTTCGCCTACGCCGTGGGCGACAGCGAGGCCGAGGCCTTCTGTGGTCAGTTTTTGGGCTCGCTCATAGCCACAGGCTTCTGCGAAGCAGTAGAGCTTGGCCTCACTGGCACTCGGCTGGTGATCTGCGATGCCCACCTGGGCTTGACGGCGGCGATCAAGCGGATGTTCCAGGGCTGCTGTTGGCGACGCACCGGGAGGTGCGCTGGCTAGAAAAGCCTCTGCCGGGTGCACTTCCTGCGCAACCTGCCGAGCCACGTGCCTAAAGCCGGCCAGGACATGGTGGCAGCGGCCACGAAGGCGGTGTTCGTGATTCAGAAGCCTGATCAGGTCAGAGCCCACTGGCAACAGGTCACCGAAATGCGCCGCAAGCAGTTCCCCGGTGCTGTGCCCGTAATGGAAGCCGCCCGTGACGATGTACTGGCGTTCCTCCACTTCCCCAGGAGCACTGGCGCAAGATCAGAAGCACCAACCCGCTGGAGAGGCTCAACGTCGCACCGATAGGTACGCTTGACAGAGCAGTGATCAAACGCCGCACCAACATGGTCGGCCTCTTCCCCAATGACGCTGCGATCGTGCGATTGGTGGGCAGCCAGTTGCAGGAGCAGCAGGAGAAATGGCAACTGGAGCGCCGCCGCTTCTTCTCCGAAGCAACCATGGCCAAAATCCCCGAATCGGATGGGCCGTTGGAGCTCAACGGTGCTGATTTGGCTGATCCCGCTCCGCCAGTTCCTGCAGCCATCCGCTGAGCCGCAACAGCTCAGGTGCTGATCTACACAAACTTCATCGATCGCTGAGTTGAATATTCAGCGATCAGGTTTTAAAGTAGATTAGTAGAGCTGCGCAATTCAGCTTCCAAGCAGTCATTCCCCGACTGCTCCTGCTCACCCTCCAAAAAGGGTCCCAGGACCTCCAGAATTACACCACTCCACGGGACGCTGCTGTCGCACTCACCAAAAGGTGCACTAGGTGATTCCCACCGATCTGCCGGCCTTGCTCAGCTCCCCGTCTGAGAGGTGCTACAACAGGCCCTCGGGCGGTGCTGCAGCCCCTGGGCAGGAAAGACCACTCCCTCTCACAACACAATTTCGATCGGACGAGAGACTTGACAAGACAATCGTCTCGTTTCATAGTGGTTAGGTGAGGGCGTATGCACCTCCAGAGTAACAGCTTTTCATACCACGCTGTTCACTCTCTGATCAGGGCATTCGGGCCTTGGATTTTACTACACACAAATAGACGCGGCTGATCGATTCATGACGTCTAAACTCTGCTGCTATTCCTTGGCAATGCCAGGCTATGACAGATCAGATCTGGTGGAGCAGCTCATCATGAGCATTACATCAATGCGACAACACAATAAAAATGTTGCCATTGTTGTTTTTGTCTACGGATCGCTACCTGAACGCCTTGGCCATGCATTTTCTGGCCTCAATGTCAGAATTTGGCAGCTCTGCTCTTACCCCACAAGGCTCCAGCGTCTTTGCCCCCGTGGCGCTTTTGCCTTGGCCGAGTATCCATTGCTTCACAAATTTTTAAACTTTGCTGAAATAAGTTCACTCAATCCCAGCCAGGTTCTTCTCCTTGACTGCGATACTTATTTCCTCAATGATGTTGACTATCTGTTTCAGAAATTTGCAAAACCAGATCTTGTTGCCCGCGAAGAGGTGGGATCTTCGCGGAGCTATCATGGGTACGACAAAGACATGATTGATGAAGAACAGCTAGCAGCCATTGGATGCAAGTTAGGCGCAAAGCCAGCGCCTCCATTCAATTTAGGTATAGTTTTGCTAAATAATGGTCTCTGGCACAAGCTTGCAGGGCTTTCCTCATTGCATGTTAACTACGCTTGGAGATTTATGCTTTGGATGGCAGAGAATCCGAGCAATCCATCCACCAATTATGGAGTTGAAGGTCTTGGCGTTGATCTGATTAGGTCTAATCAGGCATCCTTGACGCCCGATGATTATTCACTGCGACTTCCATACCCCTCAGCAAACCGATGGATTCTTGATGAAATGTCACTCTGGATGACACTGGGCCACCTCACTGGCATAAGATACAAGAATTTTCCGCGTAATATTGTGCTGCAGAATGGCGAGTTTAATGATGAAATGGAAAATACGAATTGGATTGCCTGTCATTATTTCTCCCAAAATTTTCAGACGATTTCTAACTGGTTGACTCAAAAGCAGTCAGCCCTCAACTGATCAAAGCGATCATTCCACTAAGACACAATCACCATGAAATCAACGCCCTCGACATCAGATGCTAACCCTGCCTCGAACTTCCCGACTCTGATTTACGGAACGGCTTCCCCGATTTCCTTGGCGGGTCACTCCATGCTAAAGAGTGCAACGAATATCACCGCAGCCAGCATTAAAAGCTACACGTCAGAAGTTAGTACCACTCTGCAGGCTATAGCCATGCTAGAGGCCAATGGCTTTGATATCCTTGATATTGGCCCATTATTGATCAGCATCGCTGGAACAAAAGAGACTTATGAAAGAGCTTTTCAGATCAGTCTGGCTTCGACTGAATATCCAATGCTTAATGATTTTCAACAAAAAATAAGCGTTACAATATTCCATGCTGTGGGAGACGAAACGGGGATTATTTCAACTAAGGGAACACCATTTGAAGGTATTATTGAAGATATAGCCATTGAAAGACCACGATATTTTCACCAACCTGATCCAATCCCCAGATTGCTTGTTTCGGATGTGCTGCGTGTACCAGACGATCTTGCCTTGCTTCTTAATGCCACCAAAGCCCATCGGCTTGGTTATACTGGTCTGGGCACAAAAGTAGCCATAGTCGATAGTGGTTTTTTCCTCCATCCGTTTTTTAGTGAAAGAGGATATCGAATATCTCCTGTTGTATTGAGCCCTGGGGCAGAATATCCCGATGTTGATGATATTGGTCACGGTACTGCCATGGCAGCTAATGTTTTGTCCATCGCACCTGATACGCAGATTATACCAATCAAAATGGCACGAGCAGGTAGATCTGCAATTGTAAATTCTGTTTGTGCTTTTAATACAGCATTAGCACTTCAGCCAGATGTTATTTTATGTTGTTGGGGTTTTGATCTGGAAAACCCACCATTAAGTGCTGCTGACCAAGCCCTAGCAGCTTCCATTTCAGCCGCTGTTGCGGCAAATCACATCGTCGTTTTTTCTGCTGGCAATGGCCAATGGAGTTTTCCAGGCCAACACCCTGAAGTGATTAGTGCCGGTGGTGCCTATCCATTGAAGGATGGTGGCTGGGAGGCCTCGGATTTTTGCAGTGCCTTCGTCAGCAAGATCTATCCGGGTCGCCCCGTTCCAGACATCTGCGGTGTAGTTGGCAACGGCCCGGATGGAGATCTGCTGCTGTTGCCAACTCAGCCTGCATCGCTGATCGACAAGAATCGTCTCCCCAAAGCTTCGGAAGCTAGTCCTGAGGTCTCTGAAGATGGGTGGGCCATTTTCAGTGGGACATCGGCTGCTGCCGCACAGATCTCAGGGGCAGCTGCTGTGCTGCGACAGGCTCACCCCGATTTGAGCCCATCACATGCCAAACAACTGCTACAGGCCTGTGCGAAGGATGTCGAACGGGGCCAAAGCCACCCACGATTCAGGCAAGAAGCAACTGCTGGACCTGATCTGGCAACAGGACAAGGCGTGGTGGATGTCCATGGGGCACTCCTGAAATGCCGGGTTTGGAGCATCACCCCCAAACCAATGCTAATTTAAGAATAATTACAAGAAAGCCGCCCAAGCCTTCACTTCTTAATAGCTTTAGTCAAGCCAAGTTTCACTGTTGCAAAAATGTTTCCCTTTCAGCCCTTCCTTCCCTTTCAGCCCTTCCTTCCGTTTCAGCCTCCATTTACACCAATTCAGCCCCTGTCTCCCTTAAGGCCGCTTCGACCGTTTCTGCCCAGAACGCCCATCCAGCCGATTCGTCCCGTTATTAATCCCTTTATAAACCCGCTGAGGCCAGCGGTTCCGTTCGTTAACCCGATCAACCCAATAAATCCATTTATTGCACCAAGGATTCCACGCTTACCATTTATCAATCCTTTTCAACCCTTCCCATTCAATAACTTCCCCCAACCTGGGGCAGCCTTTCTGGATCAAGGTCTACCGTTTGACCCGCAGGCCCAATGGATGGCTCAGCAACAAGAGGTGGATCCGCAAGCGATGTGGATGGCCCAGCAAGCCGCATTGGATCAGGCTCGTTGGCAAATGCAACAACAAGCTGCCTGGGAGCAGGCTCAACAGCAATGGCTGCAACAGGCTGCCTGGGAGCAAGCTCAATGGGAAATGCAACAACAGGCTGCCTGGGAGCAGGCCCAATGGGAAGCGCAGCAACGGCTGCAAGCCTGGTGGCAACAACAACAGTCTTCTCAGCCCCAACCTCCCTTTGCCCCACCACCACAGGGTTAGGAATGCAAATAGCCTCCGCGAATGAGATGTCCCTGCCTTCTCAGATAGATCAAGAAACATCAACCGGAGAATGGTTGAAGAGATCGCCACTTGCCTCACGCGGAGGCTTCATTGTCACCAAAAAATTGTTTAATGATCAAGCATTGCAGTCTTTGTTTGCAGAAGCTTGTCATTCCTTCCAGGTGGCTAAGGAAGAGTTTCGCGAGGGGGATTCCACAGAGAACTGGCGGGGTGGGCTTCCACCTCGCCGCTTACTCTCCAGTCCTGGGGGACCGATACAAGACCAAATCTATTGTGCACCAGCACTACGCGATTACCTGTCTGAGCAAATCGGTGTGCCGGTAGTGGCAAGTGGCAACAGGGCAAGCTACAGCTATTATTGCAGAGAGGGTGATTTTCTCGACCTTCACCTTGATGTCAATGGCTGCGATATCTCAGTGATTGTTGTGGTTTCAGAGAACACCTCACCCGAACAGGTCGGCGGTGAACTTGTATTGTATCCTTCCTATTTGGGGAAGCCGTTATCAGCTGTTCGTGAAACCACTGGAGCAGACTCAACTGTTCTAAAGCTCTCCGCCGGTGAAACTCTGATCATTGCTGGAGGCTTGGTCCCTCATCTTGTTCGTCCAGTCCAGCGGGGGCAATATCGTATTACAGCCCCAATGTGCTTCCAAGCGATAGATCCTAGGCATTTTTCTTCATATGGCTTACAACCTATGCCCAACCTGACAGCCGAAAGCCAGCAGAGATGGTAACCCATACAAAATGAAAACAACTCTATCCGTATCTGCCTTCCATGGCATTCACGACAGCTGTGTAACTTTTGCCAACGATCAACACATTCTACTGCATCTTGAGGCTGAAAGAATTAGTCGGCGAAAGCATGACTCCCTTAATGCTGCTGATATGGAAAACCTGATCCTTACAGGTCTACGGTATCTAGATCTGGAGCCAGATTGCATTGACGAGTTCTTGGTAGCCAAACTTGGTGATCCTCTAGAAGGGAAAAGTCGAGCCATAGGAGGTTATGAGCTTGCAGTCACTCAAACGGGTCACCATCTGAATCATATCGGGACAATTTTATCTGAGTTGTCTTTGCCTGCGCTGATTGTCTGCGCAGATGGAGGATCTGAAGATGGGACGACACGTCTGTACTCCATGGACAGTGTTGGCCACCTGTCTATTCTGGAGGATCTTGACCAGACTCCGCTCAACGGCAGATTTTACGGCACCCTAACTCAGCTTCTGATTGATCCTGATTTCCTCAAAGCACATGCCCACTATCCTGGCAAGACAATGGGTCTTGCAGCCTACGGCAACGATGACATCTATCTCAGAGAATGGCTGGCCCGATCCTGGCAGTATTTAAACACCTACTATGGAGACGGGAACGATTTATACCCATTAAGATCTGCTCTGGGCCTTAGTACAGACTATGAATCGCCATGGCTTTATCCTCAAACCTGTGATGTTGCTCGTAATGCCCAGCAGCTTTGGATTGAATGGTTTCTGCATAAGCTTTCTGGTTATGCTCACTCATTTAGAACAATTGCATTAACTGGAGGTTGTGCTCTGAATGTTGTCTTGAATACTGCCATCTCGGAGTCGGGAATGTTTGACAAAGTAGTTGTGGGTCCAGCGTCTTCAGATTCCGGCCAATCATTAGGGGCATTGCTTTGGCGGAATCCAAAACTCACCCTCAAACTTCCCTTCTTAGGTCGCGGTGGGCCTGATTTAGATGAATGCCCAACCCACCTTGTGGACGATCTACTAAGTGGGAAAGTTGTCGCCTGGTTTGAGGGCCGGAGTGAAATTGGACCCAGGGCACTTGGCCACCGCAGCATCCTTTGCCTTCCCTTTCCTGTTTCTCAAAAGGATCGAATCAATCACTTGAAGGGAAGGGAACCCTACAGACCTATTGCCCCTATGATTCGCGAATGTGACTTAAAGCGTTTTTTCTATACAAACACACCATCCCCGTACATGACATTTGCCCCACTGGCCAATAGGGAAACTCAGCTCAGGGCGCCGGCCATCGTTCACTACGATGGAACGAGTCGATTGCAAACGATTAGACCCGAAACTCATAAAGCACTCCATTCGGCATTAGATTCATTGAATGAGGCCATCGGCATCCCAATCTTATGCAACACGTCCTTCAACTTTGCAGGCGAGCCCATAGTCGACACCGCAGATGATGCACTTAGAAACTTTAGCAACTCCAATCTCGATATAATGTATATCGATGGCGAACGTTTCTCTCGTTAGTTCTTTTCCAGGTTGCCCAGCCGATAGACTTGAAGGGCTGTTTAGGAATCTTGCGGTCGACCCATATAACTCTGCCACAGCTGTGTCATATGGGGGAACATTCGCGAGATTTGAATAGAAGTGTGAGAATTTGGCCGATCACTTGGGGCGCCGGGTGATCGCTGGCCATGGCAGCCTGGGAGAGCCCAGGGATTTCGATTTGCTGCTGCTCGGGACCTGCCCCCAGGGCTGATTCAAAGTCTCAGCTCGGGTGATGAACCTGTGCGTGACTTGGAACGGCTTGCCCTCCCGGGTGCCGATGGCGATCACCTCAACAATCCAGCTGGAGCCATGCCAGTAGGCGTTGATGTGCACAGGCGCTTCCTATCGCTTCGCGCAAGCCTTCGGCTAGGGCGCGCAGGGTCCAAGTGATGTTGCGACCGCGGCTGATCTCGTGATCGGTTGTTACGACAGGGATCTTGCGCTTTCCCTGGAACTGGCTTTGGATCTGGCGGTGGAGCGTCTTCTGGCTGTCTACTACTACGGAGAAGACTGAGTCTATGACCGTCCGCAGGAAGTCGGCCCCCTGCTCCGTGAGCTGTCGAAAAACGGTTGCTGGGTGTGGAGCGCATCCGACTGGATCAGCACACCGCTCAGATCCAGCTCCCCGAGGAGCTTCTTGAGCACTGCCCGCTCATGGTTCTCGCCCGTGGCGTAGCAGGCCTGAGCGATTGCCACGCCCAATGTTTCGGAGTAGAGCGTGACCCGGGCAATGTAGGCGCAGTCGGCCGGAGGCCGTGGGCTAAGCCGCCACCAGCCGTGGGCTCGATGGAGCCTCGCAGGGTCTTGCCGTCACACACCAGCTGATCAAAGTCCGTTGCACCACCTGGGATCTGAGCGATCGTCCAGTCTCGGATGGCAGTGCAGACGGCAGTCACATCCACCTGCAGAAAGAAGTAGCGAAAGGCAGAATCCGAGGGCGGGCGCCTCAGTTCGATCTCAAGCGCTTCGGTGAGGACGCCGTGATGCCGGCGGGCAAAACGCTCCAGATCCCGCAAGCTCTCGCAGTTGCTCAGGATCCCGAGCACGGCAACAAGCAGCAGATACCAAGCCGGGAGGCGGACGCCCCGCCGCATGCGGGCATCCGGAATCGCCTTGAGGTAGCTGATCAAATCGAGATCGGTTGCGCCAGAGAAGCTTTGGTGCACAGAGAGGAGGCAATCCCGCCGACCTCAACCCATGCTCGCTGCCCCGGCAAGAAAGGCTGTGCCTGACTTTGAATCAGTCTTGGGTCCTGCCCCACGATCATCAAAGTGGTGGCGCCCTGCATCTGAGACGTTGGAAGAACCCAGCCAGGCTAATTGTCGCTTTGTTGTGTGAGGGCTGGTCCAGGAGGTACAGAACCGTGCGCACATGGTCGTTAGCATTGATGGGTCACTCAGAAGTGCAACCGCAACTGGATTAAGTTCCTTGTGGCGCAACACCAGAGTTCTGACGACCGTTCAAACAATGCCCTAAAGTCGCCGAAACGGTTTAGATTCAGCGCAATATGGAATTTGAGTTTGATCCAGCCAAAAGTGATGCCAACCTCCGTAAGCACGGCATCAACCACCTGGTCGCCGGCCCCCTGGAGCGATACCGTCTGATCTCCGTCCGCCACTCTCGACCTGAAGAGGTGCAGCTCTATTAACAGCTCTGAATTCGATCAATCCTTCGAAGCGGGAGAATCCCACATTGATGTGCTTGATGTGCTTGATGTGGCCGGCGCTCGCCACCCCTGCTGCAGCAGCGACGTGTCAACTTCGAATTCCCACTTTAACTGGTCGAGCAGCTCGACCTGGAGTCATCCCGGCTGGTGGTGACGCGTCAGTCGATCATCAATGTCTGGCTAGTGGAACGCTTCGAGCGACGCAGGGAAACTGCCGAGGTCACTTTCGTTGAATCGCTATCTTCCTGAAGTACCTAGGCCACTTTGCCACCAGAAAAGTAGAAGTGAAGAGGCATAGCTGGATTTTAGCCATCTTCGCACCGTCTAGCAATCAGCAAACTTTAAAGGCGAGGATTGGCGTGATATCCCCGACTTCACCTGTAGATCAGCACTCCTGACGGCCCCAGCCGCTTCGTCGTTGATCTGCCCAGATGCCCTGTACCGCGGGGCTGGTTTTCACGCCATCGACAACAGCAGCAACCCGCCAGGCTGGAGAACAGAACGGCTTGTCCCATGCTGCGTTTTTTGGTCAATATCCTTTCGTTCGTGCTGGGTGGATTTGTGATGGGTTTGGGCTAGTGGTTGGCCCTCGGCCACCTCACCTCAGCGGTGGCCTGTTTCGTGTCGATCATCGGCATCCCCTTTGGCATTCAGCACCTCAAGCTGGCCATGATTGCCCTGACGCCGATCGGCATGTAGGTGGTGCCGGTGCGGAAATGACCTACGAAACCTTTTGATAGAGCTCTTCGAGCCGCTCGCGATTGAGGTCGACGTACATCACGGGCTCGCCGGCTTGCGGGGCTTCCGGATGGCGGCGGGACCGCAGTGGCTGGGAGGCACCTCGCAGACTTTGGGTCATCAAGGCAAAGGCGCCGCCAGCAATGGCCGCAAAACAGATCAGATAGATGACGGCCAGAAAATCGTTCACGGGAATCGGCTTTCGTCCCAGCCTAGTGTGACGAACTGTTAAGCGTGACCCATTGGTCCCCGCCAGCCCTAAATCCCCGGCTTGGTGGCGATCACGGCAAAAAAGGGATCCCCCTGGCCGCCCAGCCAGCCCAGCGGTCCCTCCGCCCGGGTGGCCTCGGCGATCAGTTGGGGCTTGGGCCATCCCTGGGCCACCAGCACCTTGGCCACCAGGGCGAGGCGATCCCGGTCGCTGCCATCGGTCCAGCTGCGCGGGGCCTTCTGGAAGAACATGCGGTTGGAGAAGGCGATGATCAACTGGCCGCCGGGGCGCAGCACCCGCAGCAGGTCGGCAGCCACGGCTTCGGGCTGTTGCAGGTATTGCCAACCGGCCACGATCAAGGCGGCATCGACACTGGCGGACTCCAGGGGCAGGCGCTGATCCTGGTTGAGGTTCTGCACCCAATGGCGATCGAGGCGGGGATTGGCCTCCAGCTCCCTGCCATTGAGGCCATGGCCGATCACCTCCCGGTAGCGGCCGTCCTCCGGCAGATGGCTCACCCAACTGCTCATCAGGTCCAGCACCACCGCATCCGGCGCAATCTTTTCGGCGTAAAGGGCCGTCAAGCGGCTGCGGAAGGCACCATCGAGGTGCTGCACAAAGCGGGGCTCGGCATAGAACAGCGCGTCGTCAGAGCGATCCTGTTTCCAGCGCTCCGCCTCGTTCAATACAGGCACAGGTGAGGGCATGGGCTCGGGAAAGGGCATAGCCATGGCTCACGGCACCGCAACGGCAGCAGCAAGATTGGCACTGCGTTGCGGCCGCACCAGCAGACCCTGCTTCGGGGAAGGGCTGGGGATCGTCGCCAGGGTCAGGTCCTGGCCGGGCTCCAGCTCCAGGGTCAGGTGTTTGAGCAGTCCCACCGTCAGCAGGCGGACCTCCAGTTCGGCCAGGGCCTTGCCCAGGCAGACCCGCTCGCCGCCCCCAAAGGGCAGCATCGTGACCGCGGGTTCTCCGGCCAGGTGCCGCTGCGGGCGAAAAAGCTCCAGATCGTTATCGCCCGTGCCATGGCGATGGCTGGCGCTGATGCTCACCTGCACCACCCGATCGGCGGGCACCAGCACGCCGGCCAGGGCCAGGGGCTGGCGGCTGCGGCGGAAGAAGCCCCCCACCGGCGGCGTCAGCCGCATCACCTCCTTGACCACCGCATCCAGCCGCGGCGCCCGCAGGGCGTCGTAGGCGGCCACGGCCTCCCCAGGGGGCGGCGGCCAGGGCAAACCTGCTAGCTCTTCGTGCAACCAGGCCAGCTCGTTTGGGTGCTGCAACAGGGATAGCAGCAAGCAGGAGAGGGAGGAGGCGGTGGTTTCGTAGCCGGCAAACAGCAGCAACAGCAACTGCTCGGCCACATCGTCATCCGCCAGGGGGAGGCCGGCCTCATCCAGGCCACCGGCCAGCAGATCAAGGCCGCCGGCGTTGAGGGGCATGCCTGCGGCAGCGGCAGTCTGGGCCTTCTCCAGAACGGCGCCAAGGCGAGCCAGCAAGCGCTTGCGGGCCTGGAGGGCCCGGCGGTAGGGGCTGCCGGGGAGGGCAAACGGCAGGGCGAAGAGGCCCCCACACCAGATCTCGAAATCGCCGAACAGGGCCTCCCGATCCACCGGATCGAGCCCCAGCACGGTGGTGGCGATGACGCTGAAGGCGAAACGTCGCAGCTTGGGCACCAGGGCCAGGGGGGCTGTGGCCTGTTGCACCTCCTGCCGGAGCTCGTCCACCAAGGCCACGATGGCGGGGCTATAGCGCTTGAGCGCCACCGTGGCGAATAGTTGACCCACAACCCTCCGGCGCGCCTTGTGGTCGGCGCCATTGCGGTTGGCAAGCGACAACGGACCCAGCAGGTTGCGCACGCTGGCCGGCCACCAACCCTCGACGGCATCGCCCTGGGCGAACAGGTCGGCAATCGCCCGCTCGCCGCGGATGAAGACCGTGCGCTGCCCTAGCAAAGTGGTGCCAAAGACATCGCCGTAGCGCTCGAAGCGGGCTTGGGCAAAATCCCGATCCCGCAGAAAGGCCAGGGTTTCGAGCACTCCGCTGGCTGCGGGCGTGGTCGGCAGCGGCGCCAGGCCGGCGGAAACGATTGCCATCCAATTTCATTAAACGTTGGCCCCAGGCTGTCGGATCCCAGCCGTTACTGCGGGGTGGTCAGCCATCGGCTGCAGCCCTCAGGTTTCTTCAGGGCCCTTTGGTGCCGGCATTGATGCGGGACTGGCCATCGGCGGAGAGGGCAAAACCAAGAAATGCCTTGACGGCTGGGTCGATGGGCTTGCGATAGACAAAGAACAAGGGCCGCTGGAAGGGATAGGACTCCGCATCCGGCATGCTGCCATCGATGGCCACAACACGCACCGTCTGTTGATCGGCCACCTGGGCATAGGTGGCGTAGCTGATGCCATCGCTGCCGAGCAAGCGCAGCAGCGGCGTTGTGGCATCGCGGTCCAAGGTGGTGATGGTGGCCGTCTTGCCGAAGTCGCCACCGCCCAGGACAAGTTCACGGAAGGCCTTGTGGGTGCCACTGACTGAAGGCCTGTTGAGGACCCGAATCGGGCGATCGGGGCCGCCAAAGGTGGACCAATTGCTGATCTCACCCCGGAAGATCTGCTGCAGTTGGCTGCGGGAGAGACTGCGGCGAAAGGGGTTGCTGGCACCGACGACGATGGCGATGCGATCGCGGGCCACCGGCACCGCCTCCAGGCCCTGGGATTGTTCTGCCGCTGTCAGCGACCGCGAGATGGCCGCTACGTTGACGCTGCCCCCGAGCAGGGCCTGGAGGCCGTTGTCGGAGCCGGTGGCGGCGGTGTTGACGACGGTGCCGGGATAGGTGTTTTGGAAGCTTGTTTTAAGGGCTTGATTGATCAGCACCATGCTGGTGGAGCCATCGATGCTGATCGTGGTGCCGGCCGGCACGCTGGCCTCCCGGGGAAACCGCTGCGTCAGGTTGCCCAGGCCGATGCCGATACCCATGCCACCGCCGATGCCAGGGCCACCACCACTGCCACCGGGCAAGGAGGCCCCGGCGGGGATGGCCGGGAGGTTGGGGCGCGAACCCAGCAGTTTGGGGAGCTGGGTAAACAGCAGCCAGAGGGCGCCGATGCCAAGCAATAGGAAAACAATCGGTGGCGGGCCCTTGCGGGAACCACCGGATGGGGGTTCGTTCATGGTTGGGGGCCCTCAGGCAGCTTGGGAGCAAAAGGGGTCTCCAAGGCTTTGAGGCGCTGGGAAACCTGGTCATCAAGGGTGAGCTGGTCCAGATCGGCTGCCAGTTTCTCCTGGGGATTCTCGGAAAGTTCGGCCAGCGCTGTGCTGGTGTGATAGCGACCCTCGACGGCATTTTTGGCCGCCTCAAAGCTGGAGCGCGCCGAGCCGATGTCGAAATCGTTGTTCACCTTGGCAATCGATTCGAGGGCGGCATTGACTTCGGCGAGATCCTTGATGTTTTGCATGTCGGATTTGTATTGCTCAAGTTTGATGCGCTCGCGGTTGAGTTTGTCCTTGGACGAAGCCACAAAAGCGGCCGCCTGCTGCACTTGCTGATCGAGGGAGGGCAGCAATTTTTCGATTTGAATGGCGCGAGCCATGGCCAGGCGGGCGCCATCCTCATGGCCCGCCCTCTGGGCAAACCGCGCTTGTTGCTCAAAGGTCTTGAGCTCCTCGATTTTCTGCTGGTATTTGGACTGGGCCCGTTCGTAGGCGCCCACCTGCATGGCCACCGCCTTGGCCAACTTATGCACCGACTCCTGCATGGAGAACAGCGATTCTTGCGCCACGGCGACGGCCACTTTGCCGCCAGCTTCGACGGGCCTGCCCCAGAGCCAATTCCAGGTGCCAACAACGACCCGGCCAGCCCGATCGCCCATTAGCCAGTAGACGAATTTCTTCACTGAACGATCCAAGCCAGCTCAAGGCTAAACCGGCGCAGGGGTTTCGTCACCTGGCAACGGCCTTCTGCCACCTGCCGCTTGTCAACAGCCACGGGCCATCTGCCAACTGCCGACGGCCACCCCCCCCCGCCTGCCTACAGCCAACCCAGTGACTCTCGAAGCCGACAGGCCAGAATTTGTCTCCATTGCTTGCCCCGCCATGCTGTTTCGATTGCTGGCCAGGCCGTTGTTGGCCGGCCTGACGGCGCTCTGGTTGCTGTTGGGTAGTGCCCTGCCGGCCCGGGCCGAGTTCAGCCTGCCGCCGCTGCCCTATGCCGCCACGGCCCTGGAGCCCGCGATTGATGCCACCACGATGACGATCCACCACGACCGTCACCACGGCGCCTACGTGGCCAACCTCAATGGCCAGATCGCCGCCAATCCAGCCCTGACGGACCTGAGCCTCGACGCCCTGCAGGGCCAAATCGCCGCTTTCCCGCTGGCGGTGCGCAACAACGGCGGCGGCCACTGGAACCACAGCCAGTTCTGGGCGGTGCTGGCGCCCGCGGGTCAGGGGGGCACGC
This sequence comes from Cyanobacteriota bacterium, assembly GCA_026389315.1. Taxonomy (GTDB): domain Bacteria; phylum Cyanobacteriota; class Cyanobacteriia; order PCC-6307; family Cyanobiaceae; genus Cyanobium. The sequence goes on from JAPLIC010000035.1 coordinate 78,784, forward strand.
CCTCGCCAGAGCTGCTGGCGGCGATCAACAAAAACTTCGGCACCTTGGAGGCGATGCAAACCCAGTTCAACCAGGCGGCGGCGGCACGGTTCGGGTCGGGCTGGGCCTGGCTGATTCGCAAAGCCGACGGCAGCCTGGCGATAACCAGCACCGCCAACCAGGACAACCCCCTGATGGATCTGCCCGGCATTGAACGGGGTGTGCCTTTACTGGGGCTGGATGTGTGGGAGCATGCCTACTACCTGAAGTATCAGAATCGCAGACCTGATTACATCAAGGCTTGGTGGTCGCTGGTGAATTGGAAGGAGGTGAATGGGAGGTGGGTTAAAGCAGCAATACCCTCTTGATTGCACTTATGCATGATATAATACAAACTAGTTTTGACACACTTAGATTCCCGCCAACATCTGAGGAGTGGAGGTAATCATCATTGATACCATTGGAGATACCACTGCTGCATCTGGGCCATCTCCTTGCTCTGCACCCGTACCATGGCCCGCTGCAGCTCAAGCGACTCAGCATGTTGGCTGTTGATCTGGGCCATTGAGGCCATCATCACCTCCATCTGATGGTGGGGGATCATCTGCTCAACAAAGGCGCGGTCGAAGACTTATACGGTGCTCAAGGCGGCGAGATTGGTGCCGCCGGGCATCCCCATGCCCCCGTGCCAGCCCTAGACGGCGCCGGGCATAGCGGGTGAGGGACACGACGACCACCGTGGCCAGGCCAGCCTGGGGGAAAGCACCAGCCTGAATCACTACCACCGGGGCCAGCCTGAATCACTGCCACCGGGCTCAGCTTGCCCACCCCAGCGACCTGGTTCTGATTCAGCCTACCAAACGACAGCTGCTGATGGGCAGCTTGCCTGCCTGCCTCAATCAGGACTTGCTAATACCATTGTGCAAAAACGGCAATTTTAGACGGCATTTTGCACCTATGGTCTGCTTAAAATGATAAGGCATGATTACGAATGCCAGAAAAGTGAAACGCCCTAAAAAAGAAGAAAATAAGGTCAAAATATTTTTTTGACTATGGCAGCTATGCTAACTTTGGGCTGTCCTTGATAACTGAAATGTATTAAAAAAATTTTCTTGTGCAAAGCTCTATCGAACGTATCTTCGAGTTTGTCAATCCTTTAAATTCTAAAGTTTACCTTAATCTGCCATCCAAACCCTCAAAAGAATTATGTTATCGCCACAGTTTGACCGCAGCTTTCATGCTAATCCTAGTGACCAAAACAATTCGGCCAGTAGCCAGCTAGATGGCAAACAGTCCCAAGGAAAAAACATGTTCGCTGTTCATTTCAATGTCCGCAAACTTCTCCCTGCGGTGGTTCCCTGGCACTTTTCGCAGGCGAAGCTAAGGCGGTAACCGTTACCCCCTCTACGGATTTCAATGCTCTTGCAAGTTTCTTGCTCGTGGATGGTTGGACTCCAGTGCCTGGTTCGGTATCGGGCACCCTGGCGGGACCTAATGCAATCGGTACTTTTGACAACGCCGCTGACATCGGCCTCACTAACGGTGTTCTATTGACTACTGGGACTTTTTTAACGCAGTTGGACCCAATAACTCTGGATCTGCGACAGGGCCCGGGGCTCTATCCAGTCTCAGTTTTGCTTTCCGTGCTGTTTCGCCAAGCATCTCTTGGCGGTATGTATTCGCTTCTGAATATGAAGAATGGGTGGGCTCCCAATTCAATGATCGATTCCGTCTTACATTGAATGGTGAAAACCTAGCATTGATTCCCGGAACTTCCGCAAATGTTGAGATTAATTCAGTTAATCAGATCTCCAACACCGCCTTCTATCGCTCCAATGTTGGCTCCGCACTGAATAACTTCAACACCCAATATGATGGCTTAACGACACTCCTAACGGCTTCAAAAGGCGATTTGGTTGTGGGAAATACATACAATGTGGAGTTCATGGTCACTGATGTTGCGATCAATCTTGGGATTCAGGGGTCTTTATTGGAGCCAATTCAGTAAGTTTTGACGGCGGCTCGCCCGAGACTCCCTTGCTGCCCGCAACGCCCACAAATCCCACCAATCCGTGGGTCTTCCCCACGTTCGAAGTATTTAATACCAACTTCCAGTGGTGGCTCGATCCTGATGTTGCAGTTGGTTACATCTACAACGTTACCGGCGGGCCCTTATTTGCCACTTACCAGGCGCCCACTCTTCCCTTCGACAACAACTATGAGCTCTTCGGCTCAAGCGACTCCTGTTCCACCTTTACTAACTCTCTTGGTCTAATTACAGGAGGTACTCAATTCTCGTTCGGAACTGCAGTTGACTGTTTCGCGATCAAGGGGATTGATGTGGCCAACATGCTGGATCCCACCGATACGATGGCCTTCAATGCTGCCGTCACCTTTGACTCCTTGGGCATGGTAAGTGTTACCCAAACCCCAATCACTCAGTTCGTTGATCCTGCCTCCGTACCTGGCCCCCTGCCTTTGTTTGGAGTCGGAGCAGCCCTGGCTTGGTCCCGGCGGCTTCGTCGGCGAATCAACGCCTGACCAGTCCCAGCGGTGGCTGACATCAGCGAACCGCCCGCAAACAACGATTCGCACAGCGACGCAGCTCCACCTGGATCTGGATCCTCTAGGGGAATCGGGGAGGTAATAACTTAGTGACGATGGACCAAGCAGCGTCGCTAACTACTGAACAATCCCCACCGTATTGGTGGGGATTTTTTTAGGCGATGTGTATGTAATTTTTGCTCCGCAGGTTGCTGGACAGCCCATCTCAACACCCTGGCGATCTGGCAGGCGCCTAGCTCTTGCTCCGCAGTTGGCGAGCAGAGCAAAGTCGCCGATCTGCCATTGCGCCGCCCCTGCCCCGTCGTCCAGCCAACGGAGCTTGGGCGGCTGGCGAAAAGGGGCCACCTGGCGGCGCGGCTGGATCAAATCGCGGCAGTACTGGCGTAGCTCCAGGTCCCATTGATCGCGGGGGTCCATGGGCAGCCGGAATTCCTCCAGGCGCAGGGCTGATTCAAAGTCTGTCACAGGTGGCCTTGCTGGGGCTGTCAGCATGGGCTGAGGTCGGCGGAATCGCCTCCTCCTTGTGTTCGAAAGCGTTTCTGCCGCAACCGATCTCGACCTGATCAGCTACCTCAAGGCGA
>JAPLIC010000089.1 GCA_026389315.1 Cyanobacteriota bacterium
GGGTTCCAGGGACGGAAGGTTTTGGGCTTGCGCATAGCCCATTCTCTCGCTCGTATCCATTGCTGTCACTGGGATTTGGGCAGATTGGAGGTCGTCTGTGGAGAAGTGGGTGGTGGGGTTATGTGCGACAGGCTCCTAGGCGGCATGTAGGTTTGCTACAGCACCAGGATGATCTCGAAACGCAAATGCCGTCCGCTAAAAAGTAAACAGATTAACAGATTGACAAACAGCCTGAACCAGTGGCAAGATAATAGCAGTAAATCATGAACCATTCCTTGACAAACTTGGAATTTGAAACACCCTATTCAGAACAACTTCTGGACATTCAAAACCAAGAGATCATCGACAAAAATCGCTTCCCACGCAAGCGAAATAGCCGATCAAAGAGCCGTGAACTCTTTTGTCCGGCCCATCCTGAGCAACGCATCAGTGGCAATGGCCGCAAATATTTTTTACATCTCGTCAAACCAGAGGAGCTGCGCCAGCGGGGCATGAGCGATAAGCGCGCCCGGCTGGTGATTCAGAGCTATCCGGTGTTGGTGTTGAGCAACGAATGGCTGGAGGAGCTGTTCTGCCCCCAGTGCGGCAATAGCCGTTGGTGCCATGTGGTGCGTCACGACCGGGTGGCGCACACCTTGAGCTGGGCACCGCGGGAGTTGTGGCAACAGGTGGCCCATGTGGATCCATTGGTGCCCAATCCAAGTGTGAGCGAGTTCAGCCGGCGGTCGGCTCGACGGGCCGATGCGTTGCGCAGCGATGGCAAACGCTATTTCGACGCCTGAGGGCCCAGGGGGCTAAGGACCTGTGGTGGGCGAGCCGATGGCAAGTCGGCCACGTTCGTCAATAGGCTTTTCCGGAGCGCAATTTAAACAGGGTGAGTAGCAAGACCCGCAAATCCATGCTGAGCGACCATTCCCGCTGGTAGCGAAGATCGGCCTCCACCCGACGGGCCATGGCATCCAGTTCGGCGGTTTCGCCCCGCCAGCCCTCCACCTGGGCCAGCCCCGTCATGCCCGGCTTGAAGGAATGGCGCTGCATGTAGCCAGGGATGAGCTGGCGATAGTGCTCGTTGTGGTCCACGGCGTGGGGGCGAGGCCCCACCAGGCTCATGGAGCCTTCAAGCACATTGAGCAGCTGGGGGAGCTCATCGAGGGACCAGCGGCGCAGGATGCGGCCCAGGGGAGTAACGCGGGGATCATCGCGGCGGGCCTGCTGCAACCCGGGGGTGGCCCCGTCCTCGGTGACGGTCATGGTGCGGAACTTCAGCATGCGAAACGGATGCCCATCCAGCCCGTAGCGGGTTTGGGCGAAGAACACCGGCCCGGAGCTGGTGATGGCCACCAGCAGGGCGATCAACAGCAGGAGGGGAGCCAGCAGCAGCAGGGCCAGGGAGGCCCCCACCAGATCCAGGAGGCGCTTGAGGCGGTGGTCGATGAACGATCCCTCCTGGCCCCAGAGGTTGATGGTGAAGGCATCGCCGAGCTGGTCCACCTCAAACTGCATGGAGGAGTTGGCCCACCAGGGGAGGTAGTAGACGGGCTTGCAGGTGTCGCCGAAAAAACGCAGCACCTGCTCGAGGGATAGATCGGCGGAGGAGAGATAGCTGAAGTAGATCTGGTCCACATCGTTGGTGTTAAGCCACTGGCGCATTTCCCGCAGGCCCCCGGAGCAGGGGAGCATGGCGGGCGGCAGGGGAGTCGCCTCACTGTGGGGAGCTTCAAACCAGGCCACGAGGCGGAGACCAATCCAGGGGAGCCGTTGGAGCTTGCGGTGGAAGTCGATGGCCTGGGAGGGAGTGCCCCAGAAGACAATGGTGCGGGTGTTACCCCCCCGCATGCGGTGCCAACGCAGGAGCTTGCGGCTGCCCACATGCTGCAACAGCAGCAGAGCCCAGCCCCCGAGGGCCCAGAGGGTCATGTCCAGGCGGGAGAAGTTGGCCGACACCTTGAGCAGAAAGCCCAGGAGCAGCAGGGCGGTGAGCACCAGGGCCCAGCTGATGGTCACCCGGCGGACAAGGGTCCAGAGGGAGGTTTGGCGGTAGCTACGATAAAGCTTGCCGGCGGGAAGAATGAGCGCCGTAAGCAGAAACATCGTCAGCGCCCTGGTGGGCAGCGGGATGCCTGAACCGGAAGCACCTATCAGGAAGAGGACCGTGATCAGGGTGGGGTCCAGAATCCGCAGCAGGCGGCTGAGATCCTTGCCGTAGAGACGAAGGAGCCCTCCGGGAGAACGCGCGGGCTTAGGGTCTTGAAAGGTGTGATCTGCAAGGAGTCGACTGGGGGTGCGCATTCTTCTCTACGGAATCAATTTTGCCCCTGAACCGGTGGGCATTGGGAAATACAGTGGAGAACTGGCCAGCTGGCTGGGAAGACAGGGTCACCAGGTGAGCGTTATCACGGCCCAGCCCTACTTTCCTAGCTGGAGACTAGGCAATGGCAACAAGACTGTGAGAAATGGCTATAGTGCCGAGCAACACCTTGGCGTGGAAGTGCGGCGGTGTCCGTTATGGGTTCCTCGCCGGCCAAGTGGGATTACAAGGCTAGTGCACCTGGCAAGTTTTGCCCTGACGAGCCTGCCGGTGCTGTTGGCCCAGCGGCGCTGGCGGCCCGACGTGGTGATTACGGTGGCGCCGGCTTTTTTCTGCGCCCCGGGGGGCCTGCTGCTGCAGCGTCTGTGTGGGAGGGGATGCCAGGGCTGGTTGCATA
>JAPLIC010000021.1 GCA_026389315.1 Cyanobacteriota bacterium
CCCCCCAGTGCCAGGTAGGCGCAGGGGAACAGCAGCAGACCGGACCACCCCACGAAAACGAAGCGGTCGCGCTTCAGCCAGTCATCGAGGACGTCGAACCATCCCCGGGCCGATGGCGCCCGCCCTACAGCAATCGTCATGAGAGACTTTGTGAAGCTTTACAAACGAAATCTTAGGGGTCTGACGACGCGCCTGCAGCCGCCTTCCCAGGCCGCCCGCGAACAATAAGAAGAATTACCTAGAGGTCAAGGGAGGCCCGTCCCAGCGGTCATCGAGAGAGCCAGGGTTGGGCCAAGCCAGCCCAAGCGAACCAAACCGAGCAGGCTCGCCTGCAGACAAGGCTTCAATCAAGCAAACGGGGGCTTCCTGACGAAGGACGAGGCGAGCCAAAAAGGAGAGATTGGCTTAAAATGGTAACTATCAGAAACTTGCAACTTTGAAAGTTTTACTCGTCTATCCACAATTCCCTAAAACCTTCTGGAGTTACGAGAAAATTCTCGAACTGGTGCAACGCAAGGTCCTTCTCCCCCCCCTCGGCCTGATCACCGTCGCAGCAATCTTGCCACAGGAATGGGAATTCCGGCTTGTTGACGTGAACATTCGTCCGGTCAGCGCCGAAGAGTGGCAATGGGCAGATCTGGTGATCATGTCGGCGATGATTGTACAAAAAGACGATATTATTCGCCAGATCAATATGGCACATCATTTTGACAAACCTGTCGCCGTCGGCGGTCCCTACCCCACTTCAACCCCTGACGAATTGACTGCGGCCGGAGCTGACTTTCTCATCCTTGATGAAGGGGAAATCACGTTGCCGCTTTTTGTCGAAGCCCTGCAGCAAGGTGCCAAGAGCGGACGATTTACGGCCAATGGTGAAAAGCCCGATGTCAGCCTGACCCCGATCGCGCGCTACGACTTGCTCGAAATGGGTGCCTATGACTCCATGAGCGTGCAGTTCTCGCGAGGCTGTCCGTTTCAGTGTGAATTCTGCGACATCATCGTGCTCTACGGACGCAAACCTCGGACCAAAACACCCCAACAGCTCATTGCCGAACTAGAGGCGCTCTACAACTTGGGGTGGCGTGGCGGTATATTCATGGTTGATGACAACTTCATTGGCAATAAACGTAATGTCAAACTCTTGCTGACAGCGCTGGAATCATGGCAAAGAAAACACGGCTATCCCTTTCGCTTCGATACAGAAGCCTCCCTTGATCTCGCCGACGATGACGAGATGATCGACTTGATGATGGCCTGCAATTTTGCTGCCGTCTTCATGGGAATTGAGACTCCTGATGCCGAAAGTCTTTCATTGACTAAGAAATTTCAAAACACCCGTTCACCGCTCCACGAATCGGTGGACAAAGTGACCCGGGCAGGCCTACGGGTGATTGCCGGTTTCATCATCGGCTTCGACGGTGAGAAAGCCGGGGCCGGCCAACGCATCGTGGACTTTGCCGAGCAGACCGGCATTCCCACGACTACCTTTGCCATGCTTCAGGCCTTGCCCCATACGGCCCTGTGGCACCGACTCAACAAAGAGGGTCGTCTGATTGCCGATGGGGGCAACATCAATCAAACCACATTGATGAACTTCATCCCAACCCGACCGGTGGAAGACATCGCCAATGAATATGTTGATGCCTTCTGCACTCTTTACGAACCGGGGCAATACCTCGACCGTGTCTATCGTTATTTTCTCAAGTTAGGTGCCCCGCGGGTTAAAGCGGCTTTCAAGATGCCTGAGTGGGTCATCGTCCGTGCCCTGTTGATTGTCTGCTGGCGGCAAGGAGTGGTTCGTCCGACCCGTTTGGCGTTTTGGCACCATCTGGGCCACATCATTATCGCTAATCCGGGCGTTGCCGAGCAATATCTGGCCGTCTGCGCCCACAACGAACACTTTCTCGAATACCGTGACATCGTCCGCCAGCAGATTGGTGATCAGCTAGCAGCCTATCGCCAGCAACAACGGAGCCAACAAGTCACGCTGGCCCCCGTCGAGCTGGCCACCCCCTAAACCCAACCTTTCCACCCCCCACCCTGAAGGCTGCGGCTTTCGGCCAGAGTGGGGCGGTCCCAGTCCTTGCCATGTACGTCGTCGAGCTCTCTCTCCGCCTCACCGCCATGCCGGTTGCTGTCCAGCGCAAAGACCTGGCAGCAGCCCAGTCGCTTTATCAGGACCTTCGTCAGGCGATGGAAACAGGCCATCCCAAGCTGCTTGAGCTGACCTGTGAAAAGGACGAACACAAGCGCATCAGCTTGCTTTGCGCGGAAGTTGTTGCCATCCAGATTTACGAGAAATCAGCCATCGGCGCTAGCGGCAAACGGCCGGGTTTCAGCCTGGACGGCTGACCTTGGTGGTCCTGGATGCGCCAATGGCCTGCCCGGCCTCTCCCCTTACCGTGGAGGATCTGACCTTTTGCTGGCCGACGGGCCAGCCGGCTCTCCGTCACTGCAACCTGAGCATCCCCCGTGCCGGGCTGTGGATGCTCGTGGGAAGCAACGGCAGCGGCAAAAGCACCCTGCTGCGCTGTATCACGGGTCTCCTACAGCCCCAGGCGGGGCGCATCGACACTGACCTGCGGCCCGCCCTGGTCTTTCAAAACCCCGATCACCAGTTGCTGTTGCCAAGCTGTGGCAGTGACCTGATGATCGGGCTGAGGGGGCCGATGGACACCGATCAACGCCAACAGGTGGTGCATCAAGCCCTTGGTCAGGTGGGCTTGCTGGGATTTGAGCAACGGCCGATCCACACCCTCAGCGGGGGGCAGAAACAACGCCTGGCCATCGCCGGCACCCTGGCCGCCCAGGCCGATCTGCTGCTGCTGGATGAACCCACGGCCCTGCTGGATCCCGAGAGCCAACGCGAAGTGCTGCACCTGATCCGCAGGCTTTGCAGTGACCCAGCGAAGCCTCTGACCGCCCTCTGGATCACCCACCGCCTGGAAGAACTGAACCTGTGTGATGGAGCGGCCCTGATGGAAGGAGGCCTGGTGGGGCCTTGGTGCAATGGCGCCAGCATGAGAAGCCAGCTAGCCCCCTTGCCCGAAGGCCAGGCTTAGGGGTAAGTTCCAGGGGTACTGGGAGATTTCGGCCCTCGGGTCCTTCCGGTCCATTCCTCGGTAGCTCAGTGGTAGAGCGGTCGGCTGTTAACCGATTGGTCGCAGGTTCGAATCCCGCCCGGGGAGTTCAGGTCAATGGTCAAACAAAACTGAACTTTGGGCCATCCTTGGCGGCTGGTCTACGGGTGGATCAAGCCCCCCCCTGATCCCTAAAAGTCGCTTTTTGACCCAGCAGTCGAGCCGAGCAAATGAAATAAGATTAATCGAAAATGCTGATGTCAAAGATTTCCTTAAGACTTGCGTCCCAGGGCCTGGGGCTGCACTGTTGTTTTTGGGTAATGAGCTCAGTGCAGCACAAGGGTTTAGCAACTCAAGGGCGAATCCAAACTCCTCCGGCTGGCCCGCAGGATTGCAACCAGCGATTGAATGGTGGCCAACGCCCCTGCCACTGAACTTCCCTTGAACGCGACAATGGTCTTGAATCTCCCTATAATTAGGGGATTTTCTCACCGTTGCGGTTCGCCTCATTCCTGCTATGAAACCCTGCATCCTGCTGATTGAGGACGACAGTGACATGCGTGACCTCGTCGCTGGTCACCTTGAGCATGGCGGCTTTGATGTTCAGCGCGCCGGCGACGGCATTAAGGGGCAGGCACTAGCGCTTCAGTACAGCCCAGATGTGATCTTGCTGGATCTGATGCTTCCCAATGTGGATGGACTCACCCTTTGTCAGCGACTTCGTCGTGATGAGCGAACTTCCAAGATTCCCATCTTAATGATCACCGCCCTCGGCGGGACCAAAGACAAAGTTAGCGGCTTCAATTCAGGGGCTGATGATTATTTGACCAAGCCCTTTGATCTGGAAGAATTGATGGTCCGAGTCAAGGCCTTGTTAAGGCGCAGCGAGCGGGCACCGTTGTCGACCAAACACAACGAAATTCTCAATTACGGCCCCCTTACCCTTGTTCCAGAGCGCTTTGAAGCGATTTGGTTTGACCACCCGATTAGACTTACCCATTTGGAGTTTGAGCTGCTGCATTGCCTCTTGCAACGCCATGGCCAAACCGTTTCCCCTCCCCTGATTCTCAAGGAGGTATGGGGTTACGAGCCGGACGAAGACATTGAAACAATTCGTGTACATGTACGCCATCTGCGCACCAAACTTGAGCCAGAACCCCGCAAGCCTCGTTTCATTAAAACCGTCTACGGGGCCGGCTATTGCCTGGAGCTTCCCGTCGGTGAGCAGGTAGAATCGCTAGCGGTTGTTATGGCTGCTGCCCGCAGCGCCGCAGCTGATTCAGCGGCGCAGCGCGTCAAAGACAATACCAACGCAGTCACCTGAATTCAGCAAAGCTCTGACCTTGCCAAGGTGGTCAGAATCATGGTGTTGGCCTCAGCCACCAGCATCTTGAGACCCATGTCCACGCTGCCGACCTTGACGTCTTGCAGCCCCTCCTGGACTAAACGACGGGCTTGGCTACCCATGGCGATTCCCGCGAACGGGACGCCACAACGGGCCGCCAATTCACCTGTCCCCCTGTTTGTGCCCCCGGAAAGGACAACCGGCAGGTGCCGAAAGCGGGAATCTCTCGCCTTCAGTTCCCTTTCAATCACATCGGCCATCGCCACCGCTTGGAGTGTGGCCTTCCAACCCGATCCCGCCACCCCACCCATGGGCACGCCGTCGGCCTGGATCATCAAACGGTTCCCGGCAACGGCATGGGCCCGACGGATCCGCTCCAGGAGATCGTGGTTGGAAAGGTGGTGACGATCGAGGCAAAGGGAAATAAGGCCGTCGGGCAAACAGTCGTTGACCACCTGCCATTCGGCCAAAGTGGCCTCCTCATCGGCAACGGCGGCGTGGAGTTCGATGCTTTCCGCCCCCGCCTGCAGACAGGCCGGCAGGATGCTGCGCAGGGACTTGGCATCATGGCGCCAGCGAATCGCCGACGCAGCTGGCGGACAAACGGCCTCACACCGCCCGCAGCCGATGCAAAGCGGATCCAGAACGACCAAATCCGCTGTGATCGCTGCCGTGGGACAGGCCGGTAGACACAGATCGCAGGCCACACAATCGCTGCTGATCACGGCCTTGCGCACGTGGTGATCGCCTGGCATGCCCACACTCACCGTGATGAAGGGGCGCACCCCCAGGCTCAGGCCCATGGCGGGGGCGACCTCGGCGGCGGCCTGAATGCCGCGGCCACAGGCCTCGACCACCGATGGCTTGGCGGAGACATCAAAACCATTGCAACCAGCCAGGGTATACACGTAAGCCAGCCGCTCGACATCGGCCTCCACCTCATGGCCGGCGCCGCAGACCACCTTGAAGTACTGGCCGGCCGCCAACAGTTTTCGCCACTCCTCCATACGCTCCATCACCCAGGGCCGTCGGCTTCTCTCCCTGTCTAAGTGCCGGACGGGGACCAAGGGCCGGACGGGCGGGCAGCCCCCGAGGGCAGAGCCGGCAAAGCGGCGAGTTCCAACAGGGCCACCTCCCAGGCCAGACGGGGTTGACCATGGCCCAGCAGCTGGGCCCTCAGCCGTTCGAGCCGACGCCAGCGCAACGGATCCTGGCGCCGACGCCAGCCGGCAAGTTGCCACCAACCCAGCAGCCATAGCTGCTGGTCCCCCTCCAGGGCTTCGCTGAGGTCCCGGGCCAGGGTCAGGGATTCCAACGGGTCTGGCCCCAGGGCGAGGAGGCGATTGGCCAGCCCCTCGGGCAGGGACTGCCACTGCCGGCGATGGTCCAGCAGGCCCCCGGGGGAGCCCTCCGCCAGTTCCAGCAGTTCGGGAGGATCAGGCGGGCAAGCCACCGCATCCGGGGAGCCCCCGTCAGTCGCTGTCAATGCGTTGGCCTGTAATACCGCCCGCACCTGCTCAGGGGCCAGGGATCGGAAGGGGATGCGCTGGCAGCGGGAGCGGATCGTGGCGAGCAGACGATCGGGGGCGGCGCTGATCAACACCAAAATCCCATCCCCTGGTTCTTCCAGGGTTTTAAGCAGGGCATTGGCGGCCGTCTCGGCCATCGACTCGACAGACTCCAACACCACCATGCAGCGCCCAGACTCAACCGGTCGCCGGGAAAGGAAGCGGGAGACCTCACGGATCTGCTCCAGCCTGAGTTGGGGCGGTACCTTGCGGCTGATGCCGCTCTCAGCGGCTTGGGAGGCAGGAATCAGCCGGCCCTGGTGCTGAAAAGTGGGCTCCACCCACAGCAAATCGGGGTGGTTGCCCTGGGCCATCAGGCGCCGGATGCGACCATCCCCCTCCAGGACCTCCAAGGCGGCACCTGGGCAAGCGCTGGCGGCTTTTGTAGCCACCACCCCCTCCAGAAATCGCAGCGCCGCGAGGCGCCGGCCAACCCCATCGGGACCGGCGAACAGATAGGCCGGCGCCAGGCGGCGAGACCGCAGCGCCGCCGCAAGCAAATGGATGGCCAGCTCCTGCCCCAGCAGATCGGCGAACAGGGGAACGGGGGGGGAGGAAACGTCGGTCATCGCCCCGGCTGCAGCGAAAGAAGCGCCATCGTCAAGGCAGAGCGCCGGGGGGGACATCAAAACAGGCTAGGGACCTGGCCAGAGCGCCACAGAGTCTGGGGGCATCAACCCTGGGCAAGGCAAGGGCCTGGTGGAGCCCATGGCGCAACCACTGCAGGGTCGGGCGGCCTTGACACCGGGCCGAGGGGATCTACCCGGAGATGGGGTTCACTCAGCTGGGGGCAATGCAACGACGGATGGCGGCGCAACAGCACTCCGTCACTGCTGCCACAGGCTGCCCGGCCTCAATGCGGGTCCAGCCCCTCTGGGTGGCAAGGGTGGCAAAGCCAGCGGCCACCCGGGCCAGGAAGGACTCTCCCGCCGCCTCAATGCGATCGGCCGGTCGCCCGCCACGGCGGCGGCGGGACTCGGCCAGGGACACATCCAGCCAGAGGGTGAGATCGGCCTGGAGACCGCCTGTGGCCAAGCTTTCCAGCGTGTCGATCAGAGCTAGGGGCAAGCCTCTGCCATAGCCCTGATAGGCGGCTGTCGATCCGGTGAAGCGATCACAAAGCACCCAATCACCGGCCTCCAGCGCCGGCACCAGGAGCGCTTCAACGTGCTGGGCGCGGTCGGCCGCATAGAGCAGCAATTCGGCCCGGGAAAGGGGTTGTCCATCCTGGGGCGGATGCAGCAATAACTCGCGCAAGACCTGGCCCAGGGCCGTCCCCCCCGGCTCGCGACTCACCACCAAACGGGCGCCGGGCGCCATAAGGCCACTGCTGGGCAGCCATTGGCGCAGGGCCTGGAGCTGGGTGGTCTTGCCGCACCCATCGACCCCCTCCAGCACCACAAATCGGCCTCGGGGCAAGCCGGTGCCCATCGGCGCCTCAGGGTTCATGGTGAACCCCTCCCTGGGTGCGGTCTCCATCCTGAAGCAACACCGCATTCAACACAACCGTGATCGAACTCATGGCCATCAGCAAAGCCGCCAGGGGGGGCGTCAACCTGATGCCTTGAAAGGGCAACAACAAACCAGCGGCGATCGGCAGGACGAGCAGGTTGTAACCAAAGGCCCAGAAAAGGTTCTGACGCACCTTGGCCATCGTGCGACGCGAGAGAGCCAACGCTGTGGGCAGGCCCCCGAGCCGATCGCCGAGGATGACCAGGTCGGCCGCTTCTTGGGCGATCTGGGTACCAGTGCCGATGGCCACGCCAAGGTCGGCGGCGGCAAGGGCGGGAGCATCATTGATTCCGTCTCCCACCATGGCTACCGGCCCCGATTCCTGGGCCAAAAGGATCCGTTGCAGCTTCTGCTCGGGTCGCAGATCCCAAGCCAATTCATCTGCTGCCAAAGCGACCTCGGTCGCCAGCCTCTGCACGCTGCCCTGACGGTCACCGCTGAGCAGGCCGAGGCGCAATCCCTGGGCCCGCAGACTGGCCAAGGTGGAGAGGGCCTCGTCCCGGGGACGGTCTTCCAAGCCAATCCAGCCCAACAGAACCCCGTCTGCCGCCACCGCCAGCAGGGATCCCCCATTCTCGGGCCCGCTTGCCATTGGCGGCTCAACCCCGAAGACACCTTGGGCTGCCAACCACTCCGGGCGACCCACCCTGAGCTTGGCCGCCACCCCATCCAGGCACCCAACCAGACCATCGCCCGGCACCACTTCCGAGGGCCCAAGGCCCAACAAAGGAAGTTGGCGGCGCTGGGCCTCCTGGTGAAGGGCGTGAGCGAAGGGATGGCGACTGGCTTGCTCCAGGCTGGCCGCCAGCTGGACCAGTCGATCGGCGCTCACCCGGGAATCCGTTGCTGCGGTGATTCCCTCCAAAGCCAACGTCCCCTCGCGAACCATCGGAGATACCGTCACAGCTGTGACGAAGGGGCATCCCGTCGTGAGGGTGCCGGTCTTGTCAAACAGCACGGTTTTCAGACCCGCTGCGGCCTCCATGGCATCCCCTCCCCTGAACAGGAGGCCCGAACGGGCGGCCAAGCCCAATCCGACGGTAATGGCGGTGGGTGTTGCCAGCCCCAGGGCACAGGGGCAAGCGACCACCAGAACGGCAATGGCCAGCTGAAGGGCCAGGGCCAGGGGTGAGAGGGCCACGTCTGCCATGCCATGGCCCCCATGGCCACTGGCGCCTTGGGCCGCCAGCACCCAAGGCCAGAGCCGGGAGCCCCATCGCCACCAGAACAAAAAAGTGGCGGCTGCCAAGAGCAAAACCGCCACGCTGAAGCGTCCGGCCACGGCATCGGCCAGGCCCTGGATCGGCGCCTTGCGGGCCTGGGCCTGGCCGACCAACTGGACGATGCGAGCGAGGGCACTGTGGGCCCCGGACCGCAGCACCTCCAGCTCCAGGGGGGCCTCCTGATTGAGGCTGCCCGCAGGCAGTTCGCTGCCCGGTTCCACCCGCAGTGGCAGGTTTTCTCCAGTCAACGCGGAGCAATCCACTGTCGAGCAACCATCCCGGACGACGCCATCGACGGGCATCCGGTCGCCGGGCAGGAGTCGCAAGCGATCACCAGGGCGCAGGGCCCCGACCCGCACCGGCCTGGGCGGGCCGCCATCAACGATCAACAGGGCTTCGTTGGGCTGGAGTTCGACCAATTGCTCGATGGCCCGCCCCGTGCGCCATCGAGCCCGTTCTTCCAAAAAACGACCACTGAGCACAAAACCCAGCAGCATCACCGGTTCGTTGAAGTAACAGGGCCAGCCACTGGCAGGCCACAGCCAGCCGTACAGGCTCGCCAAAAAAGCGCTGGTGACCCCAAGGGCCACCAAAGCGTCCATGCCAGGGGCGCCGGCCCAGGCAGAGCGGACCCCCGCCTGCAGGATGGAGCGACCGGGCCCGAGCAACGCCGTGGCGGCCACCACGGCGTGCAAGCCGTTGCGAGCCAACAGGGTGGACACGGCACTGGTCCCCAGAGCGCCTGACTCAGCCAGATGGCCGAGGCCCGAAAGCAACAGCAAGGCCATGGCCACCAGCATTTGCTGCCAATGGCTCCACCAATGCTGCTGCTTCTGCAGGTCCCGGCGGGACACCAGGGGTGCGTCCTGATCGCGGGAGTGGGCGCTGAAGCCAAGGCTTTCGAGACTGGCCAGCAAGGGAGCCAGGTCGACGCTGGTGTTGGCCAGCTCCAGCCAGGCAGTGCGGGTCAACAAATTGACGCTGACATGGCGCACACCCGGCTGTTGGGCCAGGCGCTGCTCGACCGCCCGGACACAGCCGCCACATTTCATGCCCTCCACGGCCAACAAAAGACTGGGTCCAGGGCTGTCCCTTGCAAGGGCCGGGGCCGCAGGGACGGCATCAAAGACGGGCTGGGAAGGCAAAGGCATGAATCCGGATCCCCGCCCAGGCTAGGAAAGCCGGTGATCCGCCCAGGCCCTGAAGCGGCTGCCCCCCTTCCACCCCGAGTGGCCAGCCCCCCGGCCGGGGCCTGCGGGACAAAGCACAAAGGACAAAGGACCGGGCAGGATGGGGGACCGATGCCTTGTAGCCCCGCGTGCCCCGCTCCCAGCGCAACGACAACTTCATCGACAAAAGCTTCACAGTGATGGCGGACCTGATCCTGAAGGTCATGCCCACGAACCGTCGCGCCAAGGAAGCCTTTGCCTATTACCGCGACGGCATGAGCGCCCAGGGAGATGGCGAATATGCCGAAGCCCTGGAAAACTATGAAGAGGCGCTGAAGCTAGAAGACGACCCGAACGACAAGGCCTTTATTCTTTACAATATGGCCCTGGTCTTTACCAGCAACGGCGACCACGATAAAGCGATGGAATTATACAATGAAGCCCTGGAACTAAACACCCGCATGCCGCAGGTTTTTAATAACATGGCCGTCATCCACCACCACCTTGGCTCGATCGCCGAAGAGCAAGGAGACCAAGACGAAGCCGATCGGCGTTTTGATCTGGCCGCCGATTTCTGGACCAAGGCCATCCGACTTGCACCAAATAATTACATCGAAGCCCAAAACTGGTTAAAAACCACCGGCCGCGGCACGGTGGACGTATACTTTTGATTCAGGTCTAGTAAATATGTTTTATCGGCCCGACATTCGCTCAGTCCTGGGCCTGAGGGTCCACGCCCAAGGCCGCCACCAAAGCTTCGGCCACGGTGGCGGCGGGCAACCATTGCAGCCCCAGCTGCTGCGCCTGCCGCTCCAGCCCACTGCCCGTCGGAGCCACCACCCGGCGGAAGCCCAACCGGGCAGCCTCCTGCAGTCGCAACTCCAGCTGCCCCACGGGCCGGAGCTGCCCCCCCAAACCCAGTTCGCCGATCAGCACGGTGCCAGGGGGTAGGACCAAATCACGAAAACTGGCGACCACGGCGGCGGCCACGCCGAGATCGGCGGCCGGCTCCTCCACCTGCAACCCGCCAGCCACGGCCAGATAGCAATCGAACCGGGAAAGGGGCAGGCCCAGATGCTTTTCAAGCACCGCCAGGATCTGATGCAGACGGTTGGTGCCGATGCCGGTGGCGGTGCGGCGGGGGCTGGCGTAACTGGTCGGACTGACGAGGGCCTGGAGCTCGACCAAGAGCGGACGGGTGCCCTCGCAGGCCACGATGATGGCGCTACCCGGGCTGGGAGCACTACCGCCCAGAAACAGCTCGCTCGGATTGCTGACCTCGACCAGGCCCTGGCCGCGCATCTCAAAGACCCCCAACTCATGGGTCGCCCCAAAGCGGTTTTTGACAGCCCGCAAGAGGCGGTGGCTGACATACCGATCCCCTTCGAAGGTGAGCACCGCATCGACAAGATGTTCCAACACCTTGGGCCCGGCCAGCAGGCCCTCCTTGGTGACGTGACCCACCAGCATCAGGGCCGTGTGCTGCCGTTTGGCGACCCGCTGCAGGGCAGCGGCGCATTCGCGCACCTGGGCCACCGAACCGGGGGCGCTGGCCAGCTGGCCATCGTGCAGGGCCTGGATGCTGTCGATGATGGCGACGGCGGGCCGCAAGGCCTCCAGTTCCTGCAGCACCAGCTCGAGGTCGGTTTCGGCCAGAAGGCGCAAGGCGTCCCCAACGGGGGCCCCGGGCTCAGCCAGGCGCTGCCAGCGCAATTTCACCTGCTGGGCTGATTCTTCGGCGCTGACGTACAGCACTGAGACCTGGCCAGCCATGGCCCGGGCGCATTGCAGCAGCAGGGTCGACTTGCCAATGCCCGGATCGCCGCCCAGCAGCACCAGGGAGCCGGGCACGAGACCTCCTCCAAGGACCCGATCCAGTTCGCCATAACCACTGGCCAGACGCCGCAGGGGAGTTTCACCCACAGCCGTGATCGGTTCGGAGCGCTGGGGTCGACCGCTCTCCTCGACGCCGTCCTTACCCTCGGCCGGCAGGGGCCTGCGGCGGCGACCATCCGTGACGGGGGCGGCTTGTTCAACCAAGGAATTCCAGCTGCCGCAGCTGGAACAACGGCCAAAAAACTGGCGGGTCCGGGCGCCACAGCTCTGACAGATGTAAATGGAGACGGGGCGGGCCAATCGCACTCAAGGAAAGATTTTTATGAACAAAGGTGGCTTTCGGTGAACAGGGCGGCCCTCGGGCCTTTTCAGTAGGACCAATCCGTTGTAACGAGATCGTCGGCGCGATGACGGCACCTGTCCCAGCCAAAGAGACCATCCTGGTCGTGGATGACGAAGCGAGCATCCGACGCATTCTGGAGACGCGCCTTTCGATGATCGGCTACCAGGTCGTGACCGCCTGCGATGGCGAGGAGGCCCTAGTGGCCTTCCAGAACTGTCAACCCGATCTGGTGGTGCTGGACGTGATGATGCCGAAGCTGGATGGTTATGGAGTCTGCCAAGAGCTTCGCAAGGAATCGGACGTGCCGATCGTGATGTTGACGGCCCTCGGCGATGTCGCCGACCGCATCACCGGTCTTGAATTGGGAGCTGATGACTACGTCGTCAAACCCTTCAGCCCCAAGGAGTTGGAAGCGCGGATCCGCTGCGTGCTCCGGCGGGTTGAGAAAGAACAGGTGGCAGGCCTGCCCAACACCGGCGTTATCCAGGTAGGCAGCCTCCGGATCGATACCAACAAACGCCAGGTCTATCGGGGCGAAGAACGCATCCGCCTGACAGGCATGGAATTCAGCCTGCTCGAACTGTTGGTGAGCCGTTCGGGCGAACCCTTCAGCCGCGGTGAAATCCTCAAGGATGTCTGGGGCTACACCCCGGAACGTCACGTCGATACCCGGGTCGTGGATGTCCATATCTCCCGGCTGCGATCCAAACTGGAGGATGATCCAGCCAACCCCGAGCTGATCCTCACGGCCCGGGGCACCGGCTATCTGTTCCAGCGCATCGTTGAACCCGTTGCCACCGAAGGAGCCTGACCCGATCCGACCGGCCGTCCGGCGGATGACAAGCCGGCGCACCAAGCCGAATCGCACGATCCGGCGCCTGGTGATCTGGTATCGACGCAACGCCGCCATCACCTCCCTGGCGGAATCCGCTTCGGCGGCCGGCTCCATGGCCGGCAGCGTGGCCGGTGCCGCCACCTCTGTGGCCGGTGCCGCCACCTCCGTGGCCGGGAACGTGTTGCAACCCCTCGTCTTCGACCCCCTGCGGCGCCTGCAGCAAAGCGGCATCGAGGGCGAAGACGCCGTCATCGATGACCACCAGCGCCTCTGGGTGGCCGTCGATGGCATGGGGGGCGACAACGCCCCGGGGGCCATCCTTGAGGGCTGTCTCATGGCCGTGGAGCGGCTGCCCGTTCGCATCCGCTTCGTCGCCGAAAGTGAGCCCCTGAGTCGTTGCATCGATGCCTGTGGCCTGCGCGAAGCCCTCGAGGGAGCCCTTGCTCAGGGATTGATCAGCCTGGTTCCCAGCGGTCCCTCCGTGGCGATGCACGACGAAGCCACCGTCGTGCGCCGCAAGCGGGACGCCAGTATCAACATGGCCATGGACCTGGTCAAGAGTGGGGAAGCAACCGCCGTTTACTCGGCCGGCAACTCCGGTGCCGTCATGGCGGCGGCCATCTTCCGACTGGGTCGCCTCAGCGGCATCGAACGACCAGCGATCGGCGCCCTTTTCCCCACCCGCGACCCCGATCAACAGGTCCTGGTGCTGGACGTGGGGGCCAACACCGACTGCAAACCCACCTGGCTGCACCAGTTTGCCCTGCTGGGCAATATTTACAGTCGAGATGTGCTGCAGGTGAGTCAACCGCGCATTGGCCTTCTCAACATCGGTGAGGAGGAATGCAAAGGCAACGACCTGGCCCTCAAGACCCACCCCTTGCTGGCCGCTGAAACCCGCCTCCACTTCGCTGGAAACTGCGAGGGCAGGGATGTGCTCTCCGGCGATTTCGACGTGGTGGTGTGTGATGGATTCACGGGCAATGTCCTGTTGAAATTCCTGGAATCCGTCGGGGGCGTCCTCCTGGACGTGCTGCGGGCCGAACTGCCCAGGGGCCGTCGCGGCAAGGTGGGATCCGCCTTTCTGCGCACCAATCTGATGCGGATCAAAAAGCGCCTCGACCACGCCGAACATGGCGGCGCCCTTTTGCTTGGGGTCAATGGCATCTGCGTGATCGGCCATGGCAGCAGCAAGGCCCTCTCCGTCGTCAGCGCCCTGCGCCTGGCTCACTCCGCCGCCAGCCATCGCGTCATGGATGACCTCCATGACCTGGGATCAACCCCGCAGCCTGCGGCGACCTGTGGTTGACTGACCAAACGATGGGCCGATCCTCAGTGGTGCTCAGCGCGACCGAATTGACCAACCTCTCCCACCTAGTGCCCCCCCGTGGTGTGGAATTGGTCGGGTGTGGCAGCTCCCTGCCGCAGAGCGTGGTGAGCAACGACTTGCTCAGTCGCCGGGTAGATACCAACGACGACTGGATTCGTGATCGCACCGGCATACTTAGCCGCAGGATCGCCTCAGAAGCCGAATCCCTCACCAGCCTGGCCAGTGCTGCCGCCCAAGCCGCCCTGGATCTGGCGGGCTGGCAGGCTGAGGACCTGGATCTGATCCTTTT
Organism: Cyanobacteriota bacterium; assembly: GCA_026389315.1. Taxonomy (GTDB): domain Bacteria; phylum Cyanobacteriota; class Cyanobacteriia; order PCC-6307; family Cyanobiaceae; genus Cyanobium. Next base: position 14,531 of record JAPLIC010000021.1, read on the forward strand.
GGCCACCTCCAGCCCCGACGACCTGTTCGGCACCGCCCCCCGAATCCAGGCGGTCCTGGGGGCCCATCGGGCTGTGGCGTTTGATCTGACTGCGGCCTGCAGCGGCTTCCTTTTCGCTCTGATCACAGCCGCCCAGTTCATCCGGGGCGGCAGCATGGACAAGGTGCTGGTGATCGGCGCCGACCTGCTGAGTCGATGGGTCGACTGGGATGACCGGCGCACCTGCGTGCTCTTCGGCGACGGTGCCGGGGCCGTGGCCCTGCAAGCCTGCCCTGCCCAGCAGGATGGCCTTGTCGCCTTCCGCATGCGCTCGGATGGCCAGCGCAACAGCTGCCTCACCCTGGCCCGCAGTGGCACCCGCTTGCCCCTGGTCGAAAACCTCTCCCGGGAGGTGGGAGGCTTCGGCACCATTGCCATGAATGGCCAGGAAGTGTATAAATTCGCCGTCCGCGAAGTGCCAATCGTGCTCGCTGACCTGCTTGAGCAAGCCGGCCTGACAGCTGAGCAACTCGACTGGTTGCTGCTGCACCAGGCGAACCAACGAATCCTTGACGCCGTGGCCGATCGCTTTGCGGTCCCCAGAGAGCGGGTGCTCACCAACCTGGCGGCCTACGGCAACACTTCCGCTGCCACGATTCCCCTGATGCTCGATGAGGCCGTACGCGATGGCCGGATTCGGCCCGGCCAACTGATCGCCAGCAGCGGGTTTGGGGCGGGCCTGAGCTGGGGTGGGGCGCTGCTCCGCTGGGGAGGACTACCCCAATGACCAGGGAGCCAGGCCGAAGGGCTGGGCCGTAATCTCCTGCCGGTTCGTTGGCATGAGAGTGCATGGCAGTTGCCTGGGTCTTTCCTGGACAGGGCTCACAGAAACTGGGCATGGCAGAAGGGGTGCTGGATCTTCCCGGAGCCGCCCAGCGCTTCGCCTTGGCCTCTAACAAGCTGGGACGGGATCTGCTGGCCATCTGCGCGGGCAGCAATGACACCATGGGGGACGGCCCATCCGACCTCAACGACACGCGCAACACCCAGCCGGCCCTCTTTGTGATCGAGAGCCTGCTGGTGGATGCCTTGCGGGCCAGAGGCCCGCAGCCCGCCTTGGTGGCGGGCCACAGCCTGGGGGAATTGGTGGCCCTCTATGCCGCCGGCGTGTTCGACGCCGAGACCGGACTTGCCCTAATGCATCGGCGTAGCGAACTGATGGCCGCGGCCGGCGGTGGCGCGATGACCGCCGTGATGGGTTTTGACAGGCCCCAACTGGAACAGCTGGTGGACGCCACCGAAGGGGTGGTGATTGCCAATGACAACAGCGAGGCCCAAGTGGTGCTCTCCGGCAGCCCTGAAGCGGTGAGCGCCGTGAGCGAGGTCCTCGCCTGCAAGCGGGCGATCCCATTGGCGGTCTCCGGCGCCTTCCATTCGCCCTTCATGGCCCAAGCCGCGGCTGCTTTTGCCATCGATCTGGAGGCCGTGCCCTTCGCCGAAGCCTCCATCCCGGTGCTGAGCAACACCGATCCCAGCCCCAGCACCGATGCCGGCTTGCTCAAACAACGCCTGCTCCTGCAAATGACCACGGGGGTGCGCTGGCGGGAAACCATGGAGCAGTTCGGCCGCGAAGGCATCGATGAGGCGGTGGAGATCGGTCCTGGCAACGTGCTCAGCGGCCTGATCAAGCGAGGCTGCCCGGGTCTGCGCTGTCGCCAGGTCGCCGCGGCGACGGATCTGGACTAATGGCTGTACCAGGCCCCCTGGCCCAGCGGCGACTCGAGCGGCCGGCGCTGCTGGGCAGTCCCCAACCGGACCTGGGCTACACGTTGATCAGCAGCCTGTTGGTCTGGCCGATCTACCGAATTTTGCTCAGGGGCCGTACCACCGGCCTGGGCCATGTGCCCCGGATCGGGGGCCTTGTGGTGGTCGCCAACCACGGCTCCCACCTCGACCCGCCGCTGATCAGCCACGCCATCGGCCGCCCCGTGGCCTTCATGGCCAAGGAGGAGTTGTTCGGGGTGCCCCTGCTCGGGCCCCTGATCAAAGCCTGTGGGGCCTACCCCGTTGCCCGCGGTGCCAGTGACCGGGAGGCCCTCCGAACCGCCAGTGAACGGCTGGCCCAGGGCTGGGCCACCGGGGTGTTTCTCGACGGCACCCGCCAGGACGATGGTCGGGTCCACGCCCCCCAGTCAGGGGCGGCCCTGTTGGCGGCACGGCTGGGGGTGCCCCTCCTGCCGGTGGCCATCCTCAACAGCCACCGGGCCCTGGGCCGCCGTGGGGGCCTGCGGTTGATCCCAGTGCATATCAGAATTGGGTCTCTGATTGCCCCACCCACCTCCCGCCGTCGTAGCGACCTGGACGCCACAACGCAGGCCCTGCAGCGAGAAATCAACGACCTTCTCGACGCCGGTCCGATCCAGACCAAGCGATTCGAGCCCCCTAGGGCCTTAGGGACCGTAACCGCTCTGCCGCCCAGCCCCTCAGATCGCGGCCACTGATCACCCATAACAGGGCCCGGGCCCCGTCCCCCCAGACCTTGCGCCTGCCTTCCACCACACAGAGCTGGCCGCAGGGCACGGGCACCGGCGTGAGCTGAATGCCCCGACTTCCGGCCACGATCCGGCCCACCAGGAGGGCCCGATTCATGTGGTCACTGCTGGTGACAAGCAGGGCATGGCGGATCCGGGCTCGGCGCAGGTCATCGACCAGTGACGTGAAATTACTGAGGGTGTCCCGGGCGCGGTAGTCAAGTCGCACCTGATCCGGCGCCAGGCCCTCCCGCTCTTGGAACAGCCAATGGGCGTATTCAGGGTTGCTGCCTCCGCTGACGATCACGGGTAAGCCATCCGCATGGGCCAAGCGGGCAGCGACGATTTCCCGCTGAGTGTCGCCACCCAACACAAGAATCACCTGGGGAGGCGGCGGTGAGGGCCACCACCACCCCCGCGACAGCCACAACAGGACAAATCCACCCACGACAAGGAGCCTGGCAGGACACCGGCTGCGTCGGCGCCCGCGGGGGCGGGGGCGGGCTCGAACCTGGGGATCGCGGGTGATCCGATTCGGCGGCTGCGGGCGCTGGGCCCGCCGGGACGGAACACTCCGGCTCAAGGGCGCCCAACCTCAACCGGACTGGTGGGGTAGAGGGGCAAAACAGGTTGCCAAGGTCCGGGCCTTTGGGCCAGGGCCGCCGCCTGGGAATGCCGCAGGAGCTGCTCGACATCTTGGGGCACAAGGGCCACGGCCGGGTGCTGCGGTGCCCCCCCCATCGCCTCCTCCAGTTCAGCTTCGCTGCGATACAAGCGAGGAATCATCACTTCGGCCACACCGCCTGGAGCCAAAGCATCTCGGCGATAAAGGCCGGCCACCCATCCATGGCGCGGCAGCGCCTGAACCAGGGCAACGGGAGCGGATCCGGGGCTCTGGCCGCCGGCCAAAACGCGCTGGGCCATCAAATGGAAACTGCTGACCCCATCAAGAGGAATCCCCAGTTGTTGGGCCAGGGTGCGGGCCAGGGTCACGGTGAGGCGGGTGCCGGTGAACCCCCCCGGCCCTATCGCCACCGCCAAGCGGCCCAGGGCGGGCCAGGCCGCAGCGGGCAGGACATGCTCAAGGGCGCCGAGGAGACCACTGGAGAGGTCCCGCCCCCCAGGAAAGATCGCCAGCTCAGGCCCCTCGCTCTGGCCGAGGGGCTGTAAACCCACCCCCAGAAGCTCACTGCTGCTGTGCAAGGCCAACAACCAACGACAGGACTGAGGCGCTGGGGTCGTCATGCGGGCAGGGCCTGTCCGGGCCTCAGGCGGCTCCAGCGGCCCTGCTCACGGCGGAAGTCGGCGCAGGCGCGCACATCCCATTCCACTCCCACAACTCCATCCGGCAGATCCCTGACCTGCACATGGATACGCGGCTCGCGCGGCTGCCAATCCGGGGTTGCGCTGAGATGGGGCACCCCATGCTGACGTTCGACAGCGTGGTAGGCCTGGCATCGGTCGACCCAGTGGCAATCGACACAAATGCACATGCCGCCAGATCCCGACCTTGATTCCATTGTGACCCGGCCCCCAGGGGATCAGGCCGAGTCACTGTGGCAGCTGCTCGACCCCCCCCAATGGCCGATTTCGTACCAGGATCTGCCCCAGGGCACTGCCCTGGTGGGGGGGGCGGTGCGGGACGGCCTGCTGGGGCGACTGGCCACCAGGCCAGACCTTGATCTGGTGGTACCCGTGGAGGCGATCGGCCTGGCCCAGACCCTGGCCCGACTCCACGGAGGTACGGTCGTGGTATTAGATCGGGAACGCTCCATCGCCCGGCTTGTCCTCCGCGGCTGGACCGTGGACCTGGCCCGGCAGGAGGGAGCCACTTTGGCGGCGGACCTGCAACGGCGCGACTACAGCATCAACGCCATCGCCCTGACCCTGCCTGCGGGCAGGGCAGGGGCCGTCCTGGTCGATCCCTGCCATGGACTCCAGGATCTGGCCGCAGGCCGCCTGCGCGCCCTCAGTGAGGCCAATCTGCTGGACGACCCCCTGAGGATGCTCAGGGGGATGCGACTGGCGGGGGATCTAGGGCTGCCGATCGATAGCCAGAGCGGCAGCTGGATTCGGGAGCACCGGGCCCGGCTGACCCAGGTGGCTCCCGAACGGGTCCTTGCCGAACTGGAGCGGATGGCCGCTAGCCCCTCAGGCCATCAAGGTTTGGCCCAGGCCCTGGACTACGGCCTGCTGGAACCCTGGCTGGCCGGCGACGCCCCCCTGCTGGGCGCGGCCCTTCCGCTGGCAGCGCTGACGCCGGACCAGGCCCTGGCCCGGCAGGCCCTGGCCCGGGGCCTCTCACCAGAGGAAACGCTCACAGCCCTCCCCGTGGCGCGACTGGCCCTGTTGTTCGACGCGGCCAGCCTGGGCCGACTCCAGGCCAGTCGCCGGCTGCAGAAAAGGGTCGGTAGCCTGCACCACTGGCTGAAACGCCTCCAGGGGCCTGGGATCGGTGGCTCACTGGAGCGGCTGGGTGAGGACGATCGCTTCGCGCTGCAGATCGATCTGGAGTCGGACCTGCCCGCCCTGCTGCTCCATCTGGAGGCCAGCCAGGCCGAAACGGCCCTGGGACGCTGGCGCGACCACGACGACCCCCTCTTCCACCCCGCTGCCCCCATGGACGGCCACAGCCTGCAACAGCAGCTGCAACTGCCGGCCGGACCCCTGCTGGGCCAGCTATTGCACTACTTGAAACGGGAACGGGCCATGGGCCGGCTACCAGCCCAGAACCATGACCAAGCATTGATCCGTGCCAAAGCGAAAAGCTGGCTCCAGGAAAGGGCAAGGGAGGTGGCGTGATTAACTATCTGATGCAATGGCGTGATTCCACCGCCTGCCGAA
>JAPLIC010000003.1 GCA_026389315.1 Cyanobacteriota bacterium
AATCCACTCGCTGCTGGCGCCAGCCAGTAGTGGTGTGGATCAACAAGCCACCAGAAGGCGACCAATCCGACCAGGCGCTACCATTTATCCAGGCCGCCTGAAAGGCAGCCAAGGAGTGACACCTTTCCTGAAAGTCACCGCCAATTGCTAAGCATAGCCACCCTCTGTGGCCGAAGGACTCAACAGGAAAATCCAAGCCATCAAGCACGCCGCCCGTGGCTTTAGCTTCATCTTCGCCTGCCATATCCGCATCTTCTTCTGCGGCATCCTCAACATGCGGCTTCGCTTAAGCAGAAGGTAAGCCTATAAACACTCTCGAAGAAGTCACCCCCCGATTCGTCGTTATCTATCTCTTATCTCTTGGGAACTCTGAGAGTCCATCCACTGGCTGGTGTCCTCGCTTCATCGCTCCACGTCCTACGCCCTTAGTTACTTTCCCCAAAGGATCTCTAAGTATCGCTCAGACGAATTATAATCGCGGGCCACGGCCATGCGGCGGCGGGCTTCGCCCGTGATCGCCTCGCGGTCGGCGCAGCAACTCTCAATGGCGGCACACAACTCCTCAACGCCGTCCTCCGGCACGGCGAGGCCGGAACCGAACTTGCGCATGGCCCATTGGAGCCAGGTTTTCTCGGTCACAATCATCGGCTTGCCGGACACAGCCGCCTCAACGGCCACCCCGGAGATGCGGTTGAAATAGGTGAGCTTGCGGTAGGGAAGAACGATCACGTCGGCCGAACAGAAAAGTTCGGCGTATTCTTCGTTGGTCAGGCGGCGTTCAAGGAGGGTGACCCGCGGGTCGGACTTAAGATGGCTGGAAATTGGGGTGTCCACTCCGCCGGGTCCCTCGCATGGAACGCCCCACTGAAGGACGAAGTGCGCATCACTGTGCGGGTTGCGGCCCAGGAAACACAAGATGGCCGACTGGAACACGTCTATACCCTTATCCCAAGTAGACACCCCCAGTATGGTGAAGATTGGGCCTCCGCTCCGCTCGCCCCGCTTCTCGTAACGGAGGTCGGCGCCCGGGCTAGGGAACAGCGTCATCGGCACTCCGGCCAACTTCTCGTATTCGCCATTGGTGATGTGGCTGTCGCCCGCGAGGATCACATCGCCCCGCCGCGCCAACCGGTCGAACGAGCGCAGAACGGATGCAATGAGGTGGGTCTGCCGCGGAAAGTGAGACGCAGTGAAATCTTTGTTGTATTCAGCTTGGCTGGTCAAAAGGAAGAATGTCAGCCGTTTGAACTTCCGACCCAAGCCCCAAGCGCATAGGGCGCGGAGGCCGATCACCTGATGAACGCGGACCGCAGTGAAGAAGAGCATGTCCACCGGACCCGTGCGGCGCAGGGCCGCACGGGTCTGCCAAAAGATACGCCAGTTCTGGGCAAAGACACACAGGTGTCTGCGCCAGCCCGGCCACTTGCCGGAAACCGTCTGGTCCCAACTGTTGACTGTGTAGACGGGGATGACGTTTAAACTTTCACGTACTTCTTGGATCACCGCGCAGTTGCCCGCCACAAAGACCTCCGCCCCGGCATCAAGGTGCATCTTCCGTATCGCCTTGATCCACGATTGGAAGTGGCCCTTGTGGGTGGTCAGGGCTTCTTCGCAGATGAGGATTCGCTTGCCGGTCAGATCCATGAATACAGTAACTGGTGACAGATTCGGGCTCTGCGGCGAAGCCACATCAGTTCTCAATCACCCGTACATCAGGATGCGGAACAATAAACTTCCCGCCGCTTTTGAGATAATCAGCATATTTGCTACGGAAGAAATCGAGGAAGTTCCACGATAGCAACAAATAGTAGTCGGGTTGCTTGGCCAGTGATGACTCCTCCACGATGGGAATGTGCGTACCAGGTGTGAGCTTGCCGATCTTGAACTGGTTGACCTCGGTGGCCAATTCCACAAGATCTGGGCCGATGCCGCAGTAGTTGAGCAGGGTGCTTCCCTTGAGCGGTGCCCCTAGAGCGTAAACCGACTTCTCTTGCTTCTTGAGATCCCGCAGCAGAACAAGAAGGTCATCACGGTTCCTCTGAACTTTTTTCGTGAACTTCTCAAACGTTTCGATTTTGTTAATGCCGAGATTCTCCTCGGCCTCGATGGCTTGGGCCACCGTCGGCGAGGATTCGTGCACGGAGTTTTGCAGTCCAACCGACAGGACGAAAGAGCCTCCGTGCACGTCGTAGTAATCCACATGCAGCAGACGCATACCGTGCTGCTCGAAAGCACGCTTCAACGGGGCAATGGAATGGATCATGGTGTGCTCGTGGTAGAAGTGATCGAACTCGTATTTCTCGAGCACGTCCTTCATGTAAACACACTGCGTGAGAAAAACCGTTTTCTCATCCATTACCAAACGTAGACCCTCGATGAAATCATGCAAATCGGGGATGTGATAAAAAACCGCAGTAGCCGTAATTAGGTCCGGCTTCAAATTGAGTAATTTCAAGGCCGCCGCCGACTCGCTGTTCCAGAACGTCTCACAGACCGTGATGCCATTGGCGCGGCACAGCTTGCCGGTTCTTGCCCCTGGATCCACCCCCAGAACTCTCATTCCCTTGTCGCGAAATTTGCTCAGTAGTGTGCCATCATTAGCTCCGATATCGATCACAAGGCTGTTCGGTTCCAATCCGTAGCGAAAGACCGTGCGTTCAGCCATCGTCTTGAAGTGGCTGACCACCGGCATATTTATTCCGGTGACGTATGGGTGGTTGGAGAACATGAACTCCATGGAGGGAAACTCCTCCAACTGCACCTGCCAGCAGTCGGTGCAGACACACATTGCAAAAGGAAATCTCAGCTCACGATCTTTCTCCGATTCAGCCGGAAAATGGTTTCCGTTGGGCTGGTCGCCCAGGTCGATGAATCGTTTCAATGCGGTCGAGCCGCAGTTCATGCATTTGGTGTTTTTCATGGCTGTTGTGAAATGTTCTTTCTCAGAATTGTTTAGTGTTTCGTGAAAATACTATGGTGGTAGCCACCAAGTTTGCTGGACTTATCTTGTGGAAGGCGAATTTGGCGATAGCCAAAAGTTAGTAAATATTCAGTCAGCGCTTCCTCGCTAGAACCAATATCTGGCAGTGCATAGCGGTGGACCTCAATCAGCAAATCAGGTCCTTCGGTGAGAGTGCGACGTGCCCCCTTTAGCACCTCGTGTTCCGCACCCTCCACATCGATTTTAATTAAATCAGGGATTTTCTCGGCCGCCTCACAAATATCGTCAAGGGTTTTAGTAGCGACGGATATAGAATTTTCTGTGTTCCTACTTGTCTGCGAGATACTCGCGGCAGGTGACAGGCCGGGCTCGACCGACATGCGGATAGAAAGATCCCCTGTTTCAGTCAACGCGAACGGAAATATTTGGCACCTGTCCAGCAATCCGTTGAGCTGCAAATTTTTTCGTAGGAGCTCAAGGTTTGCCGGAACAGGCTCGACAGCCAACACTCTGCCCCTTTGCCCCATGTGAAACGCCGCCAGAATGGTGTGAAGGCCCACGTTCGCGCCGACATCGACGAATAAGCCCCCACCCGGAAGGCGGGCAATAATCTCATCATAAACATCGGCTTCGTTGTCCAGTTGATAGCGACGGAGTGACTCATCCACCCGCATAGAATACCCGGCTAGCGTCCCTGGGTAGCCCCTGAAACCGTGCCTGATTCTGAACATCAATGTTCTCAAGGCTGAAAAGGATTTCATTTGTTTTGTTTCCACCAGTGAAAGGTTTGCTGTAAACGTCTTTCAAGCGTCCACGAACTGGACCAGCCGACTTCTTCACGCAATCGCGTTACATCAGACACTATGGCATCCGACTCACCGGCGGCTTCGGAGAAATGTACTAACCCATCATGACCCGTGATTCTGGCCAAGGTCGAGACTAGGTCGCGGACAAGAGTGCGTTCGCCAGATCCCAAATTGACCGGCCCTTGGACCTCCGATAATGCCAACGCCGCCAAGGCGGAACCGACATCATCCACATGCAGAAAGTCACGTTGTGAGAGAGCCGCGTCGAAATCCAGTTGCTCTCCGGCCAGCAGCTTGAGGCAGACCTTGGGTATCAGCCGACGGCGATCCTCATAGGGGCCGAACGGATTAAAAAACCGTGCCCACGCCCACGAGACTCCATCTTGCTCAAAGAAACTTTTCAAGGCCCAGTAGGCAGCCAGCTTGCACGAGCCGTAAAGCATCTGCGGGTTGAGAAGCGTTTCGAATTCCTTAAGCGGCAACTCTCCGGACCAGTCATATTCCGCACTAGTGCCGGCAAAAACGGCCCGGCGACCTCCTTGCCGCACAAAAGCACGCGCAATGTTCAAGTTGGCAGAGAGCCAATCGAAATTCGCGGGATCTTTCCAATAAGTTGCATGATCGGCACACCATGCCAGTTGAATCAGCACTTCGGGCTTAAGCGTTGAGAAGAGGGCATCCACTGAACCGTGATCCAACAAGCTGCATTCGTGCCAACATACCCGATCAGAAAGCGGCACCTTGGGAATCCCCCACTTCACAGCGTGCAACTCGTTTCCGCCGCGCGCTATAAGCGATTCGATCAATGCTCGCCCGATAAAGCCGCTGGCACCGGTGATTAATAGAAGAGCCATGAGGCGGTGGCGGGTGAAATTTGATGGAGGGAACTCACAAGGAGCCTAGGTAAGCTTCAAGAACGGGAGCCTGACGATCTTTCTCGGAAATGATCGGTTCCAACACGGGCCAAGTTACACCGAGCGCGGGGTCATTCCAACGGACAACGGCTGACCAATCTGGCCGAAACTCGCCTTCGATCAGGTAAGCGATTGTTGTGTCGTCCTCCAGAGTGGCAAACCCGTGAGCACAACCTGCCGGGATGTATACCGCTTTTCCGCAACCAGATGACAACTCAACCGCTTCCCACTGACGGAAGGAAGGCGACTCGGGCCGAAGATCAAGGATGACATCCCAAGTTTTCCCTCTCACACACGATACCAGCTTGGCTTGCCCATGCGGCGGACGCTGAAAATGAAAAGCACGGATGGTTCCCTTTCGAGTGTTGTAGGAATGGTGAGCGTTGGAAGGCGCAAACGACAGACCCGCCGCAATCAGGTCCGACTGCTCCCAAAAAACTTCGAAGTATCCTCTCACGTCTTTAAACATGGGCGTGAATAACAGCTTTGCACCAGAGATTCGCAGTGTTTTAGATTTAATGTTCATCACAACACTCGTTTGATCAGCGAACGACCCTATAACCCGCCTCCTCGATGAATGCGATTTGCATTCTTGTCAGCGGACCCGCACGAAAAGGATGTGACGCGCGGTTTCCCACAACCCTCTGCTTGAGGCCGGTAAAGCAACGCGTCATCAGACCATGCACAGCGTAATCAATCTCTGGACTGCCCTTGGCCACTTTTTGCAAACGTTCTACCGGCGCCAGATGCAGAAGGCCGCGTTTGTCCAGTTCACGCATCACTGACCAGCATCGCGCTCGAAACCCAAACCAGCGCATGGGGTCCAAGCCTTTTGCTAAGCAGATATCGTGCATTTTAATCAGCACCTTTGCCCACTCCACTAAATGTCTGTCGCCTCCGTCGGAGGCGCAGCTAATCTTCTCATTGCCCAGACGATACATCAGCAATGTTCCAGGCGAGTGGATGCATTTCGCTCCCGAAAGGAGACAGGAGAGAAAAAAGAAGGTATCCTCCGTGCCGTAACAGTCTTCCGGGAACCCCCCTGCGCGCTCAACAATCTCACGCCTAAAAAGACAGCAGTGTGGCACCAGAGACCAGTTGGTCAGAATCGCTTCGACAAGACTACAATTTGGGATGCCGAGCTGTTGTAGGGCGTGCTGGAATGGAAGAAAATTCCCATCCTCAAAGAACCCCTTTTGCCAGGGCCCGATCGCAATATCAGCCCCAGTATCCTGAAGAGCACGCATTTGGAACTCTTGCTTATTGGACACCGCTATATCATCGCTGTCGAAGAAGTGGATGAACTCTCCTTTGCTCTCGGCGAATCCGCGATTTCTCGCGGCCGCAGGTCCCGCATTCTCCTGCCGAATCACTTTGAATTCGGTAACCATATCACTTTTTACTCTTGTACTTTCCCACCGATGAAACGCCGCCCAAGCGGCCTTTTCAGTTCCATCGCAAGACCCATCATCCACTACTATGATCTCATCCGCCGGCAGTGTTTGCCGGAGCAGACTGAGCAGAGTGGGGGCGATAAGCCCCTCCCGGTTGAAAGCCGGCACAATGACTGAGAGCGACATGACTGACAGGTGGGAATTTAAATCCTACTTTGTGGCTTCGACGTAGAAACTTTCCAACGATCGGTAGCTTGGCTCAATTTCGCGGATCGCGGGCAGCATGGACTCGTGCAAATTGGTCTCGACGGCTGTGCGAAGCCCCGCTTCCCGCAACAAAGCAATGACGGTTTCCGCATCGTAAAACCAAAGATGCCCGTTGTGATTGTCGTAGGCCTTGCCGGAGAAAATTGCACCGGCCGTCGGCAGATCTGTGTAGTTGCAAAAGGGCAATGCTCCCATTCGTTGCCAGAATTCACGATCGCCGGAGATGTAGGCCGCCGCGTATTTCTTGAGATCTGGGCAGCTGATACGCACCACACCTCCCGGCTTCAAGACCCGGCTGCACTCCTGCAACAACCGGCGGCCAGCGGCCAGAGGCATGTGCTCGAGAATGTGGCTGAGATTGATACCCTCCATGCACCCGTCAGCGAGCGGGATGCCATACGTGAGATCGTAGTTCAAAACAACCGAGGGCAACGCGAGATCCCGCCACCGCAGCTCGGGGCGCATCACAATATCCTCCACCAACTGCTGGGTCCGCGAGGGCACCGATGGCAGTCCATAAATCTCGACAGGAGACAGATGAATGACCAAGTAGCCTTCGCACGGCGACCGTCCCCCTAAGTCGAGGAGCTTTATCCCGTGTGATCGGCACTTCTTTGCCAAGAGATAAATTGTTATCGCTCGGGGAATCAGAGCGCGAAAGAAAGGGTTGGCAACTTTAAGCAGATTGTATTTGGACAAAAACGCAGGACTGCGTTTGTCGGTGTTCTCAGGACGCATAGTTTTTTAAATCAGTTGGCGTAACAATTTGGCACTAAATGGAATCTCGGAGATCACACCCGCTAATTTGCTGTCCTTGGGGACGCGGGCATCGAAACAACGCAGTGCATAAATCGAAGAAAAAACGTAACCGTTCAGGGGGGTGGCAGCTCCCGACCCCTCGCCCTTGACAGAATCCAGGCAGCTGCTTTGATCTCAGTACGAGATAGCCTGAGATGTTTCCTCCACCTGCTGGCGTCAGCGATTTTGACTGGGAGGCGACACCGC